>JBGMOD010000114.1:0-78922 GCA_041424235.1 Hyphomicrobiales bacterium
CGATCTGGTTCATGGTGTCGATGTCGGGGAACTTGATGTAGTGGAAGAAGCAACGGCGCAGGAAGGCGTCGGGCAATTCCTTCTCGTTGTTCGAGGTGATCATTACGATCGGGCGCTTGGCGGCCTTGATGGTTTCGCCGGTCTCGTAGACATGGAATTCCATGCGGTCGAGTTCGAGCAGCAGATCGTTGGGAAATTCGATGTCGGCCTTGTCGATCTCGTCGATCAGCAGCACCGGGCGCTGGTCGGACGTGAACGCATCCCACAGCTTGCCGCGCTTGATGTAGTTGCCGATGTCGGACACCCTGGGGTCGCCGAGCTGGCTGTCGCGCAGCCGCGACACCGCGTCGTATTCGTAAAGGCCCTGCTGCGCCTTGGTGGTGGACTTGATGTGCCAGGTCAAAAGCGGCGCGTTCAGCGCCTTGGCGACCTCCTCGGCGAGCACCGTCTTGCCGGTGCCCGGCTCGCCTTTCACCAGCAACGGACGTTCAAGCACGATGGCCGCATTGACGGCGATCTTGAGGTCATCGGTCGCAACGTAATCTTTGGTGCCGGTAAATTTCATCGAAAGTCCGCCTCGCTTCTGCACACATGAAACGACCGCCATTGCGGCGGTCGTCCCAACCTGAAAACTCTCGTCACGCGCGCCGAATCAGCGACAGGATGATGAGAACGATGATGCCGCCGATCGCAGCATTGATGATTTCGGCAATGATACCGCCGCCAAGGAAGATGCCGAGGCGCGGCAGCAGCCAGCCCGCCACCACCGCACCGATGATGCCGATGATGATGTTGCCGATCAGGCCGAAACCCGCGCCCTTGACGATCAGCCCGGCAAGCCAGCCTGCGATGGCGCCGACGATAAGCCAAACAATGATACCCATCAGCCAATCCCCCGTTTTTCCAAAGCTCCCAGCGACGGCAAACCGCCCGGACGGCGCTGTGCCCCGGAGCCCAACACACCGACTTTAGTTGAAAAACCGGGCCGGTCCAGACCGCAGCCGCCCGTCGCCGCGCAAAACATGCCTGCCTTGCCGGGCGCCTCCCGCGGACAATATTGCCGCCGGGGCGCTTGACGGCAGGCCCTTCACGGGCAAACTGCCGTTCATGTTTCTACAATTCTTCACATCTCTCCGCGATGCGCAGGTCCCCGTGACCCTGCGCGAATATCTGACCCTGATCGAGGCGCTCAACGCCGACCTCGCCGAGCAGACGGTGGAGAATTTCTACTATTTGTCCCGCGCCTCGCTGGTGAAGGACGAGCGCAACCTCGACAAGTTCGACCGTGTCTTCGGCGCCACCTTCAAGGGGCTCGAGAACCTGCTCGATGCCATGGAGAAGGCGGATATCCCGGCGGAATGGCTGAAGAAGCTCGCCGAGAAATACCTGACCGAGGAAGAGAAGAAACAGATCGAGGCCATGGGCTGGGACAAGCTCATGGAAACCTTGCGCGAGCGGCTGAAGGAGCAGAAGGGCCGGCACCAGGGCGGCAACAAGTGGATCGGCACCGGCGGCACCTCGCCGTTCGGCGCCCACGGCTACAATCCCGAAGGCATCCGCATCGGCCAGGAGAAGAACCGCAACAACCGCGCGGTGAAGGTATGGGATCGCCGCGAGTTCCAGGACCTCGACGGCAATGTCGAGCTCGGCATCCGCAACATCAAGGTGGCGCTGCGCCGCCTGCGCAAGTTCGCGCGCACCGGCGCGCCGGACGAGCTCGATCTCGACACCACCATCAAGGAGACCGCCAACCACGGCTATCTCGACGTGCACATGCGCCCGGAACGGCGCAATGCGGTGAAGGTGCTGATCTTCTTCGATATCGGCGGCTCGATGGATTCCCACATCAAGCAGGTGGAAGAGCTGTTCTCGGCGGCGAAGACCGAATTCAAGCACATGGAATATTTCTACTTCCACAACTGCCTCTATGAGGGCGTGTGGAAGAACAACAAGCGCCGCTTCACCGATCGCACGCCGACCTGGGACATCCTGCACAAGTATCCGCACGACTATAAGGTGGTGTTCGTCGGCGATGCCTCGATGAGCCCGTACGAGATCGTGGTTCCCGGCGGATCGGTCGAACATGTCAATGAGGAAGCCGGCACGGTGTGGCTCGACCGCGTGACGCGGACCTATCCGCACACGATCTGGCTCAACCCGGTGGCGCAGAAGCACTGGGACTATTCGGAATCGACCACCATCATCCGCCGGCTGTTTGCGGAGCGGATGTATCCGCTGACCCTCGAGGGGCTGGAAAACGCCATGAAGGAACTGGTGCGGTAACGATCTTCCGTAACCCGGATGAGCGCGTAGCGCGACATCCGGGTCGGCGCATCAGATCCCCGGATATCGCTTCGCTCATCCGGGCTACGGACAAAAAATCTCTGGAAACAAACAAGGTCCAACACCCCATGCCCCAGACCATTCATCGCGGCTACAAGGCGCTTGTCGACGAAGCCAATGCCCAGATCGAAACTATGAGCGCTGATGACGCCATCAAGGCGGCACAGGGCGGTGACGTGGTGATCGTCGACATCCGTGACCCACGCGAGATCGAGCGCGATGGACGCATCCCCGGCGCATTCGCCTGCACCCGCGGCATGCTCGAATTCTGGATCGATCCGGCAAGCCCCTACGCCAAGCCGGCTTTCCAGCAGGACAAGAAATTCATCTTCCATTGCGCAGGCGGCTTGCGTTCGGCGCTGGCCGCCAAGACCGCGCAGGACATGGGGCTGAAGCCGGTCGCGCACATCGCCGGCGGGTATGCCGCCTGGCGCGATGCCGGCGGCCCGACCGAGACAGTCGCGCCGCGGCAACCGAAGTAACGGAGACGACGATGAGCGCAAGCCCGAACACCTTGAGCGACGATCCACTGGTCTCCACGCAGTGGCTGGCCGACCATCTCGACGGCCCCAAGGTTCGCATCATCGATGCGTCGTTCAAGATGCCGGGCGTGCTGCCGCTGCCGGCGGACGACTACCTCGCCGCGCACATTCCCGGCGCGGTGTTCTTCGACGTCGATGCGGTGTCGGATCACGGCAGCGCGCTGCCGCACATGTATCCCGAGGAGCAGCAATTCGGGCGCGACGTCGGGGCGCTGGGCATCTCCAGCGACGATCTCGTGGTCGCCTATGATTCCGGAGGCTGGGTCGCGGCGCCGCGCGCCTGGTGGATGTTCCTGAGTTTCGGCCATCGCAACATCAAGGTGCTGGACGGCGGCCTGCAGAAGTGGCGGGCGGAAGGGCGCCCGGTGCAGTCGGGTGCGGTGTCGCCGCGGCCCGGACACTTCACCGCGAAACTCGATCCGTCCTACGTGCGCAGCAAGGCGCAACTCGTCGACACCATCGCTTCGCGCCGCGAACAGGTGATCGACGCCCGCGCCCGCCCCCGCTTTGCGGGCACCGTGCCCGAGCCGCGGCCGGGTCTGCGCGCCGGCCATATCCCCACAAGCCTGAACCTGCCCTACAACGACCTGTTCGATGCCAGGACCGGCACGATGAAACCGGTCGCGGAGCTGAAGCAGCTGTTCACCGGCGAGGGGCTCGATTTGCAGCGCCCGGTGGTGACCACCTGCGGCTCCGGCGTTTCGGCGGCGGTGCTGACGCTCGCACTTTATCGCCTGGGCGTGCGCGGCTCGGCGCTGTACGACGGCTCCTGGTCGGAATGGGGACAGGCGGACGGACCGGAGATCGCGACAGGGCCGGCCTAATTTATCGCGGGAACGCAGCCGTGCGCTGAGTGCCAAAGCCGGCGAACGGATCGTTGGGCTGCATCTGCTGCTGCATGACCTGCGCCGCGGCGTGCGCGCGCCCGCGTGACACGACTTTGCGGCGCTGAACCGTCTTCCGCTGTGCATGTGCAGGTTTGGCTGCCCCGGCAGCTTTCGATGCCGATTTCGCAACGGGCTCCGACGGCGCGGCCTGGACAGGAGAGGCCGTCGGCAACTCTGCACTGGCGGCGGCGGGATCGGCGAGTGCGGCAACCTGCATGTCGGGATTTGAAGCCGCGTCCGGCATCCCACCTGCGTCCGCCGTCGTGGTCGCAACCGGTGGCGGTGCATCCGAGACCGGCGGGAGTGGGTTCGCCGCAGCCACCACAGTCGGCGACGAGTCCGCTGCGGGCGGCGCGCTCTTGCCGACGACAACCTGCTCAGTCGCAGCCGGCACGATTGCATCGGATTGAGGTGTCGGAGCAGACGGCATGACGGCCGCAGCAGAGTCCGGCGCGGTCGCATCCGGCATCATCGGTTTATCGGTCGTCTCGGCTGCACGCGCAGCGGCAGCCACCGAGGCCATTTTCTCGACGTTGCTGTCCTGATCGGCGATCATCTCGACGCGAAGCAGAGCCAGTGTCGCCTGGCGGGCGTCGCGCTCATGTGCAACCTTGGCCTCACGCGAGACCTGCACCGGAGGCAGGTTGGTGAAATCATCATGCGCTGCACGTAACAGCGCTGCCGCGCCCAGACCAAACACCAGCACCGAGACCGACAGCACCACGGTCGCAAAAAGGAAACGGATGCCCGGTAGCATGGAGTCCTCATCGCCTTCGCGATGCGCGGACCGCGAAGTTATTTGGGTGAACCAGGATTCAGTGGGTGAACTGACACAAACGCGGCACAAACAGGAACCGGATCGCTCCAATTGGCTGCGAATCAGGCGCTTACGAGGATAGCCCAAGCGACGATCACAGGATCATGAAAAGTGGGCTTTCAGAGCGCTTCGGGGCCCTTGCCGGCGTTCATCTGTCTGAACAACGGCCGATGAACGCAATCTCGCAAAAATGTCAGCCACTTTTGGCCGGTTTTCGCATGCCCGGTCTTGAATGTGCCGCTATCCTGCGCAATCACCACATTAACCTTCCGGTGTCGGGTCGCGGGCTATAAAGGGTGATGATGGACAAACGCATTCTGACAATTTTTGCGGTCGCCGTGGCCGGCATGGCGGGAACCTCCGCCGTGATGGCTCAGGGCTATCCTCCGCAAGGATATTCACAAAGCCCCTACGCCGGACCGCCCCCTGGCGCCTACCCGCCCGATAGCGCGCTGCCGGATTTCGACGCAATTGACGATGGCGGTCCTCAGGCGCCGTCTTCGACGGCACTGTCGACGCCCGGCCCGGCCCCGCTGGGACCAGTGATGTCGCCCGACGATCCGCGTTATGGCCGCCCCAGCCCGCCGCCGGTGTATTCGAACCGGCCGGTTGACGGCGCTTACGCCAATCGCGGCGCCCCGGGCGGCGGTTTTATCGATCCCGCAGACCGTCCGCGTCCGCCCGGCGGAATGGACGGACAAGGCCAGGTCACCGGCTCACTCAATTCGCAGCCATCTGCGCCCGTTCAGCTCGGCCCCGACGGCCGGCCGAGCAGTGTGATGTCGCTGCCCGCCGACGAGCAGCCGGAAACCGGCCCGCGCGAGGAGCTGCCTGAGCGACTGCGCCGGCAGGAAGTCAACTACGTCACCAAGGAGCCGGCCGGCACCATCATCGTCGATACGCCGAACACCCAGCTCTATTACGTCCTCGGCAACAACCGGGCGATCCGCTACGGCGTCCGCGTCGGCCGCGACGGCTTCACCTGGACCGGCGTGCAGAAGATCACCCGCAAGGCCGAGTGGCCGGATTGGCATCCGCCACCGGAGATGATTGAGCGCCAGCCCTATCTGCCGCGCTTCATGGCCGGCGGCGACGGCAATCCGCTCGGTGCGCGTGCGATGTACCTGGGATCGACCGTCTATCGCATTCACGGCACCAACCAGCCGTCGACCATCGGCAAGTTCGTCTCGTCGGGCTGCATCGGCATGCTCAATGAAGACGTGACCGACCTGTTCGATCGCACCAAGGTCGGCACCCGTGTCGTGGTGTTGCCGGGCGGCAAGCCGCCGATTCCGGCCGCCACCACCGCATCGGCTGCGCCGATCCAGCAGTACCAAGGTCAGGGACAGTACCAGGGCCAATACAACGGCCAGGCCGCCGCCAACATTCCCGGCACCGGCCCCACCGTGGTGCCGCCGCTGCCGGCGCCGGTCACGGTGCGCTGACGTTTCCAAGGGTTTGAAAAAAGGGCCTCCGTTCTCAGAACGGAGGCCCTTTTGTTTGAGCGTAACCCTGCAGCCTGCGGGTTACGAAATCAGCCGCACCGGCGCCCCCTTCAACCAGGCGGCAATGCCGTCGACCATGTCCTCGTAATAACGGCGGTAGTTCTCCTCGGTGACGTAACCGAGATGCGGCGTGATCACGACATTGTCGAGCTTGCGTAGCGGATGATCGACCGGAAGCGGTTCCTGGGAATACGTGTCGAGCCCCGCGCCCGCGATGCGGCGCTGCTGCAGCAGCTCCAGCAAGGCCCCTTCGTCCACCAGCGCTCCACGCGCGGTGTTGATCAGGTAGCTGGTCGGCTTCATCCGTGCGAGATCATCGCGACTTACGAGGCCCTTCGAGCGAGCGGAAAGCACCGTGTGGATGGTGATCACGTCCGACGTTGCGAACAGCTCTTCCTTGGTGGCGTAGGCGACCCCGGCCGCATCACAGGTCTCCTTGGTCAGATTGGTGCTCCACGCCTTCACGTTCATGCCGAGCGCCTTGGCGATCAGGGCTACCTTGGTGCCGAGCTTGCCGAGGCCGACGACGCCGAGCGTCTTGCCCTCGACATCCTGTCCGACGGTCACTTGCCAGGCTTCGCCGGCCTTCATGCGGGCGTTCTCGAAACCGATCTTGCGGGTGAGCTCGAGCATCAGGCCGATGGCGAGGCCCGCGGTCGGATTTCCGACATTGCCGGTGCCGCAGACGGTGACGCCGCGCTGCTTCGCCGTCTCCAGGTCGAAGGAGGCGTTGCGCATGCCAGAGGTCAGCAGCAACTTGAGTTTCGGCAGCGCCGAGAGCACATCGCCAGGGAACGGCGTGCGCTCGCGCATGGCGCAGACGATCTCGAAATCCTGCAAAGCGCTGATGGCGTCAGCGGCGCTGGCGAACGGCTGGTCGAACACTGTCAGGTCGACGCGATCGCGGATCGGAGTCCAGTCGGCCAGTTTCAGCGCAACATTCTGATAGTCGTCGAGAATTGCACAGCGCAACGCCATCTTGGATCACCATCGATCGTGAGAATCGCGATCGAGGAAGCCAATCGCGAGGAACTCCATGGTCACCCGCAATCCTCAAAGGCGCAAGACACGTTGCGGGGAGGCCTCAGTCCGGCCGAGCGGGCTGGTCCGGCCCATCATGCTTGGCGTGCCAGGCAGGCCCTGGGCCGCGCATGTAGTGATGCTCGGGGCGGTAGGGATCGAACGCTGCAACCACGAACTGGCGCAGGAAATCGACGACCTCCCGGACCAGGCCGGGATCGCGGGTGCTCGCTGCGGAGCGCACTGAAGGATCGAGAAACGCCATGACACGCATCTGTTGCTGGGTGGCGACGAGCAACAAGTTTGCGGCTGAAGTGATTAAAATGCGGTTTTCACTGTTAATGCCCGGCAAACGATTGTCGTTAAGCTTTCCAAAGAGTTACCGTCCCGGTTGCCCTTTGGGAGCCGCCCCGCTACATCAGCAGCAGCAATTTCCCCGCGCTAACAAAGACTCCCCGGATCTTTAGGTCCCCAGATCTTCAGGTTCCACGTCTTTTCAAGGATCACGATGGCCCGTCAGTTCGTCTACTTCATGCAGGGTTTGACCAAGAGCTACCCCACCCGCAAGGTGCTCGATAACGTGCACTTGTCGTTCTATCCGGACGCCAAGATCGGCGTGCTCGGCGTCAACGGCTCCGGCAAATCGACGCTGCTGCGGATCATGGCCGGCCTCGACAAGGACTATAACGGCGAGGCCTGGGTCGCCGAGGGCGCCCGGGTCGGCTACCTCGAGCAGGAACCGCAGCTCGATGCCACCAAGACCGTGCGCGAAAACGTGATGGAGGGTGTCGCCAAGCAAAAGGCGATTCTCGATCGTTACAACGAACTGGCGATGAACTACTCGGACGAGACCGCCGACGAGATGACAAAGCTGCAGGACGAGATCGAGGCCCAGGGCCTGTGGGATCTCGACAGCAAGGTCGACCAGGCGATGGACGCGCTGCGCTGCCCGCCGGATGATTCCGATGTCACCAAGCTCTCAGGCGGTGAACGCCGCCGTGTCGCACTGTGCCGCCTGCTGCTCGATGCGCCCGAACTGCTGCTGCTGGACGAACCGACCAACCATCTCGACGCCGAGTCGGTGTCGTGGCTGGAAGGCCATCTGCGCAACTATCCCGGCGCGATCCTGATCGTAACCCACGACCGCTACTTCCTGGACAACGTCACCAGTTGGATTCTCGAACTCGACCGCGGCAAGGGCATCCCCTACGAAGGCAACTACTCGTCGTGGCTGGTGCAGAAGCAGAAGCGGCTGGAGCAAGAAGGCCGCGAGGACGCCGCGCACCAGAAGACGCTGGCCCGCGAGCAGGAATGGATCGCCTCTTCGCCCAAGGCGCGTCAGGCCAAGTCCAAGGCGCGTTACCAGCGTTACGAAGACCTGTTGAAGCAGGCCAGCGAGAAGCAGACCCAGACCGCGCAGATCACGATTCCTGTGGCCGAGCGGCTCGGCCAGAACGTCGTCGACTTCGAAGGCCTCAGCAAAGGTTTCGGTGACCGCATGCTGATCGACGATCTCACCTTCAAGCTGCCACCGGGCGGTATCGTCGGCGTGATCGGTCCCAATGGCGCGGGCAAGACCACGCTGTTCCGGATGATCACCAAGCAGGAAACCCCTGACAAGGGCGACATCACCGTCGGCGAGAGCGTGCATCTCGGTTATGTCGACCAGTCGCGCGACAATCTCGACGGCAACAAGACCGTCTGGGAGGAGATTTCCGGCGGCAACGAACTGATCCTGCTCGGCAAGCGCGAGGTGAATTCGCGCGGCTATTGCTCGTCCTTCAACTTCAAGGGCGCCGACCAGCAGAAGAAGGTCGGCGCGCTCTCAGGCGGTGAACGCAACCGCGTGCATCTCGCGAAGATGCTGAAGTCGGGCGCCAACGTGCTGCTGCTCGACGAACCGACCAACGACCTCGACGTCGATACGCTGCGCGCGCTGGAAGAGGCGCTGGAGGATTTCGCCGGCTGCGCCGTCATCATCAGCCATGACCGCTGGTTCCTCGATCGTATCGCCACGCATATCCTGGCCTTCGAAGGCGACAGCCATGTCGAATGGTTCGAAGGCAACTTCCAGGACTACGAGAAGGACAAGATGCGCCGGCTCGGCCAGGATTCGGTGATCCCGCACCGGGTCAAGTACAAGAAGCTGACGCGCTGATCGCCATGTGACGGCCGGCTGCGGTGAAACGCCGCTGCCGGCCGTCACACCAGCGCCCAAACGCTGCACCTATTGAAGCTCGATTTTCCGCGCATTTCACACAGGCGAATATCGATTTTGTGATTCAATTGCGCGCCATCCATAAGGAGTGCGTTTTCCGATGTCGCTGACGCCCGAAACCCCGTTGCCGCCGCGCGGCGCCAGAGCCGCCCTGCGCCCGCTGCCGATGCTGATCTTCGGTTCGCGCTGGCTGCAGCTTCCGCTCTATATCGGGCTGATCGTGGCACAGGGCGTCTATGTGGTGCTGTTCCTGAAGGAACTGTGGCACCTGATCTCCCATGCCGCCGAGTTCAATGAGCAGCAGATCATGCTGGTGGTGCTGGGCCTGATCGACGTGGTGATGATCTCGAACCTGCTGGTGATGGTGATTGTCGGCGGCTACGAGACGTTCGTCTCGCGGCTCAATCTCGAGGGCCACCCCGACGAGCCGGAATGGCTCAGCCACGTCAACGCCAGCGTGCTCAAGATCAAGCTGGCGATGGCGATCATCGGCATCTCCTCGATCCACCTGCTGCGCACCTTCATCGAGGCCGGCAATCTGGGCGGCGCCGGGCGCACCACCAACTACACCGAGACCGGTGTGATGTGGCAGACCATCATCCACGGGCTGTTCATTCTCTCGGCGATCGGTATCGCCTTCGTCGATAAACTGTCCAACGACTCCATGCAGGCCGCTCATCAGGACGCCAAACATTGATGCGAGGAAGATGATCACGGTACAGCCGAACACGGGATGGCCGATGTTTCGCCGACACGTCTTCGGCTTCACGGTGATTACGCTGGCGACGCTCCTCGCCGGCCCCGCCTCCGCCGCCGACGCCGCGTTCACACAGTTCATCGCGTCACTCTGGCCGGAAGCGCAAAAGGCCGGTGTATCGCGCGCCACCTTCGATACTGAGACCCGCGGTCTCGAACCCGACTACAAGCTGCCCGATTTGATCCTCCCGGGACGGCCGGCGACCGGTGCTCCATCGCAAGCCGAGTTCGTGCAGGTCCCGGCCGACTATGTGAAGGAGGCCTCCATCGCGCGGCTGGCCTCGGAAGGCCAGCGGCTGATGCAGAAATACCGCGCGGCGCTTTCTGAAATCGAGACCCGCTTCGGCGTCCCCGCGACCACCGTGCTCGCGATCTGGGGCCGCGAGACCGACTATGGCCGCTACAGGCTGCCCCACGACACGTTGCGCGTGGTGGCGACGCAGGCCTATGTCGGCCGGCGCAAGGATCAGTACCGCACAGAATTCATCCTGGCGCTGAAGATCCTCAGCGAAGGCGCGGTGACGCGCAAGGACATGCGGTCATCCTGGGCCGGCGCCACCGGCCTCACCCAGTTCCTGCCGTCGGAGTATTACAAGCACGGCGTCGATCTCGACGGCGACGGCCGCATCGACATCTGGAACTCGGTGCCGGATGCGCTCGCCTCGGCCGCACAACAGCTGAAGAACAAGGGCTGGCAGCCCGGCGTGCGCTGGGCCTATGAGGTGCGTGCACCCGCCAATGTCGATTGCACTCAGGGCGTACCGGAGGTGACGCGGCCGATCGGCGAGTGGCTGCGTTTGGGCTTCGTCCCGGTGCGCGGCCTCCAGCTCTCCGCCGCGGAGAAGGCGCAGCCGGCATCGCTGCTGCAGCCCGAGGGCATTTACGGGCCGGCGTTCCTGACCACCGCGAACTACTTCGTGATCAAGGAGTACAACTTCTCCGACCTGTACGTGCTGTTCGTCGGTCATCTCGGCGACCGCATGACCAACCCGCAACCGTTCGCAACGCCATGGTCGGCCTCGACGCAACTGCGCACCACGGACGTGGAATCGATGCAGCGGCACCTGACGCGGATCGGGCTCTATACTGAGAAGCTCGATGGCAAGGCCGGTATGAAAACCCGCGCGGCGCTCGGCGCCTATCAGAAGTCGGCGGGGTTGAAGGTCGACTGCTGGCCCAGCGCCGAGGTGCTGCGTGCGATGAGCGGAGCGCGGTAAACAGCAATTGTTTGAACCGTAGCCCGCATGAGCAACGCGATATGCGGGAGCAACATTTGAGATCGTCCCGGATACCGCGCCGCGCGTTCATCCGGACTACGGATGATCTCCTCGAACGACCACAACCGAAAAAACCGGACACAAAAAACCCGGCCATCGCTGGCCGGGTTTTTGAAATCAAAGGTGCTTGATCAGATCAATCGCAGACCTGAACGCGGCGGAAACGCCAGCCGTAGCCATCCCAGAAGCGCTCGCGCACGAAACGGCACGGCGGCTCTTCGACGTAAACCGGCGCAGGCGCATAATAGGCCGGCGGAGGGGCAGCCTGGGCACCGGCGATCGCACCGCCAAGCAGCATGCCGCCAAGCAGACCGCCGGCGACACCGGCAGCGATCCGGCCGCCATCGGCCTTCGCGGCCGGCATGGCGACAGCAAGCGAACCAGCGACCGTCAGGATCGCAAGGGACGCCGTCAGCATCTTCTTCATTCTCATTCTCCTCAGATCACGCCAAAGCCCGGCGCAGGGGATTGGACCGACTCAAGGCCATGTCGGGCCTTTTGTACCTTGTTAGTTCCGTCAATTAAAGCGGCCCCGCCAATTTGACGGAAAACCGGTAGCGCTCGTCCCCACGGCCATCATAGTCGATTTTCTTGCCAGGGTCTTAAAAAAACGGCCGGGAGAACTCTTATTGATATCTCCAAGCCTTTCATTTGAGGCCGTATTTTGGCGTTCATCTTCATTGCGCAGGCAATTCTGCCCGCCGGCGGATCAAACCCATCTTTGATCCGTTCGATTTGAGCGATACCAATCTCGGTCGCGGCCTTGGTCAGCAACCTGGACTAGTCACAGACTTGGACTAGTCACAGACCTGGACCCGGCGGATGCGCCAGCCATAGCCATCCCAGAACCGCTGGCGCTGCAGATAGCAGCCGCCGCCGTAATAGCCGGGGCCGGCAACATAGGCCGGGCCGCCGTAGTAGCCGTAACCGCCACCGTAGTAGCCATAGGGGCTGCCATAATAGCCGTACCCGCCGCTCAGGGCGCCGCCCAGGATCGCGCCCGCAGCCAGACCGCCGATGACGCCCGCCGCGATACGGCCACCACCGGCTTGCGCAGGTGCCGGCGCTGCAACCGCTGAAACCGCCAGGACACCCGCGGCGGCAACGGCCATCAATGCTCGTTTCATCGCTCCACTCCTTGACCGGTGAGATGAAGAATTACGTTGATCCATACGCAGGGTTTCATAACCCGCTTGAACGATCAATGAATATCCGGGCCGGAATCCCGCCACGATTGGGCGGAATTCATGTCCATAAGACCCTCAAAATACAGGCTAATCCCGCGACACAGAGTGGCAAAAATACCACCGAACCGAGGGGCTGGACGCGGTCCTGCGGCCGCACTATTTGGCCGGCGCATCCTTCGGCTTCTTGTCCGCCGGGGTCAGAGCCTGGATCTGGGTTTGCAGTTGATCGAGAGACTTCTGCAAGGTCGCGACCGTTCCCTTCAGGGCCTCGATCTGGGCACGCATCGCCGCCGCATCCCGGCCCGCGGCGTCGAGCTTCTTCTGCTGATCGAGCGCAGCCTGGGTCATGGTTTTCTTCAGGAAGTCGACATTGCTCTGCAGGCAACTCGTGCGCCGCTCCATGGTTTTTTCCACGGTGCAGATTTCGATGCCCGGCACATCCTGGGCGAGTGCCGCGCCCGCAACCAGCATGAGCGTCATCACGGACAGTCCTGTTTTCAGCATTCGCTTCCCTTTCAAGCTATCGGGCAAGCATATCAAGCGCGGATGGCTGCGTCGCTCCCATCAGGGATATTGACGACGACGTGTCGCAGCACTCAGGGTCGTGTTATGTGACACCTGGTTGCGCCGAATTTCGGTCGGACTCTTTCATCGCATTTTCATCACATGCACATTCAGACAATCGGGGTGACGGGGTGTGGCGTGGCGGGGCTGGCGACAGCATTGTTGCTGCATCGCGATGGCCATCGCGTCACGCTGTTCGAGCGGTTTACCGCCCCGCAACCGCTTGGCTCGGGCCTGATGATCCAGGCCACCGGCCTCGCGGTGCTGCGTGCGTTGCAGCTTGATCGGGACGTGCTTGCAGCCGGCGCCCGCATCGACCGCCTGTTTGGCAAAGCCGTTCCCTCTGGTCGCACCGTGCTCGACGTGCGTTATGCCGCGCTGGATGACACCGCGTTCGGCATCGGCATTCATCGCGCCGCACTGTTTGATGTTCTCTATCAAGCCGTGATTCGGGCCGGTATCAAGATAGAGACTGGACGCGCGGTGACGGCCGCTCCACGCGATGGCGATGGCCGAAGGCACGTCGTGTTCGCCGACGGCCCCGTGGCCGGGCCGTTCGATCTGGTCGTCGACACCCTCGGCTTCGGCAGCCCGTTGATTCCCGCCGCCGGGCGCACACTGGCCTACGGCGCGTTGTGGGCCTCGCTCGACTGGCCGCCGGGCACGGATTTCGATCCGCACGCACTCGAGCAACGTTATGTGCGCGCCAGCACCATGGTGGGCGTGCTGCCGATCGGCACAACACCCGGTGCCACGCCCCAGCAAGCCGCCTTCTTCTGGTCGCTGCGCGGCGCTCAGCTCGAGACCTGGCGACAGCGCGGATTGGATGCGTGGAAAGACGATGTGCAGCAAGTTTGGCCGTCGACCGCACCGCTGCTGGACCAGATCGAGACGCCTCAGCGCCTCACCTTCGCCGCCTACGCCCATCGCACCACCGCGACGCCCTCCGAGCCGGCACTGATCCATATCGGCGACGCCTGGCATGCGGCGAGCCCGCAACTCGGCCAGGGCGCCAACATGGCCTTGCTCGATGCCTACGCACTTGCCAAGGCCCTGCGCGAGACCGATGCCGTTGCGCGCGCCGCTCCCCGCGCGATTGCGCTGCGCCGACGGCACGTCCGCACCTATCAGGCGATGAGCGCGCTGTTCACGCCGGTCTATCAATCCGACAGTCGCATGCTGCCGCTGCTGCGCGACCGTATCGCCGGCCCGCTGACGCGGCTCTGGCCGGCAACACGCCTGCTCGCCGCGATGGTCGCCGGCCTGATCGGCTGGCCGCTCAAGCCGCTGGGTCTGGCACGCACCGCGCAAGCGCCGCACACCACCGGATTCAGCAACATCGCCGGACGCGATCCGCTGATCGTGTTCGACGGCGAATGCGTGTTGTGCTCGACCCAGGCGCAGTTCGTGCTGCGACATGACCGCATCAAACGTTTCCGCCTGACCACCGCGCAGGGCGAGATCGGCCGCGCGCTGTATCAGCGGCTGGGATTGCCGACCGACGTCTATCACACCATGCTGCTGATCGAGGACGACCAGGCGCTGATGCACTCCGATGCGGTGCTCGCGATCGCGCGCGGGCTGGGCTGGCCGTGGCGCGCGGCCGGCATCCTGAGCCTCGTCCCGCGCGGCCTGCGCGACCGGCTCTATCGTGTCGTGGCGAACAACCGTTATCGCTGGTTCGGCCGCCACGACGTCTGCTGGCGCCCCGCGCCCGATGTGATGGACCGCATCCTGTGAGGCGGGTGCTGGTGATCGGCGGCTATGGCGGCTTCGGCGCCCGCATCTCGCGGCGGCTGGCCGATGACGGCTGGGAGGTTTTTGTCGCCGGCCGCAGCCTGGTGAAGGCGCAACAATTCTGCGCCGAGCGTTCGAATTGCCTCGCCATCGCGCTCGATCGCGACAGCGGTATCGCCGAAGCGCTGGCGAATTATCGGCCGTTCGCGGTGGTAGATGCCGCCGGTCCGTTTCAGGGCGCCTCCTACGATATCGCACGCGCCTGCATCGCGGCGCGCTGTCATTATCTCGACATCGCCGATGGCCGGGATTTCGTGGCCGGCATCGGTGCGCTCGACGCGGCCGCACGCGGTGCCGATGTCGCTGTCATCAGCGGCGCTTCCAGCGTGCCCGCGCTTTCCGGTGCCGTGCTGCGCGAACTGACCCCCGGCTTCGATGATCTCAGCGCCATCGAGATGGCCATCAGCGCCTCGAACCGCGCCACGGCGGGCTTGTCGGTCACGCGTGCGATCTTCTCCTACATCGGCCGGCCGATCCGGCTCTGGCACGGCCGGCGCTGGAGCGTCGGATATGGCTGGCAGGATCTGCGGCGCGAGGATTTTCGCGTGACCGGCGCGCCGCCGCTCAACGGCCGCCTGGTCGGGCTGGCCGACGTGCCCGATCTCGCGCTGCTGCCGGATCGCCTGCCTGGGCGTCCCGCAGTCAGCTTCCGCGCCGGAACGGAGCTTGCGCTGCAGAACCTTGGTGTCTGGGCGATGAGCTGGCTGACCCGATGGGGACTGCTGAAACGCCCCGACCGGCTGCTGCCGCCGATGCTGAGTTTGCAGCGCGCAACATCGAAGCTCGGCAGCGATCGCTCCGGGATGATCGTGCGTTGCTTCGGGTGGCGTGCGGGCGCGCGAACCGAACGGCGCTGGACATTGGTGGCGAGCGACGGCTGCGGGCCGGAAGTTCCGGGGCTCGCGGTCCCGGTGCTGCTGCGGCGCCTGCGCGACCGTACCCTCGACGCCGGCGCTCGCGATGCCGGCCCGCTGCTGGCGCTGACCGAGTTCGAACCGGCGTTGTCAGCAATGCCGGTGCGCCACGCCGTCACCGAGCATGCCTTGCCGCCGCCGCTCTACGCCCGTGTGATGGGAGCCGCGTTCGAGGCACTGCCGCCGCGGGTGCGCGCCATGCACGAGGTGCTGCGCGATCACGGCGCCAGCGGTTGCTCCACCGTCACCCGTGGCCGCAACCCGCTAGCCCGCATCGTCGCCGCGGTGATCGGCTTTCCCAAGGAAGGCGAGCACGACCTGAACGTGACGTTCAGCGAACGCGACGGAGTGGAGACCTGGACCCGGGATTTTTCCGGCCGCCAGTTCAGCAGCCGTCTCGCGCAGCGGGGACAGTATCTGGTGGAAGAGTTCGGCCCGCTGCGGTTCGGCTTCCATCTCGTCAGCACCCCGTCGGGCTTCGAGATGCACATCAAGCGCTGGTGGCTGGGTCCGCTCCCACTGCCCCTGGCACTGGCGCCGCGCTCGCTCGCCAGCGAATGGCAGGCCGACGACCGCTTTCATTTCGACGCCCCGATCGCGCTGCCGCTGATCGGCCTTGTCGTGCATTACCGGGGCTGGCTCGAATAGCCGGATCGATCAACACCAGATCAGTCCGGAGACGTTGTCTCCTCCACCACGTGGCAGACAGCTTCGATGTTGTGCCCGTCGGGATCAAGGACGAACGCGCCATAATAATTCGCGTGATACCGCGGCCGAAGCCCCGGCAAGCCATTGTCTTGTCCACCCGCCGCAAGGGCCTCCTGATGAAACCGATCCACGGTGTCCCGGTCCGGCGCCGCGAAAGCGAGATGAACACTGGTCTGGGCGGCAGCTCGATTGCCGATCCAGAAAAAGGCTTTCCGGCCAGATCCGTAGCCGGCGAAGCTTTCACCTTCAGCATACAGGCGTTCGATGCCGAGCGGGCGCAAGGCCCGGTCGTAGAACGGAATCGATCGCTCCACGTTGCTGACGCCGATCGTGACGTGATCCAGCATGGCGAACCTCCAGCCTGGCGCTCATCCAGGCCATGAGCTTATCTGATCCCAACTGAAAAGAAAAAAGGCCGCAAGCATTGCTGCTTGCGGCCTTGCAGTCTGGTGGTCAACTTGAACGCGCGAGCGGCTTAGCGCTCGGCGAAGGCCTTCTCGACCACGAAGTGGCCGGGCTCGCCGTGGTTGCCTTCGATGAAGTTGCGATCGAGCAGCAACTGCTTGGTGTCGGTGAGCAGCGCCGGGCTGCCGCAGATCATGACGCGATCCTTCTCGGCCTCGAGATCGGCGAGGCCCACGTCCTTGAACAGCTTGCCCGAGGACATCAGGTCGGTGATGCGGCCACGGTTGTGGAAGGGATCGCGCGTCACGGTCGGATAATAGATCAGCTGGTTGCGGACCATCTCGCCGAGCATCTCGTCCTTCGGCAGCGTCTCGGTGATCATCTCGCCATAGGCGAGTTCCTTGACGTGGCGGCAGCCGTGCAGCAGCACGACCTTCTCGAAACGCTCGTAGGTTTCCGGATCCTTGATCACGCTCAGGAACGGCGCCAAGCCGGTGCCGGTGCCGACCAGATACAGGTTGCGGCCATCCAGCAGGTTGTCGATCACCAGCGTGCCCGTCGCCTTGCGGCTGACGATGATGGAATCACCTTCCTTGAGGTGCTGAAGGCGCGAGGTCAGCGGACCATCCTGCACCTTGATGGAGAAGAATTCGAGCTGGTCTTCGTAGTTCGCGCTGGCGACGCTGTAGGCGCGCAGCAGCGGCTTCTCGTTGACCTTCAGCCCGATCATCGTGAATTCGCCGTTGCGGAAGCGGAACGAGGGATCGCGGGTGGTCTTGAAGCTGAACAGGGTGTCGGTCCAGTGATGAACGCTGACAACGCTTTCCTGATTGAAGTTGCTCATGTCTGATCCGTCACTCGCAAGGCTGAATTTTGGGGTTGTCCGGCCGGAAGGATGCTCAAGGACCTGTCGAAGAAACTTGTCTCGTTAATTCGTTTGTGTACTAATGAATAATCCAACTTGTTCCCACCGTCAAGACCGGTCGAAAAGTCCCGAAAAGTCTTGGGTCGTATCTAGGGTATTTCAGGGGAAAACGAAATACGCTGCACCGCAATAAAATTCTCTTTTTCAAAGAGTTAGGGTTATTCTAAGCCACAAAACCGCCCTTTCGGGGAATGTCCGCGAGGGCCAAAATGAGCACAAAGGACAGCATCCATGGCGCACGACGAACCGCAGGCGGCCGGCCCCACCAAGCTGGTGATCCGCAATATCGGCCTTCTTCTGAGCGGCGATATCGACAAGCCGGTGCTGGATGCCGACACCATTGTGGCCGACAACGGTAAAATCAGCGCGATCGGCCGCGCCAAGGATGTGGACACCGCAGGCGCCACCACGGTGATCGATGCCAACGGCACCACCGTGACCCCCGGGCTGATCGACAGCCATGTCCATCCGGTGGCCGGCGACTGGACCCCGCGCCAGAACCAGATCGGCTGGATCGACAGCTTCCTGAACGGCGGCGTCACCACCATGATCTCGGCGGGCGAGGTCCACATGCCGGGTCGCCCCCGCGACGTGGTCGGGGTCAAGGCGATGGCGATCTTCGCCCAGCGCGCGTTCCACAATTTCCGCCCCGGCGGGGTCAAGGTCCATGCCGGCGCGCCGGTGATCGAGCCGGGCATGACCGAGGAGGATTTCAAGGAACTCGCCACCGCCGGCGTCAAGCTGCTCGGCGAAGTGGGCCTGGGCGGCGTCAAGGATGGCCCCACCGCGCGCAAGATGGTGGCGTGGGCGCGCAAATACGGCATCCAGAGCACCATCCACACCGGCGGCCCCTCGATCCCCGGTTCCGGGCTGATCGATGCCGACGTGGTGCTGGAAGCGGACACCGACGTGGTCGGCCATATCAACGGTGGACACACGGCACTGCCCGATGGCCAGATCCGCTGTATCTGCGAGGGCTGCAAGCGCGGCCTTGAGCTGGTGCATAACGGCAACGAACGCGCCGCACTCTACACCCTGCGCATCGCGCGCGAGATGGGTGACCTAAAACGCGTGATCCTCGGTACCGACGCACCGGCCGGCTCCGGCGTGCAGCCACTCGGCATCCTGCGCATGGTCTCGCTGCTGTCGTCGCTCGGTGACGTGCCGGCCGAGGTGGCGTTCTGCTTCGCCACCGGCAACACCGCGCGGATGCGGGCGCTGGATTGCGGCCTGATCGAGGTGGGACGCGCCGCTGATTTCGTCATCATGGACAAGGCCCAGCATTCTGCCGGCAAGAATATCCTGGACAGCGTTCAGCTCGGCGACCTGCCCGGCATCGGCATGACCATCATCGACGGCATTGTGCGCACACAGCGCAGCCGAAATACGCCGCCGGCCACCAAAGTGCCTGAAATCATTTCTACACCGCGATGATGTCGCGCTGTAATTTCTTGTGATCGCAGTTGTCGGAAAACGGCTTCCAGTTTTTCGCAGCATGCTTTAGCTGAAGTAGCGCGGTCATTCGAATCGCCTACCCAACTTCAAGACACTTTCGTTAAGACGCATGCTCTAAACAGCGCATGCTTTGAGACACACGTTTTTGCGAACAACCCGGCCTGTCCGGGTTGACGTGCATCCACGTCCTGATTGGGTGAGATCATCAGGACGTGGGTGTCACCTTTCTTGTGCTCGCGCGTCTTGTCCTGCGCCCGCATGTCTTGCGCTTGCACCACCGTGAGGAGTGCAGCAGCCGTGCGACACCAATCCCGAGCCCTAAGGCGGATTGGCGCGGTATAGCCTACGGCCATCCGAGCGAGATTAACGATCGTGAATGGCGGATGACGCAGAGCCTGTCATCGGGCCGAACGTCCCCCCGGAGCCGTTGGCTCACTCATCCGCCTGAGCCCCTTGGCATGAGGGTTGCATCGGTTGTTGCAGCGATCGCGGGCACGAGCCCCTGCGGTCATGACACGACTTGCGCAATATTTGGAGCAAATGATGGGCGAGGTTATCCGATTTATTTCAGAATCCGAGCGTGAGCGTATCCGCATCATTCAGGATGCGCGCGCACTCTACCACAGCATCTTCCCGCCGGCCGATCCGATCAGCGAGCAGCGGGACAACCCATTCAGCGGCACCGGCACCAATCGCAGCAGCGGGGTACCCCTGTCGTGATCAAGGTCATCGCCGTGCTCTGCAGTCTCGCCTCTCCGGACAATTGCCACGAGCAGACCGTCACCACCTCCGACGTCGCCGACGTCTCGATGCAATCATGCATGATAGGCATGCCACAACTCGCAGAGTGGATGAAGCAGCATCCGGCCGAGCGCCTGGCAGCATGGCGCTGCGTGATCGGCAAACAGGACGGCAGAGGGGCTTAGAGCGTTTTCGAGTGAAGTGGACACTGCTTCACGTGAAGAATAACGCGTCACGCGATCCCGCGCTGACCGGGCAATCACCGCAGCCGCGACAGCAGCGCCAGCAGAGTCTCGCGTTCCTTCGCGTTGAGCGGCGCCAGCGTCGCTTCGGTGATCTCGATGGCGTTGGGCAGCGCCTTCTCCACCACGAGCTGGCCGGCCTTGCTCAGGCTGACCAGCAGCCTGCGGCCATCATCGGGATCGGGGCTGGTCTCGGTCAGCCCGCGCGCGGTCAGACGGTCGATCACACCCTTGATGGTGGCGACATCCATCGCGGTGATGCGTCCGAGCTGATTCTGCGAACACGGCCCGGTCTCCAGCAGCTTGATCAGCGCAGTCCACTGCGTCGGAGTCAGGCCGCTACCGATCTGCTCCATGAAGATCGTGGAGTGGCGCTGCGAGACCTGGCGCAGGATAAAGCCGATCTGCTCCTCGAGGACATAGGCCGACCGTGAGGTTTTTCGCGGTTTCGGCGCAACGGCCTTGCTCATGATGGTCCCCCGGAACTGTCGGCTGACGACTCGCCACGCTTGTGGATTGATTTATAACCGCGCGTATTCTGATCGCAAAACCGGTTCCCACTTTTGCGGATTACGCGCCCCTGACCCATCACACGGCCAGATAGGCGTCGCGGATATCGGGCCGGGCGTCGAGTTCGGCCATGGTGCCGCTGAAACAGATGCGCCCGCGCTCGATGATGTAGGCGCGATCGGAAATCAGTCGCGCGAAATGCAGGTTCTGCTCGGAAACCAGAATGCTGACGCCTTCCTGCTTCATGGTCAGGATGGCGTTGGCCATCTGCTCCACGATCTTCGGCGACAGCCCTTCGGAGGGCTCGTCCAGCAGGATCAGCGAGGGATTGCCCATCAGCGTGCGCGCGATGGTCAGCATCTGTTGCTCGCCGCCGCTCATCCGGCCGCCGGCGCGTCCCCGCATTTCGCCGAGATTGGGGAACAGCGAAAACAGTTTCTCCTGGGTCCAGCGTGGCGCGTTCTTGCGTTCCGGCTGTTTGCCGACCTCAAGGTTCTCTTCAACGGTCAGGTCCGTGAAGATGCGCCGCTCCTCCGGCACATACCCCAGGCCGCCGCGCACGATGGCGTGGGTCGGCTTGTCGGAGACGTCGACGCCTTCGAACATGATCTGGCCGCGGCGCTGATTGACCAGGCCGACGATGGAACGAAATGTCGTGGATTTGCCGGCGCCGTTGCGCCCGAGCAGCGCGACCACCTCGCCCGCGCCGACCTCGAGGCCGACGTCGAACAGGATGTGTGCAGGTCCGTAAAAGCTATTGAGACCCGAAACCTGGAGTTTCACGTCTTGGGATTTCATGTCCTGGAGCGTCATGCGGAGACCCCCTGATGGTGAGCGTCCTGATGGCCCGCTTCGTACAGGAGGCCCTCACCGAGATAGATCGCACGCACCTGTGGATCGTTGCGCACCGTGTCGGGCGATCCCTCCGCGATCAGGGTGCCGCGATTGAGCACCAGCACGCGGTCGGCATGCTCGAACACCACATCCATGTCGTGCTCGGTGAACAGCACCCCGATCTGCTTTTCCCGAGCAATGCGCGCGGTCAGCCGCATCAATTCGATGCGCTCCTTCGGCGCCATCCCGGCAGTCGGCTCATCCATCAGCAGGATCTTCGGCGCATTGGCGAGCGCAATCGCGAGTTCCAGCCGCTTCAGGTCACCATAGGCGAGTTCACCGCAGGGCCGGTCGCCATAGGCCCCCATGCCGACCAGGTCGAGCAACCCGTTCGCATCCTCGCGGGCGAACTTCGGCGTCGACAGCCACATGTTGTAGAGCTTCGACGCATAGGATGACAGCGCCACCTGGACGTTCTCGCGCACCGTCATGGTGGAAAACGTCGCGGTGATCTGGAAGGTGCGGCCGACGCCGAGCCGCCACACCGCACGCGGCTGGCGTCCGGTGGTGTCCTGTCCCAGCAGGGTGATACGGCCGGCATCGGGTGGGATCTGGCCGTTCAGCATGTTGAAGCAGGTGGTCTTGCCGGCACCATTGGGACCTATCAGCGCCAGGATCTCGCCGGCTGCGACTTCGAACGACACGCCGCGCACGGCGTGCACACCGCCATAAGATTTGGTCAGGCCCTCGACTTTGAGAATGGCGTTGCTCATTCGGCGCTCCCGAGCTTGGGGGCTGCGCTCAGCGCCGTCGGCTTGCCGAGTGACCGCGTGCGAAAGCGTTCGCGCACGGTCTCGAAGATGCCGACGATGCCGGTCGGGAATGCAACCACGAGCAGCACGATGATGCCGCCAAGCACGAGTTTGGACTGGTCGATCTGGCTGACCAGCCAGATGTTGAGCGCCTTGAACACCACGGCACCGACCACCGCCCCGGAGATGGTCTCGACGCCGCCGAGCAGCACCATCACCAGTGCATCGACCGACAGCGAGATGCCCATGCTGTCCGGAAACACGCTGCCCTTGAGATAGGCGAACAAGGCGCCCGCGACGCTCGCTACCGTGCCGGCGATGACAAAGGCCACCCACTGGATGCGCTTGCCATTGATGCCGATCGCCTCGCTGCGCAGCACGGAGTCCCTCGTGGCACGCAATGCGTAGCCGAATGGCGAGAACACCAGCACGCGCAAACCGACCACGGCGCAGGCCGCGACCGCCAGCGACAACCAGTAGAACCGCGCCGGCGTGGCCACCCATGCCGCTGGCCAGATGCCGAGCAGGCCGTTGTCGCCGCCGGTGACGCCGACCCACTGGAACGCGATCGACCAGACGATCTGCGCGAACGCCAGGGTCAGCATGGCGAAATAGACGCCAGAGAGCTGCACCGCAAAGAACCCGAAGATCACGGCGCCGAACAGTCCGAGCAACGGCCCGATCAGCAGGCAGGCAATCATCGGCAGGCCGGCCAGCTTGGCCAGGAAAGCCACACCGTAGGAGCCGAGGCCGAAATACGCCGCATGGCCGAACGACGCGAGCCCTCCGACCGACATCAGGAAGTGAAGGCTGGCAGCGAAGATGATGTAGATGACGATCTCGGAACCGACCGTCAGCGCATAGGTGCCACCGATCAGCGGCAGCGCTGCGGCAGCCAGCAGAACCAGCAACGACAGCAAACGCTCGTTGCTGGTCAGCGGCCGCCAGGGACGCACGGTCAATCCGGGTGTGCGCCGGGCCGGCGCCTCCGCCTTGCCGAACAGACCCCAGGGCCGCACGATCAGCACCGCGGCCATCACCAGGAATACCAGGATGATGGAGATCTTCGGGAAAATCAGAATGCCGAACGCATTCAGTTCCGACACCAGCACCGCGGCAACGAACGCCCCGGTGATGCTGCCGAGACCGCCGATCACCACCACCACGAACACATCGACAATGATGCGCAGATCCATGGTGTGATTGACCGCATCGCGCGAGATCTGCAGCGCGCCACCCAGCGCGGCGAGAAAGACACCGACGGCAAACACGCTGGTGAACAGCCATTTCTGGTTGACGCCGAGCGCCGCCACCATGTCGCGGTCCTGCGTCGCCGCGCGCACCAGCACGCCCCAGCGGGTGCGGTGGAACAGCAGCCACAGCGCGCCGAGCACCAGTGGCCCCAGCACCATCAAGAAAATATCGAACGACGGCAGCGCCTGTCCGAAGAAATCGATCGCGCCCTTCAATCCCGGCGCACGGCGCCCGAGCAGATCGTCCGGGCCCCAGATCACGACGACCAGATCCTCGACCATCAGGGTCAGGCCGAAAGTCGCCAGCAGCTGAAACAATTCCGGCGACTTGTAGATTCGCCGCAGCAGGAACATTTCCACCAAAACGCCGACCGCGGCGACGATCAACGCCGCAAGCACGATGCCGCCCCAGAAGCCGATCGCGCCGGAAAACCGCTCGGTCAGCGTGAAGGCCACATAGGCGCCGAGCATATAGAACGCGCCATGGGCGAAATTCACGATGCGCGTCACGCCGAAAATGATCGACAGGCCGGACGCGACCAGAAACAGCGACGCGGCGCTCGCGAGACCGGTCAGGAACTGGACGACATAAAAGCTCATCTGGAATCCGCGTGGGTTCGATAGAGATGCCGCTCGGCAAGGAGTCGTTCCCTCCCCCCTTGTGGGGGAGGGAGCAGTCCAACCACAGCCCCGATGTGGGGCAATCTCAGATTGCGACACGTGGATCTCACAGGACCTGACCCGGCAATCCGTTTTGTCGCAATCATCGATCAATCCTTCGGCCGCACCTTGGCGACCTCGGCTTCGCTCGGCAGGAAGTCAGCGCCGTTGCGATAGACCGAATTGACCATCACGCCCTTGCCGTCTTTGACCGAGGTCTTGCCGACGAACGCGCCGAGGGTCGATTGATGATCCGCCTTGCGGTAGCTGATTTCGCCGAACGGCGACGACAGCTTGATGTCCTCGGCCGCGGCAATCAGCTTCTCGGTGTCGGTGGAGTCCGCCTTGGCCAGGATCGCTGCAGCCGACTTGATCAGCTCATAGCCGACCACCGAGCCGAGGCGCGGATAGTCGTTGTACTTGGCCTGGTAGGCTTTCAGGAACGCGGCATGCTCCGGGGTCTTGATGTCGTACCAGGGATAGCCGGTGACGATCCAGCCTTCCGGCGTTTCATCCTTCAGCGGATCGAGATACTCCGGCTCGCCGGTCAGGAAGGAGACGACGGCGCGATCCTTGAACAGGCCGCGCGTGTTGCCTTCGCGGACGAACTTCACGAGATCCGGCCCGAACGTGACGTTGAGGATGGCCTCCGGCTTGTCGGCGGCAACCGCCTGCACCACCGGACCTGCATCGATCTTGCCCTGCGGCGGCCACTGCTCGCTGACCCACTGGATGTCCGGACGCTTGGCCGAAAGAAGGGCCTTGAACACGGCGACGGCCGACTGGCCGTATTCGTAGTTCGGCGCCACGGTGGCCCAGCGCTTGGCCGGCAGCTTGGCGGCTTCATCCGCTAGCATCGCCGCCTGCATATAGTTGGAGGGGCGCAGGCGGAAAGTGTAGCGATTGCCGTTCGCCATGGTGACGGCGTCGGTCAGGGGCTCGCCGGCCAGGAAGAACACTTTCTTCTGCTTGGCGAAGTCGCTGACGGCGAGGCCGATGTTGGAGAAGAAGGTGCCGGAGATCATCGCCACGCCTTCGCTGGCGACGAGTTCGTTCGCAGCCGTCACCGCATCCGCCGGCTTGCCGTTGTCGTCCTTGGAGACGACCACTAGCTTCTTGCCCTTGATGCCGCCGGCGGCGTTGACTTCCTCGACCGCGAGCTGCCAGCCCTTGCGATAGGGCTCGGTGAAGGACGGCAGCGCCGAGTAGCTGTTGATCTCGCCGATCTTGATTTCGGCCTGCGCCATCGCCGACGTGGCGACACCGGACAGCATGATCCCGAGCCCCGCGATCAAGAAACGGCTTGATAGTCCAGATCTTGGCATTCCAGTCCTCCAGTGTTGATGAGAGCCCTGCGTGTGCTCCCGGTGATTGTGATCGTCCCTGTTCACCCCGGCGTTGTCATCCGGTTCTTTCGACCAATCCGCGCTGCAAATCAGCGCAACCCGTCCTCGCCCTTGATCTCTGCAACTGTCAGGCCACCGACGCGGGCGAGCGGCCGGCCGCTGTCAGTGACAGCCACCGCGACCATGATCTCGTTAGCACGCGGCGCGTCGTTGATCTGAACTTCCATGCCGTCGAAATGACTGCGCACGAACGCCGCATCCTTATGGCCCAGCGGGATATCCAGCACGGTGCCGAGACCGCCGCGCTTTTTCGACGACGGAATCAGCGCCACGCCCTTACCCAGCACCTTGCGCACCGGCGCGCCCATCTTGGGGTGCAGCAATGCAGCTGCGTGTTCCAGCTCGCCGTTCTCGCCCACAGCCGCCGCTTTACCATAACTCTGCGCGCGCGGCCCTTCGATGCCGAGCGCCGCGATCGCCTTTTCAGTGAGCAGGCCGCCCAGTTCCTCGCCGATCGCAATCAGTAGCGACAGGTCCTCGACATATTGTCCGGCGAACGGGTTCTCGATCACGGCGATCGCCGCGGCGCGGCGGGTCGGCGGATTGATGACGCGGCCGGCTTCCTGCACGGTTTCTTCGACCACGGTCACGATCTTGCGAATGACGGCACTCATCGCAGTCCATCCTCTCCCTTGATCTCGTTCGCCTTCAGCCCGCCGACGCGGGCATGAATGCGCGATCCGGTGATCATCACCAGCGCCAGCAGCATTTCATCGGCCCGCGGCGCGTCGGTGATGCCGACTTCCATGGCGTCGAAGTGCGAGCGCACATAAGATGCATTGATATGTGTCACCGGCACGTCAAGCCGGGTGCCGGGGCCGCCGACCTTCTTCGCAGACGGCACGATCGCCTTGGCTTCGCCTAGCGCATGGCGCATGGCGTAGCCGCCCGGCACATGCCAGAGCGCACCGTGTTCCAGCTCTCCCGCAGCGCCGACGATGGCGCCCTTGCCGTAGCCCTGGATGACCGCTGGATCATTGCCCAGCGCCTTGAGCAGCGCTCCGGCCATCTCAATGCCGAGCGGAGTGAGATCGTCCATGAAGCCGGAAATCTCCTCGACATAGCGGCCCGCGAACGGATTTTTGATCACCACCAATGCCGCACCACGGCGCAGCGGCACCGCCTGCGGCTTGCCGCCCTCGTGAAAAATCTCTTCCACCTGGATCAGGCGTTTGCGGATGACGACATCAGGCATGCATCGGGCTTTCGTTGAGTTTGAAGGCATCTTGTTTGATGGACGGCGCGACAATCGAGGGCGCGGTGCCGATCCCGATCGACCGGCTCTCGCCCTGCAACCGCAGCGCCGCGCCATCGATCAGGCGGTGCGCGACCAATCGTTCGGCCATCGCGGCGCCGGCATCCAGCGCCATATCGACATCAGGCCGTGACATCTCTGCGACATTGCGGGTGACCAGGCGGTCACCGAGATCGTTGTCGGGCTGCAGCTCACACGCCGGAACACGCGTCACCGCAGGATGTCCCGGCAGATCGACCGCGTTGGCAATGATGGTGGCGGCCGCATCGGCTTGCGCCGCGGTCGCCGCCAGGACCGTCACCGCATCCGCGATGCCGAGCGAGAAGCTGCGGCCGTGACGGCCGCTGGTGGCGATGCCGCGTGAACGCTGCTCGGCCTCAATGACGGTGGTGCCAATCAAACTCGGCTTATCCGGACGATCCACCAGACCGACCGTAAAGCGCTGCCCGGGTGCGAGATGCAGCGCGATGTCGCCGCCATTGTTCACATAGGCGCGGTCGAGATCCGCCGCCGCGGTCATCGCGCCCAGAATTTCTTCCGCCACCGCGCCCGCCACCGCCGCCATCGGCGTGATGAAACATTCGTCGGCAAAGGGTGCCACCGCGGCAAACATGCGTCGCGCAATGCGGCCACGCAGGCGCGTGCCCGAGGCGTCCGCCTGCGCGCGCAATCCCGGCAGCTCATCGCACAGCGCATCGAGCAGGCCGGTGAATTTTTCAATGGCCGCCTGATAGGCGCGCTGCACTTCCTCGTCAGCACCGAACGCCTGCACAACGAGATCAATCGGCCCGTCCTGCAGGTGGAGACGCCTGCCGTCCGCCAAAAACCTGACGTGCGGGGCGCGGATCATGCCGGTTTTCCGTCCTCATCCTGCGCCGGTCCGTGGCGCAGCACTTCGGTGTTGTCCTTCAGCGACGACAACGGCCGGACATGATCCATATGGCCGCCGAGCGCGGCATAATCCGACAGCGGCATGGTGAATTCGATCGGCGCCACCAGTGCCGGGGTCGGCACGTAACCGAACGCGCCCTGCGGCACCTGCGTCACGTCCACCATGAAAGTGATGCCGCCGCCCGGCCAGACATAGGTCGGCGCGCCGCCGCTGGTGACCTTGGTCAGCGTGTCCTTCACCGAGCGAGTCAGCCGCACCGGATTGTCGGTGACGCCGGCGCGCAGCGACCCGCCGGCACCACCCATGAACAGCACGGTGCACAGCGCCGGTTCGCAGTTTTCCTGGATCCGTTCGACCGAGAGCTGCAGCTCCTCCGGCAGATCCTTCTGCACCGGCTTCAGCGCGTCATCGAGCTCGAAATAGGCGTAATGCTCGCCGGTGGTGCTCACCATCAGCATGCGCAGGCCGGCCTTGGCTTCCTTCGGATCGAACGGGCCTAGGATCGACAGGGGATCGGAGATGTTGGTGCCGCCCCAGCCGGTGCCGGGCTCGGCGACCTGGAAATAGCGGCCGGGCGTCGAGCGGCGCCCTTTCATCTTGATGCCGGTGTCGGGAATATCCAGCAGCTTGCCGGCCTGGTGTTCCGACAGCACGCCGGTGATGTGATCGTCGACCACGACCACCTCATCGACCTTGCCGAACCATTGCTTGGCGAACATGCCGATGGTGGCCGAACCGCAGCCGACCCGCATGCGCTCTTCCGCCGTGCCATTGACGATCGGCGGCTTGCCGGCCTGCACCACCACGGTGGCGCCGCCATCGATGGTGAGCTCGACCGCCTTGCCGTTGGAGAGATCCATCAGCGCATCGCAGGTGACGCGCCCCTCCTTCTTGGAACCGCCGGTCAGATGATGCACGCCGCCGAGCGACAGCATCTGCGAGCCGTACTCGCTGGTCATGACATGGCCGATGGCTTCGCCCTGGCAACGCACCGCCGCGGTTTCCGGCCCGAGATAACGATCGGTGTCGATCTTCACCTTGACGCCGCAATAGCTGAAAATGCCTTCGGTGACGACGGTGACCATGTCGACGCCGTCGATCTCCGAGGAGACGATGAACGGCGCAGGCTTGTAATCGGGATAGGTGGTGCCGGCGCCGATCGCGGTGACGAACACCTTGTCCCGGCCGACGATATTGCCGTCCCAGTCGCCGACCTTCTGGAACGGAACGATCTGGCCGCCGTGCGACACCGTGCGCTCCAGCACCACATGCGGATCGACCCGCACCAGCTCGCCTGCGTGGTTCGCATAACGATCACAAGCGCCGGTTGCGCCGGGCTTGATGTAGCACATCACCGGACAGGCATCGCAGCGGATCTTGTCCGCGGCGCCAGAGGCTGCAGCATTCGAAGGTGCATCGTTCAGCATGGGCGTATCCAACTTCGCACCGAACCGTGAAAATGGCGTCCGCGATGCCGGGCACGCGACGGATCAATTCCCAACCCCGTCGGCAGCTGCGCACCGCTTTGTTCGTATACGAACGATCTTGCGCGGGGTCGCCGGTGGCTGTCAAGCGCCCTCAGCGCCGAGAGCCGGCCGTTGCAACATAAACCTGCAATTGCCTAGCGCGGATGTCGATAAATTGTGCAAAGCAGCATTGGTTACTGGCGCGCCGTGGCCAGGGATATGTTCAGAATCCGATCTGAACCTTCATCGATTGGTTCCGGTCGCCGGCGATATCAAACGCTTTCACGGCGTCCTCGATCGGGTAGACCCCGGTCAACAGCGGGGCGACATCGAGCCGCTTCTGGTTGAGCAGATCCACCGCGAGCCCGAACTCCTCGTGGAAACGGAACGTACCGCGCATCTCGATTTCCTTGGCGACCACCACGTTCTGCGGAATCGAAATGTCGCCCCCGAGACCGAGCTGCACGAACACTCCGCGCGGCTTGATGACATCGAGCGCAGCGCGCACCGCGCGTTCGTTGCCCGAGGCTTCGAATACGACATCGAAGCTGCCTTTGTTGACGTTGTAGGCGGCGAGCTTGTCCCCATCGGTCGCGACATTGATGGTGCGGTCGGCTCCTACCTCGGAGGCCTTCTTCAGCACACCGTCCATCACATCGGTGACCACGATCTCGCGGGCGCCGTGGACGCGAGCAGCAAGGATGCACAGCGCGCCGATCGGTCCGGAGCCGGTGATCAGCACGCGCTTGCCGAGCAGCGAGCCGGCGCGGTTGACCGCATGCAGCGTCACTGCCAGCGGCTCGGCGAACGCCGCCTGGTTGGCGGAAACGTGCGTGGCCACCTTGTGGCACTGCCAGCTCTCGGCCACGAGCCGCTGGCGGAATGCGCCCTGGATGTGCGGCATCGGCATCGCGCTGCCGTAAAAGCGCATGTTGAGGCAGTGGTTCTGTTGGCCCTGCTGGCAATACTGGCATTGACCGCACGGCCGGCTCGGCGACACCGCGACGCGGTCGCCCACTGCCAGCGTCGACACGCCGCTGCCGAGCGCGACAATCCAGCCGGCGACTTCATGCCCGAGAATCATCGGCTCGCGAATGCGCACGGTGCCGAAGCCGCCGTGATTGTAATAATGCAGATCGGAACCGCAGATGCCGCCGGCTTCGATTGCGATCTCGACCTGCCCTGGGCCTGCGGAGCCGGATTCGGATTGCTCGATCCGGAGATCTTTCGCGGCATGGATGACGATCGATTTCATGCGTGGTCTCCCCGGATTATTTCAGCCAATTTTCGCGCGATCGCCGCTCGGATTGACTCATCACATCGAACCACAATGTGGGACCGAATGATTGCGTTTACGATCGCTTTGCCTGCTGATTATGTTGGCGATAACATGGGCGTCAATAGTCGCAATGCTGCGATCAGTGAAGGAGATTCTTGCGTGGCCAGATCATTGTTCGACCTCAGCGGATCGCGCGCACTGATCACCGGCTCAAGCCAGGGTATCGGGCTGGCGCTGGCGCAAGGTCTCGCCGACCATGGCGCCGAGATCGTGCTCAACGGCCGCGACGCCGGCAAGCTCGCGGCAGCCGCCGAGGCACTGCGCGCCAAAGGCCACAAGGCCGATATCGCCGCGTTCGACGTCACCCAGCATACGGCAGTGACGCAAGGCGTCGCAGACATCGAAGCTGGGATCGGCGCCATCGACATCCTGATCAACAATGCCGGAATGCAGTTCCGCAGTCCGCTGGAGGATTTTCCAGCCGAGCGCTGGGAGCAGTTGCTGAGCACCAACATCTCCAGCGTGTTCTACACAGGCCAAGCGGTGGCGCGGCACATGATCAAGCGCGGCCGCGGCAAGATCATCAACATCGCTTCAGTGCAGAGCGAATTGGCGCGGGCCCGGCATCGCCCCCTACACCGCGACCAAGGGTGCCGTGCGCAACCTCACCCGCGGCATGTGCACCGACTGGGCCAAACACGGCCTGCAGATCAACGCCATCGCGCCCGGTTATTTCAAGACGCCGCTGAACCAGGCACTGGTGGACAACCCGGATTTCTCCACCTGGCTGGCCAACCGCACCCCTGCGGGGCGCTGGGGCAATGTGGAAGAACTGGTCGGTGCCGCGGTGTTCCTGGCCGGCCCGGCCTCGTCGTTCGTCAACGGCCACACCCTTTATGTGGACGGCGGGATCACGACGAGTCTGTGAGAGTGAGGCGCATCCCACCCACGACTGTCATCACCGGGCTTGTCCCGGTGATCTCGCTTAGGGGCGCAGTGCCCTCCTAAGCGGGGTTGCCGGGACAAGCCCGGCAACGACAAAGGTTTTTCTGGCGCGTCTCTTGCACGTTTGTATACTAACAGTATCGTCCAAGGGGCGAGACTGAGGTGCAACGAAGAGATCTGACGCAAGGACATGCAGGATACCATTCGCCTCACCGTCAACGGACGCAGCCATGACGTGCCGGTCGCGCACGACACGCCGCTGCTGTATGTGCTGCGCAACGACCTCGCGCTCAACGGCCCGAAGTTCGGCTGCGGGCTCGGCGAATGCGGCGCCTGCACTGTCCTGATCGACGGCATCGCCGCCCGCTCCTGCGTGATTCCGGTTAGCGGCTGCGCCGGGCGTGACATCGTGACGCTGGAAGGGCTGGGCTCGCGCGAGCATCCTGACGCGGTGCAGCAGGCCTTCATCGATGAGCAGGCGGCGCAATGCGGCTACTGCCTCAACGGCATGATCATGACGGCGAAGGCGCTGCTCACCCGCAATCCACACCCCAGCGAAACCGAGGTGTTGGAGGCACTGCGCTACAATCTCTGCCGCTGCGGCACCCATGTGGAAATCGTCCGCGCCGTGCTGCGCGCGGGCTCCAGCACCGGGGCCTGACATGTCCAAACCGGAGCCAGACCACACAGCCGGCAACGATCCCGCCGCCGCAGCCGGATCTCTGGCAATCGTACGCACCACTGCGGCCGGGGTGGCCGAGACCTTCATCCTGATCACCGCCGACGGCGCCATCACCGCCTTCAATGGCCATGTCGATCTCGGCACCGGCATCCGCACCTCGCTGGCGCAGATCGTCGCGGAAGAGCTCGATGTGCCACTGGCGCGCGTCACCATGGTGCTCGGCGACACCGCGCAGGTGCCCAACCAGGGCGCGACCATCGCCAGCGAGACCATCCAGATCACGGCGGTGCCGTTGCGCAAGGCCGCTGCGCAAGCCCGGCACGCTTTGGTAGCGCGCGCCGCGGACAAATTCGAACTGCCGGCGGGCGAACTCACGGTTGAGGACGGCCTGGTCCGCGGCCACAACAAGAGTATCAGCTACGGTGAGCTGGTCGCCGGCGAAACCATCCGGCTCGAGCTTGCCGACGACGTCGCACTCAAGCCGGTGGAAGCCTACAGCATCGTCGGTCAGTCCGCGGCGCGGGTCGACATCCCGGCCAAGGCGACGGGCGAATGGATCTATGTGCACGATGTCCGCGTGCCCGGCATGCTGCATGGCCGCGTGGTGCGGCCGCCTTATGCCGGTGTCGATGCCGGCCCCTTCATCGGCACCAGCCTGCTGGCGATTGATGAGTCGTCCATCAGTCATATCCCCGGCATCATCCGGATCGTGCGGATCGCGGATTTCGTCGGCGTGGTGGCGGATCGCGAGGAGAACGCGATCAAGGCGGCCGAGCAGCTCAAGATTACCTGGAAACCGACGCCGACCATTCCCGACATCAGGGATATCGACACGGCATTGCGCGCCAACCCCTCGACCCCGCGCACCCTGATCGACAAGGGGGATGTCGAAACCGCGATCGCCGCTGCCGAGAAACCGATGCGCCGCACGTATGTGTGGCCCTACCACATGCACGGTTCGATCGGACCGTCGTGTTCGGTCGCGGACTATCGCGATGGCGCGGTGCGGGTGTGGTCGGGCACCCAGAATCCGCATCCGCTGCGCACCGATCTGGCGCATCTGCTGGCGCTGCCCGAGGACCGGATCGATGTGATCCGGATGGAAGCCGCCGGCTGCTACGGCCGCAACTGCGCCGACGACGTCGGCGCCGACGCGGCGCTGCTGTCGCGTGCGGTCGGCCGGCCTGTCCGAGTGCAACTCACTCGCGAGCAGGAGCATCTATGGGAGCCAAAAGGCACCGGGCAACTCATGGACGTCAATGGCGGCCTCAACGCCGACGGCGGCGTCGCCGCTTACGATTTCGTCACCCGCTATCCGTCCAATGCGGCACCGACGCTGGCGCTGATCCTGACCGGCACCATCGCGCCAATTCCCGCTGTCCTGCAGATGGGCGACCGCACCGCGATTCCGCCCTACGACTACGACCACATGCGCGTCGTGACCCACGACATGCCGCCGATTGTGCGCGCCGCGTGGCTGCGCGGGGTCTCTGCGCTGCCCAACACCTTCGCTCATGAATCCTACATCGACGAGCTCGCCACCGAGGCCGGTGTCGATCCCATCGAATATCGCCTGCGTTATCTGAAAGACCCGCGTGCGATCGATCTGGTCAAGGCGGTGGCAGAGCGCGCCAATTGGACGCCGCGCCCGCACTGGACCCCGCCCGAGCCGGATGGCGACGTGGTGCGCGGCCGCGGCTTTGCCTATGCGTTGTATGTCCATGGCCCGTTTCCGGGGAAGGCTGCGGCATGGTCCGCCTGGATCACGGATGTCGCCGTCAATAAAACCACCGGCGATGTCAGCGTGGTGCGCGTGGTGGCGGGCCAGGATTCCGGATTGATGATCAATCCCGACGGCGTGCGGCACCAGATCCACGGCAACGTGATCCAGTCCACCAGCCGTGTGCTCAAGGAAGAAGTCGCGTTCGACAAGCTCGGCGTCGCCAGCAAGGAATGGGGCGCCTATCCGATCATCACCTTCCCCGAGGTGCCGAAGATCGACGTGCTGATGCTGCCGCGCCAGGATCAGCCGCCGCTCGGTGTCGGTGAATCCGCTTCGGTGCCGAGCGCGGCCGCGATCGCCAACGCCATCTTCGACGCCACCGGCGTGCGTTTCCGCGAGCCGCCGTTCACGCCGGAGCGCATTCTCGCGGGATTGCAGGGCGAACGGCAGGCATCGCCAGCCGCGTTGCCCGATGCTGCGCCGCCGCGCCTCGCTCCCCCCAGGAAGGGACCGCGCAATCCATTCGCGCGCTACGGCCTCATCGCCGGCGCCGCGGCGCTGTGCGCCGCCGTGGTCGGCATCGGCGCCGCCATCTGGCCCTCGCGCGCAATCGCGCCGATCGCGCGGCCCGATGCCTCGGTCTTCTCCACCGCCACCATCGCGCGCGGACAAGAGCTGGCGGCGCTGGGCGACTGCGCCGTCTGCCACACCTCGCTCGGCGGCGCCGTCAATGCGGGCGGGCGTCCGCTGGAGACACCATTCGGCGTCGTCTACAGCACCAACATCACCCCCGATGCTGCGACCGGCATCGGCGCTTGGTCGTATCCCGCGTTCGAGCGCGCCATGCGCGAAGGCATCCATCGCGACGGGCGGCAGCTCTATCCGGCATTTCCGTACAATCACTTCGCCAAGACCACCGATGCCGACATGCAGGCGCTGTATGCCTACCTGATGGCGCAGCCGGCGGTCACATCGCCCAATCCCAAGACCAAACTCGCCTTTCCCTTCAACATCCGTCCGCTGCTCGCCGGCTGGAATGCGCTGTTTCACGACTCGTCGTCGTTCACGGCGAACCCGGCAAAGTCCGAACAATGGAATCGTGGCGCCTACCTCGTCGAAGGCCTGGGTCATTGCGGCGCCTGCCACACGCCGCGCAATGCGCTCGGCGCGGAACGGCAGCGCGCCTATCTCGCCGGCGGATTTGCCGACGGCTGGGAAGCACCGGCGCTGACGTCGCTGTCGACGGCGCCGATCCCGTGGACCGAGGACGAACTGTTCGCGTACCTGCGCACCGGCACCTCACGCCATCATGGTGTCGCTGCCGGCCCGATGGCGCCGGTGGTGAAGGAGTTGGCGGCCCTGCCCGAGACCGATATCCGGGCGATGGCGGTCTATCTGGCGTCCTTCAACGGCAAGGCGACCACCTCTTCTTCGGAGCTCGATGCGCTGGCCACCCGGCTCGAGACCGAAACGGCCGCTTCGGCGCTGTCGGGCGCATCATCCGGCGCGCGCATCTACCAGGGCGCCTGCGCAGTCTGCCATCAGGTCGGCGGTCCACAACTGTTCGGCGCAAGGCCCTCGCTGGCCCTCAACAGCAACCTGCACGGCGCGGTGCCGGACAATCTGATCCAGGTGATCCTGCACGGCATCGCCGATCCCGTGTCAAGCGACCTCGGTTACATGCCGGCGTTCAAGGGCAGCTTCAGCGACAATCAGGTCGCCGACCTCGTGCGTTTCCTGCGCCGGCAGTTCGCGCCGGACAAGCCGGCGTGGAGCAGTGTCGAGGAGACGGTGGCGCGGCTCAGGAACGCGCATTGACGTTAAGGGATCAACGCTCGCTCCGCTCGTCCGGGCTACGAGTCTAGCCTACGGACGTGGAAACAACCTCAATGGTTTCGTATCCCACTAAGAACGGCAGCCCACTCTTCGTTGACGACCTTTCGCAAGCTGCCAGGAGGAAGCGCACCGACTTCCGCGAAATCACTTGCTGGAGGCCCGCACGTGCTGAAGAAAAAGTTGGCGGCATCGTCAAACGCTCTTAGCCCCTCCGCGTAAGCGGTCGGTGCATTCGTCCGGACACAGTTACGGAAACTGGATAGCAGTTTCCGTAGTTTCTCGTTTTGCTCCGGTTGAGCCGCCGTTGACCAGGCCGCAGCCAGAAAAAGCGCCCCAATCGCCACTACCAACGAACCAAACCGAAGGCGCCCCACACCGCTTCCGTTTACTTCGGCTTGCCGGCCCCGAACGCCATCTTGAACAGATCCTGAAACTGCTCCGGCGCGAACGACATCCAGTTCTTGAGCATGGCGTCGGGCGACATCTTGTTGATGTTGTCCATCATCTGCGTTTCGAGCTGCTTCATGACGTTCTCCTGCATCGGCTGGACATTGGGCAGGCCCATGAACTCCCGCGCTTCCAGCGGCGTGCAGTCGATATTGACGGTCACCTTCATGGCCTCTTCCTTTGTCTTCGAGAGCACGCCATCTCCCGCCGGAAATGGTACGCTGCTGTGATCACAACGCGATGTCTGTTTTGCAGCCGGCGCACCGGCCAGCTAATCTGATTGACCGGCCTAATTCAAGCAAACCCATCGTTATCAGACAGTGAAGGAGGAAACGATGATCGTGGTGACCGGAAGCGTGCTGGCGCAGCCAGACACATTCGACGACGTGCTGAGCCTCAGCCTCGCGCATGTCCACCGCTCCCGCGCCGAGCCCGGCTGCCTGTCGCACGATGTGCATGTCGACTGCGAGAACGCCCACCGGCTGGTGTTCGTCGAGCGCTGGGCCGACAAGGCGGCACTGACGGCTCATTTCCAGGTGCCGGACTCGATCGGCTTCGTGAAGGCGCTGCGCCACCTCGTCGCCGAGCCTCCGACCCTTGAGATTTATCAGGCCGAACCGTTGCAAATGGCCTGAAAATGGGCTTCCTGTGACGTCAAAAGACTGCCGGCCGGGACATGGTATCGAGCCGTTCGCATGGGGAAGACACGCCTGATTATCCGATTTGGACGCGGGTTCCAGCGCGGACTCGCCCCTCCCTGAGCATGAGCAGGAGACTGTTATGAATATCGACGCCATTGCCATCGGCAAGAACCCGCCCGACGACGTCAATGTCATCGTGGAGGTGCCGATCGGCGGCGAACCGATCAAGTACGAGCTGGACAAGGCCGCCGGCACCCTGGTGGTCGACCGCTTCCTGCATACGCCGATGCGCTATCCCGGCAACTACGGCTTCGTTCCGCACACGCTGTCCGACGATGGCGATCCGATCGACGTGCTGGTGGCCAACACCCGACCGATCGTCCCGGGCGCCTTGATCAATGTCCGCCCGATCGGCGTGCTGAAGATGGAAGACGACGGCGGCGGCGACGAGAAGATCATCGCGGTGCCGACCCCGAAGCTCACCAAGCGCTACGAGAACGTCCACAACTACACCGACCTGCCCACCATCACCCGCGAACAGATCCAGCACTTCTTCGAGCACTACAAGGATCTGGAGCCCGGCAAGTGGGTCAAGATGCTGGGATGGGGCGATGCGGATGAGGCGCGCAAGCTGATCACCGAAGCGATCGAGCGGGCGAAGAAGTAAAGAGCTGATTCGGGCGGGGCGTCACACGCGCTCCATTCATTCAACCGCGTGACAAATTCTTGAAAGCCGGCCCGCCGCGGCCGGCTTTCGCTTGCGACGAAATGGCCGCGCCATGCAGGCTTCGATCGTTCAGTGCTTCAGCGCACGGGTCGCGAGAAACGTGGGCATGAAGCGATCGACCAAGAAGCGCGGGTTCGGTTGCTCATCTTCGTAGAATCCGGCGATGACAAAACCCGCCGTGAGTTGACCGCCGATCAGGTCTGTCAGGGAGTGACCGAACACAACGGCTTCGCCATTGTCGCGCTTTTTCTGTAGCGTAGCTTGATCGAGATCAACCAGATCCGAATACGGCAGCTTGTAACGCGGCCGAATCACCCCCTGCTCCAGATAGGTCGGGTCGCGGTCTCCGATGAAGACCACCGGATTGTAGAAGCTAGCGAGCAGAGCACCTCCGCTCTTCAGAACCCGATGGCATTCCCGCCAGACCGGACGAACGTCGGGCACATAGAGATTGGAAATGGGATGAAAGATCAGATCGAATTGTGCATCTGGAAAGATGCTCAGGTTGCACATGTCACCTTGCACCGTCGCAAGCGCGAGTCCGTCGCGCTCCGCGACCATTCGATCCTGCTGCAGCTGTTCGCCTGAAATATCCATGACGGTGACAAGCGCGCCGACCGCGGCGAGCACAGGCGCCTGCTGGCCTCCGGCCGAAGCCAGACAGAGGATGCGCTTGCCGACAAGATCGCCGAGCCATTCCTTCGGCATCGGTCGCGGCGTGAGATGAACATCCCATTGCCCATTCCTGGCAGCGGCGATCAATTCGCGCCCAACCGGGCGCGACCACTCACACTGCGCCGCAGCCTGCCGATCCCACACAGCACGATTATGCGCGAGAATATCGATCTCATTGCCCGGCATGGCATACGGCCCTCGTTCCAAGTCTGAACGCCTTAGGGCCAAAGCCTCGGGGCGTCCAGACAAAGCCGCGCAGATGCAAGGATAGCGGAAAAGGGTGTGTCGTTCGGGTGACAAGACCCGGATGACACACCCTTGATCATGTTTGCTGGGGCCGGCGGATCGTCACCGCCGCCGCGCATCCAGGCCGAAACCACCCGCACCGAAGGCCACGACCTGCAGCAGACCGCCGGCGATGGCGATGTTCTTCAGGAAGTGGATCATCTGGTTCTGCTCGGCAAAATTGTGATGGAAGCCGAGCGCGGCGGCGATCGTGAACACGATCAGGACGGCTGCGACCGCACGAGTCTGATAGCCGAGCACCAGCAGCAGCCCACCGCCGACTTCGACCACTACGGCGATCAGATACGCGAGCAACGGCAGTGGCAGGCCGGCTGCGGCGATGTAGGCCTGGGTGCCGCCCGGTGCGAACACCTTCCCGACACCGCTGAGCAGGAAGATCACGGCGATGAGCAGGCGCCCGATCGCGGGCACATAGCTCGTGAGAGCCGACGACGTGTCACGGCTCTGGATTGCTGAAGCAGTCATGATGATTGTCCTCTGAAAAAGGATGGAGCGTGGATCACGCGGCCTTCAAAGCCTTGGCGACGGTGGCGACACGCTTGCCCTGGAAACGGGCAACCTCGAGATCGTCCGCGGTCGGCGGGGCGGCCTGATTGAACGACACCGATGTGGCGCCGTAGGGCGAGCCGGCCTTGAACAGCGCCGGGTCGGCGTAACCGAGCGGCACGATGATCAGGCCGAGGTGCGCCAGCGGATTATAGAGCGAGATCAGCGTCGACTCGTTGCCGCCGTGCGGCGTCGATGATGACCCGAACACCGAACCGACCTTGCCGTTGAGCTTGCCCTGGAACCAGAGGCCACCGAGGCTGTCGATGTAGGCCTTCAGTTCGGACGAGACCGAGCCGAACCGGGTCGGCGTACCGAACACGATGGCATCGGCCCATTCGGCGTCGGCTTCGGTCGGCGCTTCATACTTGGCGTTGAGTGCGGCTGCCTGGTCGGCCCAACCGGGCACCGAGTTGATGACCTCCTGGCTGACGACCTCGCGGGCACGGCGGATACGGACCTCGGCGCCGGCGGCGCGGGCGCCTTCGGCAATCTCCTTGGCGAGGGCTTCGGTGACGCTGGAACGGGAATAAAAGGCGATCAGAACCTTGGGCTGGGACATGGACGTATTCCTTGGAAGGTGGGGTGAAGCTGTCCCGCTCTAATTGGAAAGCTTTCGATGTTCTGAAAAGTGGGATAATATCGAACAAATCATTCGAGATTATTGATATGTTGGCCGCCCATGCCAAACGCCCCGATCCGAAACCGCCAACCCTCGATCAGCTGCAGATCTTCCTGACCATTGTGGAAACCGGCAGTTTTGCCGGCGCCGCGCGGAAATTGGGGCGGGCCACGTCGGTGATCAGCTACGCCATCGCCAACCTCGAAGCCCAGCTCGGCCTCGAACTGTTTGACCGGCAGTCCACCAAGAAACCGCTGCTCACCGACGCCGGGCGCGCCGTGCTCTCGGACGCACGCGCCATCTCACTCGGGATCGGCGACCTGCTCGCCCGGGCCCGCGGACTGATTTCGGGCCTGGAAGCCGAAGTCGCGCTGGTGGTGGACGTGATGCTGCCGACGGCCAAACTGGTGGCTGTGCTGGATGCGTTTCAAGCGGCCTTCCCCACCGTCTCGTTGCGTCTGCATGTCGAGGCCTTGGGCGCCGTGACGCAACTCGTCATCGATCGAACCGCCAACATCGGCGTCGCCGGCCCGGCCGTGTTCGGAACGGACAGTCTCGAAAACCGCCAGATCGGGGCTGTGAAACTCGTCCCGGTGGCCGCGCCGTCTCATCCGCTCGGTCAATACCGGGGATCGACAACGTTGGCGGCCGCACGCAAACACATTCAACTGGTGCTGACTGACCGCTCGGAAATGACCAAGAATCAGGATTTCGGTGTGGTTGCGGTGCGCACCTGGCGCCTGGCCGACCTGGGATCGAAACATGCCCTGCTGTTGGCAGGTGTCGGCTGGGGCAGCATGCCCGAGCCAATGGTGCGCGACGACATCGCATCGGGGCGCCTGCTCCAGCTCGATATGGATCAGTGGAGCAGCGTCGCTTACCCGCTGCGCGCCGTGCATCGCACCGACGCGCCGCCGGGGCCGGCCGCAAGCTGGCTGATCGCGCGGCTGGAAGCGGCATTGGCCGGCGAATAACGACTATCGGCAGCGCTGGCGCGCTGCCGATGTGAATCACCTCAAAAATGCCCGTTAAAGACCGCTGTCACCGGTTCGGATTCGGGAACACCAGGCTGCGCCAGCCGCTGCGGTCGAACGGCTGCCACGCGCCTTCCGGCTGCGCCAGACGGTCGGCGACGGCATAGACCACAGCGGGGTGATGCCCGAGACCGCAGTGGCTGCCGTAGACTTCGATGTTCTCGCTGTGGGTGCCGGGCTTTTCCATGCAGCCCTGCCAGGCGCAAACGCCATCGGTGCGGCTGAAGATCGCCGTGGTCGGCACCGGCGGTGTCTCGGACAGCGCGCCGCCGAAACCGGACTGGGCGTGGGCATCGTCGGCGCGTTCGCCGCTGACGAATTCGTAGACGCGCCAGGCATTGGTGGCTCTCGGGCTGGCCGCAAACGGACTGCCGAGCGTGATCACCGACCGTACGTGGTCAGGCAGGATCTTGGCGAGCTGGCGGGCATAGAGACCGCCGAGACTCCAGCCGACGATACTGAGCTTGCGTCCGTGCTCATCGGTGATCTTGCGCACCAGATCCAGCATGCCGTCCTGCACACCTTCGCGCAGACCATAGTTGCGCCCCAGTCCCCAGCCGCTCACGGCATAACCGCGACCTTCGAGGAATGTGCGCAGCGGCTTGGTCGAGACGTCGCTGGTGACGAGACCCGGCAGCACCAGCACCGGATGGCCGTCACCCGCAGCGGTCAGGTTGAGCAGCGGCAGCGTCGCATAGAATGCGCCGAGTTCCTGGAGCGCCCGGCCCTCGAGCAACAACAGCAGTCGCGAGGGGGGACGCAGCGTCTGGGCTTCCATCGACATCCGGCTTCCTTTCCGCATCGGCCCAGCGGGGCCATGACAGGAATGTGGCAATGATTCCGGACAAATTAAACATCTGGTCAAATGAGCAGATGATGAATAAGAGAGCGATTAAGGTATCCAGATGCCTTTTGTTGCACTGCATCTGCGCTGAAAACGTCACACGTTGCTCACAATCGCGCCAGCGGCCAGCACGTCAGGCGGGCAGCCATTCCTCGAGCGTGACCTCGAACGTCATGCAGATCGGATTGAGACCCGCGACAAAGGGGCCGCCGAACACGTTGCCGTCGGTATCGGCCACCACGCCACTCAGCGCCGCCTTCAGCGAGCCATCACCGCTCGCGCGGACCTCGCCCGCAAGGCTGACGATTTCGACCGCGGGACCCTTGATGTGGCGATAGCGGCCGTCCTGCGTTCCCATGCAGGCGTCCACCAGACTGCCGAGCGCGCCGCGCACGAAGGCGTTGTCGAATCCCTCGGCGAGGCACAGCTTTTCCACGCCCAGCACCAGATCCTCGTTCGGCGCGATCCGCGCATACGCGACGCGGCCCATCGATCCGCGCTCGACAACGGCCTGATCAGTCATGACACACCCTTCCCTGAGGCTGCAGCAGAGGAATATTGGTTTCGGGGTCGAACGCCTGCCGCAACTCGAACTCGTCGAGCGAGGTGACCAGCACCGGGATCGGGTCGCGCCCGACGATGCAGGTCTCGGTCAGGATATGGCCACCCTTGACGTCTCCAGCCGCAGTGCGGATCGCGGCGTGGCAATGCACCAGCGGTTCGCCCGCCATGCTCTTGCCCAGCGTGGCGTTGCCGAAAATCATGAAGGCCGCACCGGCATCGATCGGCCGCGTGTAGGCGATCACGGCCTGCCCCGATGGATCTGGTGGGGCGACGCAGTAGTGCAGTTGCGCGAACGCCCCGCCCAGGATCGTGGTCGACGCGTTCTCGACGCCCACGTCCGCCAACGGACGCACCAGTGCGTCGAACAGGCTGCGTCCCGGCTGCAAGACGAGACGAAAGTGCCGCGCGGAGGCGGCGTGCATGCTGCTGATGCGGACGGGATTGAATCGCCCGGGATGGATCAGCGTGCGTGGGCGCGGCGCAGTCGACGACGTCAGAGCAAGCACGAGAGACCTCCGTTGGGATCGGCGAGACCCAAACAAATCGATCCGCGATCACGCCGCGATGGTGACGGCATCATCGATGCCGGTGGAGTTGGCACGATCGACGTGAACACGCAGCACGCAGGGATGGCGAACGAAACGCGTCGCCAGCAGATCCGTATCGATGGGGCGGCCCGCCGAGAGGACGATCGTCAGATCCGCTTCGCCTTCACCGGCATGGCGTCGCGTTTGCGCCGGCTGCAGATCCAGCGAGACGAGGTCGAGACCGAAACGCTGCGCATCGGTCAGCACCCGAATGGCGCCGTCGCTGGCATCCGCGACGGTCATGCGAAACGTGACGATCTCAGCGAAAGCGTTGGACATGTCCTCACCCGATTTCTCGTCGCAGCTTTTATCACTCAGTTGATTTAGCTGGCTATTTGTCTGATTTCTTGCTGAAATATCCGCCAGACAAAGTTTTTACAGAATAAAATCTGGATTATCCGTGGCTAGACAGAACAAACAATCCGAGAATATGACCACCGCGCCGGCACGCGAACTTGACCTGCTCGACCGCAAGATCCTGTCGGCGTTGCGCGCCGACGGCCGCATGAGCATGAACGATCTTGCGCAGAAGGTCGGCCTTTCGCCGTCGCCGTGCTGGACGCGGGTGAAGCGGCTGGAGGCCAGCGGCGCGATCGAGGGGTATGTCGCTGTTCTCGACCACAAGGCGATCGGCGCTCCGAACATCGTGTTCGTCGAAGTCACGCTCGACCGGCATGACGAGAAGGTGCTGGAAAAATTCGGCAGCGCGCTGGCGCGCTTTCCGGAGGTGATCGAAGCGCATCTCGTCACCGGTGAATACGACTACCTGGTCAAGGTCGCGGTGGCCGGCACCGAACATTATGAGCGTTTCCTGCGCGAGAGCCTGTACCGGATCGAGGGCATCCGGCACTCGCGATCGACCTTCGCGCTGCGCACCATGAAGCGGGTGATCTCGATCGATCCCCTGCTGATGCGCTGACGCGACGGGCATCGCCGGGATCAGCCGAGCAGGCCGGCGGCGGTGAAGCCGCCGTCGACGGCGAGCACCTGGCCGGTGACGAAGCTCGATTTGCCGGGGTCGAGCAGGAAGATCGCCGCGCCCGCCAGTTCATCCGGCGTGCCGTAGCGCCCTTGCGGCACCCGATCCGTCCACTCCGACCGGGACGCCGACGAATGCATGTCCCTGACCAGCGGCGTCTCGACCGGCCCCGGCGCGATGGCGTTGACGCGGATGCCGTGCGGCGCGAGTTCCACGGCCATGACCTGGGTCATCATGATGACGCCGGCTTTCGAGGCGCCGTAGGCGACGCGCCCGGCATTGCCGCGGAGGCCGGACACCGAGGCGATGTTGACGATGGCGCCGCGGCCGCGCGGCAGCATCCGTTTCGCCGCCTCGCGGGCCACTATGAAGCTGCCGACCAGATTGATATCGAGGATCTTGCGGAATATTTCCGCACCAGTCTCCACCACCGGAATGTCGCGGCCGATGCCCGCGGAGTTGACCACGCCGTCAATGGCGCCGAATTCGCGTTCGCAGCGATCGACCGCCGCCACCACGGCGGCTTCGTCGGCCACGTCGAATTGTTCGACGCGGATGCGGTCGCCGAAGCTCTCGAGCCTGGTCCGCGCCTGTGCCAGCGTCGCCTCGACAACGTCGGTGACCACCACGCGCCCACCCTCGGCGAGAATGGCTTCCGCGATCGCCAACCCGATGCCCGACGCGCCCCCTGTCACCAAAACTGTTTGTTGTTTCATCGGCTGATCCTTTTTCCGGAGGTTTCGACGTGGTCGAGCGGCAGCAGGCCGCGCGCGGTCAATTCGGCCTGCACGGCCTTCTTGGTGATCTTGCCGTAGCCGGATTTCGGCAGTGCATTCCAAAAAAACACCCGCCTGGGAATCTTGTAGCGCGCGACCTTGCCGTCGACCCAGCCGAGCAGCTCCCGCTCATTGACCACCGCCCCGGGCGCCAGCACGCAGACCGCGACACCGACCTCGCCCCAAGTCGGATCCGGTACGCCGAGCACGGCCACTTCCGCGATCGCCGGATGGGTCAGCAGCTTCTCCTCGATCTCGCGCGGATAGACGTTGGAGCCGCCGGAAATGTACATGTCGGACGCGCGGCCGGTGATGTAGAGAAAACCTTCGCGATCCATGTGGCCGAGATCGCCGGTGCGAAACCAGCCGTCGCGGAAGGCTTTGGCGTTGGCCTCCGGGTTGTTGTAATAACCGGCGAACACCGCCGGGCCGCAAACGCAGATCTCGCCGGTTTCGCCCGCAGACACTTCGCGGCCGTCGTCGCCCTGGACCGAAATCTGCATGCCGGTGCGCGCGAAGCCGCAGGTGCCGATGCGCGCACCCGCATGGTCGTCGGCGTCGTGCAGGTCCGCCGGCAGCACCGTGATATTCCCGGTGACTTCGCCGAGCCCGAAATACTGCACCAGCACCTTGCCGAGCGCCCGCAGCGCGGCCTTCTGATCCTCGCGGTACATCGGCGCGCCCGCATAGATCACGTAGCGCAGCGACGAATGGTCGTGCAACGCGCGCGAGGGATGTTCCGCCAGCATCTTCAGGATGGTCGGCACCGTGAACATGTTGCTGACGCGCCAGCGCGCCACCAGCCGCCAGGCCTCATCCACGTCGAAACGATCGCTCGACAGCAGCACGGTTTTGACCGCGCGCGCGGTCTGCACCAGTTGATGGATCCCCGCGCCATGCGACAGCGGCGCCACCACCAGTGACGCGTCCTGCGCGGTGGTGCCCGGCATCAGGTCGCAGAGATGATTGGTCACCACAAAGGCCATCTGGCCGTGGGTCAGCACCGCGGCCTTGGGACGCCCTGTGGTGCCGGAGGTGAAGAAGAACCAGCAGGGGTCGTCATGCTCCACATCGGCAACGCTTACGCTCTCGCCGTCGTGGCGGCGGACCAGGTCGTCATAGTCGTCGCCGAAATCGGACGCACCGATCGAAACGACAAACCGAATGCCGGGCGCGGCGTCGCGCGCGGCTGCCGCATGCGCGGCAAAATCGTTGTGGCAGATCATCGCCGTCGCGCCGCTGGCCTCGCCGAGATAGGCGACCTCCGTGGGCGTCTGCCGGAAGTTGGTCGGCACCCACACCGCGCCGAGCCGGAAGCAGGCGAACATCGATTCGAAAAGCTGGTTGGTGTTCTTGGACTGCACCAGCACGCGATCGCCCTTGCCGACGCCCCGCACCGCCAGCGCCGCCGCCATCGCGTCGATGCGGCGGTCGAGATCCGCCCAAGTCCAGGTAGCTTCGCCCCAAACCAGTCCGATCTCACCGCCAAAGCGGCGCGCCGCCTGCCGCACCAGAAACGACAGGTTCATCACCCGTTTCGACACCGGCGTCACGCCGCCTTTCGGAGCGGATGCGTCCATCGTCACTTCTGCCGCTCCAGGATCGAGACGTAGTTGGCCACCGCAGCACCGCCCATGTTGAAGACGCCGGCGAGTTTCGCCCCGTCGATCTGCATCTCGCCGGCCTCGCCCATCAGTTGCAGGCACGCCATCACATGCATGGAGACGCCGGTGGCGCCGACCGGATGCCCCTTGGACTTCAGGCCGCCCGACGGATTGACCGGAAGGCGGCCGCCCTTCTCGGCGATGCCTTCGCGCACCACACGAAAGCCCTCGCCCGGCGCCGCCAGCCCCATCGCCTCGTATTCGATCAGCTCGGCGATGGTGAAACAGTCGTGGGTTTCCACCAGGCTGAGGTCATCGAGGCTGAGACCGGCCTCGGCGCGGGCCTTCTCCCACGCCAGCCGCCCGCCCTGGAACGCGGTGGGATCGCGCCGCGACAGCGGCAGAATATCGTTGACATGCTGCCGCGCACGAAAGCGCACGGCGCGCTCCAGCGTCGCGGCGGTCTCCGCATCCGCCACCACCAGCGCCGCGGCGCCATCGGAAATCAGCGAGCAGTCGGTGCGCCGCAGCGGCGCCGCCACGTAGGGGTTCTTGTCGCTCACGGTGTTGCAGAAGTCGTAGCCGAAATCGCGTCGCATCTGTGCGAACGGATTGACCACGCCATTGCGGTGGTTCTTGGCGGCGATCCGCGCCAGTTCCTCGCTGCGGTCGCCGTAGCGCTGGAAATAGTTCTGGGCGATGCGGCCGAACACGCCGGCAAAGCCGCCGGGGATATCGCCCTCCTCCTTGCGATAGGAGGCGCTGAGCAGGATGTCGCCGGTCTCAACTGTGGGCTTCGCGGTCATCTTCTCCGCGCCCACCACCAGCGCGATGCGGCCACGGCCGCTGTCGACGAAGTCGAGCGCCGCGTAGAGCGCGGCAGAGCCGGTGGCGCAGGCGTTCTCCAGATGGGTCGCCGGCACATGCGCCAGGTCCGGCAGCGCCAGCGCCACCTGGGCGCCTTCGAATCCTTGCTTGGAAAAGCCGTTGTTCATGACGCCGACATAGACGCCATCGACGTCTTCAGCCGCGACGCCGGCATGCTGGAGCGCCTGCCCCGACACCCGCGACATCAGGCTTTCGACATCGGGATCTTCGAGTTTGCCGAACGGCGTATGGGCCCATCCGACGATGGCTGCGCGTGTCATTGGTCTCTCCGGAGATGCGAGGAATGAGGAACGGCTTCGGGGTGTCCTGTCATTTGAGGAACCCGATCGAAATCCAGGGCACCGCCGCAACCACGGCCGTGCCGAGCAGCAGCGCAAGCATGTAGCCCCAGATCGGCTTCATGCCTTCGCCCGGCTCGACGCGGGCGATGGCGCAGGCGGCGTAGTAGCCGACCCCGAACGGCGGCGCGAACAGGCCGATGCCCATCGCCAAGATTACCACCATCGCGTAGTGGACCTCGTGGATGCCCACAGCTTTCGCGATTGGAAACAGCAGAGGCCCGAACAGCACGATGGCGGGAATGCCCTCCAGCACCGAGCCGAGCACCACAAACGCCGCGATCGACACGATCATGAAGGTCGCCGCGCCACCGGGCAGCCCGGTCATCGCCGCGGCGAGCGAGCGCGAGAAGCCCGACTGGGTCAGCCCCCACGCCATCCCGGTGGCGGTGCCGATGATCAGCAGGATCGCACCCGAGAGGCACGCGGTGTCGACCAGCATCGGCCGCAGCCGGCGCCAGTCGAACTGGCGATAGATCAGCAGGCCGGCGATCACCGCATACGCAATGCCGATGGTCGAGACTTCGGTGGCGGTGGCAACGCCCTCCACCACCGCAGCCCGAATCACGAACGGCAGCGCCAGCGCCGGCAGCGCGACCAGGAGGCTGCGGCCGATCTGCGACCAGCTCGCCCGCGCGACGCTGCTGAGATCCTCGCGCCGGTACCGAAACCGAACGACAAAACCGAGCGCGACCGCCAGCACCACGCCGGGCAGCAGCCCACCGGTGAACAGAGCGGCGATCGACACCCCGGTGACCGAGCCGATGGTGATCAGCACCAGACTCGGCGGAACGGTTTCGGTCTGTGCGCCGGTGGTCGACAATAGCGCCACCAGGTCGCCCGGCTTGGCGCCGCGCCGGATCATTTCCGGAAACAGCACCGGCGCCACCGCCGCCATGTCGGCGGCCTTCGAGCCGGAAATTCCGGACACCAGGTACATGGCGCCGATCAGCACATAGTGCAGCCCGCCGCGCACATGGCCGAGCAGGCTGGCAAGAAACGCCACCATCGCCCGCGCCATGCCGGTCATCTCGATCAGGAGCCCGAGAAACACGAACAGCGGCACCGCCAGCAGGATGAGATGCGACATGCCTTCATCCATGCGGCCGACCAGCACCATCAGCGGCGTCTGCGTGGTCAAAGCGAGATAACCGAACACCGCAAGACCGAAGGCGAACGCGATCGGCACGCCGGCGAACACCGACACCGCGACGACGCCGACAAAAAAGATCACCAGATTGAGATTGCCGAGCTGGCGAAACAGCGGCCCGGCAAACCAGAAAGCGGCCAGCACCACCGCAAGCGTTCCGAGCGCCGCCAGCACGGTCCGCAGCGGCGCCTCCCGCAACAGCCGCAACAGCGCGAACACCGCCATCAGGCTGATGCCGAACGGCAGCGCCGCGGCGCGCCAGGAATTGGAGATCTCCAGCGCCGGGGTGGTGATGAAGGCCTCTTCCTGGGCGTATTCATAGGCCGGCCACACCACCATCAGCAGGAAGGCGAGCGCGGCGCCGGTCGCGAACACATCGAGGAAGGCGCGGCGCTGCGGCGACAGCTTGGCCACCAGGGCCGTCATCCGCATATGGGCGTTGCGGCGGAACGCAATCACCGAGCCCAGCATCGCCAGCCAGAGAAACAGCATCGAGGCCAGCTCATCCGACCAGATCAACGGCCGCTGCACGCCATAACGGGCGATGACGCCCGCCAGCAGGATGACCACTTCGGCTAGCACCAGCACCGCCGCGGCGATCTCCACCACCCGTCCGAGGCGATCTTCAAGCAGGCCCCACCAGGAGGACGACGCGGCCGCCCTGGTCGCGCGTCCACCGGCAGCCTCGTCGCTGTAACGCGGGAGGTCGGCCATGGCGCTCACGAAAGCTGCCCCACCGCGGCCTCGAGCGTCGACCAGCCCTTCTCGCCGAACTTGCCTTTCCACTCGCTGTAGAAGCCGGCCTTGCGCAGCTTGTCGCGAAACGGTGCGGGATCCGGCCGGTTGAACTTCAGCCCGCGCGATGCCAATTCCTTTTCGACACCCGCGTTGAGCGCCGCGACGTCCGCGCGCTCGTTCACAGCCGCCGCATTGATGTGCTTCGCCACGATGGTGCGCATGTCCTGCGGCAGCCGCTCCCAGGCGCGGCGATTGGCCAGGAACCAGAAGCCGTCCCACATGTGGTTGGTCAGCGAGCAGTAGACCTGCACCTCGTAGAGCTTCGCCGTGGAAATCAGCGCCAGCGGATTCTCCTGGCCTTCCACCACCTTGGTCTGCAACGACGAATACACCTCGTTGAAATTGATCGAGGCGGGCGCGGCGTCGAACGCCCTGAACATCGAGGTCCACAGCGGCGACACCGGCACGCGGATCTTGAAACCTCTGAGATCATCCGGCCCGACAATCGGCTTCGACGACGAGGTGACCTGGCGGAAGCCGTTGTCCCAGATCTTTTCCATGGCGACCAGATTGGCCTTGGCGATCTCCTCGCGCACAAAGCCGCCGAGCGGACCGTCCATCGCTTTCCACACCGTGTCGGCATCCGGGAAGGCGAAGCCGACGCCGTTGATCGCCGCCGCCGGCACCAGCGTCGAGAGAATCAACCCCGACAGCGTGAAGAACTCGACCCCGCCGGAGCGCAACTGGCTCAGCGTGTCGGTATCCGATCCGAGCTGATTGTTGGGAAACACCTGCAGGTCGAAGCGGCCGCCGGTCTCCGCCTTGATCGTAACAGCCATCTCGCGGGCGCGGATGTTCATCGGATGCGTGTCCGGCAGGTTGTTGGCGTATTTGTAGGCGAACTCCGCCTGCTGGGCCCGCGCCACCCAGGGCGCGCCAATGGTGCCCACGGCCACGGCGGTGGGGACTGCGGACAGGAATGTGCGGCGTGATAGTGTCATGATGGCCTCCCAGCGATTTGACGTTGCGTTCCCGGACGATCGGTCCATATGATGGACCTTGTTTTGTTGTTCGACGATTTGCATTGAGCGAAGCAATCGGCGCGCGTCAACAGGCCTCGTGAATGGCCTTAAATGCAGGCGAAACCAGCCGCTCGCGGACCAGGGAGGTCCATATGGTGGATCACCAACGCCTGATCGCAGCCAAGAAAGTGGTGCAGGCGTCGCAGCGAGCCTCCGAGGGCGGCGCTCAGAGCATCGACCGCGCCGCGACGCTGCTGCTGCTGGTCGGCCGCGCCGGCGGCACCGGCGCTCGCCTGGCGGATCTGGTCGCGCAATCGGAACTGTCGAAACCGACGGTGCGCCGGATGCTGCTGGCCTTGGTGCGCTCCAGCCTGCTCGACCAGGACCAGGACACCCGCGCCTATCACATCGGCCCGGAGATCTATGCGCTGGGCACGCTGGCCAGCACCCGCTTCGGCATTCATGGCGCCGCGCTGCGCTCGCTGGTGCGGCTGAGCGAACACTCCGGCGACTCCGCCTTCCTGTCGGTGCCGCGCGACGTCTATTCGATCTGCCTGCACCGCGAGGACGGCTCTTATCCGATCCGCGTGCAGGCGCTGGAAGCCGGTGACCGCCACCCGCTCGGCGTCGGCGCCGGCAGCCTCGCCATGCTCGCGGCGATGACCGATGCCGAAGTCGACGCCATCATCTCAGCCAACATCGCCGACGGCCTGCTGGCGAAGCATCCGAAATATTCCGCGACACGCTTGAAGGAACTGGTCCGGGAGACCCGCAGCAGCGGCTTTGCCCTCAACCCCGGCATGATGCTGACCGGTTCATGGGCGATCGGCGTAGCGATCCGCGACGCCAGCCGCCGCCCGGTGGGCGCGCTCTCCATCGCGGCCATCGAGCATCGCATGACCAAGCAGCGCCAGCGCGAACTGATGCCGCTGCTGCTTGCGGAAGCGCGGGAGGTGGAGAGCCGGTTGTTGAAGGCGAAGGCTGGCGGTGTGCCGGTAAGGAAGAAGGTGACGGCGAAAACCTGATGCGAATGGTCTTCCGTTGAACTAACTCCGCCATCATGGGGAGAGAGCCTTGCGGCGCACTTGCATCGCTGGTCGAGCCTCGGTGGATGCTCTTAGCACGTCAAATATTCAAGCGAATGGCTGCATAACTAGCATCGGTCCAAAAGTGATCTATGATGGCAAGCACATCACAGCCGTCCGCCTTGGCAAACTCCATAGCTTCTGCGGTAAAGTTCTCACCTGCAAGAATAGTCGGACCGCGCAAAGCAGGCAGTTTGCTCAGTGCATGGGAAACCGCACGTCCCGTGACGACGCCGTCAGGGAATTTAAGGACAAATGCGTATTTGGCCACCTTGGGATTTACGGTGTATTTGCTGCCCAGCTTCGGGCCAATTGCCTTCTTCATCGAAGCGGAGTCAGCCGGAACGTCGAAAATGACAGATGGCTTTAGGGGCATCCTAGCCTCCTGTTCATCGCCCGACAGGGAGTGGCAATTTTCATTTTTCCATTGGCAGTATCGAGAGGTTAGGCTCACTTTTCGGGAGACAGAGATAGCCCTTCTGTCAGTGCCTTCCGACCAGTTAAATCTTATTTGATCCGATCTGCAAAACTTGAACAATTACGTCCGACTTTCCGAGACACCGCGGGGGCAGTATGGCTCACGAATATCCGCCGGTCCGGGAGATGCATGAGGTCAGGCCCGCAGCGCGGAGCAGCAAAGCGTAATCCGCTACGTCACATCATATGCGCTCGCGGCGGAGCCTTCGGCTAATTTCACCCCCTACGAGCATCGACAATCGAATTCGGAGACTGTCCATGAGCAAGGTCAAAACTCCCAAGGAGAAGAAACGACTGAGCTACGAACACGATCGACGCAATACCTATGGCGAAAATCAGAAGAGCAGCCGAAAGAACATCCCACGCAGCAAACAGCGCTCACAGCAAGACGAACGCCGCTCCGTGCGACAAACCCTCGTCGTTGCGCAAGGGGACGTTGTCGACGAAGCCATCGACGAAGCGCAGTCGCAAGTCTTACGCAGAGCGCGAATAAAAAGATTGAAGGCATTTCGCAAATCGCCTGATCGCCCGTTGGGCGAAGTCATTGAACGCCGGCTGCGCAGGCGCACTAAGGAAGAATGACGAACAATTGCGCCAGACTGCTCGGCGGATCACGCAGCGCCAGCGTTAACTGGTGCCGCTGCTGCTTACGGAAGCAAGAGAGGTGGAGAGCAGATTGCTGAAGGCCAAGGCCGGCGGTCTGTCGGTGAAGAAGGAACGGCCAAAATTAACGCGCAACATCGCAAGGCGATTTTAAAATGGATGGACTGGCCCTTTGGCTCATAGGTTTTTTGTTTATCGGCATTAGTATTTATGCACACTGGTTCAAGCGGCGGGGCGAACTCACGGATCAGCAGGGAGGATCTCTGCCGAATCCACCTAACGGATCAACAAGTTTGGTGCAGCCTGATCCGGGGTATTTACGCTCAAGCTGGAGATGGTATCAAAGACTCGCCTTGCTTGTCATAGGGGCTGGCCTTGGCGGCTTCGCTTTTTGCTTCATATTGACTGGTTACCTCTCCCCTCCTAAACGCCCGGTCCTTCCTGACGCCGCACTCGGCTACACGTATTTCTTCAAGATCAAGTCTCACGGCGTTTATGGTACGTACTTTGAGTATTTGGCCATGACCTACGGACCCCTGACGACGTGGGGCGTTACTTTGGTCGGCGGCATTTTCAGTGCGAGTCTGAAGATCAACCGGAGTTCGCGCGCCTACCCGCTACAAATTTTCGCGGGGGCAGTGATATCGATGGCGCTATACTACGTTATTTGGCGGATGTGTCTGTACGTTGCACGATCATGAGCTGGTACCGCTGAGGGTACGGACGTGGAGAGCCGGTTGCTGAAGGCGAAGGCAGGCGGTGTGCCGGTGAGGAAGAAGGCGGTCAGATCCTAGCGCGAAATGGTTTTGCGCATGGGTGCCGAGGCACATCACCACTCTCTGCCGTCATCCCCCGGCTTGACCGGGGGATCCAGTACCTCAGTACTCGCTGGTGTAATCGATGAGCTAACAAATGTGGGCCAAACCCCGCCGTTTTTAACGTTGTCGCTCTATTCACGAGCGTTGCCGCCTACTGGATCGTCCGATCAAGCTGGACGATGACGCTGAGAGTGTGGAGGCACTTCACCCCCGCGCACCATGCACCGCCATCAATGTCCCGCGTAGAACACGCTCGGCGGAATGCCGAAGTGTTTGCGGAACATCGCGGTGAAGGCGCTCTGGCTGGTGTAGCCGCTGTCGAAGGCGACATCGACGATGCGCGCGCCCGCCGCCAGGCGTTCCAGCGCGAACAGCAGCCGGGCCTGGCGGCGCCACAGCGCGAACGACAATCCGGTTTCGCGCTGGAACAACCGGTGCACGGTCTTGGCCGTCACACCAAGACGGACCGCCCATTGTTCGGCAGTCGAGGCATCGTCGGGGTTGTCGACCAGCGACTGGCACACCGTGCGCAACTGCGCGTGCGCCGGCATCGGCAGATACAGCGGAAGCACATCGCGCACCTTGAGTTCGTCCAGCAGCAGCAACAGCAGGCGTTCGTCACGGGAGCCGACCGCGTAATCGACGGGGACCTGCACGGCGGCCACCAGCAATTCCCTGAGCAGCGGCGACACCCCGATCACGCAATTGGCCGTCGGCAGGCCCAGTGAGACGGCGGGATCGACGAACAGGGTGCGGATCTTCACCTGTCCGCACATCCTGACCTCGTGTTCGGTGTCCGCAACCAGCCACACCGCGCGGTTCGGCGGCACCACCCAGAAACCCTGGGACGCGCCCTGCGACGACTGCACGATCATCACCCCTTCGATGGCATACAGCAGTTGCGCGCGCGGATGCGAATGCCGGCCCGTGGTCATGCCATGGCGATAATCCACCTCCATCGCGGCCAGCGGCCGCGGGGTGGCGTGATAACCGAGGTGCTTGGTGACGACGGCGACATCGTCGACTGACCGGCTCATGTCCCAAACTCGACAATTACTGTTTGTTTAGCGTGAGACAAACCACACGGCTCCCCTCTACGCAAGGCGGCATCACGCTCACCAGGATTGCACCGTCATGTCTGCCCTCTCCTTGCTCTATCCGCTGCTGGCCATTGTTCTGTGGGCCGGCAATGTCATCGCCTCGCGGCTCTCGGCCCATGTGATCGGACCGCAGGCCATGACGTTTGACCGGCTTGTTCTCGCCGTTGCGCTGATGAGCTGCTTTGTGCTGGTCCCGGCCTGGCGCAACCGCGCGACGATCTGGCCGCTGCTCGGCAAGCTCGTCATTCTCGGCTTTCTGGCGATGTGCCTGTTTCAAAGCCTGTCGTATCTGGCGGCGGAAACCACCACGGCCACCAACATGGCGGTATTCACCGCGCTGACACCCCTGCTCACCGTCATGCTGAGCATCGGCCTGCTCGGCGAGCCGCCGACATCTGGCATGATCGGCGGCGGAATCTTGTCGTTTGCCGGACTGATCTACCTGGTCAGCGGCGGACATCCCGCCGACCTGGTGGCGCAGGGCGTGCACCTGGGCGATGCGCTGATGCTGGTCGCCGCGCTGGTGTACGCGCTCTATGGCGTGCTGCTCAAGCGCTGGAGCCTGCCGCTGCCGGGCTGGCAGTCAACCTACATGCAGGCGATCTGTGCGCTGATGATCATGTTTCCCGCATTCCTCGCCACGCCGGCGCCGCTGCGCCAGCTCGATGCGCGAACCCTGCCGCTGATCGCCTATGCCGGCGGCCTCGCTTCGGTGGTGCTGCCGTTCTTCTGGATCCGCGGCATCGAGCGTCTGGGGCCGAGCCGCTGCGCCATCTTCATGAACCTGCTGCCGGTCCTGACCGCGCTCGGCGCCATCGTGATGCTGGGCGAACCGGTGCGCGCCTATCACCTGATCGGTGGCGGCATCACGCTGCTGGGTGTCGCCTGTGCGCAGCTATTCCGCCGGCCGCTGTCGCGCCGAGGCAGCGCGCTCGCGAGCCCTCAGGGTGCCGGCTGAACCTGTCAATGCAGGCCACGCAATCAGCTCGTGCGCGGCCTCGCATGCGCCAACACGTCGGGGTTCACCACATTGGTCGGCGTCCCCGCCGCATAGGCGACGATCTGGTCGAAGATATCGGTGAACTGGGTCTCGTATTCCTCGTGGGTCACATAACCGATGTGCGGCGTGCAGACCACGTTGGGCATGGTGAGCAGCGGATCGGCGGGATCGCGCAGCGGCTCCTTGTCGAAGACATCCACCGCCGCGAGGCCCGGGCGCCCGGCCCGCAGGGCCGCGACCAGCGCGCCCGGCGCGATCAGGCCGGCACGGCTGGTGTTGACCAGCAGCGCGGTGGGCTTCATCTGCGCGAGATCCTCGCCGGTGACGATGCCGCGGGTCGCGGGAAACAGACGCATGTGCAGCGAGATCACGTCGCATGTCCGCAAAAACGCATCCTTGCTCGCCGCCACGGCATAACCGTCGGCAGTTGCCCGCGCCCGCGATGCCTCGCTCGCCCAGACCAGGACATCCATGCCGAACGCCCGGCCGTAACCGGCAACGGCGCGGCCGATACGGCCGTAGCCATAAATGCCCAGCGTCTTGCCGCGCACGGTGTGGCCGACACCGATCTGCCACTGCCCCGCCTTGAGCGCGGCCATCTGTCGCGGCAGGTCGCGCATCGCCGCCAGCATCAGCGCCCATGTCAATTCCGCGGCCGCATAGGACGGCGTGCCTTCGTGCTGGCTGGAGGAGACGATGATGCCGAGCCGTGTGCAGGAATCGATATCGATGTGCGGGTAGACGCTGCGCTGGCTGATCAGGCGCAGATCCGGCAGACGCTGCAGCAGCGCGTCGCGGATTGCCGTGCGTTCGCGGATCAGGACCAGGGCCTCGGTGAACCGGAGGCGGTCGGCGAGAACATCCACATCGTCGGTGTGATCGTTCCAGATCGTCACATCGTGGCCGGCAAGCTTGCCGTAACACGGCAGTGTCCGCAGCGTATCGAACCAGTCATCGAGGATGGTGATCTTCATGCGCGAGATCGTGAAACGTGCGTCCCGTCGTGACGGCCATCGATCGCGCCGACGGGACGTGCCCGGCGAAGCGTCGTCCAACCGGCCTCCGTCAACGCGACCAGCAAGTCCTGATCCTCATTGCGCCGGCGCTGGACCAGGCCCTGCTCGACGGCATCTTCCCAGATGGTGAGCCGCGGACAACTGGTGCGCCATGCGTCCATGACGTCGGCGTAGAGTTTCGGGCCGGAAGCCAGCCACTCCAGAAGATCGATGATGAGGGCATTCGGTGTGTCGCTCATGACATCCAGAATATCACCACGCACGCACGCTCACCACTATGTCGGCAAGCCGATATTCAGACGTTGCGCGTATGTCAGGAAATGTCTTCGGAGCGCCCCCGTTCGGGATCCCGGCGCGAAACATTCGCACCGGGACCCCAATCACCTCGCTCTTTTGGCCTCGCTCACGCGGATTGTTGAAGCGCCTCACTCCATTTCGGATCGGTATCGTCGACCGGCTTCATTTTGCGGATGTGTCCGTTCAGTTCGACATGAAGTTCCGTCAACCGGCGATCACGCCGTCCCAGCACCTCGAAATGCTTCGGCTTCCGTCGTGGCTGCCCCAGCGGTTCGAAGCCGGCGTCCCGGGCCGCCTTCATCGCGTCCTTCGGTTCGGCATGCGGATGGTGATGGTGCGGCTTCTTCTCATGATCGATCGTGATCGTGGTCTTGCCGGCTGTCAGACGCGACACCTTCAACTCCGAAGGCTTCATCTCACCCGACAGGCTGACGACTTCGCCGACACGCGCGGCATGTTGTTCGGCGCCCTTGGGCGTGAGATCGGCAAGCACGGCTCCCTCGCTTGTCTCGATCACGAAACGATGACCGAAAACGTGGGTGATCTTGCCGGTGATGGAGATGGTTCGATGGTCGGGCATGTTGAATCCTTGATTGTCAGACGGATCGAGAAAGTAAGCCTAGTCGACGAGGCTCAAGATTGCGTTCGCCGGATCAGCGCGGCGGAGGCGGCGGTCCATCGCCGTCAGGCGCATCGCGATCCGGTGGCGGCGGCGGGCCGCGGTCGGCGCGAGCACCTGGACCGTCCTTCGGACCCTTCGGCCCTTTTGGACCCTTGGGTCCTCCCGGGCCATGGTCGGGGCCCCCGAAAACCTCGTTACGTCCGTCAGCGTGGGCGAGCACATCGGCATGCACCACGCCACGATCGAACAGCCCCTGCACGGTGACGGTCTCGCCCTTGGCGACCACCGTGCGGTCCTCGCCGCGCGGTCCCGTATCGACCAGCGCACGGCCGCTGCCGTCCTGCACCACGAACTTGTTGCCGAAGACCTCGGCGACGTCGCCCTTGATCGCGACCGGACTGCGCTCCGCCATCTTGTCGATCGGTGCAGGCTGCAGCAGCATCACGCTCCGCGGCTGCCAGTTCTGGGCCAGTCTCGTCCCGCTCGCGCCAAGCGCGGCGCCGGCGATCAGCGCGACGGCGACCGCGGTTGCAGCGCCGGCTCCGCCTGACAGCCGAATACGGCGTCGCGGCGGAGGCAGGGCCTTCGGTTCGGAGGAATGTCCGGTGTCGGTCATGGTCAAGCGTCCTTGTCATCGTTGTCGATGCGCGGACCTTACGGAATGTTGCCCAATCCACCCTGAACCGAACCGTTCAGGTTGAGTTAAGCCAGGGCGCATAGCTCCAAACGCGTGTTCGGGAGACATCCATGAAAATACTGCTGGTCGAGGACGACACCCTGCTCGCCAGCGAGATTGCTGCCGCCTTGCGGCGAGAGAATTTTGCCGTCGACATCGCGGCGGACGGTGAGGAAGGGCATCATCTCGGCGACACCGAGGCCTACGATGCCGCCGTGCTCGACCTTGGCCTTCCCAGGATGCCGGGCGCGACCGTCTTGCGCGCCTGGCGCAAGAACGGCCGGCAGTTGCCGGTGCTGATCCTGACGGCGCGTGACGGCTGGACCGAGAAGGTGGACGGATTCAAGGCCGGCGCCGACGACTATCTGACCAAGCCGTTTCGCGTCGAGGAATTGATTATGCGGCTGCGCGCGCTGGTCCGACGCTCCGCCGGACATGCCGCCCCGGAAGTCGCCTGCGGCCCCCTGACCTTCGATGCGCCGACGGGCGTGTTCGAATGCAATGGACTGCCGCTGAAGCTGACGGCGCTGGAATGGCGGGTGCTGCAATCGCTGATCATGCGCAAGGAGGTCATCTTCGACCGGATCGAATTGATGGAGAAGGTCTACGAAGGCGATGCCGGGACCGATTCCAACTCGCTGGAAGTGATCATCGCCCGGCTGCGCCGCAAGATCGGCCATGACATGATCGAGACCGTGCGCGGTCGCGGGTACCGGTTGACGGCGGGCCCATCATGACGTGGCGGGACGCCTCGCTCAGCCAGCGCCTGCTGACGGCGGCGGGCGGGTTCATCGCGGTGGCGATGATCATCGCCGCCGTCCTGATCGGCTTCGTGCTGCATCGTTTCGTGCAGGGCCAGATCGACCAGCGGCTCGACACCCAGATCGTCTTTCTCGCGTCGATGCTCCGCGTCGACGGCAATGGGAGGATCAGCCTCACCGGCAACGCCGACGGACCGCCGTTCGAACGGGTGCGGCACGGCTGGTACTGGCAAGTGACCGGGCCAAACAACACGTTGCGCTCCGCCTCGCTGGACGGCGCCGATCTCGACAATCCGGTGTTGCGGGACATCGACCGGCGGCGACCGCCGCCGCCGCCGCCGCCGCCGCGAAAGGATCGTGACCCGCCGGAGGATCGGCCGCGGCCCGCGGACGGGATCGGCCCGGACGACGATCATCTGCATTACCGGCTCAAGGCGATGAAAGTCGGAACCACTGACGTCATGGTGATAACTTCGGCGCCCCGTGGGGCGGTGCTTGGGCCGTTGCGCGAGGCCATGACCACGCTCGCAATCTCCCTGGCCTTGCTGGGCCTGGCGCTTGTGCTGGCCATGGTGTTTCAGATCAGGCTCGGACTGCGGCCGCTCGAACGGCTGCGCCGGGCGCTGGCGGATGTACGCACCGGCAGCAGCGAGCGTGTCCCCTCGCGGCAGCCGCAAGAGATCCGGCCGGTCGTCGATGAGCTCAACGCGCTGCTCGATCAGAATGCCGCGAACCTCGAGCGCGCGCGCCGCCACGTCGCCAATCTCGCCCACGGGCTGAAGACGCCGCTGGCGACGCTCGCCATCGCGACCTCCACCGACAGCCCGCGCGATCCGCTGATGGCGCAGCAACTTGTCGCACAGATGGAGCGGCGGATCCGGCATCATCTGGGACGCGCGCGCATGGCCGCCCTCACCGGGCCGGCGCGGCTGCAGACGCAGATCGCGCCGCGGCTGCGGGATCTCGGCGACGTGCTCGGCAAGATCCACCCCGACCGATCCATCGGATTCACCATGGACATCCCGGCCAGCCTGGCGGCCGGCTGCGAACAACAGGATTTCGACGAGATGGCGGGCAACCTGCTCGACAACGCGTTCATCTGGGCACGAACATGCGTGGCCGTCAGCGTGTCGCTCGGCGATGGAATGCTGCACATTCTCGTCGACGATGACGGGCCGGGCCTGCCGCTCGCGCAACGCGCCCAGGTCTTGAGGCCGGGCGAGCGGCTGGATGAAGCCGCGCCCGGATTCGGGTTTGGACTGTCGATTGTCAGCGAATTGGCGGAGCTCTATGGCGGCGGCATCGATCTGGGTGAGGCGCCGTCGGGAGGGCTGCGGGCGACGTTGAGACTTCCGACCGGAGCGCCGAATTAGCTTCGATCGGGTCGTCATCGACCGTCGCACTTTCATGCATGACGCCGCATGACAACATCAGCGACATCCATATCGGCGGACATCCGCTGCGTGCGCTGCACAAGCGGCAATCAGCAGCCGCCGCCAAATCCGGCTTGCTTGCCTCACAAACTCTGGCAACATGGGTGGTATGCCACACGCGCCGGGTTCCGAGCCCGGCAGCGATGGGTCGTTGCGTTGGCGTGTTCAGTCGTAGTGTGTTCAGCGGAGATGATGACTCATGCAGTTTCGTACCGTCGCGTTCGCTGTCGCCACCGCCGCTGTCCTGCAATCGGCTCCCGCGTCCGCACAAACGCTGCGTTATGCAAACCAGGGCGACCTGAAGTCACTCGATCCCTACACGCTGCAGGAATCCACCACCATCGCGCATCATGGCAACGTCTATGAAGGACTGGTCGCGCGCGACAGGAACCTGCAGATCATTCCGGGGCTGGCCGAGAGCTGGGAAACACCGGAGCCGACCCGCTGGCGCTTCCATCTGCGCAAGGGCGTCAAGTTCCACAACGGCGACGACTTCACCGCCGACGACGTGGTATTCTCCGCCGATCGCGTGCGGGCCACCGGATCGAATTTCCAGACCCGGGTTCCTCCCGGCACCAAGGTGATCAAGATCGACGACTACACCGTCGACTTCGTCCTGACCGCGCCCAATCCGATCCTCACCTCGCAGTGGGACAGCTGGTACATCATGGACAAGAAGTGGGCGGAGGCGAACAACGCCGTCGCCCCGACACCGGTGGCGGCGACCACGCCGAGCTACGCCTCGCTGCACGCCAACGGCACCGGCGCCTTCATGATCGAAAGCCACGAGCCCGGCGTCAAGACGGTGTTCAAGGCGAACCCGAACTGGTGGCGCAAGCCGGAGCACAATCTCAAGGAAATCGTGTTCACCCCCATCAAGTCCGATGCAACCCGGGTGGCGGCCCTGCTGTCGGGCGAAGTGGATCTGGTCGAGCCGGTGCCGATCCAGGACATCGATCGCGTCAAGGCCAGCGCCAACGCCACGGTGATGACCGGGCCGGAGGTCCGCACCATCTTCCTCGGCATGGACCAGACCCGCGACGAACTGCTGTACTCCAACATCAAGGGCAAGAACCCCTTCAAGGACATCCGCGTCCGCGAAGCGTTCTACAAGGCGATCGACATCAACCTGATCAAGACCCGGGTGATGCGCAACCTGTCGACGCCCTCTGCCCTGATGATCGCGCCGGAACTGTTCAAGCTGTCGAAGGACTTCACCCGCCCGGCGTTCGATCCGGCGCTGTCCAAGAAGCTGCTGACCGAGGCCGGCTATCCCGACGGCTTCGAGGTCGGGATGGATTGCCCAAACGATCGTTATGTCAATGACGAGGCGATCTGCCAGGCGGTGGTCGGCATGCTGGCGCGGGTCGGCATCAAGGTGAACCTGCTGGCGCAGCCGAAGGCGCTGTATTTCGCCAAGATCCTCAAGCCGGGCGGCTACCAGACCTCGTTCTACATGCTGGGCTGGACCCCGAACACGCTCGATTCCCACAACGTGCTCTACGACATCATCGGCTGCCGCGACGACCTCAAGAGCCCGCGCGGCGAGACCAATCTCGGCGGCTACTGCAACAAGAAGGTCGACGCGCTGACCGACCAGATCCAGTCCGAATCCGACCAGACCAAGCGCGACCAGATGATCAAGCAGGCGTTCCAGCTGGTGATCGACGACTACGGCTACATTCCGCTGCACCAGCAGGCGCTGGCATGGGGCGTGTCGAAACAGGTCAAGATCAACCAGCGCGCCGACAATCAGGTGCTGCTGTACTGGGCGACCAAAGACGCCAAGGACTAGCGCTGTAAGCATCACCGTCCCGGCCGTCGTCGAGAGCACGAAAAGATATGGTTCGATCAACGTTATCCGTCATCCTGAGGTGGCCACGTGCAGCGTGGCCCTCGAAGGACGACGGCCAACGACTCAGTAGAATCGGCCGCGCATCCTTCAAGGCTCGCCCTGCGGTGCAAGTGCGCCGCAAGGTTCGCACCTGAGGATGACGGAGTTAATTCACACCAAGTCCATCAAGCAAAGTATCTTAGAGCCGATAAACAGACAGCCATCACGGAGACGGTGAAGAAATCAGATGCTCGCATTCACGCTTCGCCGCGCACTGCAGGCCGTAGGGGTGTTGTTCGCCGTCGGCATCATTGCGTTCGCGATGTTCCGCTTTGCCGGCGATCCGGTGAGCCAGATGGTGTCGCTGGACACCTCCGCCGCGCAGCGCGCGGAGATCCGCCAGTCACTCGGCCTCGACGATCCCGTGATCGTGCAATTCCTGCGTTACGTCGGCAACGCAGTGCAGTTCAAGTTCGGCGTGTCCTATCAATTCCGCCAACCGGTCGCGAACCTCCTGATCGAGCGGATGCCGGCGACGCTGGAGCTCGCCACCTGCGCCACCGTGCTCGCCATGGTGTTCGGCATCCTGCTCGGGGTCTATTCGGCGCTGCGGCGCGATTCCGTGATCGCAAAACTGTTCCAGGCGGTGTCGCTGATCGGCATTTCGCTGCCGACGTTCCTGATCGGCATCCTGCTGATCTATCTGTTTTCGGTGACACTGGGCTGGCTGCCGTCCTACGGGCGCGGCGACACCGTGCGGATCGGCTACTGGACCACCGGGCTTCTCACCATATCCGGCCTGAAGGCATTGATCATGCCGTCGATTACGCTCGGCTTGTTCCAGATGACGCTGATCATGCGGCTGGTGCGGGCGGAAATGCTGGAAGTGCTGCGCACCGACTATATCCGCTTCGCCCGGGCCCGTGGATTGACCACCCGCGCCATCCATTTCGGCCACGCGCTGCGCAACACGCTGGTGCCGGTCATCACCGTTGCCGGACTTCAGTTCGGCTCGGTGATCGCGTTCGCCATCATCACCGAGACCGTGTTCCAGTGGCCAGGCATGGGGCTGCTGTTCGTGCAGGCGATCCAGAATGTCGATATCCCGATCATGGCCGCCTACCTGCTGCTGGTGTCGCTGATCTTCGTCACCATCAACCTGGTGGTCGACATCCTCTACACCGTCGTCGATCCGCGGCTGCGCGCCACCATCAGCGGGCCGGCATGAGGCCACGATATGCACACATCCTGCGCCACAATACTTCGATCCGTCATCCTGAGGTGCGCGCCGAAGGCGAGCCTCGAAGGACGACGAGCCCGGGCCGTGCATCCTTCGAGGCCCGCTACGCGGGCACCTCAGGATGACGGTCTTAAGGCCTCGCCGCTTAGAGCGATACTATGACTGACTCCCTGCTGACTGAAAAACAAGCTACGGTTCGGCCTCCGGTGCCGGGGCCCGGGCTGCTCCGCCGGATCGCCGACAGCGACCTGTTCTATTCGTTCCGCCGGTCGAAACTGACCATGGTGGCGGCCGCGCTGGCGGTGCTGCTGTTCGCGGTCGCGATTTTCGCCCCCCTGCTCGCGGTGCAGAACCCGTTCGATCCGGCGCAGCTCGAACTGCTGAACTCGCGGATCCCGCCGCTGTGGAGCAGCGAGGGCCAGGCGCCGTTCCTGCTCGGCACCGACGAACAGGGCCGCGACGTGCTCTCGGCGATCCTTTATGGCCTGCGCATCTCGCTGACCGTCGGCGTGCTCGGTGTGCTGTTCGCGGGTGCGCTCGGCATCGGACTTGGATTGATCGCGGGGTATTTTGGCGGCGCGGTGGACAGCCTGATCATGCGCGTCGCCGACGTCCAGCTGACGTTTCCCGCGATCCTGATCGCGCTCCTGATCGACGGCGTCGCCAAGTCGCTGCTCGGCAATCATCTCGATGCGATGCAGACGCTGGCCATCCTGGTGGTCGCCATCGGCCTCAGCTTCTGGGTGCAGTATGCCCGCACGGTACGCGGCTGCGTCATGGTGGAGAAGAACAAGGATTATGTCGCCGCTGCCCGCCTGATCGGATTGCCGGCGCGGGTGATCATGCTGCGCCATGTGCTGCCCAACACCACCGGCCCGACGCTGGTGATCGCCACCATCAACCTCGCGCTGGCCATCATCACCGAGGCGACGCTGTCGTTCCTCGGCTCCGGCATGCCGGACACCATGCCATCGCTGGGCACCCTGATCCGCATCGGCAACAATTATCTGTTTTCCGGCGAATGGTGGATTGTCGCCTTTCCCGGCCTGACCCTGGCCACGCTCATTCTCGCGATCAACCTGGTCGGAGACTGGCTGCGTGACGCCCTCAACCCGAAACTTCGATGAGCACAACCGCCGGCATGACAGCTCCCGTTCTCTCGGTGCGCAATCTCAAGGTGGACTTCGTCACCCGGCGCGGCACCCTGCATGCCATCAACGATCTCTCGTTCGATATCGCCCGCGGCGAGATCCTCGGCGTGGTCGGGGAATCCGGCGCGGGAAAGTCCGTCACCGGGCTTGCGGTGATCGGCCTGATCGATCCGCCCGGCCGCATCAGCGGCGGCGAAATCCATCTCGCCGGCAACCGGATCGACCATCTCGATCCCGACGCCATGCGCAGGCTGCGGGGACGGCAGATCGGCATGATCTTCCAGGATCCGCTGACCAGCCTCGATCCGCTGTACAGGATCGGCGATCAATTGATCGAAACCATCCAGACCCACACCAATTTGTCGGCCTCCGCGGCGCGCAAACGCGCCATCGAGCTGCTGGCCGAGGTCGGAATCCCCGCACCCGACAAGCGCATCGACGGCTATCCGCACGAGTTCTCCGGCGGCATGCGCCAGCGCGTGGTGATTGCGCTGGCGCTGTGCGCCGAGCCGGAGCTGATCATCGCCGACGAGCCGACCACCGCGCTCGATGTCTCGGTGCAGGCCCAGATCATTACATTGCTGAAGAAACTGGCGAGTGAACACGGCACCGCGGTGATGCTGGTCACGCACGACATGGGTGTGATTGCGGAGATCGCCGACCGCGTCGCGGTGATGTATTCCGGGCGCATCGCCGAGATCGGCCCGGTGCGCGACGTGGTGCGTTATCCGCTGCACCCCTATGCCCGCGGCCTGATGGGCGCGATCCCCACCCTCGACAGCCACGCCGTGCGCCTGGCGCAAATTCCCGGCACCATGCCGCGGCTGTCGGCCATCCCCCCCGGCTGTGCCTTCAATCCCCGCTGTCCATCCGCGTTCGATCGCTGCCGCAGCGAGCGGCCGGAGCCGATGCCGCATCAGGGGCATCACGTCGCCTGTCATCTCTATGACGCGCCCGCGAAGGACACTGCGGCATGAGCGCGCCCGTGTTCGCCAGCCTGAGGAACCTGCGCCGCGAGTTCGACGTCTCGAAACCGTGGCTCAACCGGGTGATCGAGGGCGGCCATCGCGAGTTCCTCAAGGCCGTCAGCGGCGTCTCCTTCGACATCGTCAGGGGCGAGACCTTTGCCCTGGTCGGCGAATCCGGCTCAGGGAAAAGCACCATCGCGCGCATGGTGGTCGGACTGCTGCCGCCCTCCTCGGGCGACGTCGTGATCGACGGCGTCTCCATGAGCGATCCGCGCCAGGCCCAGGCCCGGCAGAAACTGCGCCGCCGCATCCAGATGATCTTCCAGGATCCCTATGCCAGCCTCAACCCGCGGCTGCGGGTCGGCGCCATCGTGTCCGAACCGATCCGCGCCTTTGCGCTGATCGACGGCGAGCGCGATATTGCCACACGCGTCGGCGACCTGCTGACACTGGTGGGGCTGCATCCGGACGACGCCGCAAAATTCCCGCACGAATTTTCAGGCGGCCAACGCCAGCGCATTGCGATTGCGCGCGCGCTGGCGTCGGAAGCCGAGTTCATCGTCTGCGACGAGCCGACCTCGGCGCTGGACGTGTCGGTGCAGGCGCAGATCCTCAATTTGATGCGCGACCTGCAGGACAAGTTCGGCCTCACCTATCTGTTCATCAGCCACAACCTCGCCGTCGTCCGCCACATGGCGAGCCGGATCGGCGTGATGTATCTGGGGCGCGTGGTCGAGATCGCGCCAGCCCGCCAGTTGTTCGCATCGCCGCAGATGCCGTATACCCGCATGCTGCTGGGTGCGGTGCCGGATCTGGCGCTGTCCGGACGGCCGCGGATTCCGGTCAAGGGCGAGATTCCCAACCCGATCGATCCGCCGCCGGGCTGCGCCTTCAACCCGCGCTGCCCCTATGCATTTGACCGCTGCCGGACCGAGATGCCAGAGTTGACCGGTGGCGTCGCCTGCCACGCCGTGGAAGAAGGACGGACCCCGGATCTCGCCGTCCACGCGCAATAACAAGGACAAGCCAATGCCCATCGTCAACCGCGTCTCCGATCTGCATGCCGACATCGCCGCATGGCGGCAGGACATCCATGCCCATCCGGAGCTGCTCTACGACGTGTTTCGCACGGCGTCCGTGGTCGAGGAGAAGTTGCGCGCGTTCGGTTGCGACGAGGTGGTCACTGGCCTGGGCGACACCGGCGTGGTCGGCGTCATTCACGGGCGATTGCCGGCGACCGGCGCCATGCAGGTGATCGGCCTGCGCGCCGACATGGACGCGCTGCCGATCGAGGAAGACACCGGCCTGCCCTACCAATCGACCATCCCGGGAAAGATGCATGCCTGCGGCCATGACGGCCACACCGCGATGCTGCTGGGCGCCGCGCGCTATCTCGCCGAGACCCGCAACTTCGCCGGCACCGCCATCGTGATCTTCCAGCCCGCGGAAGAAGGCGGCAACGGCGCCGAGAGGATGATCCGCCACGGCCTGATCGAACGGTTCGGAATCCAGCAGGTCTACGGCATGCACAACCGGCCCGGACTGCCGCTCGGACAGTTCTCGATCCGCACCGGCCCGTCGATGGCCTCGACCGACCGCATCAACATCGAGATCGAGGGCAAGGGCGGCCACGCCGCGCGGCCCCATGCCGCGATCGACAGCTTGCTGGTGGGCACGCAACTGGTGGGACAGTTGCAGTCGATCGTCTCGCGCAGCGTCGATCCGCTGGAATCCGCCGTGGTGTCGATCTGCGAATTCCACGCCGGCAACGCCCACAACGTCATCCCGCAGAAGGTGCAACTGAGCGGAACGGTGCGCACGCTGAAGGCCGAGATCCGCGACCTCGTGGAAAAGCGCATGCACGAGGTGGTCGATGGCGTCGCGAAGATGACCGGCGCGCGGATCGAGCTCAGGTATCAGCGCGAGACGCCGGTGCTGGTCAATCACGATGCGCAGGTCGACATCGCGGCGCGGGTGGCGGCGGAGATCGTCGGCGAGCAGAACGTGCTGGTGGGCGTTCCGCCGGTGATGGGCGGCGAGGACTTCGCCTTCATGCTGCAAGAACGCCCCGGCGCCTTCATCAATGTCGGCAACGGCGACAGCGCGCCACTGCATCACCCGGCCTACAATTTCAACGACGAAGCCATCGTGTTCGGCACCTCGTACTGGATCAAGCTGGTGGAAAGCACGCTGGCGGCGTGAGGGCTGGAGCATGGTGAAACATGCCTCGCTCAAAGTAATCCGTCATCCTGAGGTGCGCAGCAGCCGGCTATGCCGGTTGCGTTCTTACTTAAAGACGCAAGTCGGGTAAACCCGACTTGCGATGCGCAGCACGGCCCTCGAAGGGCGACGGCCCGGGCCGCGCATCCTTCGAGGCTCGCCCAGCGACGCAATTGCGTCGCAAGGCTCGCACCTCAGGATGACGGAGTCGAGTCAATCCAGACTCATCCCGCCATCCGCTCATCACTTTCCGATCGGGCAACTGCCGGGGTTGTCGCACGGCGCCGGCGTGGCGCGCGTGATCGCCGCGACCTCGGCGGACGGCGGCCCTTCGACGCCACCGACAACGGCGGAGACACGCCAGCGGTAGGTCGACTGCGGCGAGAGCCCGATGTCGCCGAAACTGGCGCCGGCGACATCGCCGACGGCGGTGAACTGGCCACCGGCTTCGGCCCGTGAGACGCGGTAGGTGACCGCGCCGCCCTGGGCGGTCCAGGCGAGAGCGGCGCGCGTATCCGAGGTGTCGATCACCGTCAGCGCCACGGGTGCTTCGCTGCCCGGCGTTACCGGGACCACGGTCTTTGCCTTTGCCGTCAACGCGTCCAGCATCGCCTTGATGGCAACGATCTGCGCGCCGGATTTGGTGACGTAGCTGTCCTGGTGATCCACATAACTCCACCAATCCCAGCAGGCTTGCGGATTGAACGGCTGGTAGGAACTGGATCTGGTCTGGGGATAAAGCACGATCAGATGGTTGGTGTCGGCCCAGGCATTGTAGCCGGTATCGTCGACAAAACGCCGGCCGATATCGCCGGCGTCCTGCTTGCATCCATGCAGCGCGATATGGACACGGCATGCCGCCCCACTCTCGCAATCTTTGGGCACGAAAACATAACCGGCATCGCCGAGACTCAGCGCACTCGCCTCCCGCGGCCTGGTGTAGAGAGACTGATCGAAGCTCTTGATCGTACCCCCGAGCGGCCCGCGATTGGGCGGCTTCAAGACGCCGTAGATGTGCTGAAGGATGATTCCGGCCTGGTCGTAACCGCACTGGTCGATGTATGGCGATGCATTCGCCATGCAGCGGTTGAGACTTTCGCCGCCTGGCGTTGACAGCACCACCAGCGAATGTCCGGCGCCGATGGCCGTCTGGTAATACAGGTTGCCGCTGTTCGTGCTGCCCAGATAGTGGCGATAGAACTCCGCCGCCGCATCGGTGACGGACTTCGCCACCACGGCGTCGTTGGTGCCGTGGAAGAGATAGATCTTCTGCCTGGCCAGATTCTTCAGCGGATCGATATCGCCAGACGCCGCCTTGGCGTCGGCTTTGGCGAGATAATCGTCCATGTCCTGCGGTGGTCCCACCATGCAGGAGCCTGTGGCGTGCATGATCGGCAGCGTGTAGCCGTTCATGAAATCGTCCGCATCCGCCTTGGCGCACCAGAACGGCCCGCCGGCCACAACACCGACACCCTTGATCACCGACGACCAGGCGGTGCCGAACTGAACCGCCATGAAGGCCCCGGACGAGATGCCGGAGATCGAGCTCTCGCCGATCGCGGCGTTATAACCAGGCAATGCCACCGGCTCGGCCGACAACGGCGAAACTGCAATACCGAGCGCGCAGCCCAGCGCGATCGAAAATCCACGCGATAGCAACATGGTCATGAAGCGCCTCCCGTACCTGATATCAGATCAACTTCGTCCGGCGCAGACGCGAGCGCACTTTGAACGAAGCACGATTCATGCCGAACACGCTATGCTGAAATGTACAGGAGAAATTTGACAGTGCCGTGCCTACCGGCCGCGCGGTTTCACTCCCATCCGTTTTCGCGGCGGTTCAGGCTGCGAGCCCGCGACATACTCCGTCAAACCCTTGGAGAGATGATCCATCATCAGCCGCAGCCGCCGGCTCGCGCGCAAGTCCTCGTGCAGGACCAGCCATATCTCGAGTGTGAAGCTGACCTCGTGCGGCAGAATCGCAATGAGATCGGGATCGCGCCGCGCGATGCCATGCTGGATGAAGCCGACGCCGAAGCCGGCGCGGATCGCCGCCAATTGCGCGAGATCATTGTCGGTCCGCAGTGCAAAGTTCGCGCGCGCGATTGGCAGCCGCGACTGCAGATCGCGCAGAAACGGCGTCGCCTGGTCGAAACCGATCAGCGCATGGCCGTCGAGCAACGCGTCCAGCGACGTCGGCACGGGCTTTGATTCAAGATAAAGCCGATGGGCGTAGAGCCCGAGGCTCAGCTCGCCGATGTGGCGCGCCACCAGCGCCTGCTGACCCGGAAGCACCATGCGCACGGCAATATCAGCCTCGCCCCGCAGCAGGTCCTCTACCCGATTGGACAGCGACAGTTCGATCGTCACGGCGGGATTGGCGCGGCGGAATGAGGCCAGCAATGACGGCAGCACTTCGGCGCCGACGATGTCACTCGCGGTAATGCGCACGACGCCAGCGACAGCGTCGGTGCCGCCGGAGGCCGCGCGCATCATGGCGCCGGAGGCCGCCGCCATCGCCTCGGCATGAGGCGCGATATCCGCCGCCGCATCGGTCGGCAGCAGGCCGCGCTGCGAGCGGATGAACAGCGCCGTGCCGAGATCCTGCTCGAGTTCGGCGATCTGCCGCCCCAGCGTCGGCTGCGTCATGCCCAGCACCCGCGCCGCCCCCGACAGGCTGCCTTCACGCAGCACCGCGAGGAAAGACCGGTAGTGGCTCCAGTTCGGCTCAGTCATACATTTATGTATATCAAAGCAATCATATTAGGCAATTCACGAATATTAGCGGACGAGGCATGGTCGACTCCAACACCGGATCAACCCCAGGAGAGACCAGATGCCCCACCCCACCCGGATTGCCCTCGTCATCGGCGCCGCCGGCGGCATCGGCGGCGAGACCGCCGCCGCACTGTCCCGCCACGGCTGGGCCGTGCGCGGCCTCACCCGCCGACCGCAGCCGGCCCATCCGCAGATCGACTGGATTCCCGGCGACGCCATGAACGCCGACGACGTGCTGCGCGCCGCGCAAGGCGTGCAGCTGATCGTTCATGCCGCCAACCCGCCCGGCTATCGCGACTGGGACAAACTGGTGCTGCCGATGATCGACAACACCATCGCCGCCGCCAAGGCGGTGGGCGCGCGCATCGTTCTGCCCGGCACCATCTACAATTACGGCCCCGACGCATTTCCGCTGCTGGGCGAGACGTCGCCGCAGCATCCGCTGACTCGCAAGGGCGCGATCCGGGCGGAGATGGAAAAGCGGCTCAAGGCGGCGGCGGACAACGGCGCACCTGTCTTGATCATGCGCGCCGGCGATTTCTTCGGCCCGCGCATGACCGGCAACAGCAATTTCTCCTCCGCCATGATCCAGCAGGGCGGCCCCGTCAAACGGATCCTCGAGGTCGCGGATACCGGCATCGGCCACGCCTGGGCGTATCTGCCCGATCTCGCTGAAGCCATCGCCCGCGTGCTGGACCGCGCCGACAAGCTCGGCGGTTTCGACGTGTTTCATTTCGCTGGCCATTACCTCGCAACCGGCGAGATGGCGCAGGCGATCAAGACGGCGACCGGCAATCCGCGCCTCCGGGTCTGGCCGTTTCCCTGGTTGCTGGTCCTTGCATTGCAGCCATTCGTCCGGCTGTTCCGCGAACTCGCCGAGATGCGTTATCTCTGGCGCACGTCGATTGCGCTGGACGGACGCAAGCTTGCGGCGTTTCTCGGAGATGCGTTGCCGGCGACGCCGCTGGATGTGGCGGTGCGCGACTCGCTGATCGGGCTCGGATGCCTGGAGGCGGAGAGCGACCACGGGCGGATGCGGTACTCCGTCATCTAAAGAGCACAGGATGATCGCAGCTTCGTAGCCCGGGTGAGCGTAGCGACACCCGGGATTGCTCGCACCGGACATCGCCGAATCCCACCCGGATGTCGCTGCGCTCATCCGAGCTACAGCCCTACAAGCTACGGATGAGCCCAACGCCGATCACGAACGACACTCGGAAAGTTGTGATGGACAGCGGGATCACGCGGGGTAATCTCGCGGCTCACTCCTCCTGTCGAGCAAACCCCCATGAATGATCACGGTTCCCGATCCGCGCTTGCTTCCGGCGCCGGCGTTCTCGATCTGCTGCGCGCGTTCGCGCATGATGATGCGGCCGCGGATCGTTTTGCGAATGATCTGCGCGACCGCGCCGGGATCATCGAGCCCAGCCTCAAGGCGTTCGAATATCTTCCCGCGCGACTGGCCCCGCGCCGCCCCGGCCCGCTCTCGGGCATTCCGGTGGCGGTGAAGGACATCATCGCGACATCCGACATGCCGACCACCAACGGCTCGGCGATCTATCGCGATCACGTTCCCGCGGCCGACGCCTGGATCGTGGAGCGGCTGCGCAATCTCGGCGCGACCATTTTCGGCAAGACCGTGACGACCGAGTTCGCCTGGCGCCACCCGGGCCCGACGGTCAATCCCTGGAATCCCGCGCACACGCCCGGCGGTTCGTCATCGGGATCGGCGGCCGCAGTGGCCGCGGGCATCGTGCCATTGGCGCTGGGGTCGCAGACACTGGGTTCGGTGGTCCGGCCGGCGGCTTTCAATGGAGTGGTCGGCTTCAAGCCCAGCTACGGCGCTATACCCCGCGTCGGCGTTCATCCCTTGAGCCCGTCGCTCGATCATGTCGGCTTTTTTGCCCGCCGTGTTGATGACGTGGCCTTCGCGCTATCGTTGCTCGGCGGCACGAGCGATGGAGATCGCCATGGCCAGCCGGTGCCGGCGTTTCATGTCGCGGTAGAGAGCGGACTCGCTCCGCTGACCGCGCCCCGCCTTGCCGTCGTGCGTTTCGAAAAATGGTCGCGCGCGGAAACGGAACAGCAGCAGGTGTTCGATGCGACGGTCGACAAGCTGCGCGAGGCCGGCGCGATCGTGCATGACGCCGACTTCAGCAAGCTCGACCGGAGCGCCTGGGACACGATCAACACCATCATGCTCAGCGAGGCGACCGCCATCTATGCCGAACTGGTGGAACGTTATCCCGATCGCACCAGTGATCGCCTGAAGGAATTCGTCACCACCGGATTGACGCGCAGTGCCTATGATTATCTGATCGCGAAAAAGCAGCAGGAGATCTTGCGCGCCGACTTCGCGGCGCAGATGCCGGAGTACGATGCCGTGCTGACCCTGCCGGCGTTCGGCGAAGCGCCGTTGGGGCTGAGCTACACCGGCGACGCCGACTATTGCGCGCCCTGGACGTTGCTGGGCGCGCCGGCGCTGTCGCTGCCCGCGGGCCTCGGGAAAAATGGACTGCCGCTGGGCGTGCAGGTGGTGGGCGCGTATCGCGAGGATTTCAAGACGCTGCGCATTGCCAAGTGGGTGGAGCAGGCGCTGGCGTGTGATATCGGGCGGCCGGGGTTATCGGTGTCGTAGAAGCCATTCGGCAAAGCCTCGTTCCCTCCCCCCTTGTGGGGGAGGGTTGGGGAGGGGGGTGTTGGCAAATCCGCAGCGTGAAAGATCGGATGCGGTTACATCACCAAGTCAAAACCTAGAGCATGCCCCCCTCCCCAGCCCTCCCCCACAAGGGGGGAGGGAGCCGCGCAAATCATCGGCTGTGTGTGGGATTTCTGATTGCCATGTGTGAATCAGCTCCCCGCAAGCGGGGCGAGGTGCAGCAAGAGTCTCCTCACAACATCCGGATCAGAACCTCCGCGGTATAAAGCGCAAGACCCGCGAGGCCACCGATCAGCGTGCCGTTGAAGCGGATGTACTGCAGATCCCGGCCGATATTGACCTCGATCAAGCCGATCAGTTGCGCCATGTCCCAGGACTTGACCTGATCGGCGATGAAGCTGGAGACGCCGCTCTTCTGGTCGGCGATGAAGCTGCGCAGCACCACCACGATGCCCTGGTTGATCTCCGCGCGCATCTCGGCGTCTGCCGCGAGCTGGCGGCCCGCTTCCATGAACATGGTGGAGAGATGCTGCTGCAGGACAGCGCCGCTGCCGGTGCTGTCGCCGATCATCGCGATGACGCTGGACCACAGATGCTGCGCCAGGTCGCCGAGCTCCGGCCGCGCCAGCACGTCGCGCTTGAGCTGCTCGATACGGTCGGCATAAGCGGATTCGCCGTCGAGCTTGTCCACGAACGCGCGGACCATGCGGTCGAACTCGCCGCGGAACGGATGCTGCGGATCATTGCGCACGTCGTCGAAGAACGAGGTCGCGGAGGCCACGATCTTGTTCAACACGTATTTGTCGGCGCGGTAGAGTTTCAGCAGTGTCGGCAGCTCCGAACGGATCTTGTCGCGAATCGCCGCCAGCGTCTCCGGATTATGCAGCGCGCCGTGGACGGCGATCAGAAGATCGTTCAGCAGCGCCTGGTGCCGGCCATCCTTCATGAAGGCGCGCAAGGTGCCGGCGGCGAGCGGCGCCAGGTCGAGCCGCTCGATCTGGCTGACGATGCGGCGGGTGAAGAACGTCTTCAGTCCCGAGCTTTCGACGGCCGAGAGCGCCTCGGGCAGCAGATGCAGGACGAAGCGCGCGAGATCGGAGCTGCGCTTGCGGTCGTTGAGCCAGTCGGCCACGAAGGTGGCGAAATCGATCTGCTTCAGCTTGGCGTCGACGGCGCCGGTGCTGAGGAAATGCACCTCGATGAATTCGCCGAGCTTGTCGGCGATGCGGTGCTGGTTGTGCTGGATGATCGCGGTGTGGGGGATCGGCAAACCGAGCGGCCGGCGGAACAGCGCCACCACCGCATACCAGTCGGCAAGGCCGCCGATGGTGGCGGCTTCGGCGAACGCCGCGATGAAGCCGAAGGCGGGATGACGCTCACCCAGCACCTTGGCCACGACCAGCAGCAGCAGGCAGCCCGCCAGCACCGCGGCCGCGACGGCCTTGATGCGGCGCAGGTCCGCCGCCCGCGCGGCGTCGCCGACATCGATCGCGAGCAACCGGTTGTCCGTGGCCGTCATATGAGAACCCCGTCAAAACGAAGGCCCGCGTGAGCGGGCCTTCACAGATCAGAGATCGTATCTTGGGAACGCTTACGCAACCTTGTTGAAGGCGACGACCTTCGAGAGGTTGTCCTGCGCGGTCTTGGCACCGTCGCTGAACAGCTTGCTGACGTACTCGGACGCCGACTTGGCGCGGGCCACGGCAACTTCACCGCGGGTGCGGATCAGGTCCGACTGGATCTGAACGGCTTCGTTGAGCGACTTGGCCGAGGCCAGCTTCTCGATGCCGGCGAAGAACGCTTCGGCGTCGTCATACATGGCCTGCTGGATGCTGCGGCTGATCTTGGCGGTTTCGCTGACCGAACCGGCAACGGCGGTCTCGATCGCGGCGGTGACCTTCTCGGAACCGGTGTGGATCGCGGCAGCGCGCTCCTTGGCGGTGTTGGCGCCACGCTTCACGAAATCACGAGCGGCTTCCGGCACTTCCATGTTCTGGAAGTTCTTGAGCGCGTCGGTCACGGGAGCGAAGGCATCCTTGAAGGTGTTCAGCACGGAAGTGTTGGTTTCGGTGGTCATGACGTTTTCTCCATCCTCGGGGTTTGAGCTATGGCTCACCCCGTCCGTTTGGCCCGGGGTGAGAGCTTTATGACACAGCTCATGGTGCAATGCAATATTATATTGCACTGCGATATCACAAACCCGTGAGGATTGGAGAGGTATTAAGTTACTCGACAGCCCCTGGGACTCCGTAGGCCTCCAACTGCGCCCTCACCTGCGCCACATTGTGCCCGAGCACGACGATGTCATGAGTCTTGCCGGCGAGATCCTTCACATGGTCGCGCAGCAGCGCCTCGGCGCGGAAACCAAGGCCTTCGAAAATCGCGATGGCGCCGGTCTGGTCCACCGTCATCTGCACCACCAGTTTTTCCAGCCCGATCGAGAGCGCCAGCGCGAAGGTTTCGTTGGACAACGCGCGCCCGACGCCGAGCCCGCGCACATCGGTCGAGATCACCATGCGGATCTCGCCGACATGGGGCGACCAGGACAAGGGATCGCGCACGATGGTGCCGCACCCGACCACGAGACCATCCTTGACCGCCAGCACGCTGACGATCGAGCCCCGCTCGATCTCCTTGACCCAGGCGGAGAGCACTTTCGGCTGGCTGATATTGCGCGGCAGGAACAGCAGGTCATGGACCGGCAACCCCTTGGCGAAGGCGAGCACCGCCGCCTCGTCGGACTGCCCCATCAGGCGAAATTCGATGTCGCCGCCGTCGGTCTTGACATGGCGTGGATAGGATCGCGTCTCGGTGCTGTTCATACGGATCGCTCGCTCAACCAGGAATCGAGTTTGGGCCACAGCCGCTTGATGGCATTGGGACCGGCGACAAGACTGACGTGACCACCCTTCAGCATGACCTCTTCCTTGTCCGACGAGCCGATCTTGGCGATCAGGTGTTTGGCCGCGTCATAGGGCACGATGTGGTCGTGTTCGGCCACCGCGTGGAGGATCGGCACCTTGATCTTTGAAATATCGGCGGCACGGCCGCCGACGGTCATGGTGCCGTTATAGAGCTTGTTGGCCCACATCAGATCCTTGGTGGTCTGGCGAAAATATTCGCCCGCCAGCGGCAGCGTGTCGGTCGCCCAGCGATCGAACATCCGAAAGGACTTGACGTATTCGTCGTTCCAGATGTTTTCCCACAGCTGCACCTGGCTGACCATGCGCGACGCCGGCCGCAGCATCTCGAACGACGACAGGATCAGTTCCGGCGGCACGTTGCCGACGCCATCGACGAGCTGGTCGACATTAAAATAACGCTGATCGGAAAAATTCTGGAACAGCTTCATTTCACGGAAGTCGATCGGCGTGGTGAAGCACACCAGGTTCTTCAGCGGCCCATCCGCGAAGATCGAGGCATAGAGCAGCGACAGCACGCCGCCGAAACAATAACCGACGATGTTGACATCGGTCTCGCCGGAATCCTCCTGCACGCGCCGCACGCAATCCGGGATGAAATCCAGCACATAGTCTTCCATCCGCAGATGCTTCTCGTCCGGGCGCGGCGCGGTCCAGTCCAGCATGTAGACGTCGAAGCCGCGCTTGAGCAGGAATTCGATGAAGCTCTGCCCCGGCACCATGTCGAGGATATAGCCGCGATTGGTGGTTGCCATCACGATCAGGATCGGCACCCGGTAGATTTCATCGGCCAGGGGCCGATAGTGATAGAGATTCATGGTGCCGCGCGAGGCCAGCACATCCTTGGGCGTGGAGCCGAGCACAGGCGCGGACGAGCCGAAATATTCGACGCCCTTGATGCTGCGCTGGATGGCGCGCTGGATTTCCGACTGGATGCGATCGGGGATGTCCGACAGCGATGGCTGGACCGTGGCGTTCATGCGGATCCTTTCTCCGCCGCCGACGGCGGCAGCTTGGTCCGCGGCGGCTTCGGCAGCGATGCGATGCCGGCCGGCCCCGCGTTGGTGTCGCCGTGGGTGCGGTACAGCAATGCCTTGATCTCGTTCAGCTGATTCTCAATGTTCTGCAGCCGCTCGCCCATGCTCACCATTTGCGCGCGACTCGGCAAATTCATGCTGGTGAGATATTTCTCCATCAGGTCGCCCAGCGTCTTCTGCATACCGAACGACGCATTGCCGGCCTGGTTCATGACGCGGCTGAATTCCTGCGAGCCCATCGCCTGGTTGGCGAAGGCGTTGTAGCCCTTCTCCATCTCGGCGAGCAGGGTTCGCCAGATTTCGGCCGGATCGTTGCTCTGGTTCACCATCTGGCATCCCTCCAAGGTCCGGATCGATGGCGCCGCGTGCCTCGTCCATTGTTATTTGTGTCAGTCTCTCGCATCACGGGCATCAGGGTCAAGCAGCCTGTTGGCTCGCCCCGCGCTCCGGGGCCTCGTCCAATCGCACTGCAATAGCGTCTGGTGAACGCGCCGGACATTGGTTAATGCTGGATGAGACAACTTTCAAAAGCATCGGGGAAACGGACATGACATCCACAGCCGGACAGGGGCCACAATTCATCAAGGCCAACGGCCTCGATCTGTGCTGCGAGGTGTTTGGCGCCGATGATGCCGAGCCGCTGATCCTGATCATGGGGCTCGCCGCCCAGATGACCCATTGGGACGACGACTTCTGCCAGCAACTGGCGGAGCGCGGGTTTCGCGTGATCCGGTTCGACAATCGCGACATCGGCCAATCGACCAAGATCTCCGGCTTCGAGCCGGTCAGCGTGCAGGCCGTGATCCAGGGCCAGCTCACCGGCAAGCCGGTGCCTCCGCCCTACCTGCTGCGGGACATGGCCGATGACGTGATCGGGCTGATGGACACGCTTGGCATCGCCTCGGCGCATATCGTCGGCGCCTCGATGGGCGGCGCCATCGCCCAGGAGCTCGCGATCAACACTCCGCAGCGCGTGCGCTCGCTGACCTCGATCATGGCGACATCGGGTGATCCGAACCTGCCGCCGCCGACGGCCGAAGCCATGGCCGTGCTGATGACGCCGGCGCCGAAGTCACGCGACGAGTACATCGCGAACTTCCAGCGCAACTGGAAAGTGCTGCGCGGCCCGAATTTTCCGGCCGACGAGGCCCGGGATCGCCAGCGCGCGGAACGCTCCTATGACCGCGGGCTGAGCCCGGCGGGCGTCGCGCGGCAGCTGCACGCCATCATCGCCTCCGGCAGCCGCAAGCCGAAGCTTGCTGCGGTGAAGCTGCCGACCCTGGTGATCCATGGTTCGATCGATCCGCTGGTGCCACCGGACTGCGGCAAGGATGTCGCCGCCACCGTGCCCGGCGCGAAACTGCTGATGATCCCGAACATGGGGCACGCGATCCCGATTCCGACCTGGCCGGAGATCATCGGCGCGATCACGGCGCATGCGAAGGCGGCGACAACAACTTAAATCGTCATCCGGAGAGAAAGGCGCCCGGTCACGTCCCGGACGCCATCGCCCGCGCAGCCATGAAGCCTGACACCCCCTGGGCAATCAACAGCAGGCTTACTGCGATCAAGATGATGGTGATGACGACATTGAATTTGCGGACGTCGATGGAGCGCACCAGGCGGACGCCCAGCCAGCTCGACGCCATGGCCAGCGGAACAAAGATGAGCGTTGTCTTGAGCTGGCTGATCGAGAGCTGGCCCAGCGCGAAAAAGGCCGGGGCCTTCATCACATTGGTCGCAGCAAAAAAGAGCACGCTGGTGCCGACATACATGTCGCGATCCAGCCGTTTCGGCATGACGTAGAACTGGAACGGCGGCGATCCCGCGTGCGCGATCATGCTGGTGAATCCCGAGCCCATGCCGCTGAGAACGCCGAGCC
>JBGMOD010000115.1:0-8632 GCA_041424235.1 Hyphomicrobiales bacterium
CTGTCAAGGGCGAAGGAGAGGGCGGTTTTGATGGAACAGCTGGAGACCGCGCTGCGGCTGTCGTCGGCCCAGGGGGCGGTATTCGGCCAGGCGGTGGCGGACCGGGTGGGAATCACGTCGTCGGACCTCGAGTGCACGGATATCCTGCTGCTCGAGGGGCGGGTCACCGCCGGGCGGCTCGCCGAGCTGACCGGGCTGACCACCGGCGCCATCACCGGCGTGATCGATCGGCTGGAACGGGCCGGGCTGGTGCAACGCGAGCGCGACGAGACCGATCGCCGTAAGGTGTACGTGGTCGCCAATCCGGCCAGCGTCGCCGAGATCGGCAAACTGTACGAGCCGATGCAGCGGGCCATGCAGAAGAACTGGGCGGCCTACAGCGATGACGAGTTGCGGCTGCTGCAGCGTTTCGCCAGCGAAAGTCATGCGACGCTGCTGACGCTGACCGAACAGTTGAAGGCGCTGCCGGACGACAAATTGCAGGACCGGCTGAAGGCCAAGGCGAAGGAAGAGGCGAAGGAGAAGGCGAAGGAAAAAAAGCCGCGCAAGTGAGCGCGGCTTGAAGTGGTCTTCCGGAGTCACATGCCCGGTTGACCGCCGAGCATGTCCTGTCGAAGGTCCGGCTTGGGTTCTACGTAAGAGTCGGGCTCTCCGTGAGAACCTTCGCCGGCCCTTCGCGCAGCTGGGTAAAGCGGTTCAGTTCGCCATCTCTTAGTTCGCGGTCGCCGCGGCGACCACCTTCTTGCGCCAGGGTTTGAGCACCGCGATCGCAAGTACCGAAGCCAGGATGTTCGCGCCGGCGGCGATCAGGAACACCATGTTCCAGTTGCCGGTGCCCTGCTGCAGGTAGTTTGCGAACGGCACCAGCAGCGCGGCGGTGCCTTTCGCGGTGTAGAGCAGGCCCGCATTGGTCGCCGCGAACTTCGAACCGAAGGTGTCGGTACAGGTGGAGGGGAACAGGCTGTAGATCTCGCCCCAGGCGAAGAACACGAAGCCCGACAGCAGCACGAACCACAGCGGATCGTGGCCCCACAGGTACAGCATGTAGATGCCGAAGCCCTCCATCGCGAACGCGATGAACATGGTGTTCTCGCGGCCGATATTGTCCGAGACCCAGCCGAAGAACGGCCGCGTCAGTCCGTTCAGGATGCGGTCGATGGTCGCCGCGAAGGTGATGGCCGTCATGGTCAGGCCCATCAGGGTTACCGGTACGCTGTCGACCTTGATGTCCGCGGCGATCGGTTTCAGGTTGGCGGTGATCATCAGGCCGCCGGCACCGACGATCACGAACATGAAGTACATCAGCCAGAAGATCGGCTGCTTGATCACCTCGACCGGGCCATAGTTGCGGCGGGTCTGGATGATGTTGGCGTTGGCCGTCACCTCCGGCACCTGTCCGGTTTTCGGCGCCAGCAACAGGAACGCCAGGACAAAGATGATGAGGCCCTGGCCGATGCCGAAGTTGAAGAACGCCGCCTGGAATCCGCTCGACGCGATCATGCTCTGGATCGGTGCGACCGTCAGCGCCGATCCGGCGCCGAAGCCGGCCGCGGTAATGCCGGCGGCGAGCCCGCGCTTGTCGGGAAACCATTTCAAGGCGTTGCCGACGCAGGTGCCGTAGACCGCGCCCGCGCCGATGCCGGCGATGATCTGGGCAAAATAGAACGCGCTCAGCGAATCCGCGTACGAGTTCATGACCCAGCCGATCGCGCAGAGAACGCCGCCGAACATCACCACGACGCGCGGGCCGTATTTGTCGACGAACCAGCCCTCGATCGGCACCAGCCAGGTTTCGAACAGCACGAACAGCGTGAAGGCCCACTGGATCGCCGCGCGATCCCAGCCGAATTTCTTCTGAATGTCGGGGACGAAGAAGGTCCAGCCGTATTGCAGGTTGGCGATCATGACCATGCAGATCACGCCGATCGTCAATTGCATCCACCGGTATCCATCGCCGACCCGCGCCGCGGGCATTGATGCCGTTATTGTCATTGTCGCTTGCTCCCTTGTCATCGCCTCAGCCGGCGTTGTTATGTCGCTCGCAGCCGTCCGCGATCGCTCGCGGCAGCGCTGCGATGGTGTCAGATGTGTCCGATGATCCACCCGCGGCCGAATCCGAGTTCGGCTTCTGCAATTGCTTCGGCGCCACGCAGCAGCGTGCGCAGCACCGTCGTGATCGAAATGACGTCCCCTTGCATGAGTGTTGAGAACAACAGAACGGATACCGGCACCATGATCAGGTGCAGCACCGCGAAGTCGAGCGGCTGACGCTGTCTTGCGGGCAGGGCTATCGGCATGATCGGCATCCCTCCAAGTCTGCGCCTTCCAAGTCTGCGCCTTCCAAGTCTGCACCTTGCAAGGCCATCGTCAGCCCTTCATCAGTGTGTCGGCGATGCTCCGCATGACCTTCTCCGGGCGCTTGCCGGTCACCGCATAGAAGGTCGACCCGCGCTGCCAGTAGACGGTGGTCTCGCTCTGCGAGCGCGAGACCGTCGGCTCGATCGAGTGCTTGCGCTCGGTCCGGGTGGCGAACAGCGAGAGCTGCCCGAGTTCGCCGGCCTGCAGGGTTGCCTCGATGCTGGAGCCGGCGTGCGAGGGATAGAGCTGCACGTCCGACAGTTTCCAGTCCTGCTTCAGGTTGGGCATCGCGATCTGCGTCCGCGAAAAGGCTTCCTCGGCGTCGTCCATGCGGGCCTGCGCGCGGGCCAGATGCGTGCGGTAGGCATGAACGGCATCGACAACGAACGCCGGCGTGTCGTCATTGTCCGGGATGGTGAAGGCGCCGGCCTGCCAGTGCGCGTACCAGCCGACGGCGATCAGCGCGACCACGGCGGCGGCGCGCGCGCTCCAGTGACGCACGTCCTTCCAGGTCAGCGCGCGCTGCAGCCGCCGCGCGGCAAAGATCAGGCGCGGGGTCGGCTCGGGGGCGGCGGTCTCGAAGACGCGTTTCAGCGCGCCGCGAGTGTGGATATCGGCGAAGACACGGGCCGCGACGTCGGGGCGTGTCGCCAGATAATCGGCGACGTCGAGCTGCCGTTCGGGGCTGAGCTGGTTGTCGACATAGGCGTGGAGATCATCGTCTCCGATGGGGTCAGCCATGATCAGTCCTCAAAAGGCGAAGGTTTTTTTTGGAGCCCGGTGGCTGCTGGCGCGCGTCGGCGCCGCCGGCTGCCCGCAGGCTCTCGCGGGCGCGGCCGATGCGGGACATCAGGGTCCCCAGCGGAATGTTCAGGGCGTCGGCGGCGTCGCGGTAACTCATGTCCTCGACGCCCACGAGGTAGAGCGCGGCGCGCTGGTCCTCGGGCAGGTCGTCGAACAGTTTGGAGACCTCCTGCAGATGCAGGCGGCTTTCCTGGTCCGGCGGCGATGCGGTCTCGGCCTGCGACGAGACGAGCCGGGCGTGCCTGCTGTCGGCATCGGCGCGGCGGCGCTCGTCGATGAAGGTGTTGTGCAGGATGGAGCGCAGCCAGTTGGTCAGGCTTTCGCCGTCGCGGTAGGTTGCGCTGCGCTCGATGGCCCGCAGCAGGGTGTCGTGCACCAGGTCCTCGGCCCGGCCGTCATCCCGCGTCAGCGCACGCGCATAGCGCTGCAGTGCCCGCAACGATCCCAGGATGTCGTGTCGTCCAAAGGTGCCCATCAACCGGTATACGGAGTCGACCCGGTTTTAATCCTGACGGACGCGAGAAATTATCGGTTGGTCAAATTGTGCGGTGTCGGCGCGACATATTGCCACGCAGCAGCGAACATGCCCCACATGATGCCGAGCATCATCCAGAAATGCCGCCAGTGGTCGACATCGATGATGAAGCTCTCGCCAACGCTGCCGAGAAAGGCCGCGAACACGGCCAGGTACCAGCGCTGCCAGGGCACGCGCACGAAGATGTGCCGGAAGCCGAGCAGCACGGTCGTGAACATCAGCGCCGGGAAGCAGATGCCGGAAATCCAGCCGCCGGACATGAAGGCGTTCAGGTAGGAATTGTGGGTGTCTTCCGGAAAATACTTGGTGAACTGCAGCGGACCGATGCCCAGCGGCAGGTCGAGCGCCATCTGGAAGCCGAGCACGTAGCGGCCGAACCGGCCGAACCGGCCGGCGTCATAACTCTGCTCGAAGGCGGCGCGTTCCTTGAACAGGTTGCCGATCGAGTCGAAGGACAGCAGCACGGCGACCGCGAACGCCGCGACGGCGACGCCGATCACCGCCAGGATGATCAGCTTGGCGCGCTGCGACGGCGACGGGCTGGTCATGTACATCAGCACCAGCAGCAACGCCGCGGTGAACACCAGCTGTCCCCAGGCGGCGCGGGAAAACGACAGCAGCACGGCGAGGCTGATCAGGCCGAGCAGGACCGCATTGCGCATCGCCTTGCCGAATGAATCGGTGACCACGCTTTGCAGCGCAAACAGCGCGGGCAGGATCAGGAACGCGCCGAGCACGTTCGGATCCTTGAACGTTCCGGCCGCGCGATTGTACAGCGTAAACGCTTCGGGATGGCCGGGGATGAGATGGAAATATCCGGCGATGGCGGCGAGCGAGGCGATCAGACCGGCAAACATCAGGCCGTACTGGAGATACTTGATCCGGCCGAGGGTGTCTTCCGCAAACACCATTGCGAAGAACATCGCCGTGACGGTCATGTACCAGGACGTGAGGATCCAGTTCACGATCTTGCTCTGGTCCATCAGTTCGGCGGCGCAGATCGTGTAGCCGATATTGATGAGAAACAGCAGGATCAGCAGCGGCATGAAGACGGTGCGCATCCGCAGGCCGGTCAGGACAAAGAACGCCAGCGCAGCGACGATGACCAGTTCGTAGGGCGAGGGCTCTATGATGACGACGCCGCCGCTGACACCGGCGAGCCAGAGCAATCCCCGCTGCATGGCGGTGAGGCCCGGCGCAACCACGGCCGGGACGACAACATGGGTCGCCGCGCTATACGCCATCAGGTACTCTTTTTACGCAACTAATACGCGTGTTCGGTCTTCAGCAACGCCAGCGGTGTCTTGCAGAGAATGTAGAGGTCGAACAGCACCGACCAGTTCTCGATGTAATGGAGGTCGAACTCGACGCGCTTCTGGATTTTCTCTTCGTTGTCGATTTCGCCGCGCCAGCCATTGATCTGCGCCCAGCCGGTGATGCCGGGCTTGACCCGGTGCCGCGCGAAGTAGCCGTCCACCGCCTCGTCGAACAGGCGGTTCTGCAGTTTGCCCTGCACCGCATGCGGGCGCGGTCCGACCAGCGACAGATTGCCCTTGAACACCACGTTGAACAGTTGCGGCAATTCGTCGAGGCTGGTCTTGCGGATGAAACGTCCGACCCGGGTGACGCGCGGATCGTTCTTGGTGACGACCTTGGCGGCGTGGGGGTCGGCCTGGTGATGGTAGAGCGAGCGGAATTTGAAGACGTCGATGCGTTCGTTGTTGAAGCCGAAACGCTTCTGCCGGAACAGCACCGGCCCCGGGCTGTCGAGCTTGATCGCCAGCGCGACCAGCGCCAGCACCGGCCAGAGGAAAAGCAGGATCAGTCCGCCGACGACGCGGTCGAACGTCCACTTCATCACCTGGTCCCAGTCGGTGATCGGCTGCTCGAACACGTGCAGCGTCGGCACCTCGCCGAGGTAGGAGTAGGAGCGGGGGCGAAAGCGCAGCTTGTTGGTGTGCGCCGAAAGCCGGATATCGACCGGCAGCACCCACAGCTTCTTCAGCATTTCGAGGATGCGGGCTTCCGCCGAGATCGGCAGCGCGAACAGCACGAGATCGACCCGGGTGCGCCGCGCGAACTCGACGATGTCGTCGACCTTGCCGAGCTTGGGAAGTCCGGCGCAGGTGGCCTGCGCCCGGCTATCGCCGCGATCGTCGAACACGCCCAGGATTGCGAGGTCCGAGTCTTCCTGCTTCTTGAGGGCGGCGATCAATTGTTCGCCGTTCTCGTCGGAACCGACCACGATGGTGCGGCGATCGAGCCGCCCCTCGCGTCCCCACCGGCGCACCATCGCGCGCAGCACCAGCCGTTCGACGGTCAGCGTCGCCAGGCCGGTGACAAAGAATGCGGTCAGCCAGACGCGCGAGACGTCGCCGCCGAACTTTGCGAGAAACGAGGCGCCGGTGAACAGCAGGAAGACCAGGCACCATGACGAGGTCATGCGTGTCAGTTGCGGCATTCGCGCGCGAAACATCTGGATGTCGTAGACGTCGGCGGCCTGGAAGCTGATCACGGCCGCCAGCGCGATGGCGAGCACGGCCGGCACATAAGGCCATGTGAAGCCGGTGGTCCGCATCACATACCCGAAATAGACCGCAAGTCCGCTCATGCTGATCAGAGCAAAGTCGATCAGGCGCACCACGCCTTCGATCACGACCGGCGAATAGGCCGGACGAACCTTTTGATTGGTGACGGCAAGGGCGGCAGGTGATAGCCGGCGCCTGCGTTCTTGTCGAAGGCTGCCATCGATCATGACGGCCGGCGCTGCGGCGGCGGCCTCGATGACGGAGCGTGCGTCGATTGGTTCCACGGCGAATGACTTGGTTGATGCCTGCAAGGCAAAATAGGGCGCGGCGGGATGCTGCGCACTTGGCTTATCGGATAAATCGGAAAAAAGGGTTAGTGGGAAAGGTTTGGTTAACGTTTTGCGAACGCGTCGCGATAACCGGCGATGACGCCATCGACCATCGCCTGCTGGGAAAAATGTGTCTGGATGCGTTCGCGCAGCAGCCGGGCGCGCTCGTGGGTTTTGGCGAGGTCGTTCATGGCGGCTTCGATGGCGTCCGCGATCGCGGCGGCATTGTTGCCAGCGAACAGGCCGGAATCGTAGGGGCCGAAAATCTCCGGGATGCCGCCGACATTGGCTGCGATCATCGGAACACCGGCGGCGGCGGCCTCGATCACCACATAGGGCATCGAATCCCCGCGTGACGGAACCACCAGCAGGCGGCCCTTGGAAAAGCCGTATCGTGCCTTGACATGACCGGCGAACTGAACGGCATCACCGAGCTTGAGCCGCTCGGTCTGCGCCTTCAGGGCCGCAGTTTCCTCGCCGTCGCCGCCCAGCGTCAGCTTGACGGGTTTGCCCTTGGCGCGGATCTTCGCCACCGCGTCGATCAGCAGGTCGGCGCCCTTGATGTGCCTGAACTCGCCGACATAGACCACGTCGGTTGCATCGGGGGCGGTGGTGATGGGATCGAATTCGCCGGCGGTGACGCCGTTGAACACGCAGCGCACCAGGCCCTTCGGTTCGCCGACGCGACGCAGATAGGTGTTGCGGGCGAAGGCGCTCTCGAACAGGAACAGTTCGGTCCGGTTCATCAGGGCGCGCTCGAGCCGGGAGTAGATCTTGCCTTCCATGGTATCGAGCGGGAAATGCAGCGAGCCGCCATGGGGGGTATAGACCCGAATGGTGTTGCGGCGCGCCGGTCCCGATCGCACGAACACGCCGGCCTTGGCGCCATGGGCGTGCAGGACGTCGGGAGCGAGCCGGCTTGCGAGATAGGCGAACCGCGCCCAGACCACGGCATCGGTGGGGTGCGGGGGGCGTCGAATCGCCATCCGGTGCACGCCGAGCTTGAGCCGCGGTGCGATCTCGGCCAGCACCGCGTCGGCCCGTTCGCCGCCGGTCAGGCTGTCTGCGAGGATACCGACCTCGTGGCCGCGATCGGCCTGGCCATTGGCGAGGTCCAGGATGTGGCGGATGATGCCACCGACAGGCGCGCGAACGGCATGGAGAATGCGCAGCGGTTTTGCGTCGGCCATCATCAGAACCAGCGTTCGCCGACCACGACGGTATCGCCGGGACGAAGGAGGGTGCCGAGCGGCACGGTAGCACGCACCGCGCCGGATTTGTCGGTCCGGGTAAGGTCGACGGAGCCTTTCTGCGCGCGCGGCGAGAAGCCACCGGCAATCGCCACCGCGCTCTCGACGGTCATGTTGGGCACGTAGGGATACTGGCCGGGCGCTGCCACCTCGCCGAGAATGAAGAACGGGCGGTAGGCCTCGACCTCGGCGGCGACATAAGGCTCGCGGATATAGCCGTTGCGCAACTTGACCGTGATGGCCTGGGCGAGTTCGGCGGGCGTCAGGCCGCGGGCATGGACCGCGCCGATCAGCGGCATGGTGATCGCGCCACCGGCATCGACCGCATAGGAGTTGGTGAGGCCTTCCTGGCCGTAGACCACGATGCGCAGCCGGTCGCCGGCATCGAGCCGATAGGCAGGATCAACGACATGGGCCACCGGCATGACCGACCCCGTCGTCGCCGGTCCGCCGTAGGCGAGCGCATCGAGATCGTTGCGCACAGGCTGCGCGCCCATGTCGGCCACCGGGGGAGGCAATGTCATGCAGCCCGACAATGCGAGCGCGAGCAGGCTGAAACTGGTGGTGCGGACAGGCCGCATCGGGGAATCCATCTTAAAAAATACATTCTGATTAAGGGCTTTCATGGTTAACAAAAAATGACCGCGGCGCGGCGAGCGCCAAAATGAATCGTTGCAAGCGGTTGCCACGCACCGGAATTAACGCGCCAGCAACCTTAATGGACTGTAATTGCCGCAGTCGGGCGTCGAGTCCGCAGTGCGGGTGGGAGTCCTCTAATGCGTTTCGCGTTCTGGCGTCGTCGGGAAGACAAGGCTGTGCCCGCCGAGT
>JBGMOD010000116.1:0-1425 GCA_041424235.1 Hyphomicrobiales bacterium
TCTTCCCGATGCACTTCCTGGGCCTGGCCGGCATGCCGCGACGCTATGCCGACTACCCGATGCAGTTTGCCGACTTCAACGCCGTGGCGTCGGTCGGGGCCTTCTTCTTCGGTTTCGCGCAGGTCTACTTCTTCCTGTTCGTCGTGCTGCCGACCATGCGCGGCAAGGGCGAGAAGGCTCCACAAAAGCCATGGGAAGGCGCCGAAGGCCTCGAATGGGAAGTGCCTTCGCCCGCACCGTTCCACACATTCGAGAACCCGCCCAAGCTCGACATCACCGCCACCAAGGTGATCGGTTGATCGATCGGCAGCCAGCAACAAGCCACGCGACCGCACGACAACGATGACCACGCCTGAGCAAAGAAAGAACAATCGGCGCATGGGGCTCACGCTGGCCTCCATCGCGGTGATCTTCTTCATCGGTTTCATCGTCCGCATGGCCTTCTTCGGCGGTCGCTGACCGCCGGCAACCGAACGGGAGCACCAGCATGAGCATCGGTCAACGCATCCGCCGCGCCAATGTCCGCATGGTCGGCAAGCTGGCCGTCGTGGCCTGCGGCATGTTCGCCTTCGGCTATGCGCTGGTGCCGATGTACCGCGCCATCTGCGAGATGACGGGCATCAACATCCTGGCGCTCTCCGAGCTCGAGGTGCCCGGCGGCGCCAGCGGCGGCAAGAACGTGCGCGTGCCCGACAACACGCAGGTCGACATGAGCCGCACCATCACGGTCGAGTTCGACTCGAACGTGCGCGGCGGCCTCTGGGACTTCAAGCCCGCGGAGCGGACCATCGAAGTGCATCCGGGCCAGCTCAACACGGTGATGTACGAGTTCCAGAACGTGCAGAACCGCCGCATGGCCGCGCAGGCCATCCCGAGCTACGCGCCGCAGCAGGCCGCGCCGTACTTCAACAAGCTCGAGTGCTTCTGCTTCAACCAGTACACGCTCGATCCGGGCGAGAAGAAGCAGTGGCCGGTCGCGTTCGTGATCGACCCCAAGCTCTCCAGGGACGTCAAGACCATCACGCTGTCGTACACCTTCTTCGAGGTGGGCGGCAAGACGCCGCCGGCGCCGGTGGCGGCCGTTTCGAATGCAGCGAATGAGCCGCGCTCGTGACGGCCGATCCTTCGCGCAAGCCGAAGGCTTCGCTGTGGGACACCGTGAAGGCGGTGGGTTGGTCGTTCTTCGGCGTTCGCAAGAACAGCGCCTACCAGGAAGACCTGGGCAAGCTGAATCCGCTGCACATCATTGCAGTGGCATTCGCGGCCGTGATCGTCTTCGTGGTCGGGCTGGTGTTGCTGGTGCGCTATGTGGTGGCGGCCTGATGACGAAGATGCCCACGACAACCAGAATCCATTGAATCGAGAGAAGAAAGAAAGCCAGGAGCTGATATGAGTTCAACCACCCACGGCACCACGCCCTACTAC
>JBGMOD010000117.1:0-77158 GCA_041424235.1 Hyphomicrobiales bacterium
CGAACGACCTGCTGCTCGAACTCGATCGCATGGAATTCCACGTCTACGAGACCGGCGAGACCATCAAGGCGGCGAAGCGCCCGATCGTGATGATCACCTCGAACAACGAGAAGGAATTGCCGGACGCGTTCCTGCGCCGCTGCTTCTTCCACTACATCAAGTTCCCCGATGCAGATACCATGGGTCGGATCGTCGACGTGCATTTTCCGGGCATTAAGCAGCGGCTGGTGCAGGAGGCGATGCGGATCTTCTTCGAGGTGCGCGAAGTGCCGGGCCTGAAGAAGAAGCCTTCGACGTCGGAACTGCTGGATTGGCTGAAGCTCCTGCTCAACGAGGACATCACCCCGGAAACGCTGCGCGAGCGCGACCCGCGCAAGCTGATCCCGCCGCTGCATGGGGCGCTGCTGAAGAACGAGCAGGACGTCCACCTGTTCGAGCGGCTGGCCTTCCTCAGCCGCCGCGAGGTCTAGCGCGCGTTCCGCGATCAGTCGCTATTCATGAAGCCGCCCTTCCGGGCGGCTTTTTTTGTCCGGCTTGACCAGATTGTATACCAAAATGACCAACTTCTGGCGTTTCTTGCTGGCTATTGCCAATTATTCGAGATTAATGTATACAGGATGGATGCAATAAGAGGTCACCGGGAGGATTTCAGCCATGACCCAGCCATTTCCCATGAACGCCTGGTACGCCGCCGCCTGGGATGTCGACATCAAGGCCGCGCTGTTTCCGCGCACCATTTGCGGCAAGCATGTTGTGATGTATCGCAAGGCCGACGGCACCGTCGCGGCCCTTGAGGACGCCTGCTGGCATCGCCTGGTGCCGCTGTCCAAGGGCCGGCTCGAGGGCGACACCGTGGTCTGCGGCTATCACGGCCTGAAGTACAATGCGCAGGGCCGCTGCACCTTCATGCCCTCGCAGGAGACCATCAATCCTTCCGCCTGCGTGCGCGCCTATCCAGTGGTCGAGCGGCATCGTTTCATCTGGCTATGGATGGGCGATCCAGCGCTGGCCGATCCCGCCTGCGTGCCGGACATGCACTGGAACGACGATCCGGCCTGGGCCGGCGACGGCAAGACCATTCATGCCAAATGCGACTATCGCCTGGTGGTCGACAATCTGATGGATCTCACCCACGAGAGCTTCGTGCACGCTGGCAGCATCGGCAACGATGCGGTGGCGGAAGCGCCGTTCGATGTCACCCACAGCGACACCACCGTCACCGTGACACGCTGGATGAAAGGCATCGAGCCGCCGCCGTTCTGGGCTATGCAGATGCCGGAGGCGAACCTGGTCGACCGCTGGCAGATCATCCACTTCCAGGCCCCCGGCACCGTCAACATCGATGTCGGCGTGGCGCGTGCGGGGACCGGTGCGCCCGAGGGCGATCGCTCGCAGGGCGTCGGTGGTTACGTGCTCAATACCATGACGCCGGAGACGGCGACCACCTGCCATTATTTCTGGGCGTTCGTGCGCAACCACCGGCTGACCGAGCAGAAGCTGACCACCGAGATCCGCGAAGGCGTCGCCGGCATCTTCCGCCAGGACGAGATCATTCTCGAAGCCCAGCAGCGCGCGATGGATGAGAACCCGGATCGTGTCTTCTACAATCTCAACATCGATGCCGGCGCGATGTGGGCGCGGCGGGTGATCGATCGGATGGTCGCCGGCGAGACCTCGCCACCGCGTTTGCAGGCGGCGGAGTAGCTGCATGAACGAGCGCGATGTCGACCGCTCAGTCTCGCAAACCGTGCGCGCGCAACTGGCGCTGCGCAACCTGATCCTCGCCGGCGGCCTGCGCTCGGGCGAGCGCATCTCCGAACTTCAGGCCGTGGAGACCACCGGTGTCTCGCGCACGCCGGTGCGCATGGCGCTGGTGCGGCTGGAGGAGGAAGGTCTGCTGGAAGCCATCCCCTCGGGCGGCTTCATGGTGAAGGCGTTTTCCGAACGTGATGCGCTGGATTCCATCGAGCTGCGCGGCACCCTCGAAGGCCTCGCGGCGCGTTTTGCCGCCGAGCGGGGCGTGTCGGCCCGCAGCCTGGCGCCGCTGAAGGAAACCCTCGCGGAACTCGACGAACTGATGCGTCTGGATCCGATTGCGGTGGAGACGTTCTCGTCCTACGTCGCGCTGAACGCGCGGTTTCACGCCTTGCTTGCCGAACTGTCGGGCAGTGCGCCTGTGATCCGGCAGATCGACCGTGCCTCGGCGCTGCCGTTCGCCTCGCCGAGCGGCTTCGTCATGGCGCAATCGGCACTGGCCGAGGCGCGCCAGCACCTGATCATCGGCCAGGACCACCATCACATCGTGGTCGACGCCATCGAGAATCGCGAAGGCACCCGCGCGGAAGCCGTGATGCGCGAGCATGCGCGGCTTGCGGTTCGCAACCTGCAACTGGCGCTGCGCAACCGTACCAGCCTGGAGATGCTGCCGGCGCTGGCGCTGATCCGCTCGCCGGTCGTCGATATCTAGGAAGGAGCGTTCCATGCGATTTGCACAAACCTGGTCGCGGTGCGTTGTGCGGTCGATTCGCGACGTCGCGCCGCGGATCCGCGAAATCACGCTGCGCCCGGAAGATGTCCGTCCTGAGCCCTATGCGGTCGGCAGCCACATCAACGTCAATCTTCTGATCGACGGCCAGCCGGAGACGCGCTCCTATTCGCTGGTTGGCGAACCGAGTCCGGACGGCTATCGCATCGCGGTGCGGTTGGCGCCGGACAGCCACGGCGGCTCGCGCGCGATGTGGGAGCTGACCCCGGGGGCGCGGATCGAGGTGAGCAATCCCACCTCGCTGGTCGAGCTGGACTGGACGCGCAAAGCCTATTGCCTGATCGCCGGCGGCATCGGCATCACACCGATTGTCGGCATCGCCGCAGCGCTTATGCGCCGCAGCGCCGCGTTCAAGCTGCATTATTGTGTCCGATCGCGAAGCGACGCGGCCTATCTCGACGAGCTCTCGCAGCTCTTGGGCGATCGTCTGGTGGTTCATGCCGGCGATGAAGGCCGGCGCCTCGATCTCGACGCAACCTTTGCGCAGTTGCCTGCGGAGGCCTTGACGATCCTGTGCGGCCCGATGCGACTGCTCGATGCCGCGCGGCGCTGCTGGATCGCGGCCGGGCGACCGCTGTCCGATTTGCGCTACGAGACATTCGGATCGAGCGGGCTGCTGCCGACCGAGGCGTTTCGGGTGCGGATCAGCAATGGCGGCGAGGAGATCGTCATTCCCGCCAACAAGTCGATGCTGGAGGCGCTGAACGAGGCCGGGCACGAGGTGATGTCCGACTGCGAGCGCGGCGAATGTGGCGTCTGCGCCCTCGACGTGGTCGCGCTCGAAGGTGAGATCGACCATCGCGACGTGTTCTTCAGCGATCACCAGAAGCAGGAAAACCGCAAGATGTGCGCGTGTGTTTCGCGTGCGGTGGGCGTGGTGACGGTGGATACGCTGTATCGCAGGGATGCGGCGTAGAACGTGATGATCCGAGGTGTAACAGCACCCACTCCGTCATCACCGGGCTTGTCCCGGTGATCTCGCTTAGGGAGGCACTGCGTCCCTAAGCGGGGTTGTGTCCGCGACTTGGCGTAGCCAAGTCGCTGAGGACAAGCCCGGCAACGACAAACATAAGGTGAGGAAGGGTGACGCGCGCTGGCGCCCCCGCTACCGCGCCTTCTCCAGCTGATACGCCAAATGCCCCTTCACCGTCGGCCACTCGGACGCGATGATGCTGTAGACCACGGTGTCGCGCAGCGTGCCGTTGACGACCTGGTGGCTGCGCAGCACGCCGTCGAGCTTGGCGCCGAGCCGTTCGATGGCGCGACGGCTTTGATGATTGAAAAAGTGCGTGCGGAATTCCACCGCGATGCATCCCAGCGTCTCGAATGCATGGCCCAGCAGCAGGAGTTTGCATTGGGTGTTGAGGTGACTGCGCTGCACGCCCTGGCGATACCAGGTCGAGCCGATCTCCACCCGCTTGTTGTTGGCATCCACGTTCATGTAGGTGGTCATGCCGGCGATGGTGCCGTCCGGCGTCTTGACCGTGAACGGCAGCATCGTGCCCGCAGCTTGCAATCCCAGACGGCGGTCGATCTCCTTGGTCATGGCCTCGGGTTTCGGGATGGCGGTGTACCAGAGTTTCCAGAGCTCGCCGTCTTCGACGGCCTCGACGAGGCCGTCATGGTGAGTCTGCGACAGCGGTTCGAGGCGCGCATGGGCGCCTTCGAGCACGACGGGATCAAGCCAGGGCATAAGACGAATCCGGTTCAGCGATTGAGGAAATTCAGCGGCAGGCCGCCGCGCGGCCAGTCCATCATAACCAGCTCGCCCTTGCCTGACAAAGTGATGTAGGCGGTTTTCAGCTCCGGTCCACCGAACGCGATGTTGGTGGTGACGTTATCGCCGGTCGGCACCTGCTCGACCAGCTTGCCGTCCGGAGCGATCACGGAGATGCTGCCATTGATCAGCGTGGCCACGCAGACGTTGCCGGAGGCCTCGACCGCGAGCGAATCGAACATCTGGTAGCCGCCGAGGCCGGCGATCGGCTTGCCGCGCTCGCCGCGATAGATCACGTCGCTGGGGACGATCTCGCCGGGATTGCCGACCTTGAAGGCCCACAGACGCGCGGTGGGTGTCTCCGCCACATAGACGGTCTTCTCGTCGGGTGAGAGGCCGATGCCGTTGGCCGGCAGCATGCCGAAGTGACCCTCGATCACGCCGCTGGCGCCGGGCTTCATGTAATAGAACGCGCCCACATCCATGTCGCGGGCGCGGCGTTTGCCCAGATCCGTGAACCAGAGACCGCCTTGTTTATCGAACACCAGGTCATTGGGTCCCTTCAGCGGATGATCGCCGACCTTGTCGAACAGGGTCTCGACCTTGCCGCTCTGGATGTCGACGCGCTGGATCGAGCCGCCGATATACTCCGAGGCGTCCGGTGCGCCCGGCATGATCACGCCGCCGCGCGACGGCGCCCAGCTGAAGCCACCATTGTTGCAGATATAGATCTTGCCGTCGGGCCCCAGCGCGGCGCCGTTCGGGCCGCCGGGAATCTTGGCGACCACCTCCTTGCGGCCGTCGGGGAACACCCGCGTCAGCTGCTGCGCTCGGATCTCCACCAGGATCACCGAGCCGTCCGGCATCACCACCGGACCTTCCGGAAATGCGAGACCGGTGGCGAGAACGCGCGGATTGGACATGAAAGCCTCCCGTTTTTGCTTTTGATGATGTTGGCCTTCGACTGCGTTGCGATGCGATCGGCCATCGTGATGGATGCCGCGATCCTAGTTCAAGCCGCCGGCGCCTGCCAAGACGATGGCTTGCAATCCAACGTATCGCTGTGGTCGCTTCCGCAGGACGGAATAGCCGGCCGCAGCCGATTGTTATTTTGTCGCAGCACCTTGCGGCGCATCAAGGTACGACCGCGCTTGGTCGTGACAACAGCTTCATGCATACTCGACCTGCAGATGTGATCTGCCAATGTCCGAAGGCTCACCGCCGCCCCGCACAAAGACGACCGAGCCTCGGTTTAAAATGTCAGGGAGGACGATGATGCATCATGCCTTGCGTGCGCCCCGGTTCGTGGGCTGGTTGAAGACCGCGATCGTGACCGGCGTTTGTCTAGCTGCCACGGTGAGTGTCGCCGCCGCACAAAAGCGATACGACACCGGCGCCACCGACACCGAGATCAAGATCGGCAACATCATGCCGTACAGCGGGCCGGCGTCGTCCTACGCCACCATCGGCAAGACCGAGGCGGCGTACTTCCGGATGATCAACGAGCAGGGCGGCATCAACGGCCGCAAGATCAATTTTATCTCCTACGACGACGGCTACAGCCCACCGAAGACGGTGGAGCAGGCGCGCAAGCTGGTGGAGAGCGACGAAGTCCTGTTCATCATGAACCCGCTGGGCACGCCGGGAAACTCCGCGATCCAGAAATACATGAACCAGAAGAAGGTGCCGCAGCTGTTCGTCTCGACCGGCGCCGCGAAATGGGCTGATCCGCAGAACTTCCCTTGGACCATGGGCTGGCAGCCGAGTTATCAGGGCGAGGCGCGGGTCTATGCCAAGTACATCCTTCAGAATTACCCCGGCAAGACCATCGGCATCCTGTTTCAGAACGACGACTTTGGGAAGGATTACCTGATCGGAATCAAGGAGGGCCTCGGCGATAAAGCAGGTAGCCTCATCATCAGCGAGGTGCCCTACGAGGTGACGTCGCCGACGGTGGATTCGCAGATCGTGCAGATCAAGTCGGCCAATCCCGATATCTTCCTCAACATCGCCACGCCGAAGTTTGCCGCGCAGGCGATCAAGAAAGTCGCGGAGATTGGCTGGAAGCCGCTGCAGATCGTCACCAACGTCTCGGCGTCGGTCGGCAGCGTGATGAAGCCGGCCGGCTATGACAACGCCCAGGGCGTGCTGAGCGCGGCCTACATGAAGGATCCCAAGGATCCGACCTGGAACGACGATGCCGCCATGAAGACCTGGCGCGCGTTCATGGATAAATATTATCCCGAGGGCGACAAGGAGGACGGCGCCACCGTGTTCGGCTACGGCGTGGCGCAAGGCATCGTGCAGGTGCTCAAGCAGTGCGGCGACAATCTCAGCCGCGAGAACATCATGAAGCAGGCCGCCAATCTCGACTTCGAAATCGGCATCTATCTGCCCGGCACCCGGATCAAGACCAGTCCGACGGATTTCAGCCCGCTCGAGCAATTGCAGATGATGCGCTTCAAGGGCGAGAGCTGGGAGCTGTTCGGTCCGCTGATGAGCGGCGAGAAGAGCTCCTGATCGACCTGGCTCGATGACGAGATCGAGGCGCACCGCGCGGATGCGGTGCGCCTGACCGAAGCAGCCTTGGGCGCTGCCGATGTCAAAGGCATCGTCCGATTAAAGACTGTACTTGACGTAAAGGTATGGACTAATAATATGTAGTCCATGCAAAAGGACTCACATATCGTGATACCGGACGGCCGGGACCCGGCTCGGGAGCGCGATATGGATCACAAAGTGCCGCTTTATCGACAGATCGCCGACGCGCTGATCAAGGACATCCAGCAGGGCAAGTACGACGTGGGCGACGTCATGCCCTCGGAGGTCGAACTTGCGGCTCAGCTGAAAGTCAGTCGGGGGTCGGTGCGGGAAGCCCTGCAGATCCTTGCGGACGGCGGCGTTGTGGAGCGTGCGCGCAAGCTCGGCACGCGTGTGCTGCGTACGCAGCCGCAGACGGCGTATGTCCAGCGCCTCAACAGCCTGACCGATGCGCTTGGCTTCGGCGGCGAGACGGTGATGCGCATCGACGACATCTGCGACGTCGAGCGGCCGGACGAGCCGTTGCTGCGGGATAAGGTCAGCCCCACGGGCTTTTGGCTGCAGATCACCGGCGTGCGCCATCTGCCCGGCGACAGCGATGCGCCGACCACCTGGGCGCGCACTTATGTCAGTGGTCCGTTCTCCGGCATCCGGCCGTTGCTGACGGGAGAAGTGGCCTCGGTCTACAAACTGATCGAGCAGGCCTACGGGCTGCGTGTCGTGCGTCTGCACCACAAGATCACGGCGATTGCCGTTCCGGATTATGCCGCCGCAAGCCTCGGCCTGCCCGCGGGTGTGCCTGCTCTCGAAGTCGATGCCTGGCTCTATTCCGACAATGGAGCCCTGATCGAATTTGTCCGATCCATCCACAATCCCGCGCGCTTCTCGATGGAGTTCTCGACCCAGAGCGCGGTGTGAATTTCGTTCGAACGACAGGAGTTGAGCAGAGTGAGTACGATCCAGATCAAGAGCCGCGATGGCCGATCCTTGCCCGCCTTTTACGTCGAGGGGCCGGCGCGAAACGCTCCCGCGATCGTGCTCATTCAGGAAATCTTCGGCGTCAATCCGGCGATGCGTGAAGCGGCGAGGAGTTGGGCTGCGAAAGGCTACCACGTGGTGTGCCCCGATCTGTTCTGGCGCGAGCAGGCCGGCATCGAGCTCGAGCCGCGCGAGCCGGAGGAGTTTCAACAGGCCATCGGCCTGATGCAGCGCCTCGACCATGATCTCGCGATGGCCGATCTGGATGCATCGAAGTCCTGGCTGCAGCAGACGCTGGGGCACGATCGCATCGCCACCGTCGGCTATTGCCTCGGTGGCCGCCTCGCGGTTCGTGCGGCCATGGAGTTGGAGTTCAAGTGCGCCGTCAGCTATTACGGCGTCGGCCTCGACGAGTTGCTGTCGAACGCCGCCTCGTCGATCAAGCCGACGGTGCTGCATATCGCCGAGCTGGATCATTTCGTGCCGCCTGCGGCGCTTGAGACGATCTCCAGGCGTGCGGCCGAACTGCCGGGCATTGATGTCCACGTCTATCCAGGTTGCGATCATGGATTTGCCCGTCCCGGCGGAGCGCATCTCGTCGCCGACGCCGCGGCGCGTGCGGAGGCGACATCGTTGCAGTTCATGTCCAGGCATCTGGCGTGACGTGACGCTCCGAATGCAGATGAGCGATCGACCATGGCGCTGATGATCGAGATCCCGGGCTTGGGCGGAGCGACTGTTGCGGTCGTCACGGGCGCGGCCGGCGGTATCGGGCAGGCGACCGCTGCACAATTGGCGCGGGCCGGCGCCAATGTCGCGCTGATCGATGTTGATGCGCAGGGGCTGGATGGCGCCGCGCAGGCCATTCGGCAACACGGCACCAAGGTGCATACCTTCGTGGCCGACGTGACCGACGAGGCGGCGATGACGCACGTCGCTACGGAGGTGCACGCACGGCTCGGCGTATGCGGGATCCTGGTCAACAATGCCGGCGTTCTGCTGCGCGGAGGCGTCTCCGACGCGCTTGCGCCGTCGCAATGGTCACGCACCATCGAGACCAATCTGAGCGGTGCGTTTCTGACCAGCCGGGCATTCCTGCCGGCCCTCAAGATGAGGCGCGGCTGCATCGTCAACGTCGCCTCGATTCATGCCTATTCGGCCGTCGGAATTTCAGCGGCCTATACCGCATCGAAAGGCGGGCTGAAGCAATTGACCCAGGCGCTTGCCGTCGAACTCGCTCCGTTCGGCATTCGCGTCAACGCGGTGGCGCCGGGCAGCATCCGCACCGCGATGACGGCGGGCAGTAGCGAGCGGGAGGCGCCCGCGGGATTTCTGTCGCGCGTTCCGATGGGGCGCATCGGTGAAGCACCCGAAGTCGCGCGCGCTGTTCATTTTCTTGCATCCGATTTTGCAAGCTACATCACCGGTGTCACGCTGCCGGTCGATGGCGGGTATCTGGCCGGATAGATTTTCGTCGTTCACAAGGAAGGGGTTGTCATGTCGCGTTCGTATCTGCTTCCCGTCTTCGCCGCAGCGCTGTGTTGCCTGTCGCCTGCGCGTTCGCAGGCGCAGGATGTCCGCATCGGCTTCACTGGTCCGATCACCGGGCCGGCAGCATTTCTCGGTCAGCAGATGAAATGGGGCGCCGAGCTTGCCGTCGAGGAAATCAACAAGAGCGGCGGCGTGCTCGGGCGTAACGTCTCCTTCCAGATGCAGGACAGCCAGTGCCGTCCGGCGGACGCCTTGTCGGCGGCGGAGAAGTTGCTGTCGCAGGACAAGGTGGACGTGCTGCTCGGCGACCTCTGTTCCGGCGCCACCATGGCGCTGATGCCGGTTGCGGAAAAAGCCCAGAAGCCGATGATCGTCTCGATTTCCACGCTTCCGGAAATCACCGCAAAGGCCGGCGTGGGCGGCAACACCTGGGTGTTCCGGACGGTCCCCACCGACAGCATGATGGTCGAGGTCGCTGCACGCAAGCTCAAGGCGGCCAATGTCAAGTCCATCGCTTTCTTCGCCGAGGATACGGACTACGGCCGTGCCTCGATCGCGCTGCTCAAGGCGCAAATCGGATCGGACATCCAGATCGTCTCCGAGGACTATGTGAAGACCACGGAAGCGGACTTCCTGTCCATTCTCACCAAGCTGCGGTCCAGCAAGCCCGACGCCATCGGCGTCTTCACGCTCGACCAGCAGGGTTCCAACTTCATGAAACAGTATGCCCAGTTCGGCCTCTCCATGCCGCTGGTCGGCCGGCCGCCGCTGATGGCGTCGCAGGCCAAGGATTTGATCGCCGGCGGAAAGTTCGACGGGTCGTGGACGGTTTATCCCTATTACGACCAGGACCATTCGCCGGAGAACGATGCGTTCGTCGCGGCGTTCACGGAGAAGGCCAAGCAGGCGCCGCACTATGTCGCCTACGGAATCTATGAAAGCATTCTGGTTGCTGCCCGCGCCATTACCCGCGCCGGGACGACGGAGCCCGCTGTTGTGCGGGATGCCCTGGCCAAGACCAACTACAGGGGGATCCTCGGCCCGATCGCGTTCGACGCCAACAACCAGGCCCACAACAACATGATGTACCTGGTCGTCGAGAAGGGGAAGCTCGGCGTGAAAGAGCTTGTTTCGACGCGCTGACACCATCGGGAGGAGGCCGCAATGGACATGTCGCTGCTCTCGCAATTGCTGGTCAACGGGATCTGTGTCGGCCTCGGTTACGGGCTCGCCGCGGTGGGGCTGGCGCTGCTGTTCGGCATCCTCGAGCAGGTGAACTTCGCGCACGGCGAGATCTACACGGTGGGCGCATTTGCGCTGTGGTGCGTCGGCGACAGGGCCGGCGTGCCGTACTGGCTGGCATTGCCGCTGGTGGTTGCGCTGATGGCCGGGCTTGGACTGCTGCTCGCCAAGGTTGCCTTTCTGCCGACCCTGGACCGCCCTTTCGAAGCGGTGATCCTCGCGACATTTGCGATCTCCATCATCCTGCAGAATCTGGTGCGGCTTGTGTTCGGTGCGACACCGCAGCACATCACCTCGCCGCTGGAAGGCGTTGCCTTCGACGTCGGCGGCATTCTGATTTTCGGGCAACGGTTCTTCGCCGCGATCGTGGCGATCGCGGCGCTGGCCGGCCTGATCGCCTTCCTGCGCCGGACCGAAACCGGCCGCGCCATGCGCGCGATGGCCCAGAATAAAGATGCCTGCTTCATGGTCGGGATCGATATCCGGCGTGTCACCTGCATCAGCGCGGCGATCGGCGCGGCGTTGTGCGGGCTGGCAGCCGCGGCGATCGCGCCCCTGTTCGATCTCTATCCGAACATGGGGACCGATGTGACCTTCAAGAGCTTCGCGGTGATCATCATCGGCGGCATGGGCAATGTCGCCGGCGCCATGGTGGCCGGCCTGATGCTGGGTGTCGCGGAAAGCTTTGCCGGCGGACTGATGGGCGCCGCCTATCGCGACGGGATCGGCTTTACGTTGATGATCCTCATGCTGCTGCTGCGGCCGCAGGGCATCTTCGGCAAATCGGTGCGGGTGTAGGGAGGAACGGATGCAGACGCTCGCGCCCTATGTGATGCACATTGCGATCATGAGCTGCATTTATGTCATGCTCGTGCAGTCGCTCAATATCATGCTGGGCTATTGTGGCCTGCTGTCGCTGGCAACGCCCGCCTTTCTCGGCATGGGCGCCTATACCACCGCGCTGCTGAGCCTGCATGGCTGGAGTTCGGAACTGACATTCTGCTGCGCCATCGCGGTCGGTGCGCTCACGGGCCTTGCACTCGGCATTCCGTCGCTGCGCCTGTCGCGGCATTCCTTCGTGATCGTCACCTTGTCGTTCACACTGCTGCTGCAGCTGATCGCCAGCAACTGGGTTGAGCTGACTCGAGGCGCATTGGGGATTTCGGATATTCCCGCGGTGCGGCTGTTCGGCGTGGCCGTAACCGACAAGGGGCCCTGGCTGGTCCTTGTCCTGTCGCTGTCCGCGCTCATCGTGCTGGCGACCTGGCTGGTCGTGTCGTCGCGGCTGGGACGCGCCATGGTCGCGGTGCGGGACAATGAACCGCTGGCGGTCGCCGCTGGCATCGATCCGCTGAAAATCCGCCTGTTTGCCTTCGCGTGTTCGGGGGCTTTTGCCGGATTGGCGGGCGCCTGCTACGCCCATTACATCTCGTTCATCGATCCCGGCGTGTTCGGCTTCTGGTTTTCCGAGCCGTTGCTGATCATGGTGGTGCTGGGCGGTTCGGGCACGTTATGGGGGCCGGTGCTGGGTGCGGTCGCATTCACGGTGATTCCGGAGTTGCTGCGCATGGCGCCGGATGTCCGTTCGCTGATCTACGGCATCATCCTGCTGGTCAGTGTCCTGTTCATGCCGCGCGGCATGGCGGCGTGGTTTGGCCGCCCGACAGTCGCGGGGGCGGGGGTCGGTAAATGACCACGGCCATGTTATCGGCGCGCGATATCCGCAAGGCCTATCGGGGCGTGATCGCGCTCGATGGCGTTTCGATCGAAGTGCCGCCGGACAGCATCACCGGATTAATTGGTCCCAACGGCTCCGGAAAGTCCACGCTGTTCGATTGCATCTGTGGGTTCCAGACGCGCGATGCGGGGCAGGTCTCGCTGGGAGGGCGCGACCTGGCCGGCATGACGCCGCAGAAGATCGCGCGTCAGGGCCTGCGCCGCACCTTTCAGCAGTTACGCGTGTTTCCGGAGCTGAGCCTGCGGGACAATTTACTCACCGCCGCCCAGGCCACGCCGGGCTTTTCCTATCTCAGTGAACTGGTGCGCAGCCCAGCCGTGCGGGCGCACGAGCAGAGCATGCGCAGCCGCGCGGCCACGGTTCTCGCGGAAATCCAGTTGACGCGTCTCGCCGACGCGCCGGCCGGCGGCTTGTCATATGGCCAGAAGAAATTGCTCGAACTCGGCATGGCGCTGATGAGCGAGCCGAAGATCCTGCTGCTCGACGAACCGATGGCGGGCGTCAATCCGACGCTGGTCGAGGGGCTGAAGGAGGAACTGCTGCGGGTGCGCGAGCGCGGCATCGCGCTGCTGATCGTGGAGCACAATCTGAAGCTGGTGTTCGAAATCTGCGACCACATCTATGTGCTCGACCAGGGCCGCATCCTCGCGGAAGGTCCGCCGGCCGCGATCGCCGCCGATGAACGGGTCATCGCCGCCTATATGGGACAGCGTGGTCGGGAGGCCGGCCCTCAATCGGGGATGAAGAACCTTGACTGATCCCGTCATCCGAATTGAGGGCGCGACAGGCGGCTATGGCGACCTGACCATCCTGCACGGCATCGACGTCGCCATCCCGAAGGGATCGTGGACCACGATCATCGGCTCCAACGGCGCCGGCAAGTCGACCCTGCTGAAGTTGACCGCCGGGCTCATTCCCTGCAGAACCGGCTCCATCGTGTTCGAAGGCCGCGACCTGACGCAACAGGGCGCGCTGGCGCGCCTCAAGCAGGGCATTGGCTTCGTGCCGCAAGGGCGCTGCAATTTTCCGATGCTGTCGGTTGCGGAGAATCTCAAGCTCGGTGCGTACACACGGCGACTCGGTGCGGCCGATCTCAATGCCGAGCTCGACGCCATCACCACCCGCTTTCCGCGCCTCAAGCAACGCTGGACCACGCTGGCCGGCAATATGAGCGGCGGCGAGCAGCAGATCATGGAGATGGCCATGGTGCTGCTCACCAAGCCGCGCTGCCTGCTGCTCGACGAACCGTCGCTGGGTTTGTCGCCGCAGGCGATGGGCATGGTCTTCGATACCATCCGGGAGCTGATCGCGCAGGGGCTTTCCGTGCTGATGGTCGAGCAGAATGCGCAGCAGGCGCTGGAATGCTGCGACTATGGCGTGGTGCTCGAACTCGGCAAGGTCAGCCTGTTCGACCGCGCCGCGACCGTGCTGGCCCATCCGGACATCCGGCGCATGTTTCTCGGGCTGTGATATACCGTCCACGTCGATCGCCAGTGGGGTTTTGACGCGGCCCGGGGCATCCCTTGTCATCGCTTGAAGAACAGGTCTGTGATGTTTGCTGCTCTTTCCACTCAGCCCGCCGATCCCTTGCTCGCCTTGATCGGCTTGTTTCAAGCCGATCCGCGTCCGGGCAAAATCGATCTTGGCGTCGGTGTCTACCGGGATGGCGAAGGGCGGACCCCGGTGTTCCGGGCCGTCAAGCAGGCCGAGCGCGTGCTGTGGGAGACCCAGGATACGAAATCCTATGTCGGCCCTGAAGGCGACGGTGCTTTTCTGGAACGGCTGTGGCGGCTGGCCGGTGGCGGCGCGAAAGTGCCGGTGGCTGGTGTGCAGACGCCGGGTGGCTCGGGGGCACTGCGCCTTGCCGCGGAATTGGTCAGGGCGGCGGGCTCAAAGCGGATCTGGCTCGGTCTGCCGAGTTGGCCCAATCACGCCGGCATCTTCAATGCGACGGGCCTGCCGATCGAAACCTATCGATTTTTCGATCGGACGTCGCAAGCGCTTCTCTTCGACGAGATGATGGGCGCTCTCAATCGGGCCGAGGCCGGCGACGTCGTGCTGCTGCATGCATGCTGCCACAATCCCACGGGGGCCCGTCTCGCCGCCCGGCAGTGGGATGATATCGCCGAGGTGCTGGCGCGGCGCGGCCTCATCCCGCTGCTGGATCTGGCCTATCAGGGGCTCGGCGAAGGCGTCGACGCCGACACGGCGGGCCTGCGCCGTGTGGTTGCCGCCGTTCCCGAAGCCTTGATCGCCGTCTCGTCGTCGAAATCGTTCGGCCTCTATCGCGAGCGGACCGGCGCGATCTTCGCGGTCGCCGCGTCGCAATCCGACGCGGATGCCGCGCGCTCCAATCTGGTTTCGCTGGCGCGTTCAAGCTACTCGATGCCGCCGGACCACGGTGCTGCGATCGTGCGGACCATCCTCGGCGACGCCGAACTCACGCGCCAATGGAGCGATGAACTCGACGACATGCGATGCCGCCTCGCATCCATTCGTCGGGCGCTGGCGGCAGGATTGCAGAGCGTCTGGCCCGCCACCGCCGCCATTGCCGAGCAGGACGGCCTGTTCTCGCTGCTTGCGCTGACGGAGGCGCAGGTGCTCGATCTGAGGCAGAGATACGGGATCTACATGCCGGTGTCGGGTCGCATCAATATCGCTGGCCTGAACATGACGCAGGTCCCGACCGCGCTGAGCGCCTTCGCCGGCCTGGATCGCTGACGTCAGCCGGGCGCAGGTCCGTTGCCGCCGTTCTGTGCGCGTTGTGCCAACTGTTTTCGGAACGCGCGATCGCGCTTGAGATGCCACTCCCGGCTCATCGCCTCGTTGCGAGTGGCGAACTCCTCGGTGTGGAGCAGAACCCAGGCGCGGCCGCGGGTGGTGCGGGCGCCGGTGCCGGCATTGTGCTGCGCCAGCCGGCGCGCGAGGTCGTTGGTCCAGCCGACATAGGTCAGGTAGCGCGGGCCGCTGTGGCTGCCCAGCACATAGACGACATTTGGGACGATGGTCTGCTGAGGATTGTCCGGCTCACCGCTCATCGGCGAAGCGTAGACCAGGATTCGGCGAAACGGAATCCGTTCCAGGTTCGTGGTCATCAGCATCGACGATGATCGGATCACATCGCCGTGCCAGAATAAAATCGGCCCGCGTCGTGTGACGCGGGCCGCATGAATTCGAGCTCTGATCGGTGTCTTAGAACAGCGAGGCGTACTGCGCGAGGCCGGCCTTCTGCACGAGGCTCATCGCCACCTGCTTCTGGTGATCGTCAAGGCTCGCGATCAGCGGCGACATCGAGGGAGCCACGCGGCGGACGGCGTTTTCGTCGATCTGCTGCATGCGGGCCAGGGAGCGCAGCGCGCTCGCCACGGCGGGCCAGTACTTTTCCTGAGCTGCGGTCAGCTTCAGCGCAACGCGATAACGGGCAATGGCAACCTCGCTCACCGCGATCCGCCAGGCCGAAACCTTGGTGGTCTGCGCAGCCGGTGCCGCAATCGAATTCTGATCAAGTTCCTGCGCTGCCAGAGGCGCGGTCATGGCAACAAAAAATACCAATGCAATCTTCAATTGCCGCATTATGTCCCACCGATGTGATTGAGCTGCCCGCGACGTATAGACTATATGTGACGGAAGTGGGGTTGGAATTTGTCACTTTTCCTTAACGACAAACGTTCCGTTCGGTTCCCGCTTTTTTTAAAGATAACTGCAGCCAAGCCATGCGCTGGTTGCGGCGTTAACTCTGTCAGAACGCATGGCTCGCATTTATATTAATCACCGATCAGTCGGATGCGCCGCCTGATTCGTCCGGCAGGGTCTTTGTTGGCAGGCCGGCGACGAGACTTTCGATCCCGGCACAGGCGCGCAACAGCGCATTGCGGAGGCCACTATGAATGACCTAGCCGTCAACGACGACGATGCCGACAGCATGGACATCCGCGTCGCAATCGACCGGCACTGGACAGCGCTCGATGCCGGCAAGCTCGACGTGGCCCACAAGATCTACCAGGACGATGCGATCCTGGACTTTCCTCAGTCGGGCGAGCGCATCACTGGGCGCGACAACATCCGCGACAGCCGTGCGGCCGAACCGGATCGCGCAGCCATCGAGGTTCGCAGCGTTCTGGGGCAGGGCGATCTGTGGGTCACAGAATGCACGATCACCCACAACGGCGCCTCCCAGCTATTGGTCAGCATGATGGAGTTCCGCGACAGCAAGGTGGTGCACGAAACCCTGTATTATGCCGAGCCGTTTGCCGCGCCGGCATGGCGGGCGAAATGGCACACCGCGAAAAGCTGAAATTGGCTCGGAAGAGCTGAAAAAGGCTTGTTTTTAGACTCGTTCCAAACTGAAGCGGCAGCTTTTAGTCAGTTTGGAATAGCTTAAAACAGCGGCTTTTCCTTTTGCATCGGGGGCGGGCCTTCACTATCGAAAAGGGCAGGATCACTCACGGATTTAGCCCTTCCTCCATGATCGTCTGCTCCTGCAATGTCCTGACCGACGACGACGTTCGCTCCGTCCTGAGCGCGTCGGGAGAGCTGCCGCGCACGGCCCGGCAGGTCTATGGCTGTCTCGGCTGCAGTGCCCAGTGCGGCCGTTGTGCCCGCACCATCCAGAAGATCATGAATGATGCGCTCGGCGCCTGCGCCAAGGCATGCTGCGCGGGCTGTCCGCATAGCGGCGGGCACGTGAAGCACGATCAGATCCAGATTGATCAACTCCTGCTTGAGCATGTGGAAGTCGATCTGAATCAAACGGTTAATGCGATTCAGGCGTAACCGGCTACCAATCTCCTCCCCGATTTATCCTCAGGCCCGGCATAATCCGCCCAGGTACGTGCGGCCGAGCCTTGCCGACCTCGTTATTCTGATTTAGAAGCATTCTAAATTGGTTTCGGCGCCCTGTTGGCGCCGCGTGAAAGGAACCGGCACCATGAAGGGCGATCCCAAAGTCATCGAGTTTCTCAACAAGGCGCTTCGCCATGAACTGACGGCCGTCAACCAGTACTGGTTGCATTTCCGCCTGCTCGACAACTGGGGCCTCAAGGATCTCGCCAAGAAGTGGCGCGCGGAATCGATCGAGGAAATGCAGCATGCCGACAAGCTGATCGACCGCATCATCTTCCTCGACGGCTTCCCCAACATGCAGGTGCTCGATCCCCTGCACATCGGCCAGAACGTCAAGGAAGTGCTGGATTGCGACCTGAAGGCCGAATACTCGGCCCGCGCGCTTTACGAGAAGGCCGCGACGCACTGCCATGCCGTGAAGGATTACGTCACGCGCGATATCTTCGAGAAGCTGATGAAGGACGAGGAAAGCCACATCGACTTCCTCGAAACCCAGATCGACCTGGTCAAGCGGATCGGCGTCGAGCTGTACTCGCAGCATCACATCGGCGAACTCGATCACGACTGAGTTTCGCGAATACGGTTTTGTATCGAAGCCCGGCTGGCAAAGTGTCAGCCGGGCTTTTTGCTGCGGGCCGCGGCGTGTCGCAGGCCTGAGCCGCGAATACAACCACAGACCGTCATCGCCCGGCTTGACCGGGCGATCCAGTACACTCTGCGATCATGGTCTTGGTATCAGCGAGTTCAAACGGGATTGGGCTCCTTCCGTCGTCGTTGGCGACACCGGGATTACTGGATCGCCCGGTCAAGCCGGGCGATGACGCTGCGGGTTCGGTTGGCGCTTACGCACATAACGAACGTCGCATCACAATCCTCACGCGCCATCTGCCGGCACGAAGCAGCTGATGATGACGTTGCCGCCGTGCTTGACGTACCACACCACGGCCTCGCCGACCGGATTGCCGCCCTCGCGGATGATCGCCCTGTCGGGCACCTGCATCCATTCGCCGTCGATCGGCACCCAATAGTTGCCGCCGCGCACGTCGTAGTCGGTGCGGTGGCCGTCGGAGATATCGCAGCAGGGGACGCCGGTCGGGCTGCGGACGCCCCTGAACCAGGAGCGGATGTTGTCGGGCACGTTCTCGAACTGCCCGCGATCGACGGCATAGGATGATGTCGGTGCTGCAGACATCAATGCAGCGAGAGAAGCAAAACAGCAGAACAGGGCCAGTCGCATTCGCGGCGTCATGCGCGTTCCTCCACAGAACGTCGGCCGCATCGGGCGAATTTTACGCGTAACTTATGCACCGTCGTCGGCGCCAGAACTTCTGGAAAGACGTCTTTCCACAGGACGTCCGCCAAGGGCGATGCCTGCGCCCGTGCAACACGGCGAATCCAAATCTGCGTCAGTTTAGCGCAGATCGATCCTCGACGGAATTGCGGTGAATGCCGATGGCATCACCTGTGCACATCCGTCGAGATCGAGCACACGCGCTGTCGCGTGTGCGTTCGGCGCATCCGGTTGCAGGGATGCGCTCATCTGCATGCGATCGACGTCTACGCCTGTGCGAGTCCTGCTGTCCACAGCGCGAACGCGTAGGCCAGCGCCACTTCGTCGAGGCGATCAAAGCGGCCGGAGGCGCCGCCGTGGCCGGCATCCATGTTGGTGCGCAGCAGCACCGGGCCGCCGCCGGTCATGGTGGCGCGCAACCGTGCCACCCACTTTGCCGGTTCCCAATAGGTCACGCGCGGATCGGTCAAGCCACCCATCGCGAGAATGGCGGGATAGGTTTTGGCCGCGACATTGTCGTAGGGCGAATAGGACAGGATGGTGCGAAACGCCCTGTCGTCGGCGATCGGATTGCCCCATTCGGGCCACTCCGGTGGTGTCAGCGGCAGCGTGTCGTCGAGCATGGTGTTCAGCACGTCGACGAACGGCACTTCGGCAACGATGCCGGCGAACAGCTCGCCGTCACGGTTGGCGACGGCACCCATCAGCATACCGCCGGCACTGCCGCCGTGGCCGACGATTCGTTTGGCGCTCGTGTAATTCTCGGCGATCAGGGCCCGGCCGGCGGCGGCGAAATCGGCGAAGGTGTTGGTCTTGGTCTCGCGCTTGCCGTCGAGATACCACTGCCAGCCCTTGTCGGCGCCGCCGCGGATGTGCGCGATGGCGTAGACGAAGCCGCGATCGACCAGTGATAGCCGGTTGGCGGAAAACGAGGCGGGGATCGCGTGGCCGTAGGAGCCGTAGCCGTAGAGCAGCAGCGGCGCGCGGCCGTCGCGGACCAGGTCACGCCGGTGCAGGATCGAGACCGGCACCTGCGCGCCATCGTGCGACGTCGCCATGATGCGGGTGGTGACATAGTCGGCGGCATCATGGCCGGAGGGAATCTCCTGGCGTTTGCGCAGGCTGCGCTGGCGCGTCACCATGTCGTAGTCGAACACCTCCGACGGCGTCGTCATCGACGAATAGCTGAAGCGCAGGTTGGTGGTCTCGAATTCGTAGCTGCCCATGGTGTCGAGCGAATAGGCGGCCTCATCGAACGCGATCGCATGTTCGCTGCCGTCGGCGAGATCGCGAATAATGATCGAGGGCAGCGCGTTCTTGCGTTCCAGCCGGACCAGGTGGCCGGCATAAAGCTCGATGTCGAGCACGTAGACGCCGGCGCGATAGGGGATCAGGTCACGCCAGTTGGCGCGCACGGGGTCGGCGAGCGGCGCGGTCACGACCTTGAAGTCGATTGCCTTGTCGGCATTGGTCAGGATGAACAGCGTGTCGCCGCGATCGGCGAGGGAGTATTGCACGCCGTGTTCGCGTGGCGCGACCAGTCGCGGCTGCGCGTCGGTCACGCTCAGGTCGATCAGCCGCTGCTCGGAGGTTTCGTGATCGCCGCCGGCAATCACGCAGAAGCGGCCGCTGGCGCTTTCGTGCAGATGGGTGAACCAGCCGGAATCCTTTTCCTCGTAGACCAGGGCGTCGTCGGCCTGCGCGGTGCCGAGGCGATGGCGGTAGACTCGCATCGGGCGATGGTTGTCGTCGAGCTCGACATAGTAGAACGCCTTGGAATCCGCGGTCCACACCACGCTGCCGTCGGTGTCCTCGATGACGTCGTCGAGATCCTTGGCCGTGGCCCAGTCGCGGATGCGGATGGTGAAATATTCCGAGCCGCGATCATCGGAACTCCACGCCTCCAGCGCATGATCCGGGGAATGCCGTGCGCCGCCGAACTGGAAGAATTTCGATTGGCCGGCCAGTTGATCGCCGTCGAGGATGACATGCGCCTCGCCGCCCGCGCGCGGCTGCCGCGCGAACAGCGGATGCTGGCCGCCGTCGCGGAACTTGCGGAAGTAGGCAAACGGACCGTCCGGTGACGGGACGGTGGAATCGTCCTCCTTGATGCGGCCGCGCATCTCGGCGACCAGCGTCCTCTGCAAGGCGTGAGTGTGGCCGAGCTGGCTTTCGGTATAGGCGTTCTCCGCCTCGAGATATTCGCGGATGTCCGGCGCCAGTCCCGAAGGATCCTGCAGCACCTCCTGCCAGTTCGCATCCTTCAGCCACGCATAGTCGTCGGCCACGGTGATGCCGTGATGGGTCACGGCGTGGGGGCGGCGCTCGGCGACCGGCGGGAAGAGGGAGGATTTTTCAGTCATTGGATCCGGCTCGTGATGAGTGATGGGGTCGATATAGGCAATGCGATGCCGTTTCGCATCGCGCGGCGGTGGATATTTCGGGCCGTCGCGGGCGATGTGGCCACCTCTTGTCCACGATTACTTTGCGCCGATTACCTCGGCAAACTGTTGCAGCGCCCGCAGCGCGAAGGTGCGCATATTGGCCTGCCGGTCGGCGCTGCCGGTCTCGATGGTCATGGCCCGCTCTGTTGGCCCAACCACCGCCGAGCAGGAATGCCCGGCAGCGTCGCCATAGCGGTTGCCGCTCGGGCCGGTGGCGCCGGTTTCGCTCAGGCCCCAGGTGGTGCCGAGCAGATCCCTGGTCTTGCGCGCCAGCAGCAGAGCATAAGGCTCGGTCGAGGCACGCATGCCCTCCATCTCCTCCTTGGTGATGTTGACCAAAGCGGCGCGGGCGCGGGGCGTATAGATCACGCCGCCGCCACGGAAGTAGGCCGACGCGCCGGGCACCGCCAGCAGCGCGGCCGAAATCAGCCCGCCCGTGGAGGATTCCCCGACGCCCACTGTCTCTCCGCGTTCGATCAGCCGCGCGGCAATTATTTCTGCAAGTGGGATCAGCGTCTGCATCGGTTGTCTCCTTCGCACGGCAGTGGTTCGATGATAGCGTTTTCGAGCGAGGTGAATACCCGTTCGCGCGAACAAAACGCATCAAAATAAAGACTGGAATTTCCGCTGTTTCGGGTTCAATCAAGCTGTTCCCGATTTCAAGCAAGAGAACAACCCGGAGACCAACCGATGTCGGACCGCGCCGCAATGCCGAAGATCAAATGGGACCACATTCACCTGCGCACGCCGGATGTGGAGGCAACCGCCCAATGGTTCGAAACCATGCTGGGTGCGGAGATCATCCGTTCACCCAACCGTACCGACCTGAAGCTCGGTGGCGGAATGATCTTTCTTGCGCCGGTGGCCTCGGGCGATGGCGTCAATCCGCCACCGGTGACCCCGCATCAGGGCCTCGATCATTTCGGGCTTGCGGTCGAGGATATCGATGACGTGGCTGCTGGTCTCAAGGCCAAGGGCGTGACCTTCACCGCCGAGCCCCACAACATTCGCCCCGGCATCCGCATCTGTTTCATCCGTGGCCCGCAGGGCATCTCGATCGAACTGCTGGAGCGAGACGCGAAGTACAAGTGAGGGTTTGTTAAAGGCACCGCGTTGCCGCGATGAATGCCGTCATGGCCGGACTTGGTCCGGCCATCCACGCCTTACTTGTTGCGATACCGTGAAGACGTGGATGCCCGGCACAAGGCCGGGCATGACGGAGCGTACGGAAGATGCGCGGAATTCGAACGAAAGCTCCACCCCCGCTCACTTGTCCTTCTTGTGCTTGCGTTTCTTTTTCTTGCCGTGATGATCGTCGTCATCCTCCTCGGCGTCGTCGTCCGCATCACCGTCATGCAGCGCGGCTTCGGCTTCCGCCAGCGCGGCACGATCGCGCTCCTCGCGTTCACGGATCGCACGTTCCTCGGCTTCGCGCGCCTCGCGTTCCCTCTGCTCCTCGGCCTTCCGGTATGCGTCCCACTCTTTGAAGATGAGATGCAGCCACGGAACGATCTGTTCGAACGAGGGCAGCGTGCCGGGCGGTCCGGCTTCGCCGCGAGGGCCTGCTTCGCCACGGCCGCCGCGTTCACCCTGGGCGCCTTGCGGGCCGGCTGCGCCGGGCAGGCCGTTCGCTCCGGGCTTGCCATCCTTGCCGTCTTTTCCGGCCGGGCCCTGGGGACCGGCTTCGCCGCGCCGTCCCTGTGGGCCGGCCGCGCCCTGGGCGCCTGGCTTGCCCTGCGGGCCTTCCTTGCCGCGCAGGCCATCCGGGCCACGCTTGCCGATATGTCCCTGGGGACCGGGCTTGCCCGGCGAGCCGGCGTTTCCGGGGGGGCCCTTCGGTCCGGGCTTGCCCTGCGGACCCGCTCGGCCCACGCGTCCAGTCGTTGCGTCGTCGTCTGCCACGTCTCACCTCCGCGTGTTGATGGGGTCTCTTATCAGAGGAAATGTGACGGGTTCAATTCACGCCACCCGCGCATGTGGGGACAACACCGAAATTGCAGCTTCAGGGAACAGGGTTCTCGATACGGGTCATTGCGGCTGCGGCCCCCACCAGCACGGCAACTACAAGACACCAAAACCCCACATAGGCATAGAGTGTTGCGGCCGCAGCGCAGCCTGCGGCAAAGCACACCAGCGTCAGCACGAGCCGGCCAAAACGGGCGCGGACAATGGCGGCCTGTGCGGGTTCCGCGCCTGTCAGCAGATCCACCGCGTCGAGCGTCGCCTGCACGGTGGTGCCGGTCATCATCGTGGTCGGCGGCAGGCTTGCGAAATGAACGCGCTGCACGGCGTTTTGCACCGCCATGGCCGCGATGCCGCTGAAGCCGGTGAGCAGCGCGGCCGGCGTGTTGGGATCCGGGAATGGGCCGTATCCGACGGCGAGAGCGCAGAAGCAGATCAGCAACGCCACCTTGGTGAACAGCAGAACCCGCAGCGACGGCCATTGCCGCGCCCGCATGGCGCTGCCGAGCATCCGCGCCAGCGCGACCACGAGAATGAACTCGGGCAGCGCGAGGATCTTGCCGATGATGCCGTGGCTGCCGTGGACCAGCGCGGCGCCCAGGGTGACGAAGTTTCCGGTGACATGGGCGACAAACAATCCCTGCAGGCCGAAGAACCCGGCGGCATCGACGAACCCGCCGTTGAACGACAGCAACGCCGCCAGCACCGCTGAATTGCTCGGCTGCTTCATGGCCGGTGCGTCTCCGCCGTGTTGCGACGCCACGGCCAGTCGATCACGCCCGCACAATACAGCGCCCACCAGACGATCACCGGTTGCAGCGCCAGTCGTGGTGCGTGATAGAGCCAGCTATCGGGGATGTGCGGCAGTGTGATGCCGTCGATCGCATGCTTGATATTGGCCGGCCAGACGCAGATCGCGTAAGCCGCCATTGCGATCCCGGCCCAGAAACGAAGCGGCTTGGTCAGCAATGCGGCGGATGCCGCGATCTCGAACAGGCCGGTAAGAAAGATCACCTGCGGTGCGAACGGCACCCATGATGGCGTGATCAGCAGCAATGTGTCGGGCGCAACGAGATGGGCGATCGCCGCCGCCGTGTAGAACGCCGCGATGATCCAGCGCATCGCGGCGCGTGCGTGGCCGGATGACAGGGGAGCACCAGCGGGTGCAGCGTTCATCGTTGAGTGCCCCAGCAGTCGCGGCCGGCCGGTGCTATGGCTTGTCGACGATGTCGGTCGAGGGACGATCGTCGCCACGCGCGCTCTCTTCGTGCCATTTGCCGTCGGCATCCTCGTACTGGATGACTTCCGTGCGGCCGGGCACGCGCTGTTCGGCGGCCGCGCGCCGGGCGCCGGCAAGCGCTGCGGCGTGAGTGGCAAAAGCCTCGGAAAAAACGTCCCCGGCCTTGTAGGCCCAGCCACCGTCATGTTCGACGATCCTGTACTCGACCCTGGACATGTCTGACCTGCCTTTGTTGGTGCGAGGGGCAACGGGCGCAGCGACGTCAAGTTCCCCGTTGTTGAAAAGGGTTAGAGCTGCGTCTTGTAGCGCGCCTCGACCTCGGCCTGCGGCTCCGGCGCGCCGAGCGAGGTCTGGGCGTGGATGACTTCGGCAATGCTGGGATAGACCGCACGCTCGACGCGGCTCTCCGGCGACCACAGTTTGGAGCGCATCAGCGCCTTGCCGCAATGCAGATACGCTTCGCGCACGGCGACGCGCAGCACCGCGCGTGGCGGCTTGCCGAACTCCTCCATCGCGGCCAGCAGCGCCGGCTCCGCCGACACCGTGCCGTGGCCGCCCACCCGCAGCGTTTCGTCGATGCCCGGCACGAAGAAGATCAATTGCACATAGCCCGAGCCGGCGAGGATGTTCTTGAAGCTGTCGATCCGGTTGTTGCCGGCGCGATCGGGCATCAGGAGCTCGTTCTCGCCGTTGACGTGAACGAAGCCCACGCCGCCGCCGCGCGGCGAGGCATCGACCGTTCCGTCCGGCCCGGCGGTCGCCAGCACGCAGAACGGCGACATGGCGATGAACTTCGCCGAATGTTCGTCGATGGCCGGGCGCTGCTTGGCGATCACCCGCTCGGTCGGCGCGGGGTAAATTCTGGCGAGGTCGGAGGTGGCGAGGTCAGTCACATGCGTGGTCTCCGCGTGGCGCGGTCAGACTAGCATCGGGTAGCCGGTTGCGATAGCTGCAGCCCGTTGCCCAGCGCCTATTGGGATACGCAGGTGAAACTGCCGGCGTCATCGACCGGACCGCTCACGTATTTCGGCCAACCGGGATAGACACACAGCGGGCGTGTCCGGTTGCGGTTGCCATCCTTGGTGTCGACGATCACCTGTGGGCCGGGAGCTTCGCCGTTCTCCACCCAACGCTCGAGCGCGCCGAGGGCATCCCAGCCGACCACGAACTGGCCGGTGCCGTGGCCGAAACCCGGTGCAATGTAGAAGCGTACGAAGTCATCGAGCGGTGGCTGGCCGAAGCGGGTCACCAGCCGCTTGTAGTAGCCAATGGTATTTTCCGGCGGCACCGCCGAATCGACGCTGCCATGCATCAGCAGCAGCTTGCCGCCGCGCGCCTTGAAGGCGGAGATGTCGTCGTCGCTGGCATCGAGCATGTCGGACAGTTCGCGCAGCCGCGCCTGGTTCTTGGCCGGATCGAATTGCAGGGGATCGGCGTCCTTGTCCCTCAGCACCATGTAGCGCATGGCCGCATCGGACAGCACTGTCAGCCCGAAATCCTTCAGGGCTTCCGGGGGATTGGCCGGCTTGGGCCGGGTGCCGAAGCCGAACAGGCCCGTCCAGTCCGCGCCCTCCAGGATCGGCCAGCGCGGGAACGACGAGACGCCGCCCTGCAGCGCGAAGCCGAACGTGATCGGTGCGTTGATGGCCTCGACGGATTTGATCTGCTGGTCCGAGAGGCAATCGTCGCCCGTGTCCTTGCCCTCGGCGCAGCGCAGGGCGGCGATCCTGAACGTTGCAGCGCAGCCCGCGACATTGCTGATGACGCCGTCTTCGGCGCCGTCAAGGCCATCGCAAGCCTTCATGACGGAGCCCTGCAGTAATTTGAGTTTGGCCGGATCGAGCCAGCCGCCGTCCGGATTGTACATCGCGCGCGACAGCGCGTTGCCGTCGATCTGCAGCGGCACGAAATCATAGACCGGATGGATTGCGACCACGCCGTCATAGTCCTGCGGCCAGCGCTGCACGGCGAGGAAGCCTTCGTGTCCGCCCTGGGAGTTGCCGAAGAAATAGACGCGTTCGGGCTTGCGCTGGTAGATTCCTGCGATGAGGTTGAGCGCGACGTCGTGTGTCTTCTTCAGCTGGTCGCCGCCGAAATTGACCAGGGATTCGGCGTTGAGTGCGAACGAGCCGTCGGCGACGGATGGACTCTGGTGGCCCGAATCGCTGCCAAACGTCACATAGCCGCGCTTCAGCGGCGTCGCGACGCCCGGCTTGAAGAAGCGCGTGTTGAGCAGTCCCGTGACGAGATTGCCGTTGTAGCCGCCGCCTCCATAGTGCAGCGCCTTGCCGTTCCAGTTCTCGGGCAAATTGACTTCGAATTTGATGTCCGGCGCGCTGGGATCGACGGGATGGATCGCACCCAGAACCTTGCAGAACGCACCGTTGATATTGTCCGGCGCGTCGGCTGCGATAAACTCGGCGGAGGTGATCGTGGCGCCACGCGTCGGGCGGGACATCACGGTGGCGGCGATCTCCTTTTTCGTCAGGGAGCCGCAGTCGGTTTTGACATCGTTTGCTTTGGCATCCGCCCATGCGCCGGCCGGGGCAAGGACACCGAGCGCGAGCGTCGCGGCAAGCAGTCTGGACATGGGGGAGGCTCCGGCTGGATGGCTTCGCGCTGATGCACGTTGGTGGCCGTGATCTTCGCGTTGGGCCACACCCTCGTCAAGCGCGTGTGCGTTGCACCGGGCCGGTCGTGCGGCATCGCCGAGTTGCCACACATGTCTGTTTTATTATGATGGCTGTTATAGCGAGTGCGGGAGACGGACGATGTGCCGCAACATCAAGACCCTGTTCAATTTCGAACCGCCCGCGACGCGGGAGGAGATCCACGCCTCGGCGCTGCAGTTCGTGCGCAAGCTGTCCGGCTTCAACAAGCCGTCGCAGGAGAATACCGAGGCGTTCAACCGCGCCGTCATCGAGGTCAGTGACGCCGCGCGGCGGCTTCTGAATTCGTTGCACACCCAGGCGCCGCCAAAGGATCGCGAGATCGAGGCGGAGAAAGCAAGGGAGCGGTCGAGGGTGAGATTTGGATAGCCTGACATGAAAAGGCGCGCGGTTGAGCCGCGCGCCTTGATGTTAAGATGATGAAGGCCTTGCGGCGGCGGCTTACAGCGCCTTGTTGCTTTCCTTCACCTTGCCGGCGTCGAGATAGAGCTGCTCGCCCATATCCCTGAACTTCTGGCTCATCTCCGCCATGCCCGCCTTCGCCAAGGCTTCGGCGGGCAGGCCGTCCGCCAGGGTGCCTGATATCGACATGCCGATCGAATTCGGATCGTTCAGCGTGGCGGCGTAGTCACGCACGTCCTGGGTGATCTTCATCGAGCAGAATTTCGGACCGCACATCGAGCAGAAGTGGGCCACCTTGTGGGCTTCCTTCGGCAGCGTCTCGTCGTGGTAGGCCATCGCGGTGTCGGGATCGAGGCCCAGGTTGAACTGGTCCTGCCAGCGGAAGTCGAAGCGGGCGCGTGACAGCGCATCGTCGCGCAGTTGCGCCGCCGGGTGGCCCTTGCCGAGATCGGAGGCATGCGCCGCGATCTTGTAGGTGATGACGCCGACCTTGACGTCGTCGCGGTTGGGCAGGCCGAGATGCTCCTTCGGCGTCACATAGCAGAGCATCGCGCAGCCGAACCAGCCGATCATTGCAGCACCGATGCCGGACGTGATGTGATCGTAACCCGGCGCGATGTCGGTGGTCAGCGGCCCGAGCGTGTAGAACGGCGCTTCGCCGCATTCCTTGAGCTGCTTGTCCATGTTGATCTTGATCTTGTGCAACGGCACATGGCCGGGGCCTTCGATCATCACCTGGCAGCCCTTCGCCCATGCCACCTTGGTGAGCTCGCCGAGCGTCTCCAGTTCGGCGAATTGCGCGCGGTCATTGGCATCGGCAATCGAGCCGGGGCGCAACCCGTCACCGAGCGAGAACGACACGTCATACTTGCGCATGATGTCGCAGATTTCCTCGAAGTGGGTGTAGAGGAAGCTCTCCTTGTGATGCGCCAGGCACCACTTGGCCATGATCGAGCCACCGCGCGAGACGATGCCGGTGACGCGGTTGGCGGTGAGGTGGATATAGGCCAGCCGCACGCCGGCATGGATGGTGAAGTAGTCGACGCCCTGTTCGCACTGCTCGATCAGCGTGTCCTTGTAGAGCTCCCAGGTCAGCTTGACCGGATCGCCGTCGCACTTCTCCAGCGCCTGGTAGATCGGCACGGTGCCGATCGGGATCGGCGCGTTGCGCAGGATCCATTCGCGGGTGGTGTGGATGTTGCGGCCGGTGGAGAGGTCCATCACGGTGTCGGCGCCCCAGCGGATCGCCCACACCATCTTGTCGACCTCATCCTCCACCGACGACGTCACAGCCGAGTTGCCGATGTTGGCGTTGATCTTGGTCAGGAAGTTGCGGCCGATGATCATCGGCTCGAGTTCGCCATGGTTGATGTTGCAGGGAATGATGGCGCGTCCCCGCGCGATTTCACTGCGCACGAATTCAGGAGTGATGAAGGCGGGCACCGATGCGCCGAAGCTCTCGCCGTCGGCCAGTGCGGCCTCGGCACGCTCCAGTTGTTTCTTGCGGCCGAGGTTCTCGCGCTCGGCGACGTAAACCATCTCCTTGGTGATGATGCCGGCGCGGGCGAACTCGATCTGGGTGATCATCTGGCCGTCGAGGCCGCGCAGCGGCTTGTGATAGGCGTTGAACGCCTTCGCGGCGTGCGATGCGCCGACATTGCCGTTGTCTTCCGGCTTGATGACGCGGCCCTCGTATTCCTCGACACCGCCACGCTCCTTGATCCAGGCGGTGCGGGCGCGCGGCAGGCCGGAATTGACGTCGATCAGCACGTCCGGATCGGTGTAGGGGCCGGAGGTGTCATAGACCGGAAGGTTCGGCTCGCCGGCGCCTTCCGACAGGATGATTTCGCGCAGCGGGACGCGCAGATCGGGCGCGGTTTCCGGCACCGAGTAGAACTTCCGTGACGAGGACATCGGGCCGGTGGTCACTGCGGGAAGGGTCTTGTCGGGATTGGAGCGAATGTTCATGGCGTCCTCCTTGGTTGATTGAGCATGATCTGATCCAAAAACCGGTTTCCACTTTTTGGGGTCATGCTCGAAGTCGTATGTCTTAAGCAGCTTCTGAAACATGATCGAGCCAGGCGCGCACCCGCGCGTCCGGATCGGCGTTCTGGGTGACGTCGCTGACGACGGCGATGGAATCCGCACCGGCGGCAAAAATGGGTCCGGCCTGTTCGAGCTTGATGCCACCAATCGCCACCAGCGGGATCTTGCCGACGCGCTTGCTCCACTCGCTGATCTTCGGCACGCCCTGCGGCGCGAAGCGCATCGCTTTCAGCGTGGTTGGATAGATCGGCCCGAGCGCGACATAGTCCGGGGCGTGGCGCAGCGCGGTCTCCAGTTCCTCGTCGTCATGAGTGGAGAGTCCAAGCGTGAGGCCAGCGGCGCGGATCGCCTTGACGTCGGCCTCCGTCAGATCTTCCTGCCCGAGATGGACATGGTCGGCCTTGGCCTCGATTGCCGCGCGCCAGTAGTCGTTGACCACGAGCTTGGTGTCGGTGCCCCGGGTGATGGCGAGTGCCTCGCGCACCAGCACGAGTGCATTGGCGTCGTTCAAATTCTTGGCGCGCAGTTGCACGGTGCCGACACCGAGCGCGGTGAGGCGTTTCACCCAGGCCAGCGTGTCGACGACGGGATAAAAGCGGTCAGGATACGGCATGCCAGAAAGGTGTCCCGATGACTGGGGTTGAGGGAGAAGCGAAGTCGCGCGGGCCCATCAGGCCTGCCTCGAAACCGGTGCGGCCGGCATCGACGGCCAGGCGAAACGCGTTGGCCATCGCCACGGGATCGGCAGCCTTGGCCACGGCGGTGTTGAGCAGCACCGCGTCGAAGCCGAGTTCGAGCGCTTCGGCGGCGTGGGACGGCGCGCCGATGCCGGCATCGACCACCAGCGTAATATCCGGCAGCCGCTGCCGCAGCAGCATCAGCGCGTCGCGATTGATGATGCCGCGCGCGCTGCCGATCGGCGAGGCCCAGGGCATCACCACGCGGCAGCCGGCATCCACCAGCCGCTGGGCCACGCCAAGATCCTCGGTGCAGTACGGGAACACCTCGAAACCGTCCTTGATCAGGATGGTGGCGGCTTCGACCAGGCCGACCACGTCGGGCTGCAAGGTTTCGTCGTCGGCGATCACTTCCAGCTTGATGCGGGCGGTGCCGAACAGTTCACGCGCCAGCTTGGCGGTGGTCACCGCTTCGCGCACGCTTTTGCAGCCGGCGGTGTTGGGCAGCACGGTGACGCCGAGCTCGCGGATCAGCGACCAGAACGCGTCGCCGGTCTTGCCGCCGGCGCTCTCGCGCCGCACCGACACGGTGACCAGTTGCGAACCCGAGGCGCGGATCGCCTGCTGCATGATCGCCGGCGACGGATAGAGCGCCGTGCCGATCAACAGCCGCGAGGAGAATTCGGTGTCGTAGAATTTCACCATCGTCATTACCCACCCTGTCGCGGCGTCAGGATTTCGACCTGGTCGCCGTCATTCAGTGTCGTCTCCGCCCAGCGCGTGCGCGGCACCACGTCGTAGTTCACTGCCACGGCCAGATGATTGCCTTCGTAGTCAAGCTCGCCGAGCAGCGCGTCGACGCGGGTCGCCGTGGTCTCGCGGCGCTCCCCGTTCACGATCAGGAACATCGCATCACCTCGTTGTCGATGTCGCCGCTGACCACATAGGCCGCGGTCAGTTCCGCCAGCGCCGGCGCCAGCAGGAAGCCGTGGCGGTACAGCCCGTTCACGGCGATGGTGTTGTCCTTGATGTCGATGCGCGGCAGGTTGTCAGCGAATGCCGGGCGCAGTCCCGCGCTGAACTCGACAATCCGCGCCTCGCCGAACGCCGGATGCACGGCGTAGGCCGCGCTCAGCAATTCCAGCGCCGAACGCACGCTGACGCCGCGGTCCTCGCTTTCGATCGAGGTGGCGCCGATCATGAAGCGGTTGTTCTCGCGTGGAATGATGTAAAGCGGCCAGCGCGGATGCAGCAGCCGCACCGGGCGCGACAGCGCGATCTCGTCGGTCTCGACCACGATCATCTCGCCCTTGACCCCGCGCAGGCCGGGCAGGTTGTCGCGCGCGCTCAGGCCGCGGCAGTCGACCACGATGTGGTTGGCCTCGTCGCTGCGCTCGGTCTCGAAACGGATGTCGATGCCGTTGGCGGCAAGCCGCGCATGCAGTTGCGGCAGCACGCGGCGCGGCTCCACATGGCCCTCGTCCGGGAAGAACAGGGCTTCACGGAAACGGCTGTCGAGCGAGGGTTCGAGCTGATTGATACTGTCGGCGCCGAGGCGCTGGTGGTGGGTGGTCAGCCGGGAAAAGCGTTCGAAATCGGCGCGGTCGCGCGGATGCGCCAGCACCAGCGATCCGTTGAACGGGGTGTCCGGCAGTTCCGCGCGCCACAGATCCAGCGCGCGAGCGCCAAGTCGCGTGATCACGGGTTCGGCCGATTCGCTCTCGCACCATGGCGCCAGCATGCCGCCGGCCATGTGGCTGGTCGCCTGCGTCATGGCCGCGCTGTCGCGCTCGTAGATCGTGACCTTGCAGCCGGCCTTGGCCAGCAGCAGGGCCTGCCACGTGCCGGCGATGCCTGCACCGATGATGTCGACGTTCGGATGATTGGTCGCGGAATCGCGTATGGAAGACGTCTGAAGCATCCCTGTCCCTTCGCCGGCATGACCCGGATCAGGTTCAAAGGGTCACCGCGCCATTTGCGGTATCTCAGCTCCATGTCGGAGCCCCCCTCGGAACAAGGCTTGATAATAGTGCGCTGTCACAAAAGGTCAACCGCACGGGCCATTGACCGGAATGTCGCGCTGTCTCGCGATGACTGCGTCATCGCCGAGGGATGCGGAAATGGGCAACGCGACGCCTGAAATATTGCCTTTAGCCGCGCGTAAATATCGGCTTTGCTCGTGTCGTTCCATCGGCGCGCGTGATTGATGCGGCGCACAAACCACCGCGCAGAACACACCGGCAAAAACACAGAGGAGGCTTGCGTCATGAGCGGTCTTGGTGGCCTGAACAAATCGCCGAACGGCGTCGTCATCGGACTGGTGCAGCTGCAGTTACCGGTGGTGGCGACGAAGGCGGATCTGGCGCGGCAGACCGACAAGATCGTCGCCATGGTCGGCAAGGCGCGGCGCAATCTCGGCACCATGGATCTGGTGGTATTCCCGGAATATTCGCTGCACGGCCTGTCGATGGATACCAACCCGGAGATCATGTGCCGGCTCGACGGCCCGGAGGTCGCAGCCTTCAAGCAGGCGTGCGTCGACAACAGGATCTGGGGCTGCTTCTCCATCATGGAGTTCAACCCCGACGGCAATCCCTACAATTCGGGCCTGATCATCGACGATCAGGGCGAGCTCAAGCTTTATTACCGCAAGTTTCATCCCTGGATTCCGGTCGAGCCATGGGAACCGGGAAATATCGGCATCCCGGTGATCGAGGGGCCGAAGGGCGCGAAGATCGCGCTGATCATCTGCCATGACGGCATGTTCCCGGAGATGGCGCGGGAGTGCGCCTACAAGGGCGCCGAGATCATGATCCGCACCGCCGGCTACACCGCGCCGATCCGCGACTCGTGGCGCTTCACCAACCAGGCCAACGCGTTCCAGAACCTGATGATCACCGCCAACGTCTGCATGTGCGGTTCCGACGGCTCGTTCGACTCCATGGGCGAGGGCATGATCGTGAATTTCGACGGCACCGTCATGGCCCACGGCACCACGGGGCGTGTCGACGAGATCATCACCGCCGAAGTGCGCCCTGATCTGGTGCGCGAGGCGCGCATCCACTGGGGTGTCGAGAACAACATCTATCAGCTCTGGCATCGCGGCTACGTTGCCGTGAAGGGCGGCGCGATGGATTGTCCCTACACCTTCATGCAGGACATGGTGGCGGGCACGTTCCGGCTGCCATGGGAGGACCAGGTCAAGATCACCGACGGCACGTCCTGCGGGTTTCCCGCGCCGACACGCGCATTCGGGATGAAGAGTGTGAAGGCGGCGGAGTGAAGCCGCTGTCCGTCGGCGTTACGGCTTTGCTGCGCCCTGCGTAAACGCCGCATCGCCTCGCTCCACGATGGTCGCGATCGCCTGCGCGAATCCGCGCACCACGGGCTCCAGCGCTTCAGGCCCGGTGGTGGCCGCGGTGTCGGCCGGGGTGTGGAAGAAGCGATGGCCTGCGGCGATGCCGAAGAAGTTCCTGTAGCCGGCGGCATAGATGTCGCGCAGTTCGCCGGGCGGCGGTCCGCTGGCGGTGACGCGGACGAACGGCTGGCCGCTGAACGCGGCCTGGGTGAGATCCGCCGCGGTGCTGCTCGAAATCATGGCGCGACGCTGATCGACGGTTTTTTCCGTGGTCCATCCGCTCTCGGTCTTCCGCCAGTCATAGCAGGCGATCGATGCGCCGAAATGGATCCAGGCCAGCGTCTTGTCCGGCGGCGGCGGCTGGTTGTGCAGGAACACCTCCATGCCGCCATGGCCGATCTCGTGACCGGCGGTGGCGACGAACACGAAGTTCACGTCGGGCCTCATGATGGCGAAGGTGCGCGCCATGGCGAGAAAGCCGGCGATGCCGGAGCCGCGCTCGCAGCCGCAGGTGAACCAGCCCGTCGTCGGTGTCGAGACCACGATGGTCTTGTCGGCGCCGCGATCGAGCCGCGCCACCACATTGCGGCCCTCGACATCGGCGGCGTAGCGTCCTCTGACATCGATGGTGACGGGTGTGCCGCCGTGCCGGGCCTTGTCCAGCGCGGCCTGCGCGCTGGCCGCGACGATGATGACCGGCACCGGCCACGGCGCATCGTCCTGTGCCACATTGTAGGCGTAGATGTCCTCGCCGGGATTGTCGATGGTGACGATGATCGCCAGCGGCGACCGTGCGGCCGCGGTCTTGATGGCGTTGCGGTGGGTGGCGTTGAGATAGGCCGTGCGATCGCTCGGCAGCCGGAGCCAGACGATATGGCCGCCGGCGTCGCCAGTGTCGCCGGCCAGTGGCGCCGTCAGGGCGAACGAGGCTTTCTCCTGCGGCGGCCACCAGAAGGGCAGCGCGGGGATCGTCTCGCTCCCGAACGTGACGCTGGCCTGGTCGAGCAGGTACTGCTTGCCCAGCGAAAAGGTCTGGAATTCGGTCTTCAGTCCGGCGCTCGAGAGCTCGTCGGCGATCCAGTCGGTGGTCTTGCGATCGGTGTCGGTGCCGAAACGATGAATACCGAGCGACGCATAGTGCTGGACATCGCTGTAGAGGCTGGTGCCGCTGAGCGGATCCTCCGCAGGCCGGGCCGTATCGTTGCTGGCGAAGATTGACGCCAGCACGACGAGAGATGCCGCGATCCAGTTTCGCATCATGATCAACCTGTCCGGAATACGGGCCCGAACCTGGAACCTGCAGGGGACCTCCGTCAATGCCGGCACGAGAATGGCCGGCGGCGGTGCCGGCATATCTCCTGCCGGTTGCTCAGCGCGGATGGCCTATCGCGGCTCGTCCATCACATGGAGCTGCAACGGCATTTTTCGCTGGCGCTTGGCGGCGTAATAATAGCCGCCGGCATAATAGGACACCGCGCGGTTGTGATTGCCGTTCGCCGTGCGATAGGCGCCGGCGAGGTAACGGATGCCATAGGTGAGGTTGGTCTCGGGATCGCGCAGGCCCTCGGCGGTGCCGGCGTAGCCGAGCCCGCGTGCGGTCGCGAGCTTGATCTGCATCAACCCGATGGCGCCGCCGCGGCCGACCAGATTGGGGTGGTACTTGCTCTCGCGCACGATCACGCGATGCACCAGCGCTTCGGGAACGCCGTTGGCCGCGGCCTGGCTGGAGATGATCCCGTCATAAGGGCTGTTCTGGGGACTGGTCTGCGCCGATGCCGGTTCTGCAATGGCCAATGCCGCTGACAAGGCGAGGCCGGTGGCGATCGTCTGGGGCAATCTCATAACGGGTCCAAGTGTCTTGTGATCAAGTGTCTTGTGATCAAGTGTCTTGCGATCAAGTGTCTTGCGAACGCATCCGGGGGAGGCGCCGCCTCCGGGTTCCGCGCAGGGGTGTGTCAGCCATTCGTGGCGATGGTGGGGCACGCCGCATTGCCGCCGCACCCTTCGTCGGCGCGGCTCCGCCGAGGCGCGACCTCATCGCCATTTATTTATCATTTCAACGGGTTGCGAGGCTTCGAAGCGTGAATGGCGCGGCCGGTTTACCCGGAATTATGGTTTGGCTGGTTGGATCGTCGAAGCGATCCGATCCCATCGTGCGCTGCATCAGCGTCCGTCGAAAGCCCGAACCCATGAGTGTCACCAGCTCCGACCATATCCAGCCGGATCATCTGGCGCGCCGTCTTCCGCAGGTTCTTGCGGTGTTGCCCGCATGGGCCTGGGTGGCCGCGGGCATTTTCGTGCTGGTGACGATTCAGAGCAACCTGGTGCTGTTCGACACCGACACCTACTGGCAAATCAAGGTGGGGCAGTGGATCGTCGACAACCGCGCCATGCCGCACGTCGACATTTATTCGTTCACCAAGGCGGGTGAGCCCTGGATCTCGTCGTCGTGGCTGTCGCAGGTCCTGTTTGCGGGCGCCTACGACCATGCCGGCTGGGGCGGCGTCCTCATGCTGACGGCGCTGGCGGCTGCGGCCGCATTCGCACTGCTGGTCGTTATTCTCAGTCAGCGCCTGTCGGGCGGCTATGCCTGTTTCGTAGCGGCCGTCGCGTTCTCGATAATGATGCCGCACATTCTGGCGCGGCCCCACATGCTGGCCCTGCCGGTGACGGTCGCCTGGTTCGGCGGCCTCATCTTCGCCTCCGATCGACGCGCGGCGCCGTCATTCTGGCTGCTGCCGCTGATGGTGCTGTGGACCAACCTGCACGGCAGCTTCGTGCTCGGCCTGGCGCTGGTTCCCGCGGTCGCACTCGACGCGCTGTGGAACGCCGACGCTGCGCAACGCAAGACCCTTGCCGTGCACTGGATCCTGTTCGGACTCGGCACGCTGGCGGCCTGTTGCCTGACGCCCTATGGCTGGAATTCATTGCTGGCGGCGCAGCGAATTCTCGGACTCGGCGAGGCGCTGTCATGTCTTCAGGAATGGGCGCCGGTGAATTTCGGCCGTCCGGATTTGTTCGCGACCTGCCTGCTGTTGTCGCTGGCGGCGGCGCTGTACTGCGGTGTGACGTTGACGCCGCCACGCATCCTGCTGACGCTCGGCTTTGTGTATATGGCGCTCAGCCATGTCCGCAACATCGACCAGCTGGTGCTGCTGCTGCCGATCGCCCTGCTGACGCCGCTGGCGGACCGGTTTGGCTGGACGGCATCCTCGCCGCCCACCGGCGCTTCGTCGCGACGGTCCGCCACCCTCACCGTGATGATCCTTGCCATCGGCCTCGTGGCTACAGGTGCGTTCGTGTCGGCCAAGAAAGTCCGGCCCGGGTACGACGCACTGTACGCCGAGGCGCTTGCCGTATTGAAGGATCACAAGTCGGAACGCGTGCTCAACGGCCATATCTTCGGCGGTCCCATGATCTGGGCAGGCATGCGTCCCTTCGCCGACGGCCGCTCGGAACTCTATGGGGAACGTTTCCTCATGGACTACTTCAATGCGACGTCGTTGAGCGACCCGAATATGCTCTTCCGGCTGCTCGACACCTATCGTATCGATGCGACGTTGCAGCATCCGACGGCGGCTTCGGTGAAGCTGCTGGACCACCTCGACGGCTGGACCCGGGTTTACAGCAGCGAGCTGGCCGTCGTGCATGTCCGCACCCGGCCGGCGGGCGATGCGCCGCCGAAGATCAACACCAATTGATCTGAGCGTTTTCCGGCTCGCAAGCAACGCGAGCGGGATCCAATGCCAGCATTCAATCAATCCTGACGACGAAGCGAGGATTCCCGCGGAATCAATTCGGGGAGCGGTCCGGTGGCGCTGCGGTCACCGGGGCTGCCCTGCAAATGCCCGAGCAGCAGGTTGACCGCCGCTGCGGCGATGTCGGGAAGGTGCAGATTCACCGCGGTGAGTTTTGGTGTGCTTTCGCGTGCGCGATGGCCATCATAGCGCGTGACCAGCGCAAGGTCGCCGGGAATGCGCCGGCCGAGATCGGCGGCGGCCAGCACCGCGCCGGACGCGAAGGCGTCGACGGGAATGCACAGCGCATCGATCTCCGGATGCTCCGTCAGCAGCCGCCGGCAGGCCTCGCGGCCCGCCGCTTCGCCGCCGGTCTCATCGATGCGCAGGATGTGGTCCGGCATCCGGTGCTTCCTCGCAAAGGCTTGATATTCCCGTTCGGTTTCCTGATACGAATTGCGCCGCTGCTGTCCGATCACGAGTGCGACACGGCGCGCGGACTGGGTGTGCAGATGCTCCAGCATCAGGCGGGCGGTGCCAGCCGACTGAAGATCGACAAACGGGAGTTCGTGTTTGTCCATCGGCTGGCGACCGATGGTCACCACCGGCAGGCCGCGTTTGCGCAGCCGGGCGACCTCCGGATCGTTTTCCAGGGGCTCGACAACGATGGCGCCGTTGATGTCGAGGTTTTCGATCGGCACCCGGGCGGTTTCCGCGGGCGGCACCAGCACCAGCGCCAATCCGTTTTCCAGCGCCACGCCAGCCGCGACCGCGGCGATCTCCATCAGGAAGCCAAGCCGTGACGGCCCGGCCGCGACCGCAAACGGCATCGACGACAGGATAGCGATGGTGTTCGCCCGGCCGGTGCGCAGCCGTTGGGCGCGCAGGTCGGGCGTATAGCCGAGACGTTCGGCGGCTGCGCGGACGCGGTCCCGCGTCGCGGCATCGACATGGCGGTTGGCGCTCAACGCATTCGACACCGTGGCCGGCGAGACGCCCGCGGCCTTTGCGACGTCGATGATCTTGGGACGGGGTTTTCGCATCTCCAGACAATACCTCGCGCACTGCCGGCGCGCCCGGACGTGAGCGAACCGGCAGGGCGCCGACAAATTTATCCCGCGGGGCGATTGACTCTCGCTCCGGAAACATCTTCATTATGCCCGAGTAAATCGATTTAGTCACGCGTTACTTGCGTTTTTTGGAGTGCCTTGGAGAGAATTCAAACCCTTAAATCTCGGTCCGTTGGGGATGCCGTCATGCAAGCACAGGTTCTGCCGGTCGATGAAATCCTGCCTGCCCGCAAGCTGGTCTTGCTGGGTCTTCAACATGTGCTGGTGATGGCCGCCTCGCCGATCACCTCGGTGTTTCTGGTCAGCAAGGCACTCAATTTTTCGCCGGCGCTGACCGTCAACCTGATCAGCGCGACGTTCCTGGTCTGTGGGCTGGGGACGCTGCTGCAGAGCTACGGGCCCTGGAAGTTCGGCGCGCGGCTGCCTTTCATCATGGTTCCCGGCGGCGCGCCTGCCGTCATCTTCCTGACCACCGCCCAGCAGGCCGATATCCAGACCGCGGTCGGCGCCGTGATCCTGACCGGGGTGTTCTATTTTGCGGTGCTGCCGGTGTTCGCGCGCTGCCTGAAGTATTTCCCGCGCGCCGTGATCGGCGTCATGCTGCTGCTGGTCGCGATCAACCTCGTCAAGGTGTATGGCGGCATCATCACCGGCGCGCCGAACTCGCCGAACTTCGCGGCGCCGGCGAATATCTACCTGGCGCTGGTCACGGTCGGCTTCACCCTGCTGTTCGCCCGGATCTTTCGCGGCATTCTCGGCCAGCTGGCGGTGCTGCTCGGATTGCTGGCCGGTGCGATCGTCGCCATGGCATTCGGCATCATGACGTTCGATGCGGTTCTGCCGGGCGCGGTCGTGAGCATGCCGGCGCTGTTTCCGTTCGGGGTGCCGAAATTCGATCTCGTTGCCGCGATTCCGCTGCTGGTGTTCAGCGTGATTTCGATGGCGGAGGCCACCGGCCAGACGGTCGCGATCGCCGAGGCGGTCGGCAAGGACATCGATGTCCGCGTCGAGGTGCCGAAGACGATCCGTGGCGATGCGCTGATTTCGTTGATCGGAGGATGTCTTGGCACCTCCTTGATCATCACCAGCGGCGAAAACATCGGTGTGGTGCGGGCGACCGGCGTGCGCTCGCGCTTCGTCACGGCGGCCAGCGGCGTCATCCTGATCATACTTGCATTGTTCGCGCCGTTGGGGCGGCTGATCAATGCGATCCCGGGGGCGGTGGTCGGCGGCACCGCGGTGATCGTGTTCTGCATCATCGCGGCGATGGGCATCGACATGCTGCGCCGGGTCGATCTGCGCGAGCATGGCAATCTGTTCACGCTGGCGGGCGGCCTGACCATGGGGCTGCTGCCGATTCTGGTTCCGGGCATCTACAGCAAGTTTCCGTTCTATGTGCAGATGGTGCTCGGCAATGGCCTCGCCGCGGGAACGATCACGGCGGTGGTGCTCAACATCGCCTTTCAGCATGTCGGCGCCCATGCCGAAGCCGCTGGCATTGCAGAACCACGGCCCGCCGCCGACGCGTCCGTTGCATGATCGATCAACGGGCCGGATTCAAGGAACAGGACCATGACTGACATCAAGGCGCGGCTCCTCGAGACCGAGATCCTGCTGGTCCCCGGGCAGTTGATGTTGCGGGACGGCCCGGTGGCCGGGCACGGTGTCCTGATCTCCGGGGGCGTGTTTCGCGATATCGGGCCGAGCGCCGAACTGGCGATGAAATATCCCCATCTTCAGGCGGTCGCGGCGCCGGACATGCTGCTGATGCCCGGGCTGATCGATGCCCACACGCATCTGACCCAATCCTTCGGCAAGGCGCTGGCGTTCGGCGAACCATCGGAGATTTTCCGGCGGATCTGGGTGCCGATGGAAGGCGTGCTGGACGAGGAGATGGTCTATCTCTCCAGCAAGGCGGCCGCGCTGGAATCGCTGCGCGGCGGCTTTACCACTGTGGTGGATGCAGGCACGCGCGCCGAGGGCGATGCGTCCGCCGTCGCGCGGGCGACGCAGGAGGCGGGACTGCGCTGCGTTCTCGGCTTCATCTGCAACGATCTCGGGCGCGACGGCGGCGCGATCATGCGGATGGCACGCGAACATCTCGCGCGCTGGAGCGGCCATGAACTGGTGCATCCGTCGCTGGCGATTTCGATTCCCGAGGTTGCGTCCGACGACATGCTCAAGAGCGTGTCCTCGCTGTGCGCGGAGGCCGGCGCGATCTTCCAGACCCACGTCAACGAACATCTCGCCGCCGTCGAACGGTCGCTGGTCGCCTGCGGAATGCGGCCGATCGAACATCTGCATCGTCTCGGCGCGCTCGGACCGCAGGCGCTGCTCGCCCATGCGACGCTGATCACGCCGGGTGAACTGGCCATGCTGCGCGACACCGATACCGCTGTGGCCTACAATCCGGTGGCGTCACAGTGGAAGGGCAATGCGGTCGCGCCCGCGGTGCTGATGCAATCCCTTGGGATCCGGTTTGGCCTGGGAACCGACGGAACGCGCTGCGACGGCTTCCGGCTGCTCGATGCGGCGGAGGCGACGCAACGACTGGCGTTCGGTCTCTCGATCGGCGATTCATCCTGTGGCGGCGGCTGGACCTGGCTCGATCATGCGACCGGCGCGGGGGCGCAGGCGATCGGCCTCGGCGCAACCACCGGCGAGATCGCCATCGGGCGCGCCGCGGATTGTTTGCTGGTCGATCTGGACGTACCGGAATTCACCCCGTCATGGGACCTGAGCTGGGAGCTGGTGCGGTTCGGCAATCGGGATCAGATCGCCGCGGTTTTGGTCGGCGGCCGGCTGCGGTTATGGCAGGGCTGGCCGGTCGATTGGGACGGCCGCGCGCTGATGCGCCAGGTCGCCATGCTGGCGCGCGATGCGGTGGCGCGTGCGCCGATCCAGCGTGTTCATCCGAAATCGATGCAGCATCGATCGACGGCGATGGCTGCCGTTCGGCGGGACCGACAGTGAGCAGTTCGATCTTCATCGGCCTCGCCGTCGTCATTGCATTCGCCGCTTTCGTGCAGGGCGCGATCGGTGTCGGCTTCGCGCTCATCGTCGGGCCGGTGCTGGCGCTGACATATCCCGAGTTGTTGCCCGGCGGCCTGCTGCTGCTGATGCTGCCGCTGAATGCTTTCGTCGCATGGCGGGAGCGTGCGGCGCTGGACTGGAATGGCTCGGGCTGGATCACGGCCGGGCGGGTGGCCGGGACATTCCTCGGCCTGTGGGTGCTGATTGCAGTGGCGCTGTCCACCCTGAACATGCTGGTCGGAGCGGCGACGCTGCTCGCGGCGCTGGCCTCGATGTTCGCGCCGGCGTTCACGCCCAACCGCGGTGCATTCGCCACCGCCGGGGTGGTCACCGGCATTACCGAAACCGCGACCGGGATCGGCGGGCCGCCGCTCGCGCTGGTCTATCAGCACCACGCCGCCGCCAGCCAGCGCGCCAATGTGGCGCTGTGCTTCCTGCTCGGCGAAGTGTTGTCGCTGGCGCTGCTGGCGGCCGCCGGGCGCATCAGCGTCACGCAGACGGAGGTTGCCGCGCTTCTTCTGCCCGCCGTCGTGGTCGGTGGATTGAGCAGCCGGCTTGCCCATGCCGGCCTCGATCAGCGGCGGCTGCGCCTGTTCGTGCTCGGATTCGCCGTTGTCTCCGGCATCGTCTTGATCGTGCGGGGCTAAAGTATGATCCAGAAAAGTGGGTACCGGTTTTCCCTCGCGCAAACGCCAAGCGTTTGCGCGGAGATTATGCTCAAAACAAAGAGATAGAGCGGGATGACGATTCGAAGATAAGTCATCCCGCTCGAGAGTAGCTTACGCGGTTACTCCGCGGCGCGATCGAACGGCGCCACCCGGGGCAGCACGATCTGGATCTGGGTGCCGGCGCCGGAGGCGGATTCCAGGCCGATGCGGCCGCCCAGCCGGTTGGTGACGATGTTGTAGACGATATGCAGGCCGAGGCCGGTGCCGCCCTGGTTGCGGCGGGTGGTGAAAAACGGATCGAAGGCGTGGCGCCGCACCTCCGGTGACATGCCGCGCCCGTTGTCGGCAAACAGCACTTCGACGCCGTCGCTGCCGGAGGCCCGCACCTTGACGTCGATCTGTCCGGGCTGCCCCTCGGGAAAGGCGTGGATCACCGCGTTCAGGAACAGGTTGGTCAGGATCTGGCCGTAGGATCCGGGATAGCTGTTGAGCAGCAGGCCGGGCTCGCACTCCACGGCCAGGTTGACATTCTGCCGGCGCAGTCCCGGGCGCAGGCTGGTGATGATCTGCTCGGTCAGTTCGCGGATGTCGAATTCGCGCCGTTCGGTGAAGTTGCGGTCGGTCGCGACCTGCTTGAACGACTGGATCAGCTCGGCGGCGCGGTTCAGGTTGTCCATCAGCTGCGTCGCGGCTTCGTTGGTCATGTTGAGGAAGTTGGTGAGGCTCGACTTGCGCAAGCCGCCGCGTTCGACCTCCTCGGCGAACAACCGGCTCTGGCGCAGCAGCGAAGAGGCGACCGTGAGGCTGATGCCGACCGGATTGTTGACCTCGTGCGCCACGCCGGCGACGAGGCGGCCGAGCGCGGCGAGCTTTTCAGCCTCGACCAGCGAGTTCTGCGTTTCCTTGAGATCGCGCAGCGCCGTCTCCGCGGCATCGCGCGCCTGCCGCATCTCCTGTTCGACGCGTTTGCGGTCGCCGATGTCGAGCGCGACGGTCACGATGTAGCGGAGATTGCCGTTGTCGTCGAAGATCGGCACCTTGTTGGCCATCCACTGCCGCGAGATGCCCTTGGAATCGAGATATTCCTCCTCGTAGAAGCCGAGCTCCGCCTTGCCGTCCAGCACCCGGCGGTCGTTGGTGTCGGTCTTGGCGGCGCCATAGCGCGACATGATTTCGCTGGTGGTGCGTCCGAGCGCCTCGGCAGGCTCGATGTTGAAGATCCCCGACATGTAGCGGTTCATCAGCACATAGCGCAGATCCGCGTTCTTGACGTTGATCACCGCCGGCACGGTGTCGATCACCTCCTGCAGACGCTGGCGGCTTTCGGCGAGCGCGGCATCGGCGGACTTCTGCGCGGTGATGTCGCGCACGGTGCCTTCATAACGGATGATGCGTCCGGTCGCGTCGCGCACGGCGGCGGCGCTGTCCGACAGCCAGAGCACGTTGCCGTCGCGCTGGCGGACCTGGTACTCGAATTCGCGCACGATGCCGTCGCGTTCCATGCGGCGCTGGTACTCGGCGCGGACCCCGCGATCGACATAGACCCGCTCGGCGATGTCGTCGGCCGCGTGGATCAGCTCCTGCGGACTGGCATATCCCATCATGCGGGCCAGCGCCGGGTTGGCGTTGAGAAGCTCGCCGCCGGGCGTGGTGACATAGATGCCGTCGACGGAATTCTCGAACAGCCAGCGATAGGTTTCTTCGGTGTGGGGAAGGGCGGGGCGCGCCTCCTCGGCCGGCGGCCTGATGGCGGCCCGCACGGCCCGTGCCACTGACAAGAGCAGCGAAGAAACCCTGGACGTCATCGAAAAAACCGCGACACGCAGTGCTCAAAATATCAGGGATCGGGAACCGACAAGCGGTGCGATCATAACGCGTAATCTGTAACAATGGGTATCGGTTTTGGCGAGCCTGACAAGGCGACTACGAGCCAACTCCAGGGCACCCCCAGACAATTCGGCAAGGGGAGCTTGCGCTTCGGCAGCCCTCCAGGGCGTACCGGTGGAACAAGGGTTGCGTGAAAATGACACGCTGCGACCGCGTCCCCGGGTGGGGACGCGGTGCCGGGCCGGCAAGGCCTAGTGCGATTTGACCAGCGGGCAGCCGCCCTTGTCGAGGGGACGGAAAGCCTGGTCGCCCGGAACGGTGGCCAGCAGCTTGTAGAGATCCCACGGCGACTTGGATTCTTCCGGCTTCTTCAGCTCGAACAGATGCATTTCGTGCACCATGCGGCCGTCTTCGCGGATGCGGCCGTCCTTGGCGAAGAAGTCGTGGATCGGCGTCGCCTTCATCTGCGCCATCACCTTGGCCGTATCGTCGGTGCCGGTGGCGTCGATGGCCTTGAGGTAGTGCATGGTAGCGGAATAGAGCCCCGCCTGGATCATGGTCGGCATGTGCCCGACCTTGTCCATGAAGCGCTTGGAGAACGCGCGGGTCTGGTCGTCCAGATCCCAGTAGAAGGCGTCGGTGGCGATCAGGCCCTGGCCGTCCTTCAGCCCGATGGCATAGGCGTCGGTGATTTCGAACAGCAGCGCGATCAGCTTCTGGCCACCCTTGGTCAGGCCGAATTCGGTGGCCTGCTTCAGCGCATTGGTGGTGTCGCCGCCGGCATTGGCCAGCGCCACCACCTTGGCCTTCGAGGCCTGCGCCTGCAGCAGGTAGGACGAGAAGTCCGACGAATTGAGCGGATGGCGGACGCTGCCCACGACCTTGCCGCCGGTTTCCTTCACCACGTTGGAGGCGTCGCGTTCAAGCGCCGCGCCGAAGGCGTAGTCGGCGGTGATGAAGAACCAGCTATCCTCGCCCCGCTGCACCATGGCGCGTCCGGCGACGTTGGACAGCGCATAGGTGTCGTAGGTCCAGTGCACGGTGTTGGGCGAGCAGGCGACGCCGGTCAGGTCCGAAGTGCCGCCGCCGGAATTGATGAAGATCTTGTTCTGGTCGCGGGTCAGTTGCTGGATCGCGAGCGCCACCGAGGAGGTGGGGACGTCGAACACGGCATCGACCTTCTCGTTGTCGAACCAGTTGCGGGCGATGCCCACGCCGACGTCGGGCTTGTTCTGGTGGTCGCCGGAGATCACCTCGATCGGCTTGCCCTTGACCTTGCCGCCATAGTCCTCGACCGCCATCTGGGTCGCGATCAGCGAGCCCTTGCCGGTGGCATCGGCATAGAGGCTCGACATGTCGGTCAGCACGCCGATCTTCACTACGTCGTCGGAGATCTGGGCCTGCGCGGCCCCCATCGATACGGCGAGCGCAGCGGAGGCGGCAAGAGCGGTGATCGTCAACGATTTCATCGGGCAGTCTCCCTCGGAAGGATTGCTTGGGCAGGTTTTTTGTTGGCGGCGATCCTGCCCAGCTTCGTGCCCGCCAGCAAGCGCAAAACACGGTCACCGGCGTGCCGGTGCGGGTCGAATGGGGATATGGTTGACCAGAGCGTTCCAGCGAAGCGGATACCGGCTCGCGGGGAGAAAACGCGTCAAACGAGAATCGAGAGCCCCGTTCCGATTCTATCGGAACGGAAAAGGCTCTCGCTTACGCTGCCGACTTCTGCTCGATTTCGTGGGGCAGAATAATGCGCGCGGTCAGTCCGCGGGGCCTGCGATCGTGCAGCGACAGCACGCCGCCATGGGCGAGGATGATGGACTGTGCGATCGAAAGTCCCAGACCGAAGCCGCCTTCGTCCATGTTGCGGGCCTCGTCGCCCCTGACGAACGGCTCCAGCATCGCGGCCTTGCGCGTATCGTCGATGCCCGGGCCGTCGTCTTCCACGTCGATCACGGCCCCGTCGCCGGATACCGAGAGGCCGATCACGACGACGGCTCCGAACTTGACGGCATTCTCCACCAGATTGGTAACGGCGCGATGCAGGTCGTCCGGGCGCGCGGTGATCGTGAGATGTGCCGGTCCGCGATACGACACCTTGTGGCCGAGATCGGCGAACTGATCGCCGATCTGCTGCAGGATCGCGGTCAGGTCGACCAGGGTCATCGGCTCGAGGGTGTGATCGTTGCGCAGGAACGACAGCACCGATTCCAGCATCGATCGCATCTGGTCGAGATCGCCGAGCATCTGGTGGCGGTGCGTTTCGTCCTCGATGAATTCGGAGCGCAGCCGCAGCCGGGTGATCGGGGTGCGCAGGTCGTGACCGATGGCCGCGAACATCCGGGTGCGGTCCTTGGTCAGCGTGATGATGCGTTCGCGCATCCGGTTGAGCGCCTTGGCGACAGCGCGGATCTCCGCCGGACCGCTTTCCGGCAACGGCGCCGGCTCGCTGCTGAGGCTGAAACTTTCCGCCGCCTTGGCGAATGCCGAGAGCGGTGTGCTCAGCGCGCGTGCGGCCCACACGCCGAGCAGGGTGATGCTGACGATGACGAACAGCAGCGTGATGATCCATGGCCCGCCCCACAGCGGCGGCGAGCGCTCCGGGCCGAGCCGTGCCGTCAGCAGCGCCCCGTCCGGCATGCGGACGCCGACCCGGTCGTCTGTTCCGGGAACCATGAACACGTGGAAGCCGGCGGGAAGGTGGAATGGATAGCCATGCGGCCGCTTGCGCGGTTCGCTGCGGCCGTTGTCCGGATCGATCGCGGTGAATTCGATCGCGAGTTCCGGATAGGCGTGGGTGATGTTGTCGAGCAGATGCGCGCGCTCAGGTGCAGGGGTCGCGCTGACCAGCTGCACCAATGTCGAGATCTCGTGGCGTGGGCGTTCGAGACGCGGTGGTTCGCTTTTTCGGTGGACAATGAAGACGGCGGTGATGATGAAGTGGATCGTGATCAGCGAGACCGTGATCAGCATCGCGATCTGGCCACTGATACGGCGGAACGACAGAAACGCCAGCAGTTTACGCACCGCGGTCACGCGGGTTCGACCTCGGGCGTGAACAGGTAACCGCCGGAGCGCACGGTCTTGATGATGCCGGTCTGGTCCGGGTCACGTTCCAGCTTGCGCCGGATGCGGCTGACCAGCACGTCGATGCTGCGCTCGAACGAGCCGGCGGCGCGGCCCTGGGTCAGGTCGAGCAGGTTGTCGCGCGACAGCACCCGGCCCGGCCGTTCGCAGAAGGCCTGCAGCAGGTCGAACTCGGCGCTGGTGATGGCGACGCGTGCGCCTTCGGGATTGCGCAGTTCCCGCAACCGCAGATCGATGTTCCAGCCCAGGAACGTCAGCGCGGTGGCGCCCTTCGCCACGTTGGCGGTCAGCGCGGCCGCCTGCCGGCGCAGCACGGCGTTGATGCGGGCGAGCAGTTCGCGGGGATTGAAGGGTTTGCCGAGGTAGTCGTCGGCGCCCATTTCGAGGCCGAGAATGCGGTCGACGTCCTCGCCGCGCGCGGTCAGCATGATGATCGGCATTTGTGAATTGGCGCGCAGCCGGCGGCAGAGGCTCAGGCCGTCTTCCCCCGGCAGCATCAGGTCGAGCACCACAAGGTCGACCCGGCTGTCGGCCAGGTGCCGGTCCATCTCGCGCCCGTCGGCGGCAACGGCGACATTGCAGGAATTGGCGCGCAGGTAACGCGCGATCAGCGCACGGGTCTCGCGATCGTCTTCAACGACAAGAATTTGAGGGGCTGGGGCCATGACACATCCTTTTGGTCAGTCCTTGCTCATGATTCTACGGCGCGCGCGTGATCTTTTTGTTTCAGTATATTTCCGAGTCTGGACTCGCAACATGCTGCAACACCGATCGCCGATCGGGCAAGGTCTTATTAAGCATACAAACTTACCGTGATGGGAGGTTTTGACGGGGTCCGGAGCTCAAAATGACGTCGATTTCGGCCGCATCCACCAGCAGTTACCTGTCGCCGCTCGATCTGCTGAAGAAAGAACTGCAGACGGAGGTCTCCTCGGGCAAGATCTCCTCCGCCGACCAGGGTGCGTTGTCCACAGCGCTCGATGACATCGATTCCGCTCTCAAGGGCGGCGCCGACAGCAGCACCGGCAGCGGCGGCGCCAAGCCCGGCGATCTGCAGTCCAAGATCGACGATCTGATCTCGGGCGAGGTCAGCAGCGGCAAGCTGACCAGCGACCAGGCCACCGAACTGAAGAATGTGTTCTCCAATGCCTTCGCCAGCGGCGGTCCCGGCGGGCCGCCGCCTCCGCCGTCGGACTCCAGTGACAGCGCGTCGTCGGGCGACACGACCTCCAGTTCCGGCACCAGCGCTGCGGATCTGCTCCAGCAGTTGCTGCAGGCCTTGCAGAATTCGCTGTCGCAATCCGCGTCCTCGTCATACGGCGCGAACGGCAACAACAATTCGTCGTCGTCCACCTCGTCCTCGCTGCTGGTCGATTTCAAGAGCTAGCGGAGACGACACGTTCCCGGAACGCGTGCATCATCGTCTCCGGCAGCCATCTCACAGCGTCGGCAGTGTCGTCACCGTCACGTTCGCAGTGCCGACCGTCTCCGTGATCACCCGCAACGTGTCGTTATCGAAGGCGACACCGACCAGGCGGATATCGGTGATGCCGAGGTCGACGTTCACGCCGTCGCCGGCGCCGCGGAAGTCGGCCATTGCGGCTTCGATCTTGCTCTTGGCGTTGGCCGCGAACGGCTTGAGGTCGATGCTCGCCTTGTCCGCCAGCATGGTCCGCAGATAGGGTTCGGCGGCGCGGGCGGCTGCGCCGAGCAAGCCGAATGCGGCCTCGGATTCCGCGGCCACCTCGATGTCGGTCAGACGCAGGATCTGCTTCTCCTGGTCCAGCACCGGGCGTCCCCAGATATGGATCGTCGCCTGCGCGCCGAAATTGAAGAAGCTCTTGGTGTTGGCGTCGACGTCGAGCGAAATCAGCAGCCTGTCGCCGGATGGCGCGACCGTTGCGTCGCGCACGGTCACCGCCACGGGACCACTGCCGTCCTCCGGCAGGGTGCGCCCCTTCAACTGCGCGTTGATGATCTTGTTGACCTCGGTGAACGGCAGGTCGATCGGCACGCCGATGTTCATGCTGCCGGCCTCGATCGGCGGCACGATGTCGAGCAGTGCCGGAAACGGACAGTTGGGCGTCGTCTTGCTGGAGAGGATGCGGGTCTCCGCCTCGACGCCGATGCTGAGGATGACGCTGGTCGCATCGACCCGCGGCTGCGCCGCGATCGCCTTGACCGGCTTCAGCTCGAGAAACAGGTCCGGCATGCCGGGCGCCGCACTCGGCAGCGGAATCGAGCGGCACATCTTGGCCCATTCGCGCCGCGCGTTCTGTTCGATGACGGGATCGTTGCGCACCCGCTGCTGCATCGCAGCCACCTGCTCGCTGACCAGCTTGTCCATCACCGGTTTCACCTGTCCCGGCACGCCGATGCGGATGCCGCCGGCGGTGACGCCGGTGTCGTTGATGTTGACCTGCGCGGTGATGTTCGGCTCCACCCGCCAGCGCTCGGTCAAGAGCGGCTTTGAGGTCATCGCCACATTGCCGCGAATGTCGGCATTGGCGTTCAGCGCCTTGATCGAGATGTTGCCGAGCTGTTTGCCGATATTGCCGCCGATCAGGTTGCCGAGCGCGTTGCTGGCGTTGTTCGACAGCGAACCGGTGACATTCAGTTTGCCGTTGAGCGGTGTCGACAGCGTCAACTGGTTGGAGGCGCCGGCCGCCGCGATCGGGCCGCGCTCCACGGTCCAGTTGATGTCGGCGTTCTGCAGGATCTGGCCGACCGGATTGTCGGCCTTGCCGGCGAAATTGCGCGGCGCAACGCGGTCGACGGTGGTGCGGATCGCACTGATCGCAATCGCGACGGGGGCGATGATCTTCGAGGCGCGCGCCGGGGGCGGCAGCCGTGGCAATTGCACCAGCGTGGGCGCGACACTGCCGGGCGGCGGCGAGACCCAGTTCATGATCTTGAGGCTGACGACAAACGAGACGACGAGCGCCGCCAGTCCGAGCAGCAGTGTTTTAACGCGCATGAGGTCCCCGGTCGTGTGACGGGTCGGAGACTAAAGCGTTGTGTGGAGATAGCAAACCCGGTTGTGACGGAATGGTGGAGGTATGTGAAGACGATCGAATTTCGTTATGTCGCCACGAATTCATGCTCGAGCAAACCCATGATGATATCGTCGTGCCATTGGCCATTGACGAGGCCTGCCTCGCGTTCGCGCCCTTCGATCACGAAGCCACATTTTTGGTAGGCGCGAATGGCTCGTGTGTTGTAGGCGAGCACACGGATCGATATGCGGTGCAACTTCAATGTCCGGAATGCAAAATCCAGTATTAGGCGAATAGCCTCTGTGCCGAGGCCCTTGCCAAGGGAGGTGGGGTCGAAAATTCCAATGGCGAGGGAGGCCCGCCGGTCTTGTTTGTCCAGACGATCCAGTCGGATTTCTCCGATCGGCACGCGATGTTCGATGACCCAGGCGAATGGATGCTCCGCGAGATGTCGGACCCATGCCGCAGCGTCGGGGGTCGTGATCGGCGCCAGAGTCTCGCGGCTTCCGCCGAACATCTCGTGGATATGCGGATCGCTGCCGAGCGCGAGACGCGCATCAGCGTCTTCCGGTCTCGCTTTTCGCAGCGTTATGTTTCGGCCCTTAAGAAGAGGGAGCGTGTCTGAAGACATCGCGAAGGTATCTCACAGCCGGTGCAGTGCGGCAACTGAACGACTACTCACAAAAGAATGGCGCGGACGAGCCGCGCCATGAGTTGGTCGGGAGGAAAACTCTGGTGTTGCGATCAGCCTTGCTTGCGGCTGCCGGTCTCGGCGTGGCGCTCGATCGGCATGACCACGACCTTGGTGCCGACATGGGCCCGCGAATACAGGTCGGTCACATCCGCATTGGTCATGCGGATGCAGCCGGACGACACGCGGCCGCCGATGGTCGAGGGATTGTTGGTGCCGTGAATGCGATAGATCGTGCCGCCAAGATACATCGCACGGGCGCCGAGCGGATTGTTCGGACCGCCGGCGACGAAGCGCGGCAGATACGGCTGGCGCGCCAGCATGTCGGAGGGCGGCGTCCAATCCGGCCACTCCGCCTTCCTGGTGATCGACTGCGTGCCGGACCAGGTGAAGCCCTGACGGCCGACGCCGATGCCGTAACGAATGGCGCGGCCATCGCCGAGCACATAATAGAGATAAGTGTTGCCGGTATCGATCACGATGGTGCCGGCGGCTTCGCGCGTCTGGTAGCTGACGATCTGGCGCTTGAAGCGCGCGGGCGCCTCGGTTGTCGTGCCTTCGTCGTCGGCCTCGATCTGCGGCGTGGCCTGCGGCATGATGGGGGCCGGTCCTGCGCTCAAAGGCAGCGGCAGCGGCAAGAACGGAAACAGCAGCGGCTGCGCGGCGTTCGCCGATCCCGAGACGATGAGGCCGAATGCCATGACGCCTGCGGTGAGGCTGAGGCGACGGCTGTTCTTTGCTGTCAGCAAACCATCCAGATTGAACATTCGAATTCTCCCTGCCTTTTGCTTTTGGTCTCGGCAGGGAAAACGAAGGTTCAAACGATGCGCGCGATTGGCCAAACGAAAGCTGGCCAAGTGAAAGTCGGCCAAGTGAAAGTCGGTGGTGTCTGCAAGCGTCTCAGTATCGAGGCCTCTTTAAAAGACGCCCAGAATGATCGCGCCGACAAAGGCGAGGGCCGCATAGGCAACGACGAGGTTCAGCCGGCCGGTAAAGGTCATGGGGATGTCTCCCTGGTCCGATTCGTCCGTGGTCCGCGTCTCCGGAACAGATCAGCCCGAAAGGGCAGGGCTCCGTTGCCGGATTCCGACCATGCTCAACGCCGTCACCGGCAAAAGGTTGCAACCAGGCGCGCGCCGGCGGTTATGGTAAAAAATCTATGAAAACAACGCGTTGAAGAGTCCTTAAATAAATTGGACCAACGTGCGCGCATGACGCGCGGAGTTCGTTTGTATCTCGTCGGCTCCATCGTCCTTGTGTCGTTGGCAGGTTGTGGCCGTGGTTTCTTCCAGACCGCGGAACGGGAACCCTGGCGGCGCGAGGCTGAAATGGCATGCCTGAAATCGGGTGCGGTGCACGAAACCGCGTCCCTGGTCCGCATTGAGCCGATCAATGGCCCGGGCATCTGCGGCGCCGACTTTCCGCTGAAGGTCGCCGCCCTGGACAGCGGCGGGACCATCGGTTTCGCCGACGAAATCCGTCCGCCGGGAGGAATCCCTACCGCGGGGCAGCCGCGCTGGCCGATTTCGCCATCAGCTCAATCCGCTTCGCCGTCCTCGCAGTATCCGGTCTCCCAATATCCGGCGTCGTCGACTGACTCCTACCCCGCGTCGCAGCAGGGGGGCTCTTCGCAAGGCCCGGTGCGGCTGAATGCGCCGGGCGTCGAGCCGGCCGAGGACGATATCGAGTTGCCGCCGGAGGGCGCGCCGGATACGGCGCCGCCGCAGCAGCGCTATTCGCAGCCGAACTATTCCCGGCCGGCCGAGGCGCCGCTGCCGCGGCTGGGACCGGCACAGGGATCGCCGGTCGCCTCTGTCGGGCCGGTCGCGGTGAAACCTGCGGCGACGCTGGCGTGCCCGATCGTCTCGGCCCTCGACAAATGGATGGTGGATTCGGTGCAGCCGGCGGCGATGCGCTGGTTCGGCGCGCCGGTGGTCGAGATCAAGCAGATTTCGGCCTATTCATGCCGCGGCATGAACGGGAATTCGAACGCACATATCTCGGAGCACGCATTCGGCAATGCGCTGGACATCGCGGCCTTTACCCTTGCGGACGGGCGGCGGATTTCGGTTCAGGACGGCTGGCACGGGCTTGCGGAAGAGCAGGGCTTCCTGCGCGACGTCCAGGGTGCGGCCTGCCAGCAGTTCAACACCGTGCTGGCGCCGGGCTCGAACGTCTATCACTACAACCACATTCACGTCGATCTGATGCGGCGCGCCAGCGGCCGGGTGATCTGCAAGCCGGCGGCGGTATCGGGCGAACAGGTCGCCGCGCGGGTGTCGTCGCGCAGTGCCTATTCGGCGGAGCCGGGAGTCACAGGGTCGATTGCGAGCCGCGTGGGCCGCATCATCTCCGATAAGCCGCTGTCCAAGGAAGACGAAGCGACCATCGAGGATGAGTCGCGGATCAGGGATAACGGCCGCTGACGCCCGCCGGCTGTCAGGCCTTCGTCTTCACCTGGTAGGCGGCAAGGAACATGCGCACGCCGCTGTCGATCACATAGGCGATGCGTTCTTTGGTCGGCGGGGGCCCGGCCTGGAGCACGAACGGCAGGAACAGCGTGGCCTGGCAGGTTTTCAGGAATTGCTCTGCCGCCAGCTCATGGTCCGTGATGTCCAGCAGGCCGGCGTTGCTCTGCGCCGCCAAGTATTGCGCCAGTCGGTTAATGCCGCCGGCGATGATGGTCGAATAATAGCGCCGGCCGATATCCGGCATCCGCTCCGCGATCGCCATGATGGTCCGCACCGCGGATCCGCCTTCGGGGCGGCATAACAGTTCCATGTAGGCCGTGCCATAAGCGCTCAATGAGCCGGCGACATCGTGATTATTGAGGTCGAGGTCATGGCCGATGCAGCCATGGATCTGTGCGATCTGCTCGACAATCGCCTCGAACAGCGCGGTCTTGTCATTGAAATAGACGTACAGCGTCCCCTTCGAAACGCCTGCCGCTTTGGCGATTTCCCCCATGCTCGCCGCGTCGAACCCCAGGGTCATGAACATCCGCCGGGCGCCGTCCAGAATCTGGCGGCGTTTCGAGGAATCCTCGTCGGCGGGGGGGATTTTGAGTGCGGCGGGGGCTGTCATCGAATCACGGGAGCCTGTCTTAGGTTTCTGAATACCTTTCTCCAGGATTATGTCGCTTGAAAGCACCCTTGGAGTATTCCAAACAGAACTATATTGACCGAACGGTTCGGTCAATGCTATTTGCAGCCTGTGGGTGCAGTGCAGCGCCAATCGTCAGCGTGTCCGGTCGGACCTCTGGGTGGCGTTAGAGAATGAGGAGGCCTTGATGGCCGCGGGACGAGACCAGGCTGCGCGGATTGTTCGCGCCGATGCGCAGCCGCAGGATTCAGATAGTCAGGAACCGGGAACGCCGGCCGCTGCCGCGCAGGATCCGCGATCCGAGGAGCGCGAAACCGCGCGCCCGGTGATCGTTGCGGCGCCGCGCCAGGACGGCGCCACCGATCGCAAGCCGCATGAAGCCCCCTCGACCGATGCACCGGCGGATGCCCCCGCTGCTGCCGGCGAGGCGGCACCTGCGAAGCCGAACCGGCGCCGGCTGGTGCTGACCGGCATTCTCGCCGTCGTTGCGATCGCTGCCGTGTCGTACGGCACATATTACGCGCTGGTCGGCCGCTTCATTATCACCACCGACGACGCCTATGTGCGCGCCAACAACACCATCATCGGCGCGCGTGTGGCCGGCCACATCGCCAGCATCGCGCCGAAGGACAACGCCACCGTCAAGGCCGGCGATCTGCTGATCAAGATCGACGACGGCGACTACAAGATCGCGGTCGATGCCGCGCGCGCCAAGATCGCAACCCAGGAAGCAACCATCGCGCGGATCGGCCGGCAGGCCGACGCGCAGGTCAGCATGGTGGAGCAGGCCAAGGCGCAGCTTGATTCGATGCAGGCCGCGGTGAAGCGCGCGCAGTTCGATTACGACCGGCAGCAGCAACTGAGCGACAAGGGGTATGCGTCGAAGGCGACCTTCGAGACCTCGCAGGCGACGCGCGACCAGTCGGTGGCCTCGGTGCAAAGCGCCCAGGCCGCGCTGGTCGCCGCCGAGCGCAACATCGATGTGATCAAGGCCCAGCAGGTCGAGGCGCAGCGTCAGATCGGCGAACTGCAGACCTCGCTGGCGAAGGCCGAGCGTGATTTCAATTTTACCGAAGTCCGCGCGGCCGTCGACGGCGTGTTCTCCAACCGCCTGGTCAACGAAGGTGATTACATCCAGGTCGGCCAGCGTCTCGCCAACCTGGTGCCCCTGGACGACGTGTTCATCGACGCCAACTTCAAGGAAACCCAGCTCGGCCGGCTCAAGCCGGGACAGCCGGTGACCTTCACGGTGGATGGCGTCAGCGGTCGCAAGATCGAGGGCATCGTGGAAAGCCTGGCGCCGGCGTCGGGGTCGGTGTTCACGCTGCTGCCACCGGACAATGCGACCGGCAACTTCACCAAGATCGTGCAGCGTGTGCCGGTGCGAATTCGCGTGCCCGGCAATGTCGCGCGGGAAAATCTGCTGCGCGCCGGCATGTCGGTTGTGGTCCACGTCGATACCAGGCCGCCGGCGGAGACGGCGTCCCGCTGAGCGGAGAGATCGAGATTCCGGGTCTGGCCCTTCAGGCCATCCCGGAATGACAGACTATTTGTCTTGGTCATTCCGGGGCACGCCGCAGGCGTGAACCCGGAATTTCGAAGGCTCTTGTTTTTAATCGCGCCGATCCGATGTTCGGATCGCCAGATGCGAGAGGCAGGACGTCATGTCCGGCTCCACCACCGCAACTCCGACCATGGGTGGCCCGCCCCGCGCTGCGGCGGCCCCGATCGATTCCGAACGCCTCAATCCGAAACGCGTGTTCGCGTTCCTGATCATGGTGTTCGGGATGTTCATGTCGATCCTGGACATCCAGATCGTCTCGGCCTCGCTGTCGGAAATCCAGGCCGGCCTGTCGGCCTCGTCGAACGAGATCTCCTGGGTGCAGACGGCGTACCTGATCGCCGAAGTGATCGCGATCCCGCTGTCGGGCTTCATGTCGCGGGCGCTTGGCACCCGCTACCTGTTCGCGATCTCGGCCGCCGGGTTCACCTTCGCCAGCCTGATGTGCGGCATGACCTCGTCGATCGAGCAGATGATCCTGTGGCGCGCCATCCAGGGCTTTCTCGGCGCTGGCATGATCCCGACCGTGTTCGCGTCGGCCTACACGATTTTCCCGCGCAGCAAGATGTTCGTGGTGACGCCGATCATCGGCCTTGTCGCGACGCTGGCGCCGACCGTCGGCCCCACCATCGGCGGCTACCTGACCGAGGTGCTGTCGTGGCACTGGCTGTTCTTCATCAACGTGCTGCCCGGCATCGGCATCACCGTCGGCGTGCTGGCGCTGGTCGATTTCGACAAGCCCAATCTGGCGCTGCTCGATCGTTTCGATTGGGTCGGCCTGATTTCCATGGGCGGCTTTCTCGGCGCGCTGGAGTACGTGCTCGAGGAAGGCCCGCAATACGACTGGCTGGATGACACCTCCGTCGCCACCTGCGCGGTGATCTGCGGCCTGTCGGCCATCGTGTTCTTTTACCGGGTGCTCACCGCCGAGGAGCCGATCGTCGACATCCGCGCATTCACCAACAAGAACTTCGCGTTCGGCAGCATGTTCTCGTTCTGCGTCGGCATCGGCCTCTACGGCCTGACCTATATCTATCCGCGCTATCTCGCCGAGATCCGCGGCTACAGCGCCATGATGATCGGCGAGACCATGTTCGTCTCCGGCATCGCCATGTTCATGACCGCGCCGCTGGTCGGACGCCTGATGCAGAAGGTCGACATGCGGATCATGATCGCCATCGGCCTCGGGCTGTTCGCGCTCGGCACCTGGCAGATGACCTGGATGACCCGCGACTACGATTTCTGGGAACTGTTCCTGCCGCAGGTGTTCCGCGGCTGCGGCATGATGATGGCGATGGTGCCGGTCAACAATATCGCGCTGGGCACGCTGCCGCCGTCATTGATGAAGAACGCCTCGGGGCTGTTCAACCTGACCCGCAATCTCGGCGGCGCGGTGGGGCTGGCGCTGATCAACACCATCCTCAACCATCGCACCGACCTGCACATTTCCCGCCTGCAGGAGCGGGTCAACTGGGGCAACACGACCGCGGTCGAAACCCTCAACATGCTGACCCAGAAATTCCAGGGCATGGGCGACGCCTCGATGATGGCGCTGAAGCAATTGTCGCTGATCACCCATCGCCAGGCGTCGGTGATGAGCTACGCCGATTCCTTCCTGATCCTGACGGTGTTCTATCTCGCGCTGGCCTCGCTGGTGGTCTTCGTCGACAGGCCGAGCCTCGCCGGGCCGCCGCCCGATGCGCATTAAAGCGAGATGAAGTTCAGTTGAATCGGCGCCTGCGGTTCACCTCGCCGCGCTTGCGGGGAGAAGGAGCGCGCTGTCCAATGCCGCAACGAATCACCTCAAGCTGATCACGACAGATGACGTTGATCGACCATAACCCATCCTGCTTTAGGCATTCCGCCTAGCTGTCTTTCCCCGGCGGCTTCTGGCCGGGGCAATCGCCGACCCGCTTCATCATGGTCAGGATCGAGGACGATGCGGCGCGGTGTCCCTCGATCAGGGTCTCGATGGTCTGCGACACCATGTCCTTCGCAAACTGGAAGGTGATGATGGTCTTGGCGCCGCGGCAGGCCATCGCGAACGCAAAGCCGTCCGCCATCTGCTTGGTGTCGCCCAGTGTGCAGGTCTTGGTGAAATCGGGATTGGATCGGTACTGCTGTAGTGTCTCATCGCGGAAATGATCGAAATCGGCGGAGTCGACACAGCTCTTCGAGGTGACCGGCTGGTTCTGAAAATGACTGTTGCGGCTTTCGCTCTCGTACATTCCGGGGACGAACACCGGCTTGGGGCCGGCAAGCGGGACGGAATCCTCGGCGCAGGCACCTGATACCGACAGCACGACAAGAACGACGACAAGACCTGCTTTCACGACAATCACTCCTTTGATGGCGGAAAGCTAACGCGTTTGGATGACGCCCGATACGACATTGCCCGCCGTTCAGCTTTGCGTTGTGGATTCTTTGCGACACTTCGCCAGATTCATTTCAGCTTTTTTCCACTTCTTTGCGTTTCGGCAAAATGCTGCCGCAATTCCTGCCCATGAGATGAGCATTGTTTTCGTGCGCGCCATATCGGCCCGCCACCATGTCGACGTGATCGTTCAACGTCTGTCGTTTGAACACTAACCGGGAGGGACTGCATGAGCTCGAAGTTTTTGCACACAGCGCCTCTCCGCGTCGACCTCTGGTCCGTGATCCGCACCGCTTAGTTTCTTCAGCTTGAGCGTTACGCTCGAGCAGTTGCGCGATCACCTCCGGCCCGGTCTGACGACTGGCCGGCTTCGTCCCCGGGACGACTTCACCCTTTGACCTGTTTTCGGACGCTCGCGGCCATGTCTGCCGCAGTCGTGTCCTCTGCCATGGAGCCGGTTTGCGCGGAATGCGCGGCCGGATCGCACAATGACCCAACTTCGCAAACAACGTGCGGCTGCGTTCCGCACGGTTTTACCTTTCGTTTTTCGCCACTGGCTGAAACAGCCGCTGCGTGTCAGCGGCGTCTGCGCGGCGCTGGCCGTGTCGACGCTCGCCGACGTGTTCATGCCGTTCTATGCGGGACGGCTGGTGGACGCGGTGGCGTCCAGTGGCATCGATCATGCCGGGCGTGACGCGGCCCTCGTCGCCTTCATTGCGATCATCGCGCTCGGCGCGTTGTCCGTCATGCTGCGGCATGTCGGTTTCCAGAGCATCGTCGCGTTGACGCTGCGCATCATGAGCGACGTGGCCCGCGATGCGTTCTGGCGGGTGCAGCGCTTCTCGACCGACTGGCACGCCAACAGCTTCTCGGGTTCCACCGTGCGCAAGATCACGCGCGGCATGGGCGCGCTGGACCTGTTGAACGACACCATCCTGATGGCGCTGTTGCCGTCGCTGGTGGTGCTGGTCGGATCGATGCTGCTGCTCGGCGTGCAATGGCCGGTGCTGGGGCTGGTCATTGCCGTCGGCACGCTGGCCTATGTGGCGCTCACGGTGGTGTTCACCACCCATTACATCGCGCCCGCGGCGCGGTCCTCCAATGCCTGGGACACCAAGCTTGGCGGAACGCTGGCGGATTCACTGGGTTGCAACGCGGTGGTGAAATCGTTCGGAGCCGAGCATCGCGAAGATGATCGTCTTGCGGGCGTGCTCGGCCACTGGGCGCAACGCACCGGCCGGACCTGGCGGCGTTACACCCGCTCAGGTACGGCGCAGCTGGTGCTGCTGCTGGTGATGCGGACGGCGGTGATCGGCGGCGCGCTGCTGATCTGGCTCGCCGGCCGCGCATCGGCGGGCGATGTCGCGTACGTGATGACGAGTTATTTCGTCATTCACGGCTATCTGCGCGATATCGGCATGCACATCAACCACCTGCAGCGCTCGGTCAACGACATGGACGAGCTGGTCGCCATCCATGACGAGGCGATCGGGATTGCCGATGTGATGGATGCCAAGCCGATCGTGGTTCGCGACGGAGCGATCCGTTTCGACGACGTGACGTTCCACTATGGCCAGCACGCCGCGCCGCTTTACCAGGGATTGTCGGTCGACATCCGTGCCGGTGAGCGGATCGGCCTGGTCGGGCGCTCGGGCTCGGGCAAGACCACGTTCGTGAAGCTGATCCAGCGGCTGCACGACGTCTCGGGCGGGCGGGTGCTGATCGACGGGCAGGACGTGCGGCTGGCGACGCAGCAATCGCTGCGCAGCCAGATCGCAATCGTGCAGCAGGAGCCGATCCTGTTTCACCGTTCGCTCGCCGAGAACATCGCCTACGGCCGTCCCGACGCGTCGCGCGAGGAGATCGAGCGTGCCGCGGAGCTTGCCAACGCGCACGACTTCATCACCCGGCTGCCGAAAGGTTACGGCACGCTGGTGGGTGAGCGCGGTGTCAAGCTGTCGGGTGGCGAGCGACAGCGCGTGGCGCTGGCGCGCGCGTTCCTGGCGGATGCGCCGCTCCTGATCCTGGACGAGGCCACATCGAGCCTTGATTCGGAATCGGAGGCGCTGATCCAGGAGGCGATGGAGCGGCTGATGAAGGGGCGCACCGCGATCGTGATCGCGCACCGGCTGTCCACGGTGCGTTCGCTCGACCGCATCCTGGTGTTCGAACGCGGCCGCATCGCCGAAGAGGGGACGCACGCCTCGCTGGTGCGCCGCCCCGACGGCATCTATCGCGGCCTGTTCGAGCGGCAGGTGCTCGAATTCGGCGGATTGAGTGTCGAAGGCCCGGCCGGCAAACCGATGTCTGATGTTCCCGATCATGCATCGGCGGCCGGATGAGCCGTACAACGATGATAAAGGCCCGATCTGATCGATCGGGCCTTTATTTTTGTGCGCGTGTTTCAGCCGGCTTATTTCGTCGTGTAGCCGCCATTGACCAGGATGGTTTGCCCCGTCATCCACCAGCCTTCGGAGACCAGGAAGCGGATGTAGGGAACGATGTCCTCGATATCGGTCAGCCCGGTCCTGGAGAACTTTGACAATGCCGCCGCCGACTTGTGATAGGCGACAGCATCGACACCTTCCGCGGGGTAGAAAAACGGCGTGTCCATCGGTCCGGGTCCGATGGCGGCGACCGAGATTCCGCGTTCGCCGAACTCCTTGGAGGCCGCGCGGGTGAAATGCTCGACGGGGGCCTTGGTGCCGGCATAGGCCGCGTAGAACGGTGTGAAGGCGCCGAGCAGCGACGTTACCAGGGTGACGATCTTGCCGTTGTCGTTGATGTGCCGGCCGGCTTCCTTGAGAAAGAAGAAGGCGCTTTTCGCGTTCACCGCGGCCATGGCGTCGTATTCGGCCTCGGTGATCTCGATCATCGGCTTCTTCAGGACCTTGCCGACGGTGTTGATGGCGATGTCGGGCCGGCCGACCGCTGCGACGACGCTTGCGAACAGTTTCTCGACCGCCGCTGCGGTGGTCAGGTCGCCTTGGAACGCTGCGGCGTTGGCGCCGGCCGCCTTGATGGCGGCGACGGTGGCATCGGCGTCGGCCTTTGTCGCGGCGCTGTTGTAGTGGATCGCCACCGCCTTCGCGCCGTGCCCAGCGAGATCGCGGGCCAGCAAGCCGCCGAGATTCTTGGCCCCGCCGGCGATGACGGCGACTTTGCCCTTGATGCTGTGATCGGCCATGGCCGTTCCTCCCATTGTTCGGCTGCCGCTCCGTGCGGCTGCGTGGGAGGAAAATTATCGTCTAGAGATGAGCTATAAAGCGGGTATCTTTAGCCAGACTTGTCAGAATAGCCGAACAATTGGGGCGCTTACCGTGGATCGCATCGACCTGTTTCGGATCTTCACCCGCGTGGTGGAATGCGCGAGCTTCACCCGCGCTGCGGACACCCTCGGATTGCCGCGCTCGTCGGTGTCGGCCGCGATTCATGATCTGGAAGTCCGTGTCGGCACCCGCTTGCTGCATCGGACCACCCGCAAGGTCGCCCCGACCGAGGATGGCGCGGTGTTTTATCAGCGCTGCCTGCGCCTGCTCGCCGATGTCGAGGATACCGAGAGGCTGTTCGAGGCCTCGAGCCAGCCGAGCGGCAAGATCCGTTGTGACATGCCTGGCCGGATCGGGCGGCTGGTCGTTGCCCCGGCGCTTCCCGACTTCCTGGCGAGCTATCCCGATATCGAGGTCTATCTCGGGGTGAGCGATCGTCTGGTGGATCTGGTCGAGGACAACATCGATTGCGTGCTGCGCGTCGGCCCCTTGACCGACTCCGGTCTCATTGCGCGGAACATCGGCGATCTCGCTTTGGTCAATGTCGCGAGCCCGGCCTATCTCGCGACCCATGGCGTTCCCGAAACATCCGTACAGCTCGCGGTCCACACCGCCATTCGTTATGCGTCGCCGTCGAGCGGGCGCGTCGAGGATTGGGAATGGATGGAGGGGAGCGAAACACGCACGCTGACGATGAAGGGCCGGGTGACCGTCAACAGTGCCGAAGCCTACATTGCCTGCTGTCTGGCCGGGCTCGGTCTGATTCAGATCCCGGCCTATGACGTGAAGCGGCATCTTGCCGACGGCGATCTGGTCGAGGTGCTGCCGCAACACCGCGCGGCGCCGCTGCCGATGACGCTGCTGTATCCGCATCGCCAGCATGTGTCGCGACGATTGCAGGTGTTCGCCACATGGCTGGAGACGCTGCTGCGCCGCACGCTGTTGTCATGACGCCATTGCAGAGCCGGATGTCCGCGGCACGAAGACGTTGATCGCATCGATCTGATGTGCTGGATCAGGTGAACCGCGCCGTCATGCGCGGACGGGAGGCCGCAGCGACATGAGTTTCATCACCGGCGTCGGGCTGACCTCGTTCGGCCGGCACGAGGGGCGCTCGACCCTCGATCTCATGAGCGAAGCGGCGGCGGCTGCGCTCACGGACGCGGGCCTCGCCCGTGGCGAGATCGACGGCGTGATCTGCGGCTATTCCACCACCATGCCGCATCTGATGCTGGCCACGGTGTTCGCCGAGCATTTCGGATTAAAGCCGCAATATGCGCACGCGATCCAGGTCGGCGGTGCCACGGGCATGGCGATGGCGATGCTGGCGCACGAACTGGTCGCGGCCGGTGTTGTCAAAAACATGCTGGTGGTCGCGGGGGAAAATAGGCTGACCGGGCAGGCGCGCGACAGTGCCATGCAGACATTGGCCCAGGTCGGCCATCCGGTTTACGAGGTGCCGCTCGGTCCGACGATCCCCGCCTATTACGGTCTCATCGCGTCACGCTACATGCATGAGTTCCGTGTGACGGAAGAAGACCTCGCCGAATTCGCCGTGCTGATGCGCCGCCACGCGCTGGCGCATCCCGGCGCCCAGTTCCACGAGCCGATCACGGTGGAGCAGGTCATGGGCTCGCGTTTGATCGCCACGCCGCTGAAGCTGCTCGACTGCTGCCCGGTGTCCGACGGCGGTGCCGCGTTCATCGTCAGCCGTGAGCCGACGTCGTCGTTTCAGGTCCGGGTGCGCGGCTGCGGCCAGGCGCATCTGCACCAGCATGTCACCGCGATGGACAATGTCACGGAGACGGGGGCTTCGGCAGCCTTCGCGCGAGCGCAGGCCAAGGCCGGTTTCGGCATCGGCGACTTCAGGTATGCGGCCGTCTACGACAGTTTCACCATCACCCTCACCATGCTGCTGGAAGAATTGGGCCTGGCGGATCGCGGCGAGGCGGCCGCGCGTGCCCGCAACGGCGACTTCGGCGTCACCGGCGTGCTGCCGCTCAACACCCATGGCGGCCTCTTGAGTTACGGTCATTGCGGTTGTGGCGGCGCGATGGCGCATTTGATCGAGACCCAGTTGCAGATGACGGGCCGCGCCGGGCCACGCCAGGTGCGCGACGCCTCGGTGGCGCTGCTGCACGGCGACGGCGGTGTGCTGTCGTCCCATGTCACCATGATGCTGGAGCGGACACGATGAGCGAGGTGGCGATCGTATCGGCGGATTGGACGCAGGGCACGGATGCGATTGTCCATCAATCCTGCGGGTCCTGTCGTGCCGTCTGGTATTTTCGTCGCAGCTTCTGTCCGTTGTGCGGAGCGACTGAGCCGCGGACGCACCGGGCCAGCGGCAACGGCGTCGTCTATGCGACATCGCTGGTGTGCCGCGCGGCAACGCCCGAGGCCAAGGCGCACGTGCCCTACATGATCGTGCTCGTCGACATGGCCGAGGGCTTTCGTGTGATGGCGCACGGCGGCAAGGACCTTAAAACCGGTGATGCGGTCGTTGCGCGGTTCGAAGCGTTCACGGATCGCCGCGTGCCGTACTTTGCGAAGGCGTGATCGTCGCGCGCCGCGTCATACGCCGAAGAAGGCGTCTGCTCTGGCCCATGGCTTCCTTGAACCTGGGGGCTTCCAAGGATGACTGCGGGCTCGTGGCCGCGTCCGCCTCCTGTCGTTCGGCTCGGATTACGAAAAACACCAGTCCTGAGATCGCTCCTAAGTCACCCCTAAGTCAGGCCGTGCAAGGTCGCGGCTTGGGTATCATGAGGAGACGATTGATGCAGGACGTCGCAGGGCAGCACCAGGATTTGATGCTCAACAAGGTCCCACCGATTACCGTTGCGTTCTGGGTCATCAAGATCATGTCGACCACCGTGGGTGAGACGGGCGCGGATTATCTCGCCGTTCATGCCGGGCTTGGAACCGCATGGACCGGCGCGATCATGGCGACGCTGCTCGCTGCCGCGCTTGCGGCTCAACTTCGGTCGCGCCGCTATATTCCCTCCATCTACTGGCTGACGGTGGTTCTTGTCAGCGTCGTCGGCACGCAGATCACCGACGCGCTCACCGACGGACTGGACATCAGCCTTTATTGGAGCACGTCCGTCTTCGCTCTCCTGTTGGCCCTTGTCTTCGCGCTCTGGTACCGGAGCGAGCGGACGCTCTCCATCCACACCATCGTCACCACGCGGCGCGAGCTGTTCTATTGGGCGGCGATCCTCTTTACTTTCGCTCTCGGCACTGCCGCGGGCGATCTCGCAACCGAAGCGCTGGGCCTTGGCTTCACGCTTGGGCTGCTGGTTTTCGGTGCGCTGATCGCGGCGATCGCGATCGCCTGCCACCTCGGTGCGAACGCGGTGCTTTGCTTCTGGCTGGCCTATATCCTGACGCGCCCATTGGGCGCTTCGCTGGGCGATCTGTTGTCCCAGGCGCGCTCCTATGGCGGCTTTGGCCTGGGCACCGTTTACACGAGCCTCGGTTTTCTCGTCGTCATCGCTCTCCTGGTTTCGTTCGCGAGTGCGGGGGCGAAGTCTGCCGACGAGGTTCAGGGCTTGAACAAACCGGCATGAGGACCGGCAAACGCGAATAGTCCGGCAGATTCCCTGCCATCATCAACCAAGGAGGCAAACCATGAAGCAACGCATCCGGATATTTGCGACGGTCGCGCGGTCTCTCGTTTTCGTTCCCGCACTCGGCAGCGGATTGGCGGCGACCCCGATGATCATGGTGTCGGCAGAGGCGGCCACTGCGTCGAAGCTCGGCGATCTGCAAGCGTTCCGGAAAATCGTCGTCGACACCTCGATGCTGGTCGAGAAGGGAGATCTCGTCGCAGCGAAAGCCCGCATCAAGGATCTGGAAACATCGTGGGATGACGCGGAGCCGTCTCTGAAGCCTCGCGCGGCGGCCGAGTGGCACAAAGTCGACAAGGCGATCGATCGTGCGCTTGCCGCACTCAGAGCGGGTGTTCCTGATGCCGCCGCCTGCAAACAGTCGCTGAGCGAGCTTCTGGCGATGATGGATTCCGGAGCAAATAGCTGAGACCGTGTTTCCGCAGCCTCTCCAATGGGCGAAGGGCCCGGCGTGGTTGCGCCGAGCCCTTCATTCGAAAGCGCGATACGTGCATTCGAAGCGCGATGCGGGATCGCTTCTCCTAAGAGTATCAGCCGGCCTGTAAGCCGGGTTTTGTAGGGCACCGCACGCTTGCGCGCGCGATACGTGACGGCCATTCCTCTGGGACAACGCTTGCGCGTTGCCTCGAGCAACCTACCCGAACGGTCGAGCCAGACATGCCCTGCGGAGTTATCGCTCGATGAGCGAACTGTCCGCGACGCCGTTCCTATTCGGTTTTGCTCCCGGTGGGGTTTACCATGCCGTCTCCGTCGCCGGACACGCGGTGCGCTCTTACCGCACCTTTTCACCCTTACCTGCGCCGCGGCGCAGGCGGTTCGTTCTCTGTGGCACTGTCCCTGGGGTCGCCCCCGCCGGACGTTATCCGGCACCGTTTGTCCATGGAGCCCGGACTTTCCTCCCCCGCGACCTTTCGATCCCTGCGGGAGCGGCCGTCCGGCCGACTGACGGCTACGTCATGGAGTGCGGCGGCAGCGGGGTCAAGTGCGGCGCGTCCGGGGGCCTGCTGTCGATCAACGCCTTCAATGTCGCCAGTGTCGAGAGGTCGGCGACGCCATCGACCTTCTCGGGCCGGAAATGACGCTGGAAGGCGGTGACCACCTCGGTGGTGGGCCCGTCATACTGGCCATGGCGCGGCACCGCGTAGCCATATTCAAAGAGCTGCTCCTGCATGGCCATCACCGGCTCTCCGGTGGAGCCGGGCGCCAGGGCCTCGCCGCGGACGATTCGCGCCGGGCGGACCCAATGGCCGACGCCGGAGGAGGCGAGCAGCCGCCACGGGAATTTCTCGCCGGGATCCTTCTTGCGGTCCGGCGCGATGTCGGAGTGCCCGAGCACCCGGTGCTTGACGATGTTGCGGCGGATGATGATGCCGCGGCACAGCGCGATCACGGCGGCGACCTGGCGGGAGGGAAAATCCGGATAGCCCCAGTCGTGGCCGCCGTTGATGATCTCCACCCCGATCGAACAGGAATTCAGGTCGGTCTCGCCCGCCCATTGCGATGTTCCGGCGTGCCACGCCCGGCGCGCTTCCGGCACGCACTGCACGATGCGGCCGTCTTCCATCACCACATAATGGGCGGAGACCTCGGTGCCGGCCTTGCACAGGCGCGCCAGAGCGCTCTCGGCATCCTTCATGCCGGTGTAATGCAGCACGATCATATCGGGCGCGCGGTTGTTGCGCCGCTCGCCATAGTTTGCGGAGGGGATCACATCGGAAATGACCGATGAATCCGGCATGAATTTCAGCATGTCGGCGTGGACCCAGGGAGTCTTGAACTGCGACGGAAGCGTGGACGAGAGGGTCCCTTGACGCTTCGACTCGATGCCACCCGACGTAAACGACCCCTGGACCATGTCACACTCAAACCCGGCAGGAGAGCGGCGGTAAATCGGTTTTCGAAAGACCAGGGAACCCGAGTTCCAATCACCGGAATTCCCATCAAAGCGCGCGCCAACTCAGGATATCCATTCAACCAGTACGGAATTGTCCAACACGGAATTTTCAGGACGTTCGACTGCCGGCGCCTGGTGCGCCGTCCGGACCGTCCCCGGTGTCACTATCCTGCCATGCGACATCAGGTGCAATCATCATGTCTTGAGTCCCACCGCACTATCCACACCCCGTGGCTGCTGAAATGTAAAATGGAATCAAAGCCTTATTTGACGCTAGGGGCTCTGGCGCATGGTGGGGGCGCAAAACCGGGCGCGCCGTTTTGCAATTTGAGCGTGATCATCAACGATTCCTTAATGTTAACCCCCGCTAACTAAGGATGAATGCCGGTTCGCGAGAATTGGCTGCAATGTTCGTTATCGATCGCAAATCCCATGGTTGGCCCTCAGATCCCATGCGGACGCCGGATGCCCTTAAGGTTCACCCCACCCGGCGTGCCGCCCAGGCTGCGCCCGCGCGCCGACGTTTCGGTTGGCGCGGCGCGCGGGGGCGCGTCATGACGCCTGGTCATCCGGTGGATCATCGCCCCGACCACATTCCGGTCCTTGGCCGCCAGGCGGTGGACGCGCTCGCGCCGCGCGACGGCGGCGTCTATGTGGACGCCACCTTCGGGGCGGGCGGCTACAGCCGGATGATTCTCGATGTCGGCGGCACCCGCGTGATCGGGATCGACCGCGACCGCACCGCCATCGCCGGCGGCTTCGATCTCGTCGAAGCGGCGAACGGGCGGCTCACCCTGGTCGAAGACCGGTTTTCCAATCTGGCCGATGTCTGCGATGCGCAGGGGGTGAGCGCGGTCGACGGCATTGTCATGGACGTCGGCGTGTCGTCGATGCAGCTCGACCAGGCCGGCCGCGGCTTCTCGTTCCGGCTCGATGGCCCGCTCGACATGCGCATGGGGCACGATGGCCCGACCGCCGCGGACGTGATCGCGAAAGCGTCGGAAACCGATCTGGCCAATGTGATCTACATCTTCGGCGAGGAGCGCAAATCGCGCGGCATCGCGCGCGCCGTGGTCGCCGCGCGGCGCGAGGCGCCGATCACCACCACACGGGCGCTGGCCGATATCGTCGGCCGCGTGGTTCGGACCAAGCCCAACGACATTCATCCCGCCACCCGGACGTTCCAGGCGCTGCGCATCCTGGTCAACGAGGAACTCGACGAACTGCAGTCGGCGCTGGTGTCTGCGGAACAGCTGCTGCGGCCCGGTGGCCGGCTGGCGGTGGTCTCGTTCCACTCGCTCGAAGACCGCATCGTGAAGAACTTCTTCAATGCGCGCGGCAAGAGCGGCGGCGGATCGCGGCATCTGCCCGAGGTCGCGCAGCTTGCGCCGAGTTTCGAGATCCTCACCAGGCGCCCGGTGGTGGCCGACGACGCCGAAATCACCGCCAATCCCCGCGCGCGCTCGGCCAAGCTGCGGGCGGCTGCTCGCACCGAGGCGCCGGCGCATCCGGCCGACGAGTTGTCGGACTGGCCGTCGCTGCACTCCATCCTGAGAGGGGGCTGAAGCGTGCGCATTGTCCATCTCTTCGTGATCTGTGCGCTGGTGTTCGCTGCGGCCTATGTCTATCGCATCAAGATGGAATCCACGGTGCGCACCGAGAACGTGCTGAAGCTGCGCGCCGATATCCGCGAGCAGCGCGATGCGATCGCGGCCTTGCATGCGGAGTGGGCCAGGCTGCAGACGCCGTCGCGGCTGCAGGGGCTGGCGCAGCGCCATCTCGCGCTGCAGCCGATCCAGGCCCTGCAATACGATCAGTTGAAGAACCTGCCGGCGCGGCCGCCAAGCTTCGCTCGCTCCACCACCCCCGATCCGATCGGCGCCATGATCGATATCATCGACAAGGACGGCAAGGACACCGCCAGCAAGGATGCGGCCGACAAGGACGCCACCGGTTCGGTGTCCGCAGCTCCGGCCACGGAGGACGCGCAGTGACCGACGCCGCGCTCACCGTCGCCCGTCCCGTCGAACCGTTTCGCCGCCGGCTGATCCGCAGTCTGCTGTACGGGCGCAAGGATCGCAGCGCCAAGGCGCGCGCGCGTGTCGGCTTCACCATGATCGCGTTCGCCGCGATCTACGCGGTGATCGCGGCGCGGCTCGTGATGTATGCGGTGATCGACGACAGCCATGGCTCCCGGCGCTCCGGCGCGTCCGATGCCACCGCGACCGCGCGCCCCGACATCCTCGACCGCAACGGTGAAATCCTCGCCACCGACGTCAAGACGCCGTCGCTCTATGGCGAACCGCGCCGCATCATCGACAAGGATGAGGCGATCGAGCTCCTGACCGCGACGCTGCCTGATCTGGAGACCGCCGAAGTGCGGCAGCGGCTGTCCTCGCGCAAGGGCTTCGTCTGGCTGAAGCGTGAGATCACGCCACTGCAGCAGCAGGATATCCACAAGCTCGGTATTCCCGGCATCGGCTTCCTGCGCGAGAACAAGCGGGTCTATCCCAGCGGCCAGGAAGTGGCGCATCTGATCGGACTCGTGAACATCGACAACCAGGGCATCGCCGGCATCGAGAAGTGGCTCGACACCAACGGGCTCGCGGACCTGCACCGCGCCGGCTTCGCCACCGATCGCCAGCAGCAGCCGGTGGAGCTTTCGGTCGATCTGCGTGTCGAGCATGCGCTGCGCGACGAACTGATGAAGGCGAAGGACAAGTTCCACGCCAAGGCGGCCTCCGGCCTCGTCAGCAATGTCCGCACCGGCGAAATCGTGGCGATGGTCTCGCTGCCCGACTTCGATCCGAACAATCCGAAGGAAGCCAACGATCCCGATCGCATCAATCGCCTGACCACCGGCGTCTACGAGATGGGATCGACGTTCAAGTCGTTCACGCTGGCGATGGCGATGGATTCCGGCAGGCTGGGTCTCAACTCCACGGTCGACGGCCGCGGTCCGCTGCAATACGGCAAGTTCAAGATCCACGACGACCATCCGCTCAACCGCGCCATCACCCTGAAGGAAGTCTTCACCTATTCCTCCAACATCGGCGCGGCGCGGATCGCGCTTGGGCAGGGCGTCGAAGCGCACAAGGCGTTTCTGGCCAAGATGGGCCAATTGACACGGCTGCGCACCGAACTGCCGGAAAGCGCGTCGCCCATCGTGCCGCGGCGCTGGGGCGAGCTGAACACCGTCACCATCGCGTTCGGCCATGGCCTGGCGGTGGCGCCGCTGCAGGCCGTGATGGGCGTCGATGCGCTGGTCAATGGCGGCTACCTGATTCCGCCGACCTTCCTGAAGCGCTCCGAAGCGGACGCGATGAAGCTCGCCAAGCGGGTGATCAAGCAGGACACCAGCGACAAGATGCGGTTCCTGATGCGCCTGAACGCCGAGCAGGGCACGGCGCGCAAGGCCGATGTCCCCGGCTACTACATCGGCGGTAAAACCGGGACCGCCGAAAAGGTCATCAACGGCCGCTACGCCAAGAAGAAGGTGCTGAATTCGTTCACGGCGATCCTTCCGGCCGACAATCCGCGTTATCAACTTCTCGTCATGCTGGACGAGCCGCAATCGCTGCCGGAAACGCATGGCTTCATTACCTCCGGCTGGAACGCGGTTCCGACCGGCGGCAAGGTGATCGAGCGGATCGCGCCGCTGCTGGGGATCGAGCCGCGCATGGATTTGCCGCCTGCGGAGCGCCTTATTCTTGCGGCATCGAAGGAAAGCCGGTAAGCGCAGCCGCGTCGCTGTGCTGCTGACCTTCGGAACGTGCGGGTCGTCGTGACAGGATTTCGTGACAAAGATTTTGCGCCAAGATTTGTAACATGGGTCGACTGCCAGGATTTCACGTGAAACCTCGTGATCAAGAGATGCCGTCACGATGAGACTTTGCGATCTCGGCGATCTTCTCGGCGATGATGCCGCCCTCGACGCCTCATTGGGCGCCGTCACCGTATCCGGCCTGGCCGTGGACAGCCGTGCGGTGAAGGGCGGCGATCTGTTTTTCGCGCTGACCGGCAGCAGGACCGACGGCGCGCGTTTCATCGATCAGGCTGTGGTTGCCGGCGCCGTGGCGGTGGTGGGCGACCAGCCGGCGCCTGCGGTCTGTCTCGTTCCCTACATCCGGGTGTCGAATGCGCGGCGCGCGCTGGCGCTGTCGGCGGCGCGCTTCTATCTGCGCCAGCCCGGCACCATCGCCGCAGTCACCGGCACCAGCGGCAAGACGTCGGTCGCGGCCTTCACCCGCCAGATCTGGCAGAGCCTGGGCTTTGCGTCCGCCAGCATCGGCACCATCGGCCTGGTGGCGCCGTCACGCACCGTCTATGGCTCGCTGACCACGCCGGATCCGATCGCGCTGCACCGCTCGCTGGATGAACTGGCCGGCGAGGGCGTCACCCATTTGGCGCTCGAAGCCTCATCGCACGGCCTCGATCAATTCCGGCTCGACGGCGTGCGGATCAGCGCCGGCGGGTTCACCAATCTCTCGCGCGATCACATGGATTATCATCCGGACGTCGCGCATTATCTCGCGGCGAAGCTGCGGCTGTTTCGCGATCTCGTCGCCGGCGACGGTGTGGCCGTCATCGCCGCGGATCATGAGCACTCGCAGGCGGTGATCGACGCGGCAGGGTCGCGCGGGCTCAAGCTGCTCACGGTCGGGCGCCGCGGCGACGACAAGGGCGGCGGCATTCGCCTGATCGATGCCGCCATCGACGGCTTCGGGCAAAAGCTCACGCTCGCCTACGGCGGCAAGACCCGTGCATTGCGCCTGCCGCTGGTCGGTGAATTCCAGATCGAGAACGCGCTGGTCGCGGCCGGGCTGGTGATCGGCACCGGCGGCGCCGTCGAGAAGACCTTCGCCGCGCTGGAACAGCTCGAGGGCGCCAAGGGCCGCCTCGAACTGATTGGCGAGCGCAACGGCGCGCCGGTGTTCGTCGATTACGCCCACAAGCCCGATGCGCTGGAAAAGACGCTGGAGGCGCTGCGGCCCTATGCCACGCGCAAGCTGGTGGTGGTGTTCGGCGCCGGCGGCGATCGCGATGCCGGCAAGCGGCCGCTGATGGGTGAGATCGCGGCGCGCCGCGCCGACGCCGTCATCGTCACCGACGACAATCCGCGCAGCGAGAATCCCGCCGCGATCCGGGCCGCCATCATGGCCACCGCCGCCGGCGCGCGCGAGATCGGCGACCGGGCCGAGGCCATTCGCGCCGGCGTGGCCGGTCTTCAGCCCGGCGACGCCCTGGTGATTGCCGGCAAGGGCCACGAGACCGGACAGATCGTCGGCGATCGCGTGCTGCCGTTCAGCGATCACGATGCGGCGCGTGCGGCCCTTGCGGAGAGTGCGACATGAGTGCCTCGTTGTTGTGGACCGTCGCCGCCATGGCGGAAGCGATGCGCGCGGCGCGCAGCGGCGCCTTGCCGGCCGCCATCACCGGCATCTCGATCGACAGCCGCACCATCACGCCGGGCGAAGCCTATTTCGCCATCAAGGGCGACGTGCACGATGGCCATGATTTCGTCGAGGCAGCGCTGAAGAACGGCGCGACGGTGGCCGTCATCGCCGATGCGCATCGCAACCAGTTCAGCAATGACGCGCCGCTGCTGGTGGTGCCGGACGTGCTGGCTGCGCTGGTCGATCTCGGCATCGCCGCGCGCGCCCGGCTGCAGGCGAAGGTGATCGCCGTCACCGGATCGGTCGGCAAGACCTCGACCAAGGAAGCGCTGCGGCGCGTGCTGGGTGCGCAGGGCAAGACCCACGCCTCGGTGGCGTCTTTCAACAATCACTGGGGCGTGCCGCTGACACTGGCGCGCTGCCCGGCGGATTGCGTCTATGCGGTGTTCGAGATCGGTATGAACCATGCCGGCGAGATCGAGCCTCTGGTGAAGATGGTGCGGCCGCATGTCGCCATCATCACCACCGTCGAGCCGGTGCATCTGGAGTTCTTTTCCGGCATCGAGGCCATTGCCGACGCCAAGGCGGAGATCTTTCTCGGTCTGGAGCCCGGCGGCGCCGCGGTGCTGAACAGGGACAACTCGCAGTTCAAGCGGCTGAAGAAGCGGGCGGAAAAATCCGGTGTCGCGCGCATCGTGGCGTTCGGCACCGACAAGAAGGCCGATGCCCGCCTGCTCGACATCTCGCTGCATGCGGATTGCTCGGCGGTGCATGCCGATATCCTCGATCACGACATCACCTACAAGATCGGGATGCCGGGCCGGCACATGGCGATGAATTCGCTGGCGGTGCTCGCCGCGGCCGTGCTGGCGGGCGCCGATCTGGCGGCGGCCGGCCTGTCGCTGGCCGAGATGCAGGCGGCCACCGGCCGCGGCGCGCGGCTGAAGCTGGGATTGCCGCAGGGCCCCGCAACCCTGATCGACGAAAGCTACAATGCCAATCCGGCCTCGATGGCGGCAGCGCTCGACGTGCTGGGGCAGGCGGTGGTCGGGCCACGGGGGCGGCGCATCGCCGTGCTCGGCGACATGCTCGAACTCGGGCCGGAGGGGCCCAAACTGCATCGCGCGCTGGCTGACGCCGTGACCGCCAACAAGATCGACCTGGTATTCTGCTGTGGTCCCCTGATGCGAAATCTGTGGGATGCCCTTCCATCGACGCGCCGGGGCGGCTATGCCGAACATTCTGCGGCGCTGGAAGGCGATGTCGCAGCGGCGTTGCGGGCCGGCGATGCAGTGATGGTCAAGGGCTCGCTCGGTTCCAGGATGAAAGTCATTGTCACCGCGCTGGAAAAGCGCTTTCCCGGCAATGCCGCATTTGACGATGTCGCGGTGTAAGGCGGTTTGAATGTTCTATTGGCTGATTGATCTGTCCGGCACGATTCCCGTCTTCAATGTGTTCCGCTACATCACCTTCCGCACCGGCGGGGCGATGGTGACGGCGGCGCTGTTCGTGTTTCTGTTCGGCCCCTGGATCATCGACAATCTGCGGCTGCGCCAGGGCAAGGGCCAGCCGATCCGCACCGACGGACCGCAGTCGCACCTCTCCAAGAAAGGCACGCCCACCATGGGCGGCCTGATGATCCTGTCCGGTCTCGTGGTGTCGACGCTGCTGTGGGCCAATCCGCGCAATCCCTATGTCTGGATCGTGCTGGCGGTGACGCTCGGTTTCGGCTTCGTCGGCTTCTATGACGATTATCTCAAGGTGACCAAGCAGACCGATGCCGGATTCTCCGGGCGCATCCGGCTGCTGATCGAGTTCGCCATCGCCGGCCTCGCCTGCTTCGCGCTGGTGTGGCTGGGGCGCGCGCCGTTCTCCACCTCGCTGGTGATTCCGTTCTTCAAGGATGTCGCGCTGAATTTCGGCTGGTTCTTCGTGGTGTTCGGCGCCTTCATCGTGGTCGGCGCCGGCAACGCGGTCAATCTCACCGACGGCCTCGATGGTCTCGCCATCGTGCCGGTGATGATCGCTTCGCTGTCGTTCGGCATGATCTCGTACCTGGTCGGCAATGCGGTGTTCTCCGACTATCTGCAGATCAACTATGTCGCCGGCACCGGCGAACTCGCGGTGCTGTGCGGCGCGGTGCTTGGCGCCGGGCTGGGATTCCTGTGGTTCAACGCGCCGCCGGCCTCGATCTTCATGGGCGACACCGGCTCGCTGGCGCTCGGAGGCATGCTCGGCTCGATCGCGGTCGCCGTGAAGCACGAGATCGTGCTGGCGGTGATCGGCGGCCTGTTCGTGCTGGAGGCGGTTTCGGTGATCGTGCAGGTGGCGTCCTTCAAGCTCACCGGCAAACGCGTGTTCAAGATGGCGCCGATCCATCACCATTTCGAGCAACTGGGCTGGACCGAACCGCAGATCGTGATCCGGTTCTGGATCATTTCGGTGATGCTGGCCCTTGCCGGCCTCTCCACGCTCAAGCTTAGATAGGTTTTGTTCTGGTCGGGCTTGGTCTTGGACAGGTCTTGGTCTTAGATGGACCCTGATCTTGAACAGGCTCCAGGCCGGGCTTTTGAATCGCCGGCTTTTGAAACATCGGCTTTTGAAACGTGGGCTTTTGAAACTCAGGTGAGATCGTGATCCCGGTTACCAGCTTCGCAGGCCGCACCGTTGCCGTGTTTGGACTCGGCGGGTCCGGGCTTGCGAGCTGTCATGCGCTCAAGGCCGGCGGCGCCGACGTCGTCGCCAGCGATGACGATGCGGTCAGGCTCGCGGACGCCGCCAAGGCCGGCTTCATGACGGCCGACCTGCGCACGGTCTCCTGGGCGAATTTCGCGGCGCTGGTGCTGACGCCCGGCGTGCCGCTGACCCATCCGGTGCCGCACTGGACGGTGCTGGCGGCGAAGCAGGCCGGCGTGCCGGTGATCGGCGACATCGAGCTGTTCTGCAGGGAACGCCGTCGCCATGCGCCGAGCGCGCCGTTCGTCGCCATCACCGGCACCAATGGCAAGTCCACCACCACGGCCCTGATCGCGCATCTGATGCGCGTCGCCGGCCATGACGTGCAGATGGGCGGCAATATCGGCACCGCGATCCTGTCGCTGGAGCCGCCGCGGCTCGGCCGCGTCCATGTCATCGAGATGTCGTCCTACCAGATCGACCTCGCGCCGTCGCTCGATCCGCTGGTCGGCATCCTGCTCAATGTCAGCGCCGATCATCTCGATCGTCATGGCACCATCGATCATTATGCCGCGGTGAAGGAGCGGCTGGTGGCCGGCGTGCAGCGCGGCGGCACCGCGATCGTCGGCGTCGACGATCAATGGAGCCAGGCGGCGGCGGATCGTGTCGAGCACGGCGGCAAGCACATGGTGCGGATTTCCGTGAAGCGGCCGCTGGCCGATGGCGTCTATGTCGACCGCGAAACCATCGTGCGCGCCGCCGGCGGCGCCCGCACCGATATCGCCGCCATTGGCGGCATCGGATCGCTGCGCGGACAGCACAATGCGCAGAACGCGGCGTGCGCGGCCGCAGCGGCCCTGGCGCTCGGCGTTTCGTTCCCCGTGCTGCAGGAGGGGCTGCGCAGCTTCCCTGGCCTCGCGCACCGCATGGAGCAGATCGGCCGTCGCGGCCAGGTCCTGTTCATCAACGATTCGAAGGGCACCAATGCGGATGCGGCGGCGCGGGCGCTGGCGTCGTTCGACAATATTTTCTGGATCGCCGGCGGCAAGCCGAAGAGCGGCGGCATCGAAAGCCTGCGCGAATACTTTCCGCGGGTCCGCAAGGCCTATTTGATCGGCGAGGCGGCCGATGAATTCGCCGGCACGCTCGGTGCGCAGGTGCCGTTTGAACTCAGCGGCACGCTTGATGTGGCCGTGACCCAGGCCGCGCGCGATGCCGAGGCGGTGGGCGCGTCGCACCCGATCGTGCTGCTGTCGCCGGCCTGCGCCTCGTTCGACCAGTACCGCAACTTCGAAATCCGCGGCCAGCGCTTCCGTGAGCTGGTGTTGGCGCTGGGCGGTGTGGTGCCGGTGGTGTGATGGCCGGTGACTATTCGTTCTGCCGGGATTCCGGGTTCGTCGCTTCGCGCCGCCCCGGAATGACCAGGTCATGAGGATGTCATTCCGGGATGGCCCGAAGGGCCAGACCCGGAATCTCGACGGGCATCACAAGCTCGCCGCTACTCCGGCACCACTTCCCCCGATCCACCCAACTCCGCCGGAAAATCCTTCAACTTCGGCAACCCGTCCTTCATCGGCAGCACCGTCTCGGAATAGTTGACGTGAACGCCGGGCGTGAAGGTGAGGCTCGGGATCGTCGCGGCGAACACGTCGATCAGGCCGAGCGGCGGATGGGTGGTCATCAGGTGGCCGCCGCATGTCTTGCAGAACTGGCGCTGGCTGACCGGCGTCTTCTGGAACATCCCGACGTGTTCGGCGCCGGCGGTGACGCGGACGGCGTCAGGCTTCCACAGCGTGAAGGCATTGACCGGTCCGCCGGACCACGACCGGCAGGACCGGCAGTGGCAATAGCCCATGCCTTCCGGTGCACCGGTGACTTCGAGTTCGACTGCGCCGCAAAAACAACTTCCAACGTGCGTCATGGATTTCCTCTCAACATTTGTCTTGGCGTTTGTCTTGGCCTGCCCAGGGTGCCGGCGGGCAGGCCAGCGTCCGGTGGCTGGCCATTTTATTCAAGTGTCTATCGGAGCTATTTCTAGCGCAGCCGGTTCCACCGCCGCGCCCTCCTTTTGGGGGACGGCGTCGCTTTCTCTGCAATTCTTTCCAATTTCTTAACGGTCTGGAAACCATGTTGGGGGAGCAATGAAGCGTTTTTCGAGCCACAGGACCGGCCATGATCTCACGTGAACAGCGCACCCCGTTGAGCGAATGGTGGTGGACGGTCGATCGGCTGTTGCTGGCGGCGATGATCGCGCTGATGCTCGCCGGGATCATCCTGTCGCTGGCGGCCAGTCCGCCGGTGGCGGTGCGCATCGGGCTCGATCCGTTCCACTTCTTCAACCGCCATGTCATCTTCCTGGTGCCGTCGTTCATCGTGATGATCGGCGTCTCGTTTCTCTCGCCGCGCCAGATCCGCCGCGTCGCGCTGATCGTGTTTGCCATCAGCATCATTCTCATCGTGGCGACGCTGGGTTTCGGCGCCGAAGTGAAGGGCGCCAAGCGCTGGATCACCATCCTCGGCATCAACATCCAGGCCTCGGAGGCGGCGAAACCCTCCTTCGTGGTGCTGGTGGCGTGGCTGTTCTCGGAATCGGCGCGGCGGCCGGAAATGCCGGCCACCTCGATGGCGCTGGTGCTGCTGCTGACGCTGGTGACCCTGCTGGTGGCGGAACCCGACTTCGGCCAAACCATGCTGATCCTGATGGTGTGGGGCGCGCTGTTCTTCATCGCCGGCATGCGCATCATCTGGGTGTTCGGCCTGGCCGGCACCGCGAGCGCCGGACTGTTCGCCGCCTACATGTTCGTGCCGCACGTTGCCGCCCGCATCAAACGCTTCATGGATCCGGCGTCCGGTGACACCTTCCAGGTCGACATGGCGACCGAATCCTTCAGTCATGGCGGCTGGTTCGGGCTTGGGCCGGGCGAGGGCACGGTGAAGCGCATTCTTCCCGACAGCCACACCGACTTCG
>JBGMOD010000118.1:0-1420 GCA_041424235.1 Hyphomicrobiales bacterium
TCGCATCGGCGCCGCGCCGTCAGGATTCATAGTCGTGCGGACCATCGCGCAGGTTGCGCTCATAATGCTCGCGCGACGACCAGTCGCCACCGCCGCCGATGCCCGGTCCGACATAACGGAACAGGTAAACGGTGATGACGAAGCAGACGAATGCGAACAGCAACGCATGGTCTGGATGACGCGAAAAATAGTCGGCCACAGCGGGTCTCCTTGGCATGTTTCAGGGAAACCGATCGGTCCCCTCACCGCGCAGCAAAACGCGGCCGCTCTCGCCGCGAAGCCTCCCCTCTCGTGTTGGGTAGAAAGGCCCGGTGGGCATCGGCCGGCACCGGCGATAGTCTGCTCAAGCAGACTTTTCGGCTATCCCCCCGGTCAGGGGGATAGCCGGTGTCACAATCGCTCGGGGAGACATTTTTGCGCAGCCCGGCGGCAACGTCAGCGGGCTCGGTTGGCGCGACGCGATCAACGCTCGCGGCCGACGCCTTGGTCAGTCGGCAGGCTCACGCAACCGCCACTGGTGAACCAGTGCGACGATCTTGTCCTCATAGCCGAGCTGGTCGGGATAGATCGCGCCGTGATGACCGCCCAGATAGACGAACACGATGGCCATGTCGGCCGCAACGGCGTGGTCGACGCCGAACAGGTCGGCAAGATCGAACCCGCCATTGTCTTGCGCATTCCACCAGGCGAGCAGGAAGTTCGCGGTGCGACGCGCTTGCCCCGTGTCCGAGGCGGCCAGATCGAAAAGCCGGTCGAGGGCTTGGATGACAGGCTCGCTCATCTGCGAATCCCTTTCGGTAAAAGGTGGCCCCGACAGGGTCGGGGCCATGATAGTTCAATATTCGTGGGTGAGAAGCAGCGTCAGCACGCGGGTGGTGACTTCGGGATCGGTCGGATCGGGCGATCCATAGGTCAGCGCCCGATCATAATAGTCGATCTTCCAATACAGGGCTTCGCCGGCAAGTTCGAAGCGCCCGAAATCACGCTCGCCATGGGGATCGACGTCGGGACCAAAGGCGTCATAGTCGCGCACGGTGCGCAACAGTTCGGCGCGGCGCTGGAACCCGCGGAACAAGCTGGTATCGCCGATCAGCTCGGCGACCCCGGCGGTCATGACCACCTGGTTGACGCCCGGGCTATGGATGGACTGGCGCAGGGCATCATTGAGCCGCGCGATGGTCGCGATGCGCTGGTCTGCGGATAGGACTTTGTCATTCTGGGGGTCGGCCATGACGTTCGACTTCCTGATCTGTGTCTGACCCCGCCGATCGGGGCCTTTCGACAGGCGACCGGACCGCCGGGGCATAGCGCGCCTGCGCACCCGTAGGGTCGCAACGGATGTGGAGAAGCCCGGCACGGGCTTGCGCTGGCAAGTGCCGCGGCGAGGACGCCAAGCCAGGAAGGGACGATCGGTGCAGCG
>JBGMOD010000119.1:0-1411 GCA_041424235.1 Hyphomicrobiales bacterium
CTTGCGCATAATTGACGCAAGCTATGACTCTCACCGAACTCAAATACATCGTCGCAGTAGCCCGCGAACGGCACTTCGGCAAGGCGGCCGAGGCCTGCTACGTCTCCCAACCGACCCTCTCGGTGGCCATCAAGAAGCTCGAGGACGAGCTCGAAGTCAAGCTCTTCGAGCGCAGCGCAGGCGAAGTGACCGTCACGCCGCTCGGCGAGCAGATCGTGCAGCAGGCGCAGAGCGTGCTCGACCAGGCCGCCAGCATCAAGGAAATCGCCAAGCGCGGCAAAGACCCGCTGGCCGGCCCGCTGAACCTGGGCGTGATCTACACCATCGGGCCGTACCTGCTGCCCGACCTGGTGCGCCAGGTGATCGCGCGCACGCCGCAGATGCCGCTGGTGCTGCAGGAGAACTTCACCGTCAAGCTGCTCGAGATGCTGCGCGCCGGCGAGATCGACTGCGCGATCATGGCCGAGCCCTTTCCCGACACCGGCCTCGCGATGGCGCCGCTGTACGACGAGCCCTTCATGGCGGCGCTGCCGATCAAGCACAAGTTCGCCGACCGCGAGTCGATCACCTCGGAAGAGCTGCAGAGCGAAACCATGCTGCTGCTGGGCACGGGCCACTGCTTTCGCGACCACGTGCTCGAGGTGTGCCCCGAGTTCGCGCGCTTCTCGAGTAATGCCGAGGGCATCCGCAAGAGCTTCGAGGGCTCGTCGCTGGAGACCATCAAGCACATGGTGGCCTCGGGCATGGGCGTGACGCTGGTGCCGCGCCTGTCGGTGCCGGCCGAGGCGCTCAAGCCCAAGGTCAAGGGCCGCAAGGAGCCCGAGCAGATGGTGCGCTACCTGCCGGTGCGCGACGCGCACGATCGCGATCCGCCCACGCGCCGCGTGGTGCTCGCATGGCGCCGCACCTTCACGCGCTATGAAGCCATCGCCGCGCTGCGCAACGCGATCTATGCGTGCGAGCTGCCGGGCGTCAAGCGTCTCTCATAGAGATTCGAGGAGTCGGCCTACGCGCCGGCTGTTTTGAATCGCTCATCGCTGGGATAGAGTGAGGCTGTTGCGAAGCCGCAGCGCGGCTTCGAGAATCACTCGTTCACATCCCAACTTGAAGAAAGAGTTCTCGCCATGGCCAAAGCCTCGAAGAAATCGTCGTCTGCTTCCTCCGCCGGCAAGGTGCCCAAGAAGGGCGGTGCCGTGGTCGCGCAGGAGTCCGGCAGCCGCAACGCGCCGATCATCAACATCGGCATCGAACGCCAGGACCGCGCGGCCATTGCCGAAGGCCTGAGCCGCGTGCTGGCCGACACGTACACGCTGTACCTCACGACGCACAACTTCCACTGGAACGTGACGGGCCCGCACTTCAACTCGCTGCACGCGATGTTCATGGGCCAGTACACCGAGCTGTGGAACTC
>JBGMOD010000120.1:0-8362 GCA_041424235.1 Hyphomicrobiales bacterium
AACGCCACGGTCGACGGCCAGACCACGGCGCATTACATCACCGATCTGCTGCAGGATGCGGAAGTCAAGATCACGCGGCTGGCGCACGGCGTGCCGGTCGGCGGCGAACTCGACTACCTCGACGAGGGAACATTGTCGGCGGCGATGCGGCAGCGAACCCTTTTCTGACTTCAACGGCCTCAAGAAATGAGGCTTCAATGCCTGAGACTCCAGCAATCGAGAATTGATGCCATGATCCTGAACGTGTCCAAAGCCTGCCTCGCATCCGTTGTTGTCCTCGCCGTCATGGCGGTGGGATCGGTCGAAGCCTCGGCGCAGCAGGCGATCAAGACCGGGGGCGTGCTGTCCGGAGAACTGCGCGCCATGCGCAGCCGCGATCCGCAGGGCAAGCGCATCAATACGTTCCAGCTGGTCACCGAGCCGCGCAAACTGCCCGGCCCGAACGGGCTGTGCAATCTCGAGACCGGCCCGGAGACGTTCCAGATCGTCACCACCAGCGACGCCGAGGCCAGCCGGTTGAAGAGCTACATTGGTAAGCAGATTTCGATCAAGGCGGATGAAATGTCCTGCGCCGAGCTTGCCGGCCAGATGAGCGACGCCATCATCTCGAAGTGGAGCCTGGTGGCGAGCCACTGACGTTGTGAGCTGGATTGAGAATTCGGAGATCATCTCTCTCTCCGTCATGCCTGGCCTTGTGCCGGGCATCCACGTCTTAACTGCATCGCCGAAACAAAGACGTGGATGTCACAGCGACTCGGCTTCGCCGAGTCGTTGGGGACAAGCCCGGCCATGACGAGTTCAACAATGCAGGTCTAATTTCATTGGCTGCACCCCGGGTTCGTCCTCTCCGGACGACGCGTGCGTTAGGCCGTTTTCCCCAGCGTCTCGAAATGGCCGCGCCGCTGCAGCCACGCCAGCAGGATCAGGCTGGGGATCGCGACCAGCACGCAGATCACGAAGAATATCGGCCAGCCGGTCGCCTTGGCTACATAGCCGGCGCCCGATGACAGGTAGGTGCGGCCGACGGCCGCCAGCGCCGTCAGCAATGCGTATTGCGTGGCGGTGTGCAGCGGGCTTTTGCACAGCGCCGACAGGTACGCGACGAAGATCACGGTGCCGATGGCGCTGGTGAAGTTCTCCGCGGTGATGGCGAGCGCCAGTGCGTAATGGTTGATCCCGACGATGGCGAGCCAGGAGAACGACAGGTTGGCGATGGCCTGCACCATGCCGCCGATCCACAGGCTCACGGGCAGCGAATAGGCGCGGGCGACAAAGCCGCCAGCGAAGCCGCCAAGCAATGTGGCGGCGAGGCCGACGCCTTTGACGATGGCCGCATAGTCGTTGCGGGTGAAACCGAGGTCGATCACGAACGGCGCGGTCATGGTGCCGGAAAACGCGTCGGTGAACTTGAACAGCACCACGAAAACAAGAACGATGAGGGCGTCCTTGCGGGTGAGGAATTCGAAGAACGCGCCGCGGGCCGCCTCGATCACGCGCACGAAGCCGGTCTTGTCGCCCATCGCGGCATCGGCACGGGCGGACTGTTCGGGCTCGGTTGCGACAAGTGCGGTGACGGTGCCGATCAGGACCATTGCGGCCATCACTACATAGCCCCACTTCCAGGCCGCAGTGGCGTCGAGCCCGGTGCCTTGAATGCCGCTGACCAGGAACAGGGCGCCTGCGGTCGAGACCAGCATGCCGATGCGATAGGCGGCGACATAGGCGGCCATGCCCGCCGCCTGCTCGCTCTCGGGCAGGCTTTCGACGCGGAAGGCATCGACCACGATGTCCTGGGTGGCGGACGCCGCGGCCACCAGCAGTGCGCCAATCGCAACATAGAACGGTGAACGGGCTGGATCGGTGATCGCCAGCAGCAGGATGGCGGCAATCAGCAGCAACTGCGAAAACACCAGCCAGCCGCGGCGACGGCCGAGCAGCCGCGTGAAGAGGGGCACGTGGAGCGCATCGACCAGCGGCGCCCAGATGAATTTCAGGGTGTAAGGCGTGCCGACCAGCGCGAACAGTCCGATGGTGCGCAGGTCGACGCCGGCCTCGGTCATCCAGACCAGCAGCGTCGAGCCGGACAAGGCCAGTGGCAGGCCCGACGAAAACCCGAGAAACAGCACGATCAGCACCCGGGGCTGCAGATACACCGCCATGGCGGCGCGCCAGGACGGGCGTGCGGCCGGCTGCGGGACGGTGTCGTCGGGAGCTGACGTCATCACTCCCACCTAACTGATTTGGCGGGCGAGGGCCAATGCGGCAATTTGCAGACGCGCGCCTTGCAATCACCGGATGGCGAAAATCGCCTCGACCTCGACGCTGATTCCCAGCGGCAGCGAGGCCATCCCGACGGCCGAACGCGGATGCCGCCCGGCGTCGCCGAACACCGCGACGAACAGGTCGGAACAGCCATTGATCACCTTGGGATGATCCTTGAAATCGTCGGTGGCATTGACCATGCCCAGCACCTTGACGACCTGCACCACGCGGCCGAGATCACCGGTCGCGGCATGCACCTGCGCCAGCACATTGAGGCCGGTGACGCGCGCGTCGTCATAGGCCTGCTCGGCGGTCAGGTCGCGGCCGACCTTGCCGGTGCGCAGTTTTCCGGTGGCATCGAACGGGCCCTGGCCGGCGATGTAGAGATCGTTGCCGTGACGGAGATACGGCAGGTAGTTGGCGGCGGCGGGTGCGGCCTGCGGCAGGGTCAGTCCGAGGGCGGCCAGGCGGTCATAGGGCGTCATGAATCGTCTCCGGTGGTATTGGGAGAGCGCGCTGCGGGCGCGTTTATTCTCCCGCCTGCAGCTTGCGTGCGGGCGCCACGCTGAACAGTTCGCCCGTGGTCTTCGCCGGCGGCGCATCGGCCTCGGAGGGAGAGCTGAAATCCAGTTCCTCGATCTTGGCCGCGCGCTTGCCGATCTTGTTGACCGAAATCAGCACCTGGCGAACGTCCTCGCTGACCTGGTCGAAATGGCTGCCGAGCTTGCTGACGCGGTCGCGCAGCCGCTCAACGTCGCTCATCATGTTCATGACCTCGGTGCGGATCTGGTCGGCCGCATCGCGCATCCGCGCATCCTTGAGGATCTGCTGCATCACCTGGATCGCCAGCATCAGCAGCGACGGCGACACCAGTACCACGCGGGCGCGATAGGCCTTCTGCACGATGTCGTCGAAGCCGTCGTGGATTTCGGCGTAGACCGATTCCGACGGCACGAACATCAGCGCAGTGTCCTGGGTCTCGCCGGGGATCAGGTATTTTTCGGCGATGTCGCCGACATGCTTCATCACGTCCTGGCGCAGCCGCTGAGTTGCGATCTTCTTCTCGTCGTCGGAGCGGGCGTTATGCAGCGCGGTCACCGCTTCCAGGGGAAACTTGGCGTCGATGCACAGCGGGCGCTGGTCCGGCAGGAACACCACGCAGTCCGGCCGCTTGCCGCTGGAGAGCGTGTGCTGGAACTCGTAAGAGCCCTTCGGCATGCCGTCCTGCACGATCGCTTCCATCCGCGCCTGGCCGAACGCGCCGCGCGACTGCTTGTTGGCGAGCACGTCGCGCAGCGTCGTCACCTGCGTGGTCAGCTCGGTGAGATTCTTGTGGGCGTTGTCGATGATGCCGAGCCGCTCGTGCAGGGCGTGCAGGCTCTGCGCGGTGTTGCGGGTGGTCTGTTCCATGGACTGCCCGACACGGTGCCCGACGGCGTCGAGCCGCTCGCTGACCGCCCGCGCCATCTCGGCCTGCCGTCCCGCGAGCGCCTGTCCCATGGCATCGACGCGTCCCTGCGCCTGGTCCTGCGCGCGCAAAAGGTCGGCGACGCGCTCTTCGAGCTCGTCGGCGCGGATTGCCTGCGCCATGGCAGCGGCGTGGCTGCGGCCGCTGCCGCGGGCGATGACAATGGCGATCGTCAGCAGCATCGCGAGCACAAGGCCGCCGAAGACCATCAGCGCCAGGCCGGCGCGGATCGGGGTATCGCCGATGACAAAAAGAATCTCGTTCATCCCGACCTTCTAGCCCGATTCGGGCTCCGGAGCGAACGAAGAGGGAACATTTATGGTTAATTCAGCGTTAAAAATCATGGTTAATGGCAGGTTAATTCCATTCGCGGTGCCAGCCGCCGCCGCCTGCGTTCCAGTGATTGACCGCGGCATGAGCCCGGATTACATCGCGCGCCATGGCCATTCGCGAAATCATCATTCTGCCGGACAAGCAGCTTCGTCTGGTGTCCAAACCGATCGAGAAAGTCACGACGCAGGTGCGCAAGCTTGCCGATGACATGCTCGAAACCATGTATGACGCCCCCGGCATCGGGCTGGCCGCCATCCAGGTCGCCGAGCCGATCCGGCTGATCACCATGGATCTGGCAAAAAAAGAAGGCGAGGACAAAAGCCCGCGGGTTTTCATCAACCCGGAAATCCTGTCGTCGTCCGAGGAGATGTCGGTCTACGAGGAAGGCTGCCTGTCGATCCCGGAATACTATGAGGAGGTCGAGCGACCGGCGACCGTGCGCATCAAATACATGGACCTCGACGGCAAGGTGCATGAGGAAGAGGCGGCCGGCCTGTTCGCCACCTGCATCCAGCACGAGATCGATCATCTCAACGGCGTGCTGTTTGTCGATTACCTGTCGAAGCTGAAGCGCGACCGCGTGCTGAAGAAGTTTACCAAGGCCGCGAAGCGGGCGGGTTAGTGCGTTTTCGCGGCGTCAAATGAGGCCGTCATGCCCGCACTTGGTGCGGGCATCCACGTCTTTGCAGCGCCGCCGAAGTAAGACGTGGATGGCCGGGACAAGCCCGGCCATGACGAGTCAACCAATAAGCGTTCTGCCAAAGGCGAGCCCTTCATGTCACTCCGCCTGATCTTCATGGGCACGCCCGATTTTGCGGTGCCGACGCTGCTGGAACTGGTGGCCCATGGCCACGAGGTGGTGGCGGTGTACACCCGCGCGCCGAAGCCCGCGGGGCGCGGCATGAAGGAACAGGTGACGCCGGTGGAGCGTGAGGCGCGGCGGCTCGGCATCCCGGTGCTGACGCCGAAAACGCTGAAGACGCCGGATGCTCAGGCCGAATTCGCCGCGCATCAGGCCGATGCCGCCGTGGTGGTGGCCTATGGGCTGATCCTGCCGCAGGCGATCCTCGAGGCCGTGCCGCTCGGCTGCTTCAACCTGCATGCGTCACTGCTGCCGCGCTGGCGCGGGGCGGCGCCGATCAATCGCGCGATCATGGCCGGCGACGCTGAGAGCGGTGTCATGGTGATGAAGATGGATGTCGGGCTCGACACCGGCGATGTGGCGATGGCGGAGCGTGTCACTGTGACCGACGCCATGACCGTGACCGATCTGCACGACCGGCTGGCCCGCATCGGCGCCGACCTGATGACGCGGGCGATCGGCGCGCTGGAGCGCGGCACCCTGCAGTTCACCCGGCAAAGCGAAGCGGGCGTGACTTACGCCGCCAAGATCGACAAGGCCGAGGCGCGAATCGACTGGAGCAAGCCGGCGCGCGAGGTGTTGCGGCACTGTCACGGGCTGTCGCCGTTTCCCGGCGCCTGGTGTGAAATGCCGATCGATGGTGAGGCCGTGCGCGTCAAGATCCTGCGCTGTGAATTGGCCGCCGGCTTCGGTGTGCCGGGGACACTGCTCGACGACGCGCTGACCATTGCCTGCGGCGATGGTGCGGTCCGGATCGTGGAGCTGCAGCGCGCCGGCAAGCAGCCGATGAAGGCGGATGTATTCCTGCGCGGTACGCCGCTCGCGCCGCCACTGCGGCTGGCCTGATGCCCCGCTACAAGCTCATCCTCGAATATGACGGCCGCCCGTTCTGCGGTTGGCAGCTACAGGATAACTTGTTGTCGGTGCAGGGCGCACTGGAAATCGCGGCGAAGGCCTTGTGCGGCGAGGACGTGCGGGTGCACGGCGCCGGGCGCACCGATGCCGGCGTGCATGCCAAGGGCCAGGTCGCGCACCTCGATCTGCCGAAGGCGTTTCGCACCGACAGTGTGCGGGACGGGCTCAATGCGCATCTGCGGCCGCATCCGATCGGGGTGTTGTCGGCCGAGATCGTGCCGGACGATTTCGAGGCGCGGTTCTCGGCGCTGAAACGGCACTATCTCTATCGCATCATCAATCGCCGGACCGACCTCACTCTCGACGTCGGCCAGGCCTGGCGCGTGCCGAAGCCGCTGGATGTGGCCGCGATGCATGCGGCTGCGCAATTGCTGGTCGGCAAGCACGACTTCACGACGTTTCGCGACACCGAATGCCAGGCCAGGTCGCCGGACAAGACGCTGGACATGCTCGACGTGGTGCGCGACGGCGACAATGTCAGCATCATCACATCGGCGCGCTCGTTCCTGCACAGCCAGGTGCGCTCGATGGTCGGCTCGCTGGTGTGGGTCGGCGAGGGGCGCTGGAGCGCCGCCGATCTCAAGGCCGCGCTCGACGCGCGAGATCGCAGGGCCTGCGGCCCTGTGGCGCCGCCCGACGGGCTCTATCTGATGCGGGTGGATTACTGACGCGCAGGGGTTATGCTGCTCCTCAGCGCATCAGGTCTTGCGGCGCTTGGTGGCTTGTCCGATCACGCGCGGCTTCGAGAAGTCGGCCTCCGGCTCAAGTTCAGCCTCCGGATTGGTCACGGCACTGACGAAGGCGTCGCGCCACTCGCCGAGCATCTCGTCCCGATCCGGCCACGCGTCCATTGATTCGTCATCCCGGTACATCGCGAACGGACGCAGTGTGCTCTCGTAGAAATCGACCTGGGCATGCCGGCGATACTGGCGCGGCTCGTAGCGGTTCCAGTGCAGCTCCTGCGTCAGCGGGCGGCGATAGCGCCGGTTCTGGTCGACAGCGGGATAACCGATCGGGATGGTGCCGTAGGCTTTCATCCAGGCCGGATAGCCGAGAATCGCCGCGAGCTCCCGGTTGGTTTCATCCTCGCCGCCGCCGGACAGCCACGCCGATGTCAGGCCCTCGGCCGCGACTCCGAGCTGGATGTTCTGGATGGCGGCTCCCAGCGAGCACAGGAAGATCGCCTCGTTGTTGGCGCGATACTCCGTGTCCCATTCGGCCGTCGTCGCCTGCGGGAAACACGCCTTCCAGCGCGGGTCGCCGAGCACCAGAACGATCGCTCCGGTGTTGGCGAGATAGGTCTTTTTCACGGCGGGAAAGCCCTTGGCGTGATCCACCAGCCGCTGCGCCTGGCGCAGGAAGACGGCCATGACCTGGTCGCGCATGGCGGGATCGTCGACCACAATGAAATCCCAGCACTGCACGTTGGCACCCGACGGCGCCCACCGCCCGCAATCGATGATCCGCTCCAGCACCTCGCGTTCGATGGTGCGGCCCGGCTCGAATTTCCGCACACTGCGGCGCCGGCGAATGACATCTTGAAACAGGGCCTGATTCGACATTGCGGCACCCCACGCTCGACTGGAAACCTCGAAGGCGATTAAACTAGGTCAAAAGCAAAGCGGCCGCACTCCTCAGGCCTGAGGAGGAGGGGCCGGCGCAACCCGCCTGGTCAACGACATGGCTGGCGAGGCTGCGGCACATCCGGGAGAGCGTCGCCGATGGCCAACGTCCAAGCTTTTGCACCTGATCCGGGCTCGGTCGATATTCCCGTCGATTCGATGGCAGCGCTGGTGCGCGATACCGGCACCGTCAGCTTTATCGAGTCCCTGTTGCTGTTCTGCCGTCGCAGCGTCGGCGCTGACTTTGTCTCGATCTTTTCGCGATCAGCCGCGGGCGCTCCTCTGCTTGTCGGCACGGCGACGACCACGGGCCCCGACAACACCCGCCGCGCGTCCGAGGGTTACATGCAGCACTATGCGAGTGATGTGAACTTTGCGTTGATGTCGCGGTCCGATCGTGGTGCGTACATGACTTACCAGACGGCTGCCGACATTCGATCGCTGGGCTATCGACGCGCCTGTTATGATCGAACAGGGATCGCCGATCGGTTGTCCTATGTAAGGACCGACAGGACGTCATCACTGTCGATCAGTGTCTATCGCAGCCGCAGCAGCGGGCGATTCTCGGATCGTGATCTCGATCGCACCACGGCCCTGATGCCGATTCTGGTGGCCGCGGTCGACCGCCATTCGCCAGCGGTCCAGAATCGTGGCAACACCCCGATCGAAAGCTTCGAACAGGAACTCGCGCTCCGCTATCCGGGGCTGACGGTGCGGGAATGCGAGGTCGCGGCGCGGGCAAGGGCCGGCTTGTCGGCCCGGCAGATCGGCCTGGATCTCGGCATTGCCGAAACCACCGTCATCTCTCACCGCAAAAGCGCTTATGCGCGCATGGGCCTGTCGGGTCTGCGCGATTTGCTGCAGCTTTGACGGCGCGCTTCCCCGACGCAGCCTCGCGCC
>JBGMOD010000121.1:0-75765 GCA_041424235.1 Hyphomicrobiales bacterium
TGGCGGAGAGGAAGGGATTCGAACCCTTGATACAACTTTCGCCGTATGGCGCTTTAGCAAAGCGCTGCCTTCAGCCACTCGGCCACCTCTCCGGTGCCGGTCTTATGACTCGAATCGCCCGGCGCGGTCAAACCCACAGGCATGCGTCACGCGCGACATATTTCGCCCGCGCACAGATGCAGGGAAAAGCCACACCCAATTGATTTCATTTACAGAATCGACGCACACAATCCGTTGCCTGCGCACGGCCGGGCGTCGTCCGCGGCAATTTCATGCAAGCTTATCTCGCGACCGGCACAAAACCGATCTTGTCGAACACGCGGCAATGGCAGGACGGAGAAGCGCACGATGGTCGCGCAGGGCCCGCTGCGTGGAGCGGATGGCCGCGATATCGTCCGAGCGCCGGGATCAGGTCGTCGTCACGCCGATGTCATGCCGGCATGTGTTTGGATCGGTCCATACCGATCCGCCTCACGCCGCGATCACGATGCATCAAGCGCGACGAGCTCTGCCGTCATGCGACGACATCGCACGCAACGAAAGCAGGTTTCGAGATCAGTGCGCCGTCATCCAGACGCGGGCTTCGCGCTGGGCCATCGCGATTTCGGCATCCGACATCATCGCGGCGATCTCACGGCGCATCGGGATGGCATCCACCCTGCCCTTGAGCGCTGCGAGATTGAACCATTTGTGAGCCGCCACCAGGTCGACGATGCCCGAGCGTCCGCTCGAATAGATCATCCCCAGATCGAACAGCACGTCCGGGTTGGCGCTCGCCTCGATCGGCAGAGCAGTGTCGGTCTGAATATCAACTTGCAACATCTGACTTCCCCATCTTTGATGCCTGGCTGATGCAACCGAACCGTCTTTCCAGTCGATGCACCGCCGCGGCTCCTGTCCAAACGTGTCCCGTGGCCTGTTATTCCCCACCGCCGTTTGCCGGCGTGTTGGGATGATCATGACCCATCAAATTTGAAGAGCAGTTTAAGTATCGCGATGAATCGAACGTGAACGCAGTCCGGCGCTTTATTCGCAGGAATGCAAGAAACCCTTGATTTTAGCCTGTTTCCGCCATGCGGCTAGAATCGGTTTACCTTCGTGTTTCGCGGACCGGTAACCATGGCGGCAAGCGGAGTTGCCGGGCAGTTTCGCCAGACTTAGCTTTGCACCAGCGACGCATGGGGATGACAGGAGTTGCGGACCATCAGTCGTCCCTGCAGCACCAGCCGACGCGGACCGTTGTCGACCTTGCCGGCGAGACGATCGAGCATGAGTTGCGCCGCCTGCTCGCCGATCGCGCGCACCGGCTGCGCGACAGTCGTCAGTTGCGGCCGAAACACATCGGCCCATGGAAAATCGTCGAAGCAGACCACCGATACGTCTTCAGGACACGACAATCCCATGTCGCGGATCGCCTTCATGACGCCGATCACCATCAGATTATTGGCGGAGAAGATCGCGGTCGGCCGATCGGACAGCATCAACAACTGCATCGCCGCCTTGTAGGCGTCGGCTTCACGAAATTTGCCGTCGCGAACCAGTTCATCATCGAACGCGACACCTGCCGCATCCAGCGCGCCGTGGTAACCGGCCAGGCGGTCGCGACCGGTCGAAGTGTGCAGCGAGCCGGAAATATATCCGACGCGCCGATGACCGAGCCGCAGCATATAGCTCAGCGCATCCTGCACGGCCCGCTGGTTGTCGAGAACGACGGCATCCGCCTCGACGCCGTCACAGATGCGATCGATCAGGACCACCGGAATGGTGGTGCCCTCCAGGATCCGCTTCAGGTTCGCATCGTCACCGGCAGGCGAGATGATCAGGCCGTCGACCATGCGGTCGAGCAGCAACTGGATCTGCTCGTCCTGTGTGTCGATATCCTCGTCGTTGCTGCATAACATGACGGCGTAGCCGGCACGGTGCAGCACCTCCTGGATGACCGATACGACATCGGTGAAAAACGGGTTGGTGATATCAGCGACGGTCAATCCGATCGTTCGCGTCGTCCCCATTTTCAGACTGCGCGCGATCGCGTTGCGCTTGTAGCCGATGGCCTTGATCGCGGCCTCGATCCTTGCCGTCAGTTCAGGACTGACCACCGCCGTACGATTGACCACCGCCGAGACCGTCGCCACCGACACCCGCGCAGCCTCCGCGACCTGGAGCATGGTCGGAGCTGTCGATTTGCGTGGCCGTTTGCGTGTAGGCGCGGTCATTTTCGAAACGTTTCGATCACTCGCTGGGGCAGTAATTGCGCATTTCGTTCCGTGGTGCAACAATTATGGCCGCCCCTGCACCTTGAAGGCCCGGCAAACCTTGACATGATCTAAACGTTTAGGATTAGCTTCATCAGCCGGGGTTGATGTCGGGTCGGGAGGCCGCCATTGCCATGCGCGATCGCGATGCCACGTCCCTCACCCGGCAGGCCTCGTCGCCGATCCCACCAGGATCGGTGCTGACGGCGACGTCCATCTCCAAACGCTTCGGCGGTATCGCCGCGCTGTGCGATGTCGATTTCGACCTCAAGGCCGGCGAAATTCACGCGCTGATGGGCGAAAATGGCGCCGGTAAATCCACACTGATGAAAATCCTGTCGGGCGTGACCACCGACTATGACGGCACTATCAGTGTCGACGGCACGGCGCGCCGCTTCGCTGGCGTACGCGACGCCGAAGCGGCAGGCATTGCCATCATCCACCAGGAACTCAATCTTGTTCCCGGGCTCAGCGTTGCCGACAACATCTTCCTCGGCCGCGAGCCGCTGATTGCCGGGCTCATTGTCGATCGCAAGGCGAGCTTGACCGCAGCCCGCGCCCTGCTCGACCGACTCGGCATCGACCTCGATCCGACGGCGCTCATCGGCGCGCTTCGCGTCGGCGAACAGCAGCTGGTCGAGATCGCCAAGGCGCTGTCGATGGACGCGCGCATCCTGATCATGGATGAACCGACCTCGGCGCTTTCCCCGGTCGAATGCCAGCGCCTGTTCAAGATCATCCGCCAACTCGCCGCGGATGGCGTCGCCGTCGTCTATATCTCGCACCGGATCGATGAGGTCACCGCGCTTGCCGACCGCGTCAGCGTGTTCCGCGACGGACGGCACGTGCTCACCAGGGCCATGAGCGAGTTGACTGAATCCACCATCATCGCGGCGATGGTCGGCAGGACCTTGCTCGCGGCAACCCATGCCGACCACGTTGCGGAGCGCGACATCGTGCTCTCGGTGCGCGAACTCTCCTTATCCGTTCCACATCAGCGGAGCTGGCGGCAGGGCTCGGAGAGGCAGGTTCTGGAAAACGTGAGCTTTGACGTTCGCGCCGGTGAAATCCTCGGCATCGGCGGCCTGCTCGGCGCGGGCCGCACGGACATCCTCGAAACCATCTTCGGTTCGACAAGCGGCAGAGCCGGCGGCGAGATCCGCGTTGCCGGCCGGCCGGTCGAGATCCGATCGCCGCGTGATGCGCGGCGATTGGGCATCGCGCTGGTGACGGAAGACCGCAAGAGCCAGGGCCTGCACCTCGCTGCATCCATCACCGACAATGTGACGTTGCCGCTGGTGGGGCGGATGGCGAAATTCGGCCTGCGCTGGTTCTCGGCGGAAGCCGGCCTCGCACGGCATGCGGTGGCATCGCTGGGCGTGCGCTGTGACAGCATCGATCAGCCCGCGGGCACGCTGTCGGGCGGCAACCAGCAAAAAGTCGTAATCGGCAAATGGCTGGCGACGCAGCCGCGGATCCTGTTGCTCGACGAGCCGACCCGCGGCATCGACGTCGGCGCGAAACGCGACATCTACGATCTCATTTTCCGGTTGGCGCGCGACGGCCTTGCCATCGTGGTCGTCAGTTCGGAACTGCCCGAACTGCTGCATCTCGCGGACCGCCTGATCGTCATGTCCGAAGGTCGCCAGACCGGTACCCTCACCCGCGCGGAAGCAAGCGAGGAGCGCATCATGCGCCTCGCCGCGCCCCGCCAGCACCGCGGGAGGCCTGCGGCATGAGCGCACTGCGGCTGCTGTCCCGAACCAAACTCTACTGGGGCCTGATCACGATCTTCCTGATCGGCGTGCTGTCGTCGCCGATCACATCCTCCGGCCGGAACATTTTCCTGTCCTACGGCAATCTGCTGGACGTGCTCCGGCAGGTGTCGACCACCGGCCTGATCGGCACCGGGATGACGGCGGTCATCCTCACCGGCGGCATCGACCTCTCGGTCGGCTCGTTGATGGCGATCTGCTCGGTGGTCTGCGCCATGCTGCTGACCGTGCCGGGCGCCACGCCGGCCGCGATCATGGGGGTGCCGCTGGTCGGGCTCACAGTGCTGCTGATCGGCGTCGCGCTCACCCGGTTCATCCTCCTCAATCTGGAGAAATCCCGCCACAACCGGGTTGGCCGCGACATCCGGCTCGATCCGATCCGCGGCATCGTTGCGCCGGGGCTCGTCGGTATCATCCTCAGCGCTCTCGCGCTCGCCTTCCTGCTGCCGCAGATCCCAACCAGGTTCGGCGTCCTCGGCGTGCTGCTCGTCGTGCCCTGCGTCGGCCTGTTCTTCGGCGCGATCAACGGCGTCATCATTGTCGCCGGGCGGCTGCAACCCTTCATCGTGACGCTTGCCATGATGGTGACGGCGCTTGGCGTCGCCCGACTGGTCGCCGGACAGAACAATGCGGTGCTGCCGGTCTACACCGGATCCAACGCCGTTGCGGAGTTCGATCGGCTGCGCTCCCTGGTTTTCGACGTCATTCCGGTTCCCGGCCTGTTCTTTATCGCGGCGATCGTCGTCTACGGCGCAGTGCTGCGCTTCACGCCGTTTGGCCGTTACGTCTACGCCATCGGCGGCAACGAGGAAGCGGCGCGCCTGTCAGGGATCGCCACCGGCCGCGTCAAGGTCGTGACCTACGCGATCTCCGGCCTGCTCGCCGGCATCGCCGCCGTGCTCTATGTGGCGCAGTATCGCCAGGGCAAGCCGGACGCAGGCGCCGGTCTCGAACTCGATGCCATCGCCGCCGTCGTGATCGGCGGCACCAGCCTGATGGGCGGCCGCGGCGGCCTCGCCGGCACGTTCTGCGGCGTGCTGATCTTCGGCCTGCTGTCCAACATCCTGCAGCTCCACAACATCGATTCAAACCTTCAGCTGGTGCTGAAGGGGCTGATCATCATCGGCACCGTGCTGGTGCAGGAGCGCAACGCCACCGAACTTCTCACCTATCTGCGCCTGCCGCGGCGTCGGCCGGCGCCGCAAGAAATGGCCGCCAAAGAGCGGACATCGGAGGAAACCCAGCCCCAAAACCTCGGAGGAAATGCCCATGAAACGCCGTGAATTCACCAGCCTTGCCGCTTTCGCCGCAACCATGGCCCTGCTGCCGGGCGGCCATGCCATTGCCCAGACCAAGAAACTCAGGATCGGCTTCTCGCAGGCCACGACCATCGAACCGTGGCGCGCGCAATTCAACAAGGACATCATCGCGGAAGCCGCCAAGCACCCGGAGGTGCAGTTGATCATCACCGACGGCGAGGACAAGACGGAGAAACAGGTCGCCGACGTCGAAAACCTGATCCGCCAGGAGGTCGACGCGCTCCTGATCTCGCCGAAGGAGTCAGCCGGCCTCACCGGCGTCGTGCTGCGCGCGATCGACGCCAAAATCCCGGTGTTCGTGCTCGATCGCAATGTCGACACGGACAAGTACGTCCAGTTCGTCGGGGGCGACAACAAGCTGATCGGCCGCGCTGCCGGCGAATACGCCGTCGAGGTCCTTGGCGGTCCCGGCAAGGCCGCCGGCAACGTGGTCGAGATCTGGGGCGGCATGGGCACGCAACCGGCGCACGACCGTCACGACGGCTTCCATGAGAAAACCGACAAGGAAGGTGGCATCAAGTATCTGCTGAACCAGCAGTCCGGCGACTGGAAGCAGGACCAAGCCTACAACATCATGGCGACGGCGCTGCGCAACAACGACAAGATCGATCTCGTCTACGGCCACAACGACCCGATGGCCTACGGCGCCTATCTCGCCGCCAAGGATGTCGGCCGCGAGAAAGCCATCAAGTTCATCGGCATCGATGCGTTGCCGGCCGAAGGCGTCACCTGGGTCAGCAAGGGCGAACTGACCGCGACCTTCCTCTACGCCACACCGGGCGCAGAAGGCCTGCGTCAGGCCCTCAAATATCTGAAGGGAGAGAAGGTCGACAAGACCATCACACTCGCCACCATGAGGGTAACAAAGGACAACGCCGCCGAAATCCTGAAGAGCAAGGGCCTGTAACAGGCCAAAGCGGCCGGGCGGCCTGGCGCCGTCCGGTCATCGTCGCCGGATGCTGCTGCCGATTGTCACGGATCGCCAAACGAGGCGATCGGGATCGAAACGGTCGACCCAGCAGGCGCACAGCGGCCATCGGTCGGCGCGGAAACGATCGAAACTGTCGGGGTTTATCGGGGAACCCCGGCGGCCTGGCCCGGCCGGGAAAGAACGAGGGCGTCGGTGAACACGTCAGGATCAGATCTCACGCAGACGAAGCCGCCGGTGAAATTGCGGACCACTGATCCGCAACGATTGAAGATCGTTTTGCTCTTCTACCAGATCGGCTTTCATCCGAGCGAGCTCCGATGAAAGGTACGATCTGGCCGCCTGACCTGATGTCTCGCCGACACCCTCTTTCGTCGTTCAGAGCTTTCCGGTCGAACTCCGCGTCGCGGATATCTGCGGGGCTCTTATGACGATGCCGGCAAAGACTGCCGGCAATTCATAAGGCGATGCCTTACTTCTTCTTCTTGGCGACCTTGCGGGTCTTCTTCGCAGTCTTCTTCACTGCGGACTTCGCCTTCTTCGCCTTCTTCGCTTTCTTGGCCATGTTGCCCTCCGTTAGATGTGAGATGGCTTAATCGCTGTGTGCACTCGGGAATCGAAATGCACTTCTCTTGGATTACACCAACACATGGAAAAAAACAGTGTCTCGCTTAAGGAAGTGTTGACGCTTGCGGCACGCAGGCCGTTGCGATCATTCGACTTCACCGACGCGGCGAACACGCCGCGCGATCCGCACGACGTGCGAGAAACCCAGACGCCATCGTGTCAACCTCAAAGAAATGCCTTTATTTAAGGTGGATTCATCATTCGCGACGATGTCGCCGTTGATTTTTCCGACATAGCTCCGACTCACCGCCGGGCAAAAAAATGCGGCGCGCTGACTCTGAGTCGTAAAAGTTGGCAACAAAATTATTTTCGCGGCTGTGGATGTAATGCGTCATCCCTGCTGGCCAAAGCGGGCGATTTGCGCGAATCGCCGACAGCGATTCGCCCCCTCCGATCGGCGCGCTCGCCGCCTCGCGGACGCTTTCGCGCATTCGATTTTTGGAAATGCGTGGCGTGATGACGCGCTACCGGAGCCAACTCAGCCAGCCACAGGCACCGGTTTTGCTCCCGAGCGCACCCTTCACATCGAGGAGTGCGCGCGCCGTTCAGTCGGTCAAAGGCCGAGTTTCGATTTCAGGAGATCGTTCACCGCCTGCGGATTGGCTTTGCCATCCGACGACTTCATCACCTGGCCGACGAACCAGCCGACCAACGCCGGTTTTGCTTTCGCCTGCGCCACTTTGTCCGGATTGGCGGCGATGATGTCGTCCACCACCTTCTCGATGGCGCCGAGATCGGTGACCTGCTTCATACCGCGGGCCTCGACGACGGTCCGCGGATCACCGCCCTCGGTCCAGATGATCTCGAACAAGTCCTTTGCGATCTTGCCGGAGATGGTTCCTTCTCCGATCAGGTCGAGGATCGCGCCGAGTTGCTGCGACGACACCGGCGACGAGGCAATATCCTTGCCTTCCTTGTTCAGGCGCCCGAACAGTTCGTTGATCACCCAGTTCGCGGCGAGCTTGCCGTCGCGCTTGCTGTCCGCAAGCGCCGCCAGCACCGCTTCATAGAAGTTCGCGCTTTCGCGCTCGCTGACCAGCACGCCGGCATCGTAGAGCGACAGACCGAAGTCGCTGATAAATCGCGCCTTCTTTTCGTCGGGCAGTTCCGGCAACTGTGCCTTCAGACCGTCGACGAAGGCCTGCGTGAACTCCAGCGGCAACAAGTCCGGATCCGGGAAGTAGCGGTAATCGTGCGCTTCTTCCTTGGTGCGCATCGACCGCGTCTCGCCTTTGACGGCGTCGAACAACCGCGTCTCCTGATCGATGCTGCCGCCGTCCTCCAGAATTTCGATCTGGCGGCGCGCCTCGTACTCGATCGCCTGGCCGATGAAGCGGATCGAATTGACGTTCTTGATCTCGCAACGGGTTCCGAACGGTTCGCCCGGACGGCGCACCGAGACGTTGACGTCGGCGCGCAGGCTGCCCTTCTCCATGTCGCCGTCACACGTTCCGAGATAGCGCAGGATCGAGCGCAACTTGGTGACGTAGGCGCGGGCCTGATCGGAGGAACGCAGATCCGGCTTCGAGACGATTTCCATCAGCGCCACGCCGGACCGGTTCAGGTCGACGAACGTCATGGTCGGCTGCTGGTCGTGCAGCAATTTGCCGGCGTCCTGCTCCAGATGCAGGCGCTCGATGCCGACGCTGAAGCTTTCGCCATCCTCGGTCTCGGCGATGACGGTGCCCTCGCCGACGATCGGCGACTTGTATTGGCTGATCTGGTAGCCCTGAGGCAGGTCGGGATAGAAATAGTTCTTGCGGTCGAAGGTCGAGCGCAGGTTGATCTGCGCCTTGAGGCCGAGGCCGGTGCGAACCGCCTGCGTGACACACTCCTCATTGATCACCGGCAGCATGCCCGGCATCGCCGCGTCGACCAGCGACACATGCGCGTTGGGCGCACCGCCGAACTCGGTCGAAGAGCCAGAAAACAGTTTGGAATTGGACGTCACCTGGGCATGGATCTCCAGCCCGATCACAACTTCCCAGTCGCCGGTGGCGCCCTTGATCAGTTTCGACGGTTTCACGGGTGCGTTCATGACGGTATCCAATAACAGCGGCGTTCGACAATTTTCGGGCAGAGGAACATCGCTTCGCGCAACGGCGAGGACCAGTCAAGCCCGGGGCGTCGCCGTCCGCCGCCCGAATTACAGCCCGCGGCGGAACGACTGAAAGGCCGAACTGCTGCGCAAGGCATCCGCCCCGCCCTCGATCAGCAGATCGACCTGCTCTGCCGGCAGCGTCAGCCGCGTCGGCACCGCCTCCAGAATGCCGGCCCGCGACGCGCCGAGGCGGTCGAAGCCGATCCGATCGACGAACGCCGACACGTCACCGCATTTCCAGCCTGCCGGCAGGCCGAGCCGGGTTCGATCGGCGGCCGACAGTCCGCAACGCCAGCGGCGCACCTTGACGGTCCAGTCGTTGATCAGCGCATTGAAGGCCGCATAGCTCGAGCGCACGCTGGCGTCGATCGCGGTATCGGCGGCGGCCGCCACCAGTTCAGGACCCGACGGCCCCTCGAGACGATTGGCCCAGTCGCCGGACGGGCCCCGCCCGGCATCGACCACCAAAAACATAATCCGCCGCACGCGGGCAGCCTGGCGTTCGGTCATGGGCTCAAACGGACGCTGCGCAGCCAGCATGCCAATGCTGAGGCCGGAGAGACCGTAATTGTCGACCAGGCCGCCGTCGAGCAACTTGACGTATTTCATCGAGCCGTCGTGATAGCGCCCGAGCGCCTCCGCATACGAGCGCAGCAGCGGCTGGACGTCCGGATTGTTGCGGGCCTTCTCCACCCACGCCGGCAGACGCGCACCGCATCCGCCCGGAAAGGTTTCGAGCACGATCGGCGCGAACGCCACTGGTACCGCGGCTGACGCCGCCACCGCATCGGAGAGCTTGTAGGAGCTGATATCGCTGCACAGCGCGTCGAATGTCGGCTTGCCGAACACGAAGGGGACGCGATTGTAGATGTCGGAGGCGTTGATCAGGATCTGCGGACTGCGGTCTTCGCGGAACGATCCGAACGTCGCCCCGGCGAACAGGTTCTGATCGAGCCAGCGCGGGAACTCACCGCTATTGACGCCGCCGCCGAGCGCGCGGCCGAGATTGCCGAGGCTGATCTTGGTGTTCAGCCCCTCCTCCGCATTGCGCAGCAGGAAACGTTCGCGAAAATCATCGAGCGCCGCGCGTCGCTTCAGACCGAAATAGGCCGCGGTGATCGAGCCGCCGGAGACGCCCGACACGAAATCGACGCGATCGATCAGCGACCCCGACCCGGTGCGGGAGCGTTCCAGTTCGTTGAGCACCCCGAACGAGAACGCCGCGGCCCGTGTGCCGCCGCCGGAGAACGACAGCGCCAGCAGTACATCGCCGGTGAACACGGGATCCATCGCGCCGATGGTGTTGACCGGCTGGGCCGCAGACAGCGGCTGATTGGACGGCAGATTATAGACCGATGCGCAGCCGGCCACCGCCAGCACGCAGGCCGTCAAGACAGACGCCAAACCCCACGACCGCACACCACGCTCCCGACGACACGTCCCCGTGCCCATAATGTACCGCACTCCGACGCCGATCAGCCGGCGGCAACGGCAGCGATACCTAATAAGGTTAATTGGGTCGGGATTACGGTCGCGCCCACCATCTCGCCGGCGTGAACGAGCCAGCAGCCTGCTCGACGACCTCGCCGAGGGAGAACAGCGTCTCTTCGTCGAAGGGACGGCCGATCAGCTGCAGGCCGAGCGGCAGCCCCTGGACGTCCTTGCCCGCTGGAACCGCGATCCCCGGCAAGCCCGCCATATTCACAGTCACCGTGAAGATGTCGTTGAGATACATTTCGACGGGATCGGCGCCGTCCTTCTCGCCGATACCGAAAGCCGCCGACGGCGTCGCCGGTGTCAGGATCGCGTTCACGCCCTTGGCGAAGCAGTCCTCGAAATCCTTCTTGATCAGGGTGCGAACCTTCTGCGCACGCAGATAATAAGCGTCGTAGTAACCCGCCGAGAGCACGTAGGTGCCGATCAGGACGCGGCGCCGCACTTCCGGCCCGAACCCCGCGGCGCGGGTATTTTCATACATCTCGATGATGTTGCGGCCCTGCTCCCGCAGGCCATAACGCACGCCGTCATAGCGAGCGAGATTGGACGAGGCCTCGGCCGGTGCGACAATATAGTACGCCGGCAGCGCATATTTGGTGTGCGGCAGCGACACCTCGACGAGTTCGGCGCCCGCGGCCTTCAGCCACTCGGCACCCTGCGTCCACAGCTTCTCGATTTCCGCCGGCATGCCGTCGATGCGGTACTCCCTGGGGATGCCGATCTTCATGCCCTTCACGGATCGTCCGACCGCCGCCTCATAATCCGGCACCGGACGGTCGACCGATGTGGTGTCCTTCGGGTCATGGCCCGCCATCGAGCGCATCAGGATCGCGGTGTCGCGCACGGTGCGGGCGAACGGGCCGGCCTGATCCAGCGAGGACGCGAACGCCACGACGCCCCAGCGCGAGCAGCGGCCATAGGTCGGCTTGATCCCGACAATACCGGTGAACGCGGCCGGCTGGCGGATCGAGCCGCCGGTGTCGGTGCCGGTGGCGCCGAGACAGAGATTGGCGGCCACGGCCGCAGCCGACCCGCCCGACGAGCCGCCGGGCACCAGCCTGGTGTCCGAACCCTCGCGGCGCCATGGGTTAACCACCGATCCGAATGCCGAGGTTTCGTTCGACGAACCCATGGCGAACTCGTCGTTGTTGAGCTTGCCGAGCATCACCGCACCGTCGCGCCACAATTGCGAGGTGATGGTGGACTCGTAGGGCGGCACGAAATTGCCGAGGATCTTCGAACAGGCCGTGGTTCGCACGCCCTTGGTCGCGAACAGATCCTTGACGCCGAGCGGAATGCCGCCAAGCGGGCCGCCCTCACCCTTGCCGATCCTGATATCGGCGGCGCGCGCCATCATGCGCGCTTCCTCCGGCGTCTCCAGCACGAAGGCGTTGAGGGCCCGCGCCTGCTCGATCGCCTTGAGATGGGCATCGGTCAGTTCCAGCGCGGTAAAGGATTTGGCTTTGAGGCCGTCGCGGGCATCGGCCAGCGTCAGCGAAGTCAGGTCAGTCATTCATCAACCGGATCACAGGAGAAGGGAGAGCGAGGAGCGGCAGGCGCCGACACCCCCGGCGTATGGGTGGAGAGCGTGGTGTCGGCGATCTTGTTCGACGAGGTCAGCACCGAGAGGGCCGCATCCATCGCCTTGTCCGGATCGGCGCCCTTGCCCTGGCGCTGCATGTCGTCCAGGTAGACCATGTAGGCCTGATAGGCCTTCTCGTCATCGCAGAGCAGACACATTGTGGTTTTCTCGGCGGGTTTCTCGGCAATGTCCCGGTGGCTCGCGCCAGGATTACTCGACGACTTTCGGCACCATGAAGAAGTGATCTTCGGCCGCCGGCGCGTTGGCGACCACGACATCGGCAATTTCGCCGTCATTGATCACGTCGTGACGCTTTTTCATCTCCATGGGCGTGACCGAGGTCATGGGTTCGACGCCGTCGACATTGACCTCGGACAGTTGCTCGACAAAGGCCAGCATCGCGTTCAGTTCGCCTTGCAGATGCGGCACCTCGTCATCCCTGACCGCGATCCGCGCGAGGTGCGCGATCCGCCGCACGGTGGCTGCATCGACTGACATGACGTTGGTCCTCGGTCCAGGAGCGCCGGTCGGTCCATTCCGGACCGGTTCGGCGCCCTCACGGGTTAAAACCGGCGGCAAACGCCGCATTCAGCCGCCGTATAGAGCATTTTCGGCCGGATCGCCAACGTCAATTGGGCCCGGATCGGATCGGCATTGACTGCAAAGCCCCGGCACAATTGAGCCGACGATCGCATACCTCAACTGGATTGCGGGACTGCATTCCTCATGGTCTCGAACGGCGACTGGTTCTCCTCGGCGAACAGGGTGATCACGCTATAGATATGGTCCACGCCCTGCCCGGATCGGGTGAAGGGAAGCAGCAGGCGCTCATAATTCACGGTCCGCCCCTCATGATCCCGGATCGGCGTCGCATTGAACGCCGGAATCCGGCAATCGACCACATGCCGGTAGGTTTTCAAACCGCGCTCCCGGATCGCCGGCGCCATGATGTCGTTCAGGAACTTGCCGCTGCAGTTGCGGCCGTGCGAGCGATCGAAATCCGGGCCGTGAAAGCGGATCCGGAAGTAGGGTTCGCCGCCACGCCACTCCACGTCGCACATCATCAGCTTGTCCCGCAACCGCTCGATATCTTCGCCCCGAACGCGGGATTCCTGCGGCATCTCGGCCGATCCCCTCAACCGCTCCCAAAGCCTCAGCATGCCAAGTTGCTGAATGCAGCGGATCTCGGTGCGGCCTTCAAAATCGATCGGCTGACGGGTATTCAATTTGAAATCCTGCGGCGTTGCGGTCCAGCCTCGACTAGAGGCCGGACCTTTTCATGGACACAAGTCTAGACTTCCGCACGAGGCAGATTATTCCCAAGAGGATACGACCTTCCTGAATCATCCGGATATCCGACGCGCAAGACGAGAAAATTCAGGTAAGATTGACCCCGACCAGACATTGCCGCACGCTGGCTGGGACAGAACCAGCGAACGAGAAAATGGCAGGATCAAGCGAAACCGACTTCAGGGAGGCGGTCGTCTCGTTTCGAGCGGGCCGGCTGGCGGATGCGGAACGGTTGTTCAGGAAAGTCTTGCGGCATCATCCGAGACATCCCGCGACGTTGAACCTGCTTGGCGCGCTTTTGACCCACCTGGAACGGTTTGTCGAAGCCGAACGACACCTCAAGGCGGCGCTGGAGGTCGATGCGTCCTCGGATGCGACTTTCTATAATTATGGGATCGCACTGAAGGCCCTGAAACGACCGGCCGAAGCGCTCAAACACTTCGATCGGGCCCTCGCCCTCAATCCGGCTGTTGCGGAAACATGGAACAACAGCGGCACCGTACTGAACGATCTCTGTCAGTACGATGAGGCTCTCGCCAGATTCGACCGAGCCGCCGCGCTCAAGCCCGGCTACACGGATGCTTTTTACAACAAGGGCAAGTCATTATTGATTCTCGGTCGCCACGACGAGGCGGCCGCCGTGCTGGACCAGGTGCTGAAGCTGAAGCCGGCCATGGCCGAGGCATGGCTTGCTCGCGGCATTGCCTTGTCGAACCTCGCCCGCGACGAGGAGGCGCTGATCGCTTTCTGGCATGCCCACCGCCTCAAACCGGATCTGTTCGATATTGAAGCAAAGCAATCGGTGGGGCTTTATCTTTGCTCGCCGCACCTGCACCTCGGCCTCGGCGATCTGCGGAATTTGCTGACAGAGGCGCTCCTGGAATCGTGGGCACAGCCGGCGCAACTCGCCCCCGCGTGCACACTGTTCCTGGGACTGAACCCCTCGCTGCGTGACAGCATTCTGCGCGCCACCACGGCCTGGCCGGCATTGCTGACGGCTGACGCATTGGCCGGTCCATCAGGCGTCGCGGCATTCGCCGAGGATCCTCTGTTGCGGGCCGTGCTGGAGTCGGTGCCTGTTTTCGGGCGAGACCTCGAGCGGTTTGCGACCGAGCTGCGTTTCTGCCTGTTGACGATCGCCATGTCCGATGCAGGGAACACACCAGCCACGCCGGTGCTGAATCTGTACTGCTCGCTGGCACGGCAGTGCTTCATCAACAACTATGTCTTCGCGCAGTCCGATCAGGAAATCGAGCTCGTGAAGGGATTACACGACGCGGTCGTCGCGGCACTTGCGTCCGGGGCCGCCATTTCAACGGTTACCCTCGTTGCCCTCGCAGCCTATCTGCCATTGCACAGCCTGCCGGGCGCCCCCACCCTGCTCGACCAACCATGGCCGCCGGCAATCGAAGCTGTGCTGGCGCAGCAGGTCAGCGCCCCGATCGAGGAACAGCGCTTGCGCGCGGCGATGCCTGTGCTGACTCCGGTCGACGATGCGGTGACGACACTGGTGCGCGGCCAATACGAAGAGAGCCCCTACCCGCAGTGGGCCAAAGCAGACCCCGCGGGCACCCCCAAGACCATTCATGCGCTGATGCGCGAAAAATTCCCGGCATCCTCCTTTGTGGAGCTGCATGCGGACGGTGAGTTGGCTGTCCTGGTCGCCGGGTGCGGCACCGGACGACATGCCATCGGCGCTGCGCGGCGATTTTCGGCCGCGCAGGTGCTCGCGATCGACATCAGCCTGGCGTCGCTGGGTTACGCGCAAAGAAAGGCCCGCTCGCTGGGCCTGACCAACATCCAATATGCCCAGGCCGATATCATGAAGCTGGCTTCGATCGGCCGGACCTTCGACGTTATCGAGTGCTGCGGTGTCCTGCATCATCTCGCCGACCCGTTCGCCGGCTGGCGCGTCCTGCTCTCGCTGTTGCGCCCCGGAGGCATCATGCTGCTCGGCTTCTACAGCGAGGTCGCACGGCGCGACATCGTGGCTGCGCGCAACTTTATTGCGGCGGGCGGTTACCCCTCGACGCCGGCCGGCATCCGGCGATGCCGCCAGGATCTGTTCGAGACCGCGGACGATGCACCGCTGAAGAAGGTGACGTTGATGGCGGATTTCTTCAGCCTCAGCGGATGTCGCGATCTGCTATTCCATGTGCAGGAGCATCGCCTGACGCCGGGCCAGATCGAAACGTTCCTGGCCGAACACGGCCTGCAGTTGCTCGGCTTCGAGATCGATCCGCAGACCCGCCAAGCCTATGCAACACAATTCCCGGACGATCCCGCCATGACGGATCTGGCCCGGTGGCACCGCTACGAGCTCGACAACCCCTACACGTTTCTGGGGATGTACAATTTCTGGGTGCAGAAGAGAATCCACCCACCCGGCCAATAGCCCGCGACTCCGTCGGAGTTACCCGCCAGAGCCAGGAGAAAGACGCGCCAGCTCGCTCCACCATCGCCGCAGCGCCACCAGCGCCCAGATCGCCTCGACCACGCCGAATGGCCATGCCCCCTGCAGGAAGCCGTAGATCGAGCCGAGGGCGCAGGAGAAAGCGAACGCCAGGATGAACCAGGCGCTGCGATGCTCCATCGCATAGCAGACCAGCATCGCTGATACGGCGAACAGTCCAAACCAGGTCAAGGCATCCATCGTCAGTCGCTTTCTCTCGCTTTGCGTCAATCGTATCCCGCGTGTTAAGCGATGACGATGCCCGCGCAAATCCTTCCTTTTATCGACGCACTCGCTCACTGGCCGGACCGTGGGCCGCTGATCGGCCTTGATCTCGGCACCAAGACCATCGGCGTTGCGGTGTCCGACCCCGATCGCCGACTCGCGACTGGCGTGGAGACCGTCCAGCGCAGGGCCTTTACGGCGGATGCGGCGCGCCTGCTGGCGCTTGCGGCGGAAAGGAAAGTCGTGGGGTTCGTGCTGGGACTGCCGATCAACATGGACGGCAGCGAAGGCCCCCGCGCCCAGTCGACCCGCGCCTTTGCCCGCAATTTCGCCCGCCTCACCGATCTTGCGATCGGGCTGTGGGACGAACGGCTATCCACCGCGGCGGTCGAGCGCGAATTGATCGCCGCCGACGCCAGCCGCGCCAAGCGTGCCAAGGTGATCGACGAGCATGCGGCGATTTTCATTCTCCAGGGCGCGCTCGACCGGCTGATCGCGCTGCGCCGATCGGACGAGACCCGCTGACCATGCTGGTGGTGCTGACGGCGCTTCTGCCGATCTTCATGCTGATCGTGCTTGGCTATGGGTTGAGCCGCACACTGCTGTCGAATCCCGACCAGTGGGTCGGCATCGAGCAGTTGAGCTACTACGTGCTGTTTCCGGCGCTGCTGATCTACACCCTCGCCCGCGCCGATCTCTCGTCGGTGCCGGTGCTCGGCGTCGGCGGGGCATTGTTGCTGGCGGTGCTGGTGATGTCGGCGCTGTGCCTCGCCTTGCGCCCGTTGCTCGCGTCCCGCCTGGGCATGGACGGGCCGGCGTTCTCGTCAGTGTTCCAGGGAGCAACGCGCTGGCAGACCTATATCGCGCTGGCGGTCGCCGGCAATTTGTTCGGCTATCGCGGCCTTGCGCTGGCCTCCGTCGCCATGGTGGCGATGATCCCGATCCTGAATGTGATGTGCGTCTCAGTGCTCGCACACTATGCGTCGCCGCGCCGGCTGCCGCCGATGGCGCTGCTCAAGGCAGTATCGGGCAATCCGCTGACCTGGGCGTGTGTGGTCGGCCTCGCGATTAACCTGTCGCGGATACCGATCCCCGCAGCACTCAACGACTTCGTCGATGCGCTGGGGCGGGCGTCGCTGGCCACGGGCCTGCTGACGGTGGGCGCGGGGCTGGATCCGAAGGCGCTGCTGCGTCCGAACGGCGCGGCGATGCTCGCCGTCGTGCTCAAGCTCGTTGTGATGCCGGCGATCGCGATCCCGCTCGCTTTGCTATTCGGCGTCAGCGGCGCGGGTCTCGTGGTGGTGGCCTGCTGTTCATCGGTGCCGACCGCCTCGTCGGCCTATCTCCTGGCCAAGCAGATGGGCGGCGATGCACCGCTGATCGCCCAAATCGTCACGCTGCAGACGGCGGTTGCCGCCATCACCATGCCGATCGCACTGGCGCTGGTGCAGTGATCCGCGCCCCTTGCGATCAGAACTCCGGCAGCGCCCGCGCGAGCAGGCCGCGGCTGTCGTCGGTCGAGAGATCCGCCGCACCGTAGAAGTCGCCCGCCCCGCTCGTGAGCCGGGTGGCCGCGAACATTTCAGCATGCTTGGCATGGACCGCGTTCAGCGCCGCGGCAGCCGCGACCAGCGCCAGCTTCTCGACCGCAGCGCGGGCCAGCCGCTCGGAGTCTCCGCCGCGCAAGGCCTTGGCGACGAACGCCAGCGCATCAGCCGCACCGGCAAGCCCCCGGGTTTCGGCGGCGAGCACTTGCATCACGGCCTGCGCCGCTTCCGGCTCCCGCCCCAGCGCCCGCAACACATCCAGGCACATCACATTGCCGGAGCCTTCCCAGATCGCATTGACCGGCGCCTCGCGATAATGCCGCGCCAGGATGCCCTCCTCGACGTATCCGTTGCCGCCGAGGCACTCCATCGCTTCATAGAGAAAGCCCGGCGCGCTCTTGCAGGTCCAGTATTTGACCACCGGGGTCAGCAGCCGCATCCGCGCGGCTTCGCCCGCATCCGCCGGCGCCCGGTCGAACGAATGGCACAAACGCATCACCAGTGCGGTGGAGGCCTCGACATGCAGCGCCATGTCGGCCAGCACGCTGCGCATCAGTGGCTGATCCACCAGATGTTTCTGGAACACGCTGCGATGGCGGGTGTGATGCAGCGCATGCGCCAGACCGGACCGCATCAGGCCGGCGGAGGCGATCGCGCAATCCTGCCGCGTCAGCGACACCATCTGGATGATGGTGGGCACGCCGCGCCCCTCTTCGCCGAGGCGTTGCGCATGGGCGCCGGTGAACTCCACCTCCGACGATGCGTTGGAGCGGTTGCCGAGCTTGTCCTTCAGGCGCTGGAAATGGATTTCATTGACTTTGCCGTCCGGCGTGAAGCGCGGCATGACAAAGCACGTCAGTCCGCCCGCAGCCTGCGCCAGCACCAGGAAGGCGTCGCACATCGGCGCCGACATGAACCATTTGTGCCCGGTGATGCGATAGGCCCCGCTGCCATCCGGCTCGGCCCGCGTCATGTTGGCGCGCACGTCGGTGCCGCCCTGTTTCTCGGTCATGCCCATGCCGACGGTCATGCCGCGCTTGGCCGGCCATGGCGCGAAACTCGGATCATAGGTACGCGTGCCGAGCACCGGCATGATCTGCTTCAGCAGCCCCGCATCGACGGCAAGCGCGCCGACCGCCGCCCGCGTCATGGTGATCGGGCACAGATGCCCGGTCTCGACCTGGGCGGCCATGAAGAACTTCGCGGCACGGATCACTTCGGCACCGCCGCCGGCCAGCGCGCCCTCGGTCGTCCAGGTCGAATTGTGCAGGCCGGCGTGCGCGCTGTGCGCCATCAGTTCATGATAGGCCGGATGAAATTCGACCTCGTCGCGCCGGAACCCCTTGGCGTCAAACAGCCGCAGCTTCGGGGTGTTTTCATTCGCGACGCGGCCGCGCTGCGCCATCGCCGCCGAGCCCCAGTGACCACCGAAAGCGGCAAGATCGTCGCTCGCCGCTGCGCCCGCGGTCACCTTCACAGCCTCCACCAGCGGCTGATCCAGCGTGAACAGGTTGACGTCCTCAAACGGCGGCGACTGGTTGAGGACATCGTGGGTGGCGAATGTCTGCGGCATCTGACGGCACCTTCAAGGGAACGCGACTCTCGCGCACGTCGCGCGTGTTCTTCAGTTTACGCCGAACCGCCGGCGATTTCACGTCGCGGATTCGGCGATCACGGCTTTCGCGACCTGCACGAAACTGCGCGAGGCCTTCGACAGCGAACGTCCCGAACGGGAGATCAGCGACAGATTGCGATGCACCACCGGTTCGATCAGCGGTACGGACACGAGGTCAGGAAATTGCAGCAGCGGCACCAGATAGGCCGGCAGCACCGAGACACCGAGCCCGTGCGCGGTCATCGACAGCGCCGTGTTCAGCAGCGAGGTTTCCAGCGTCGGCGTGAAGGTCTTGCCGGCGACGCCGAGCGCGGAATCGATCAGCCGCCGGATGCTGGTGCCGGTGGGCACCGAGATGGTCGTGAAGCCGTGGAGCTCATCCCAACTGATCTCGGTGCGCCGTTCGAACGCGCCGTCGCGCGGGGCTGTCGCGCTCAAGCGGTCGCGGATCAGGGTTTCGAGTGCGATATCGGGATTGTCGTCCTCGACAGTGCCGATGCTGAACTCCGCCTCGCCGGACAGGATTTTCGGGATCAGCTGATCGGCCGACACATCGAGCATCTGGATCCTGATGTCGGGATAGGCCTCGCGAAACGACTTCAGGATACGCGGCATCAAGGCCGAGGCGACACCGGCGGTGACCGCGAACGTGACACGCCCGATGGTCTTGTCTTCGAGCCCGCGCATGTGGTTGGCGATGCTCTTCACCTCGCCGAGAATGCGCTCCACGGCGGCAATCGCCTCCTCCGCCGCATGGGTCGGATTGAGCGCGCGGGTGGTGCGGTCGAACAGCCGCGTCTGCCAGACCTCTTCGAGCTGGCGCACCAGCAGACTGACCGCGGACTGCGTCAAATGCATCTCGGCCGCCGCCCGTGTGAGGCTGCCGAGCCGGTAGGCGTGCGCGAAAGCTTCCAGCTGCCGTAGCGTGATATTCATGAGATTAACTTTTGAATATATGAGAATTATCCATCTTATCCTGATCAATCCGAAGCGGATAGGGTCAAAAACGAACAAACAGGCGGACGACTCGACCAGCGGAAGCCCAACGGCTCCGAAGGCGAACGAGCCGCCGCGGTCGATGGGATGGACTCAATGGGGAACTCTTCGAAACTGGACGCCGACGTTCTGGTGGTCGGCGCGGGGCCGGTCGGCCTGACACTGGCGCTGGATCTGGCGTGGCGCGGCATCCGCGTGGTGGTGCTGGAAACGCGCCATCGCGGCGAGCGTCCCAGCGTCAAGTCCAACCATGTCGCGGCGCGCTCGATGGAGATGTTTCGCAGGCTGGGTGTCGCCGCCAAGGTGCGCGACGCCGGACTGCCGGCGGACTATCCCAATGACGTCGCCTATCGCACCTCGTTTCTCGGCCAGGAATTTGCGCGCATTCCAATCCCCTGCCGCACCGATCGCTACACCGCGACCGATGGTCCCGACACCTGGTGGCCGACCCCGGAGCCACCGCACCGGATCAACCAGATCTATCTCGAGCCGGTGCTGTTTGCCCATCTCGAAGCGCAGCCGGGCGTGCGCATCCTCAACCGCACCTCGCTGCAGGAGTTCTTGCAAGGCCCCGACGGCGTCATCGCGCGCGCAGATCAACTCGACGGCGATGGCGAGGTCGAGATCGCCTGCAAGTTCATGGTCGGCTGCGACGGCGGCGGGTCGCTGGTGCGCAAGACCATCGGCGCGAAACTGAGCGGCGATCCGGTGCTGCAGCGGGTGCAGTCGAGTTACATCCGTGCTCCCCGCCTGCTCGAGATGCTGCGCGCAAAAGGCGGAACACCGGCCTGGGGGTCGTTCGCGATGAATCCGCGCCGCTCGGGCAATGTCTATGCCATCGACGGACACGAGATGTGGCTGGTGCATTCCTACATGCAGGACGACGAAACCGAATTCGAGCGGGTCGATCGCGATGCCGGCATCCGCGCGCTGCTCGGGGTCGACGCTGACTTCGAGTACGAGCTGGTGAGCAAGGAAGACTGGATCGGCCGCCGCCTGATCGCCGACAAGTTCCGCGAGGGTCGGGTTTTCATCTGCGGCGATGCCTGCCATCTCTGGGTGCCGTTCGCCGGCTATGGCATGAACGCCGGCATTGCGGACGCCACCAACCTGTCCTGGCTGCTCGCCGCCCACCTGGACGGCTGGGCCGACGCCGCCATTCTCGATGCCTATGAGGCCGAGCGGCTGCCGATCACCGAACAGGTGTCGCATTTCGCCATGAACCACGCCCAGGCCATGAGCAAGGCGCGCAAGTCGATCCCGCCGGAGATCGAAGCGGACAGCGCCGAGGGTGAGCGCGTGCGCGCCGCGATCGGACGATCCGCCTACGATCTCAACGTGCAGCAGTATTGCTGCGCCGGTCTCAATTTCGGCTACTACTATCAGGGCTCGCCGATCATCGCCTATGACGGCGAGACCGCCCCGCCCTACACCATGGGCGACTTCACGCCATCGACCGCGCCGGGGGCGCGCGTGCCGCACCTGTGGCTGGCGCCGGGCCGCTCGCTCTATGACGCGATGGGACCTTATTACACCTTGCTGCGGTTTGATCGCTCTGTCGACGTCACAAGCCTGGTTGCAGCCGCCGCCGCGGCCGGCGTGCCGCTGACCGTGCTGGACATCACCACCGAGGACCCATCCGGCGTCTACCGGCACAAGCTCGTGCTGGCGCGGCCCGACCAGCATGTCGCCTGGCGCGGCGATGCGCTGCCCGCCGAACCACGCGCCCTGATCGATCTCGTGCGCGGCGCCGGAACGTCCGCCGCACGCGCCGCCGCCTGAACCTTCACTTGCGACGCGCCATCGCCGAACAGCGGTGGCGACACACAATAACAGCCGGATCAAAGCAATCCGGGACAATGGGAGGGACGTCGAATGACCGACGCCGGATTGCAAGCCACAGGCACCTTCATCGCCGTCGACACCGACCACAGCCGGGTGACGGCGAAGGTGTTTCGCCGGCTGATCGGCTTCCTGTTCGTCGCGTACTTCTTCTCTTATCTCGACCGCATCAATATCGGCTTTGCCGCGCTGTCGATGAACAAGGACCTGGCGCTGACCGCCACCATGTTCGGCTTCGCCAACACACTATTCTATCTCACCTACATGATCTTCGAGGTGCCGAGCAATCTGCTGCTGGCCCGCTTCGGCGCACGGATCTGGATCGCGCGGATCATGGTGACCTGGGGCATCGCCTCCACCGCCACAATGTTCGCGACGGGCCCTTACAGCCTTTATTTTACCCGCGCGCTGGTCGGCCTCGCCGAAGCCGGCTTCGTTCCCGGGGTTATCCTCTATCTCAGCTACTGGTTTCCCACGGCCCACCGAGCCCGGGCCATGGCGCTATTGATGATGGCGATGCCCGCCACCTTCATGCTGGGCTCGCCGATGTCAGGGCTGATCCTGCAGCTTCACGGCGCGCTCGGCATCGCCGGCTGGCGCTGGCTGTTCCTGCTGGAGGGCCTGCCCTCGATCGTTCTCGGCGTGGTGACGTATTTCTATCTCACCGACCGGCCGAAGGATGCGAACTGGCTCACCCCCGTGGAGCGCAGCATCGTTCAGCAGGCCCTCGACAGCGAAAGCAAGGCCGCGCCGGTTGCGCAGGCCGGCAGCATGTGGCGCGAACTGCTGGGCGCGCGGGTGTTGCTGCTGTCGCTGGCCTATTTCTGCCTGGTCACCTCGCTCAACACCTACGCCACCTGGACGCCGCAGATCATCCGGGAGTTTCTCGGCGGCGCGCAGGACTTCGCCACCATCGGACTGCTCGGCGCGATCCCCTCGTTCTTCACCTTGCTGGCCATGCCGCTGGTGAGCTTCAGTTCGGACCGCCGCAACGAGCGGCTCTGGCACACCTGCGCCCTGTTCGGCCTCACAGCCCTGGGCTGGGTCGCGGTGCTGATGTTCGGCGCCGCGCAATGGCGGCTCGCCGGGCTGGTGCTGGTGTCGATCGGCGCGTTCAGCGGCATGGCGATCTTCTGGGCCTTCGCCACGCCCCTGCTCTCGATCAGGAACCGGCCCGGAAGCATCGGCCTGATCAGTTCGGCCGGCATCCTGGGATCGGCGACCAGCCCCACCATTGTCGGCCTGTTGCGCGACTGGACCGCAAGCTTCAACAGCGGCATCTGGTATGCGGTCGTGCTGCTGGTGCTCGGCATCGTGGCGCTGCTGGCGGCCCAGGCGTTTGCCCGGCGGGAACAGGCGATCACGGCGGATGGAAGCGCGGTCCGCGCGTGATGTCCGCCGAAGGCTCTGTTTATCGATTGCGGATAATCGGGAAATCAAACGCGGCGCCGCCTGCGCCGGGCAGCGAAAAATGCCACCACTCTTTCGAGTAATTGACGAACCCCTGTTTCGCCATGACCGCGACCAACCGCTGTCGCCATTGCCGCTGGGCCGGGGTGATCGTCATGGCGGCAGTGTGCGCCTTGCTGTCGGAACAATCGTAGCCGGTGCCCATGTCCACGGAATCGTCGGGCGCCCGTAACCGCAGGTCGGCGATGCAATCCGCATAAGTCTTGCCGGAATCGAAGGCCGCCGCCTTTGGCGCCGCCAGTTCGACCAGGGTCAGGTCGACCGCCGCCCCGGTCGAATGCTGGGAATGCTCGGCAATATATCCGAGGCGGAACAGGTCTGATTTGCTGAGCTTCGGATTGTAATTGTGCTGGGCCGGCGTCTCCCGGCCGTCCTGCGCCCAGATCACCATCTCGTGCACGGCCCGCGCCGGGCGGTAGCAATCGTACATCTTTAATGTCAGGCGCCGCGGCGCCAGGTCCCGCTGCACCCGCGCCAGCGCCTGGGCGACCTGCCGCGTCACAACGCATTCGGCGGCTTCGTAGCCGGGCAGCCTGCGGCCGACGAAATTGTTCACCCCGGCGTAGCGGATGTCCTGCCGGATGGTCGGATCGATATCGCGCAGGAACACGAAATCTCCCGGCAACGTCTGGGCCGCGGCACTGGAACCCGCGATCAAGGCCAGCAGCAGACACCCCAATCCGGCGGCGGCGATACGGCTGAGTTCAGGCATTTCAAGTTTGAACCTCATTGGACTGGCCCGGGCACCAAGCGCATCGATTTGACCACTTCAAGACGTTACGAAATCCCGCGCCCTCGACCGTACTGAGCGGGGGATAAGTCGATGGGGGGCAAATCCGTCTTGCCCTCCCCGGCAAGTCTCCCTATAGCTCTTGCTTTAATGACCTCCGCACCAAAATCCTCCTTCGTGTTCGCCCATCGCCATCTGCTGGGGATCGAAGGCCTTTCCCATCACGATATTTCCGGCCTGCTCGACCTGTCGGAAGAATATGTCGAGCTCAACCGCCAGGTCGACAAGAAGCGCTCCGATCTGCGCGGGCGCACTCAGGTCAACCTGTTCTTCGAGGCCTCCACCCGCACCCAGTCGTCGTTCGAGATCGCAGGCAAGCGGCTCGGCGCCGACGTCATGAACATGTCGGTGTCATCGTCTTCCATGCGCAAGGGCGAGACGCTGATGGACACAGCCGTGACGCTGAATGCCATGCACCCGGACATCCTGGTGGTGCGGCATCACGCCTCCGGCGCGGTGGAACTCCTGGCCCGCAAGGTCGACGGCTCGGTGATCAACGCCGGCGACGGCGCCCATGAGCATCCCACGCAAGCCCTGCTCGATGCCCTCACGATCCGCCGCAACAAGGGCCGGCTCGAAGGCCTCCTGATCGCGATCTGCGGCGACGTGATGCATTCACGCGTGGCGCGCTCCAACATCATCCTGCTCACCACCATGGGCGCGCGGGTGCGCGTGGTGGCGCCATCGACGCTGCTGCCGCCCGGCATCGAGAAAATGGGCGTGGAGGTCGCGCGCGACATGCGCGAGGGCCTCAACGGTGCCGACATCGTGATGATGCTGCGGCTGCAGCGCGAACGCATGAATGGGTCGCTGATCCCCTCCAGCGGCGAATACTTTCATTATTATGGGCTCGACCAGAAGAAGCTCGCCTACGCCAAGCCCGACGCGCTGGTGATGCACCCGGGCCCGATGAACCGCGGCGTCGAAATCGACTCCATCGTGGCCGACGGCGCACAATCGCTGATCCGCGAACAGGTCGAGATGGGTGTGGCGGTGCGCATGGCGGTGCTGGAAGCGCTCGCCCGCAACCTGCCGAACGCGTGATCATATGCTGACTGACCGCCGCCCCATCCTGCTCGCCAACGCCCACATCATCGACCCGTCGCGTGATCTCGACGGCCCCGGCGACGTGCTGATCGCCGATGGCGTGATCCGTGACGCCCGACGCGGCATCGGCGCCGCGGGCGTTCCCGAAGGCACCGATATCATCAACTGCGCCGGCAAGGTCGTCGCGCCCGGCCTGATCGACATGCGCGCCTTTGTCGGCGAACCCGGCGCCAGCCATCGCGAGACCTTTGCTTCCGCCAGCCGCGCTGCTGCGGCCGGCGGCATCACCACCATCGTCTGCCAGCCGGACACCTCGCCGGTGATCGACAATTCGGCGACGGTGGACTTCGTGCTGCGCCGCTCGCGCGACACCGCCATTGTCAACATCCATCCGATGGCGGCGCTGACCAAGGGCATGCGCGGCGAAGAGATGACCGAGTTCGGCCTGCTGAAGGCCGCAGGCGCAGTTGCCTTCACCGACGGCGCCCACAGCGTGATGAATTCGCAGGTGATGCGGCGCGCGCTGACCTACGCCCGCGATTTCGACGCGCTGATCGTACATCACACCGAAGATCCGAACCTGGTCGGCGAAGGCGTGATGAACGAAGGCGAGTTTGCGTCGCGCCTCGGCCTGCTCGGCATTCCCAATGCGGCCGAGGCCGTGGTGCTGGAGCGCGACATGCGCCTGGTGGCGCTGAGCGGCGGCCGCTACCACGCCGCCTCGCTGAGCTGCATCGAGTCACTGGAGATCCTGAAGCGCGCGCGCGACGCCGGGTTGAAGGTCAGCGCCTCGGTGTCCATCAACCACCTGACGCTCAACGAAAACGATATCGGCCCCTACCGCACCTTCCTCAAGCTGTCGCCGCCGCTGCGCACCGAAGACCATCGGCTGGCGCTCGCCGCCGCCGTGACCTCCGGCCTGATCGACGTCGTCATGTCGGACCACAATCCACAGGACGTCGAAACCAAGCGCCTGCCGTTCGCGGAAGCCGCCGCCGGCGCCATCGGGCTGGAGACCATGCTGCCGGCCGCGCTGCGGCTGGTGCACAATGACGGTCTCAAGCTCAGGGACCTGATCCGCGCGATGTCGACCCGACCGGCCGAACTGCTCGGCCTGCCCGGCGGCACGCTGCGGCCGGGTGCGCCCGCGGACCTGATCGTGATTGACACCGAGGTGCCGTGGGTGCTCGATCCGTCGGACCTGAAGTCGCCGTGCAAGAACACGCCGTTCGACGAGGCCAAGTTCTCCGGCCGGGTCGAGCGCACCATCATTGGCGGTCGCACGGTCTACGAACACGTCTGATAAAGAGACGGTTGGGTGGGGAAGGAACGTCGATGTCGCCTGAACTGATGCTGTTGCCGGCGTTTGTCATCGGCTACCTGTGCGGCTCGATCCCGTTCGGCCTGATCTTGACGAAACTCGCAGGCACCGGCGACATCCGCGCCATCGGCTCCGGCAACATCGGCGCGACCAACGTGCTGCGCACCGGCCGCAAGGGCCTCGCCGCTGCGACCCTGATCGGCGACATGCTGAAAGGCACCGTCGCCGTCACCATCGCGGGCTTGGCGCTGGGCGGCTCGCAAGCCGCCATGATCGCCGCGCTCGGCGCCTTCCTCGGACACCTGTTTCCGATCTGGCTGAAATTCAAGGGCGGCAAAGGCGTCGCCACCTATATCGGGGTGCTGCTCGGCCTGTTCTGGCCGGCGGCGATCGGATTCTGCATCGTCTGGCTCGCAACCGCCTTCGCGTCCCGCTACTCGTCGCTGTCGGCGCTGGTGGCGAGCGCGGTGACGCCGATCTCGCTGTGGTGGTTCGGCTATTATCCGATGGCCGTGCTGTTCCTGGTGCTCACCGCACTGCTCTGGTACATGCATCGGCCCAACATCCAGCGCCTGATGAACGGCACCGAGGGACGGATCGGCGCAAAGGGCTGACCACAGTCGCCGCCGCGCCACGCGACACAGCTCGCCCCGAGGATTCGGCGGTTGTTGCCGGCAGCATCCTATGACACCATTTCGGTATTAGGTTTCATGATTTATGGATGCCGATGCCAAGTCGGAAACATACCTGGGAGAAGATGACCGATGAGCAGTTGCTCGGGCAGCGCCTCAGCAGCCTGAGGGTTCAGGTCAAGGGTACGTGGCTCGAGGATTGTCTCGCCACTCTGAATGAAGAACTCAAGGCGCGAGACATCCGGCTGCGGCCGCACGTCTGGATGTCGAGCGAATGGTTCAGTCCCGCGGATGTGCCCGGCATTGCCATTCCGTTCTATCTTGCCCACCCTCGCCTGATAAAGCTCGAGAAGAAGATGATGCTCGAGGTCGAGGGCGGCACCTGGTCGGAGTGCATGGCCATTCTCCGTCACGAGACAGGCCATGCCGTGCAGCATGCTTACCAGTTGCAGCGGCGACGGCGGTGGCAGCAATTGTTCGGTCCGTCTTCTAAACATTATCCGCAATACTACCGACCCAATCCTGCCAGCCGGCGTTATGTCCAGCATCTTCGGCGCTGGTACGCCCAGAGCCATCCGGACGAGGATTTCGCCGAAACCTTTGCGGTGTGGTTGCGGCCGCGGTCGAAGTGGCGGACACGCTATGCCGGCTGGCCGGCGCTGAAAAAGCTCGAATATGTCGACGAACTGATGGGCGAGATTGCAGGCCAGCGGCCGCCCAATATGTCACGCGAGCGTGTCGATCCGCTGTCCAGCCTCAGCCAGACGCTTGGCGAGCACTACCAGAAGAAGCAGGCGTTCTACGCGTTCGAACCACCGAAGACGTATGACCGCGACCTCTCCCGCCTGTTCTCCGCCGATCCACGACATCGGCGGGCGCAGCCGGCGGCGTCGTTCATCAGGCGGCACCGCGCGCAAATCAGGGAGCTGGTCGCGCGATGGACAGGCGAGAACCAGCTCACGCTCGATGCCGTTCTGGATGATATGATCTTGCGCTGCCGCGAGCTCGATCTCCGGGCACCGGGCTCCGAACGAAGGCTCGTGATCAACTTCACCATTTTGTTGACCTCCAAGACCATGCACGCGCTGTTCGGCCCGTCACGGCGAAAATGGATCGCATTATGAGGCGCCTGCGCGTTCTCGTGTTGATGCACCCGGACTTTTTGCCGCCGGACTCGACCGATGGATACAGCGCGCAGGACATCAACCGATGGAAAACCGAATTCGACGTCGTGAGCACCTTGCGTGCATCCGGCCATGACGTTCGTCCGCTCGGCGTGCAGGAGGAAATCAAGCCGGTGCGCGAGGCGATCGAGGATTTCAAGCCGCACGTGGTGTACACATTGCTGGAGGAATTCCACTACACGTCCGGGTATGACCAGCATATCGCGAGCTTTCTCGAACTGATGAAGGTCCCATATACCGGCTGCAACCCGCGCGGCCTGCTCCTGGCGCGCGGCAAAGACCTGTCCAAGACGCTGGCGCACCATCGCCGGGTCCCCGTGCCGGCCTTTGCCGTGTTCCCGATGCGCCGCAAGGTTAAACGGCCCTCGCGCCTCGCCTTGCCACTCATCGTCAAGAGCCTGAGCGAGGATGGTTCTTTTGGAATATCGCAGGCATCCATCGTCGATACGGACGAAAAACTGGCCGAGCGCGTCGCGTTCGTTCACGACCGGCTCGGGACCGCCGCCATCGCCGAGCAATTCATCGAGGGGCGCGAGCTTTATGTCGGCGTGCTCGGCAATAATCGGCTGCGGGTGCTCCCGGTTTGGGAATTGAAGTTTGGTCGTATGGGGAGACGGGGCGCACGGCAAATCGCCACCGAAAAGGCCAAGCACGATACCGGGTACCAGGAGCGTGTCGGAATTGAAGACGGGCCGGCCAAGGACCTCGCGCCGGAACTGTCGGCCTTCATCCAGCGAACCGCGAAACGCATCTACCGGGCACTGGGGCTCGATGGGTATGCGCGCATCGACTTTCGCCTGTCGGCAGACGGCACTCCGTATTTTATCGAAGCAAATCCAAATCCCGAAATCGCGAAAAGCCAGGAGTTCGCGACGGCAGCCCGGCATATCGGACTTGAATATCCGGACCTGCTGCATCGCATCCTGAACCTCGGAATAAGCCGGGCGAAAGCCGGGGCATCCGTAGGCTAAGGCCGCCGCGAAAAGGACAGGCCCAAGGGATCAGTGCATCAAGCAGCGCGTGTCCCGTCATCGCGCAAATCCAAATCGCGAAGTGACCGGAACGGCGGAAAGTAAGTTGTCCATCCCGATCAAGCCAACTTATACTTAACTTGTACTTGGCGACCTTGCGACTTTATCGAGGGTTTTGCATCTTGCCGATTGAGGGGCTGCGTGGACACGAGGTCTCCTGACACACACGACCTGACCGACACCGAGCGTCTCGACCGGCTGCGGCTGATCCGCAGCGAGAATGTCGGCCCGCGCACGTTTTACTCGCTGATGAAACACTTCGGCAGCGCCCGGGCCGCGCTCGCTGCCCTGCCAGACATGGCCCGTCGCGGCGGTGCATCGCGCATTGGCCGGACCTGCGGCGTGGCCGATGCCGAACGGGAAATCGCCGACAGCGCGAGAATCGGCGTCCGCCTGATCGCGCCCGGCGAACACGGCTATCCGGAACGGCTGGCCGAGATCGATGATGCGCCGCCCCTGCTCGGCATCCGCGGCACGGCGGACACCCTGTTGCGGCCGACCATCGCCATTGTCGGCTCGCGCAATGCCTCGGGCGCCGGACTGAAGTTCGCACAGACCTTGGCGCACGATCTCGGCGACGCCGGCTTCGTGATCGCATCGGGACTGGCGCGCGGGATCGATCAGGCCGCACACCGCGCCACGCTGCAGAGCGGTACGATCGCGGTGCTCGCCGGCGGTCACGACCGGATCTATCCGCCCGAACACCAGGACCTGCTGGCGGCGATCGTGTCATCGCCGGGCTCTGCGATTTCGGAAATGCCGCTCGGGCATGTGCCGCGGGCGCATGATTTTCCGCGGCGCAACCGGCTGATCTCCGGCCTCGCGCTCGGCGTCGTGGTGATCGAGGCGGCGCATCGCTCCGGCTCGCTGATCACCGCCCGCTTCGCCAACGAACAGGGGCGCGAGGTGTTCGCCGTGCCGGGATCGCCGATGGATCCGCGCTGCGCCGGCACCAACGCCCTGATCAAGCAAGGCGCGACGCTGACCACCGAAGCGGCCGACATCATCGATGCGGTGCGGCCGATCATGGGACGCCCTGTCGCCTCTCCGCTGGGCGAGCCGGACGATCTGCCGCCCTTCGGCGCCGATCCTGCCCACAATGAGCGCGCCGGCATTGCCGCCTTGCTCGGCCCCTCGCCGATCAGCGTCGACGACATCATCCGCATGGCCGGCGTGTCGCCTGCCATCGTGCGCATGGTTCTGCTCGAGCTCGAACTCGCCGGACGGCTGGAGCGGCACGGCGGCGGACTGGTGTCGCTGATCTAGCTGCAGCTCGACCACACCAAACACTGTGGGAAGACATTGCCGAAATCATTTCGGAGCATTTCGCGCGGCAGCACTTTTTGCCGATGGCGGCCTTGCGCGGCGTTCCAAACTCAGCATTTGCTGGGGTTTTCGATCTGGCCCGCGTCTTGCTCATCCAACACCAGTTGTTCGCGTGCTGGAGATGTCAAACCCCGGAGAACGAAACCATGTCCCGTCACCACGTGACGCTGCCCCCGCTGATCTACACACCGGTTCCGAAACCAAAGACAACACGGCGCCGCGTCGGCGTCGGACGGCTGCAGGCCGATGGCGAGATCGACGAGACGGAGGAGACCGGCGACGCCCAGGCGCTCGGCCGACACATCACCCCCATCACCGGCCGGTCCCAGGACGATCCCGACGGTTCCGATCAACGGCGCGGCAAGCCCGGCCCGATGGGACGGCTGAGCGAAACCACCCTCAGGACCCTGCTGCAGGTGCAGGAGCGCGGGCGCTAGCGGGGTTCGCTGGAACGCCAGAAGTGCGGGTGCCATGCTTGATCCCGGATCAATTGCAAGAAACAACTATAAGTTGCATAATACCATATTTTCCCTCATTTAGACGCATAAAAACTGCGGAAAACTCGGCTGTTTCTTGCCCTCCCGTTAAGCGATCACCGCTTGTCCATTTGACAGCGGGGGTCGATTTACCCATGTATCCGCCAAAGCAGCCGGCGCGACTCCCGCTGAATCGGCTCGCCTTCTCCCCATAAGTTATTGGAAAGACATGAATATCGTTATTGTCGAGTCGCCCGCAAAGGCCAAGACGATCAATAAGTATTTGGGCTCCTCGTACGAGGTTCTGGCCTCTTTCGGCCATGTTCGGGACCTTCCGGCCAAGAATGGATCGGTCGATCCGGAGTCGAATTTCAAGATGATCTGGGAGGTCGACCCCAAGGCGGCCAGCCGGCTCAACGACATCGCCAAAGCCGTCAAGGGTGCCGACAAACTGATCCTGGCCACCGACCCTGATCGTGAGGGTGAAGCCATCTCCTGGCACGTGCTGGAGGTTCTGAAGGAAAAGCGGGCGCTGAAGGACCAGACCATCGAGCGTGTGGTCTTCAACGCCATCACCAAGCAGGCCGTCACCGACGCCATGAAGCACCCGCGCCAGATCGACGGCGCCCTGGTCGACGCCTACATGGCGCGCCGCGCGCTGGACTATCTGGTCGGCTTCAATCTCTCCCCCGTGCTCTGGCGCAAGCTGCCGGGCGCCCGCTCCGCCGGCCGCGTGCAATCGGTGGCGCTGCGGCTGGTCTGCGATCGCGAGCTGGAAATCGAAAAATTCGTGCCGCGCGAATACTGGTCGCTGATCGCGACTCTGGCGACGCCGCGCGGCGACAATTTCGAGGCCCGCCTGGTCGGCGCCGACGGCAAGAAGATCCAGCGTCTCGACATCGGCTCCGGCGCGGAAGCCGAGGATTTCAAGACGGCGATCGAGGCCGCGAACTTCACCGTCACCACGGTCGAAGCCAAGCCGGCGCGCCGCAATCCCTACGCCCCCTTCACCACCTCGACGCTGCAGCAGGAAGCGAGCCGCAAGCTCGGCTTTGCGCCGGCGATCACCATGCGCATTGCGCAGCGTCTTTATGAAGGCGTCAATCTCGGCGGCGAAACCACCGGTCTCATTACGTATATGCGAACCGACGGCGTGCAGATCGCCAATGAGGCGATTACCGAAGCGCGCAAGGTGATCGGCGAAGACTACGGCAAGAACTACGTGCCGGAGCAGCCGCGCCAGTACCAGACCAAGGCCAAGAACGCCCAGGAAGCCCACGAAGCCATCCGCCCGACCGACCTCACGCGCCGCCCGCGCGACATGGCTTCGAAGCTCGATTCCGACCAGGCCAAGCTTTACGAACTGATCTGGCTGCGAACCATCGCGAGCCAGATGGAATCCGCCGAGCTCGAACGCACCACCGTCGACATCGCGGCCAAGGCAGGCGCGCGCACGCTGGAATTGCGCGCCACCGGCCAGGTGGTGAAATTCGACGGCTTCCTTGCGCTGTATCAGGAAGGCACCGACGACGCCGGTGACGACGACGACGGCCGCCGCCTGCCCGCCATGAGCGAGGGCGAAGCGCTCAAGCGCGAGGCGCTGGCCGTGAACCAGCATTTCACCGAGCCGCCGCCGCGCTTCTCGGAAGCCTCGCTGGTCAAGCGCATGGAAGAGCTCGGCATCGGCCGTCCCTCGACCTATGCCTCAATCCTTCAGGTGCTCAAGGACCGCGGTTATGTGAAGCTCGACAAGAAGCGGCTGTACGGCGAGGACAAAGGCCGCGTCGTCATCGCCTTCCTGGAGAACTTCTTCGCCCGCTACGTCGAATTCGATTTCACCGCCAACCTCGAAGAGCAACTCGACCGGGTCTCCAACAACGAGATTTCCTGGCAGCAGGTGCTGAAGGATTTCTGGGTCGACTTCGTCGGCGCCGTCAACGATATCAAGGATGTCCGTGTCTCCGAAGTGCTCGACGTGCTCGACGAGATGCTGGGACCGCACATCTATGCGCCGCGCGAGGACGGCGGCGATCCGCGCCAGTGCCCGACCTGCGGCACCGGCAAACTCAATCTGAAGGCCGGCAAGTTCGGGGCCTTCGTCGGCTGCTCGAATTATCCGGAGTGCCGCTACACCCGTCCCCTCGCCTCCGGCGGCGAAGGCGGTGGCGACCGTGTGCTGGGCCAGGATCCGGAGACCGGGTTCGATGTCGCGGTGAAGTCCGGCCGCTTCGGCCCCTACATCCAGCTCGGCGAACCGAAGAACTACGGCGAGGACGAGAAGCCGAAGCGCGCCGGCATCCCCAAAGGCATGTCGCCCGGCGACGTCGAGTTCGAACTGGCACTGAAGCTGCTGTCGCTGCCGCGCGACGTCGGCCTGCATCCGGAGGATGGCGAACCTATCAAGGCCGGCATCGGCCGATTCGGTCCCTATGTCCAGCATCTCAAGACCTATGCGAGCCTGGAGGCCGGCGACGAGGTCTACACCATCGGCCTCAACCGCGCGGTTGCGCTGATCGCCGACAAGATCGCCAAGGGCCCGAGCAAGCGCCGGTTCGGCGCCGACCCGGGCAAACCGCTGGGCGAGCACCCCGAGCACGGCACCGTCAGCGTCAAGAGCGGGCGCTACGGCGCCTATGTCACCGCCAACGGCATCAACGCTACCATCCCCAGCGACAAGACCCAGGACACAATCACCCTGGGTGAAGCCATCGCGCTGATCGATGAACGCGCGGCCAAGGGCGGCGGCGGCAAGGCCAAGCGCGCGGCGCCGAAGAAGGCCGCGAAGCCGAAAAAGGCTGCGGCGACCGAGGCCTCCGCAGACGAACCGCAGAAGGCTGCCGCCAAGAAGCCCGCCGCGAAACCGGCAGCGAAAGCCGCCAAGCCACGGACGACGGCAGCTCCCAAGGCCGTGAAAACGGCCCCCAAACCTGTTGCAAAGAAAGCCGCCGGCAAGGCCCGCGGTTAGCACAAAATGAGGCATGATCCGACAATCGGGAATCGGTTGTCGGGGTCATGTCCAAACAGAAGAAAGACAAAGACTCATTGAAGAAACCACATGGCGCTGACGATGCGTTTCCCGATCGGGACAGCATTGTCGCGTTTATTCGCGCACAGCCCGGCAAGGTCGGGACCCGCGAAATCGCCCGGGAATTCGGCCTCAAGAACGCCGCCCGTGTCGAACTGAAACGTATCCTGCGCGAACTGCGCGAGGCCGGCGTCATCGCCAAGAAGGGCAAGGCCCTTCACGACAACGCCACGCTGCCCCCCACCATCGTCGCCGACGTCACCGGCAAGGACGAGGACGGCGATCTCCTCGCCTCCCCCGCGGAATGGGACGAGGCCGACGGCGAACCACCGAAAATCCGGCTCTATCTGCCGCGCCACCCGCAACCCGGCACCGCCGTTGGTGTCGGCGACCGCGCGCTGATGCGGATCGACAAGCTCGACGATGACGATGAGGCGGCCTACCGCGGCCGCGTCATCAAGGTTCTCGATCACGCCAAATACCGCGTGCTGGGCATCTATCGCGCCAATCCGAGCGAAAGCCGCGAAGGAAAATCACAGGGCGGCGGCCGCCTCATTCCGGTCGACAAAAAGCAGGCCGGCCGCGAACTCGTGATCGCGGAAGCCGATCGCGGCGGTGCGCAGGACGGCGACCTCGTCAGTGTCGACCTGCTGCGCGGGCGCGGCTACGGCCTGCCCGCGGGCCGTGTCAAGGAACGGCTGGGATCGCTGAAGAGCGAAAAGGCCGTCAGCCTGATCGCAATCCACGCCCACGAGATTCCGCAGGAGTTTCCCGCCGACGCGCTGCGCGAAGCGGAGGATGCCAAGCCCGCAACGCTCGAAGGCCGCGAGGACTGGCGCGACGTCCCCCTCGTCACCATCGATCCGCCGGACGCCAAGGACCACGACGACGCCGTGCATGCGGAGCCGGACAGCGATCCCAACAACCGCGGCGGCTTCATCGTCAATGTCGCCATCGCCGACGTGGCGTTCTATGTCCGGCCGGGCTCGGCGCTCGACCGCGAAGCGCTCAAGCGTGGCAACTCGGTGTACTTCCCCGACCGGGTGGTGCCGATGCTGCCGGAACGCATCTCCAACGATCTGTGTTCGCTGCGGCCCTCCGAGCCGCGCGGCGCGCTCGCGGTGCGCATGGTGATCGCGCCCGACGGGCGCAAGAAGTCCCACACCTTCCATCGCGTGCTGATGCACTCCGCGGCGAAGCTCAGCTACGCCCAGGCGCAGGCGGCGATCGACGGCCGCCCCGACGACACCACCGGTCCGCTGCTCAAGCCGATCCTGGAGCCGCTCTACGCGGCCTATGCCTGTGTGAAGCGTGCGCGCGACGAGCGCGATCCGCTCGATCTCGATCTGCCCGAGCGCAAGATCCTGCTGAAACCGGACGGCACGGTCGATCGCGTGGTGACGCCGGAGCGTTTGGACGCGCACCGGCTGATCGAGGAGTTCATGATCCTCGCCAACGTAGCGGCGGCGGAGACGCTGGAGAAAAAAGCGTTGCCGCTGATTTACCGCGTGCACGACGAGCCGACCACCGAGAAGGTTCACAACCTCCAGGAGTTTTTGAAAACCCTGGACATGAACTTCGCCAAGTCAGGCGCGTTGCGCCCGTCGATGTTCAACCGTGTGCTGGCACAGGTCAAAGGCCACGACGCCGAACCGCTGGTGAACGAGGTGGTGCTGCGCTCGCAATCGCAGGCCGAATACGCCTCGGAAAACTACGGTCACTTCGGATTGAACCTGCGGCGCTACGCGCATTTCACGTCGCCGATCCGCCGCTACGCCGATCTCGTGGTGCATCGCGGCCTGATCCGGGCGCTCGGCCTCGGCGCCGGCGCGCTGCCGGAGACCGAGACAGTCGAGACCTTGAGTGAAATTGCCGCAGGCATTTCCCTGACTGAACGCCGCGCCATGAAGGCGGAACGGGAAACCGCCGACCGGCTGATCGCGCATTTTCTCTCCGATCGCGTCGGGGCGACGTTCGAGGGGCGGATTTCGGGGGTTACGCGCGCCGGATTGTTTGTAAAATTGACTGGCACCGGTGCCGACGGCCTCATTCCCATCCGCACGCTGGGCAGCGAATACTACAATTATGACGAGACCCGCCACGCTCTCATCGGTTCACGCAGCGGAGCCATGCACCGCCTGGGTGACGTGGTCGAAGTCCGTCTGGTAGAAGCTGCACCTGTCGCCGGTGCGCTGCGCTTTGAACTGCTGTCCGAAGGGACTATATCTTCGAAGGGCCGCTTTTCGAAAGGCAGCCGGCGACCGGATCACGGTCGCAAGGCGGACACCGCAAGCGGCGCGTTTCGCAAGGATGGTCCTCACAGGGACGCGCCTTACCGGGATAAAGCAAAGCGCAAAGGCAAACCCGGCCGACATCCTTCGCGCAAGGGCAAGCCGAAGAAAGGCAAGAAGGGGTAAGTCATGATCCAGGAAACATTGGCTCAGAATGCATTGGCTCAGGATGCAGTGACGACTTCGCAGCCGACCACGACCTGGACTCAGGGCGACGCCGTGCAGCCAAAGCGCGACGCGTGGCAGGCGATCAAGCGCGGCTTCCGCGGCCGCTGCCCGCGCTGCGGCGAAGGCAAGGTGTTTCGCGCCTTCCTCAAGGTCGCCGACAACTGCTCGGTCTGCGGACAGGATTTCAGCCACCATCGCGCCGACGACCTGCCGGCCTATCTCGTCATTGTCATTGTCGGCCATATCATCGTGCCGCTGGCGCTGTGGATCGAGACCGATTATGCGCCGCCGGTCGCCCTGCAACTCGCCGTCTATCTGCCATTGACCCTTGTGGCCTCGCTTGCTCTGCTGCAGCCTGTGAAAGGCGCGGTGGTCGCGCTGCAATGGGCGTTCCGGATGCACGGCTTCGATGGCGAGGCCGACGGAAACTCCGGCGCAGGTGCGACGCCGACATAATTCCGCGAGACAAAAAAACGACAAGGCAAGAAAAACGATAAGGTAAGGGATGAACGCACCAACATCTTTCTTCAAGGGTGAAAAAGAAGACGACAGTCATCCCTACTTCCGGCCGAAGGACGCAGCGACGCTGATCCTGATCGACCGCAGCGGTGCCAAGCCGAAGGTCCTGGTCGGCCGGCGTCACGACAAGGTCGTGTTCATGCCCGGGAAGTATGTGTTCCCCGGCGGCCGTGTCGACAAATCCGACAACCGGATTCCGGTCGCAGCACCCATTCCCGTTGCGCTCGAAGCCAACCTGATGCGTGGCAGTCCGAAAATCGCCTCCTCCCGTGCGCGTTCGCTGGCGGTGGCAGCCATACGCGAAGCCTGTGAAGAGACCGGGCTGTGTCTCGGTCGCAAGAGCGACGCCGCAAACCCCGCGAAACTCGACGGCGCCTGGAAGCCGTTCGCCGATCAAGGCCTCCTGCCCGATCCGTCCGGCCTGTTCCTGATCGCCCGCGCCATCACACCGCCGGGCCGTGTGCGGCGTTTCGATACGCGGTTCTTCTCGGCCGAAGCATCTGCCATCACCCACCGCGTGCCCGACGTCGTCCATGCGGACGCCGAGCTTGTTGAACTGGTGTGGGTCGAAATCGGATCGGAGCCGCTGGCAGCCGCGCACAACATGACCAAGGCCGTGCTGCACCAGCTCGACAAACGGCTGGCCACCGGCCCGCTGCGCCATGACTCGCCGATCCCGTTCTTCCACTGGTACGGCGGCGCGATGCAGATGGACACCCTTGCGCCGGACGCCTGACGCCCTAGATCAATCCCTCAGCTATTCAGCTTTGCCTGTGGGGGAATTGATCGATGGCCGAAAAAAAGCAGCTGCGCCTCGGCGCATTCATGCGTCCCGTCAGTCTTCACACCGGCGCCTGGCGCTACCCCGGCGCGTTTCCTGACGCGAATTTCAACCTGACGCACCTCAAACGTTTCATCCAGACGCTGGAACGTGGAAAATTTGACGCGTTCTTCATGGCCGACCATCTCGCCGTGCTGAACATGCCGATCAACGCGCTGAAGCGCAGCCACACCGTCACCTCGTTCGAACCGTTCACCCTGCTCTCAGCGCTCTCCGCCGTGACCGAGCGGATCGGCCTGGTCGCCACTGCCTCGACGACTTTCGACGAGCCCTATCACATCGCCCGCCGCTTCGCCTCGCTGGACCATATCAGCGGCGGCCGCGCCGGCTGGAACATCGTCACCACCTCGAACCCGGACGCGGCGCTGAATTTCGGCCTCGACGACCACATGGAGCATGACGAGCGATATGCCCGTGCGCGGGAATTCTATGACGTCGTCACTGGGCTCTGGGATTCCTTCGCCGACGACGCCTTCGTGCGTGATGTCGAGAGCGGGCTGTTCGTCGATCCCGCAAAGATGCACACCCTCAACCACAAGGGCAAATATCTCTCGGTCCGCGGCCCGCTGAACATCGCCCGCCCGGTGCAGGGCTGGCCGGTGATCGTGCAGGCCGGCGCCTCGGAGGCCGGGCGTCAGCTCGCGGCCGAAACCGCCGAAGTCATTTTCGGCGCATCTCCCAACATCGCCGCCGGCCAAGAATTCTTTGCCGACGTCAAGGGGCGCCTCGATAAGCTGGGCCGCAACCGCGATCACCTGAAGATCCTGCCCGGCGCGTTCGTGATCGTCGGCGACAGCGAGGAGCAGGCGCGCGAAAAGCTCGCGGTGCTCGACAGCAAGGTGCACTACGAATCCGGTCTTGCGTCGCTGTCGATCGCGCTTGGACACGATGCCTCCGGCTTCGATCCCGACGGCCCGCTGCCCGAGATTCCGGAAACCAACGCCAGCCAGACCAGCCGCGCCCGCGTGGTGGATGCGGCACGGCGCGGCAATCTCACCGTGCGCCAGCTCGCTCAGCGCCTGGGCGGCTATTCCGGACTGAAGTTCCTGGGCACGCCCAAGGGCATCGCCGACCAGATGGAAGAATGGCTGGTCACCGAGGCCAGCGATGGCTTCAACATGATGTTCCCTTACTTGCCGGAAGGCCTCGACGATTTCGTCAACAAGGTGATCCCGGAATTGCAGCGGCGCGGAATCTTCCGCCGCGAATATGAAGGCGTGACGTTGCGCGAGCACCTCGGATTGCCGCGACCGAAGAACCAGTTCTTCCGTTGAACACGCGAGCTCCCATGCAAGCACAGTTCGTGTCACCCGATCCGCGATGCATGCCGTTGCTGCAAGGCGCCGACTTCGCTGACGCCTATCGTCTCGAGACCGCCGAGCCCGGGCTCGATGCATTCACGGCGGCCGAGCGTGTGATGCATCGCGTCCCACGCTGGGTGTTGGCGCTGATAGCGTTGCGCGACCTGCTGGTGGCGCCGTTCGGCCTCAAGGGCTCCGGCAACGCTCTGCCCGGCGGCGTTTCGCGGCTCGGCCTGTTCCCGCTGATCAGCAGGACACCGGAGCAAGTCGTGCTCGGCATGGATGACAAGCACCTGGACTTTCGCCTGGTGATCGATGCCACCGCAACCGGTGATATCACCGGAACAACCCTGGTGCGGACCCATAATCTGTTCGGCCGGACCTATCTGCGGCTGATCATGCCGTTCCACCGCCTCATCGTCCCCCACATGATACGAGGCGCGTTGTCGAGGCACGTCTGACGAGACCTGCAACCGTACCGCTCAGGTGCCTTTGCGCGTTTCTCACTGCGCGGTGAGATTGTTTCTCTCCTCGTCGGTCAGGGCCCGTTTCTGCTCATCCGACAGCGTGCCGTTGCCGACAAGCTGGAGTACACTGTTGGTGTTGTAGCTCTGCCGGTCCTGGCCCGAGCGATGTCCATCCTTGTCGTCGCTGCTCGGTGCGCCACCATCGCCGCCACCATAGCCGAGTATTTCGACGATGATCACCGACGGCTGGTTGCTGGTGTTCGGCTGCGCCGGGCCCGTAGCCTGCTGCGAAGCTCCCGCGACGTTGTTGGCACTGGTCAAAGCGGCGATCGGCGGGCCCGAGACCACGGGCAGACCGCTCGTCGTGCCCTGCACCTGGATGTTGGCGGCATTGATCACCTGCAGTGCCGCGAGGTTGATGTTGCCGGAGACGCGGACGCCTGCCTCGCCGACGTCGATGGTGCCGAGCGGCGCGATCAGGTCGATGTTGCCCGGGTTCACCGCAGACAACTGCTGGATGGTGGCGATGCCGGCGCCCGACACCGGCACCACCGGCGACAATTGCACGTTGCCATAGAAGTCGTAGACCCGTTGCGGCGGCGTGTAGATCGTTGTCGTCTTCGAGCCGCGACCGGCGTTGATGTCGCCGGTGGCCGACCATGCGGTGATGTTGCCGCCATAGGTGGTCATGATCCGGCTCTGTCCCAGCAGGATGCTGCCGAGCGAATAGATGCCGATGTCGCCGCCCTGTCCGAGGGTGATGAGACCCGCATTGGCGCCGGGAGACAGTCCCTCCGTGCCCAGCGCCACCTGGCCGCCGGGCGCCATCAGCTCGATGGCGCCGCCGTCGCTGCCATTGCTCGACCCGGTCCGGACAAAGCCGCTGAAAACATTGTTCCGGCTGTCGAGCGCGCTGAACATGGTGATGTCGCCCCTGTAGCTGAGCGGCTGGCCGCTTGCGCTTTGGCTCGGGAACAGCGCGGCGATCGCATCACGGCCGCGCAGATAGCTGCCGGCGCGAGGGCCGCTGCTGTCGGTGTATTCCCGGCCGCTGGCGGTCAGCTCCGCGAGATACACCATGCGGTCGAACACCGCCTGCTGCTGCAGCGACAGGTTGCCCCTGAAGAAGCCGAGCGCACCGGTCTGATTGCCGGTGTAGCCGTAGTTGACCTGCAGCCACGCCGTGAGCATGGCATTGTAGGTGTAGTGCTGCTGCAGATCGGGGCTGCCGAGGAACGCGGCGATCGCATCGCCCTGGTTGCCGGTGTAGCCGTTGCTCTTCAGCCAGCTGTAGAGCAGCGCGTTGGTCGGATACAGCGCCCGCTGGGGCGCCGGCAGCGCATTGAAGAACGCCAGCGCACCCGCGCTGTCGCCGGTGTAGCCGGCGGTGCTCTTCAGCCAACCGGTGAGGTCGTTCAGCGTCGCCGCGGTATCGGCGGTCTGCATCGCCTTGCCGGGCTGGTCGGCGAGCGGCTTCGATGGATCGGCAGCATTCGCCGGATCGAGATAACGCGCGGCGAACCCGGTGTAGTCGATCTGGCCCACACCGGGGGTGCCGGAGCCGACGCCCGCCTGCAGCGAGATGGTCGCAACCGGCGCCGTGCTGCCCGGGACAAGGGACGACAGCGCCTCGATGCTCGCGGTCGAGCCCTGGTAGATGCTCTTGCCGGCGACCACCGCCAGCGTGCCCGGCCCTGCGATCTGCAGCCCGGACATCGAGGAGCCGTAGCCGCGCAGACCGGCGTAGATGATGTTGCCGGAGGCGCCGATCACCGACACGTCGGTGGGGCTGCCTTGCATGATCATCCCCTTGAGATTGACGATGTCGCCACCGGCCAGGATCTGCACCGGCTTCACCGCCCGATAGAAATTCGTGAAGACCGTCTGGCCGCCGATGAACTGACTGCCGACAAAGACCTCGCCGTAGACCAGGTTGATGATGTCGCCATTGACCGCATAGATGCGGGACATCGTCCCGGCGCCGAAGGCGCTCATGTCGGTGACGGTGGTGGCGCCGAACGTGAACAGCGGAAAGGCGCCTCCCAAGGCCATGCCGTCGAACGGATTGCCGCCGTTGAAATTGTCCCAATAGTTCGACGCCAGGATCTTGGTGTTGCCGTTGACGTCGAGCCCTCTCCACCACCAGCCCGGATCGAGCGGCGTCGCGACGGCCGACAGCGAGGTCGCCAGCGGACCGTACCCGTTCCCGTTGACGGGAGTGACGACCATGCCCCTGGCCAGCAGATCCAGTTCCCCCGAAGGTGACGGCGCCATATAGCTCGTGCCGTTGTTGCCCTGCAGCAGATAGATGCTGCCGCCGGCGGCCGTCGCCCGCAGGATCGACGGCAGGACCGCAGTGGATGTGCTGCCGAGGCCTGCCGACCCCTGGTTCGGCGAAAGCGGCGCGAGATCGCCGCCCGCCGCGAACATGTCGACCGCGGTATTGCCCGTCCACAAGGTGAACCACGCCGCCTGCGTCACGCCCGCGGTCCCGCTGTCGGTCCCCTGGTTCAGCGCGACCCGGCCGGGATCGTCGATGGTGCCCATGGCAAGGTCGCCGCGCGCCCGCACGGTAACGCTGCCGTCTCCTGGCGCGAAGGAGCCCCCGGCGATGGCCGTGGCGCCATAGGGAATCAACGGATTAAGCGGCCGCGGATCCCCGTTGACGTAACCGAAGTTGGCCGAGGTCATGGTGCCGAACGATCCCGCATCGACGCTGGTATTGCCGCGCAGGTTGACGAACTGGTTGCCGCCGGTGCCGACATTGCGCCCCGCCGTGACCGTCAACGTGCCGCCGCCGGTCGTTATGATGTTTCCGTTATCCAGCACGCGGCCGCTGCCGCCGACAGCGACGACGATGCCCTGGCCGGCATTGCCGATGTCGCGGCCCGCCGTCAGCGTGACGTTGCCGCCGCCCAGCGTCCCGACGCCGACGAACCCGGACACGCCGCCGACCCCCGGAGCCGTATTGTAGCCTTGGAGCTGGATGGCGCTGTTGAAGGCGTAGCTGCCGTAATTGATGCCCCATGCGGTGGCCTGGCCGGGCCCACCTTGACGCAGCAACCAGTCCGCGACGCCGTTGGAGCCCGCCAGATAGCCGCCGATGTCGCCCTGCGCCGTCAGCAGCAGATCGCCGCCATTGTCGGCGTAATAGATGCGCTGCGGGTTGAGCGTCAGCTCGTAGGCCGTGTTCAATGCACCAAGCACAGTGCCGTCGGACTGTATCGTCCGTCCCGCATTGTAGGGATTGGCGGTCTGCGTGACACCGCTCGTGGATCCGTTCGCGGCAATGGCCGGCGTCTGCGTGCCCGCGGTATAGACGCCGTACAGCGTGCTCTCGCTGAAGCTGCCGCCCGCCACGATGTCGAGATTGCCGGTTCCGGTGCGCACCACGCTCGGCACCGGGCCGACGGTCGTCGAGAACGGGATCAGCGTGCAGCCATAGGTGCGGCAGCCCCAGTCGTTCAGGTTGTACTTGTAGTACTTGTTGCCGTAGTTATCGATGTAGAAATACTTGGGAATGTTGCTCGTCGACACATGGCTGTCGGTCAGCGTCAGGTTGCCGCTGACGCCCGACGCCTTGAGCACGCTGGCCGGTTGCACCGCGCGGGTGTCGGCGGCCGCGAGGTCGGCGCCGCTCACGAGCCGCATCGACCAGGATTGCGAGCCCGGCGCCAGCGGCGGCGCGATGGCGACCAGCGATCCCTGCATGCCCGAGGTGGCATTGGAGGGACGCGTGGGCGCCGTCGCCGTGCCCATCTGCACATTGGTGCCGCTCGGAATCATCCCCTCGAACGGCACGGTGGCGTTGCCGCTGAGCGTGACGGCGCCGGTGAAGACACCAAGCGAAGCACCGGCCGGCCAGAGCAGTGCCTGGATGTTGACGTTGCCCGGCAGCAGCGAGCCGGCGCCGAGTTGGCTGCCGGCCGGCAGCACGGTGGCCGACGTCAACAGCGTGCCCGCAGGATACAGCAGATTGCCGCTGGCGTCCGAGACGGCGCCGGTGAGCCGCGTGCCGGCGAGCACCGTGTAGGCCGCGGACAGGGAGACCTGCGTGGGGATCACCGCATAGGCGGCGATGGTCGCCCCATAGATCGGAATATCGTAGCGCAGCGACACGCCGGCCGTGTTGGGGAATGTGGTGCCGCCGCTGAGCACGATCGGCAGCAGCGTGATGATGTTGCCGGTCTGAACTCCGGTCTGCAGCAGCCAGCCATTGTCGTCGGGGGTCGCCGGCGCGGGCTTGAAGCCGTCGCTGATGCTGCCGACGATATCGAGATTACCGCTGGCGCGGATCACCAGGGCGCCGGGTTCGCCGGCGCCGTAAGTCGGAGACAGCACATTGCGGTCGGCGTTGGGACCATAGCGGAAGCCGGACAGATCGAGATCGCCCGCCACAGTCAGCGTGCCGGTCGGATTGGCCGCCGTCGGCGTGCCGTCGATCTCCACGCCGGGGCGCAGGTGGAACGCCGCGCCATAGGCCGTCAATCCGGCGAGCCGGCCCTGTAGGTCGCTGTTCGCCAAGGCGGCATTGATGAACGTCAGGCTGCGCTGATCGACCTGGTTCATGCCGAGCCAGCCATTGGCGGCCGACACCGGCGAACCGTTCGTCCCCTCACCGTTATCCTGCACGATGGTGCCGTAGGCATCGGTCGGAGAGTAGATCCAGAACGCATTGACCGCGACGCTCTGCGCACCCCGGATCGCAAGCGGTCCGACGGCATTGATCTTGACGTCGCCGCTGGTCTCTCCCGTGCGCGGCGCGTTGAGGGTGATCTGGCCGAGCGAGGCCAGCAGCTTGCCCTGCGGCGAAGTCACGCTGACGTCGATGCGGGCGCCGCTGTCGAGCAGCAAGGTGCCCTGGCTCGTGGTGAGTTCGACGGTGCCGCGGTTGTTGGCGATGATCGGCTGGCCGTAGCTGTCGACCTGCAGCACCGTGCCGTGGGCATCGAGCACGGCCGAACCGGTGAGTTCGAGGTTGTCGCGCGCCGCCAGGCGAATGGCGCCCGGCGTGGAACCGCTGGCGTCGATCATGCCGTTGACGGTGAGCGAGCCGCCGTCGACGGAGATGGTGACGCTGTGGGCCTTGACCTCGCTGCCGACGACGAGATCGCCCTGCCTGATGTCGAAGGCGCGCGATCCGAACACACCGCCGGCGTTCAGCATGCCGTTGAGGGCGGCGAAGTCGCCAAGCGTCTGTGCCGTTGCCGAGAATGACCCGCTGGCGTAGCCACCGGTACTGCCGCCGAGCACCGAGCCGTTGAACAGGGTCGTGCCGTTGATGGCGTTGGCGCTGATGCTGCCGGCGGCGTTGTTCACCGCGGAGACGTCGATGAGCGAGCCTGCGTCCTGGGTGATGCCGCCATTGGCGCTCTGCATCACCAGGCTGCCGCCCCAGCTGTTCTTGGTGACATCGAAGAAGGTGATGCTGCGGCCGGCGAGATCGATGGTGGCGTTGCTCCCCAGTTCGACGGCATTGGTGGCGCTGAGTGTCAGCTTGCCGCTCGGCAACGCCACCGCGGTGTCGACGAACACGCTGTCGCCCTTGAACGACACGGTGCCGCCGAGATCGGTCACGCCCGCGGTCACCGCCGGCGCCATGCCGATGGGTGCGGTCACCGACACCGCGCCGCCGGCCTTGTAACCCAGTGACGCGCCGTTGGTTGCCGTCACGAGTGGCGTCACCAGATTGAGCGCCCCGCCCTGCAGCGCTCCCGTCGCGTCGCGGCTGAGGCCGACGGAGAGCGTGCCGTCGCTGTTGGCGGTGATCTGCTGGGTGGCGTTGAGATTGACCACCGAGAAACCGAGCGCCAGGCGATCGAGGCTGGCGCCGTCGGTCGGGCGGCTGTTGACGCCATAGCCGAACAGGATCGTATTCGCCTGGATGGTGAGCTGGCCCGAACCGGTGCCGGCACCGCCGTATTGCACCACCGGCGGCGGCAGGCTCGCATAGGTCGCCGGGCTGCTGCCGGTTGCACCACGGCCGGTGCGGATGCCGTTCCAAATCAGCTTGTCGGTGATGATGGTGGCGGTGTCACCGGCGCCGCCGAGGCCGTAGATCGCCGGCGTGTTGATAACGAGCTGGACGCCTTGGCCGCCGCCGCGTCCCGTGGTGTCGAGCGTGGCAGTGCCGAAGAAATTCAATTCATTGGTCGTCAGCGCCAATTGCTGGAGCGAAGCGGCACCGGCCGTGGTCGATGGTCGCAGCAGCTTGTCGAGGGTCGCCTGATCCAGCGTCCAGCCGGCCGGGAGCACGCCGGCAGCTTGCGCCGCAGCCAGCGCCGACGCACTGCCGACGTTGATCTGGTTCTGGCTGACGGTGAGATACTTCGCGCCCAAATTGACATCGCCCATGGTGAGCGAGCCGGGTGCGGCGAGCACCACGCTGCCGTCGGTCAGCAGCGACGCGCCGCTGGCGATGGTCATGCTGGCGGTGCCGACAACAGGCAGGAAGTTCAGCCAGCCATTGGCCACCGCCAGCACCGACGGACCGCTGCTGACGGCCGCTTCCGAATAGGTGTTGCTGAAGAGATAACCGAGCGTCGAATCCAGCACGCTGCCGCCGCGGCCGCGCGTATCGATGGTCGCACCGCCGGCGACATTGATGTTGAGGCCAGTGACGAACACCTGACCGGCATTCAGCACCGCGCCGTCGAGAATATTGACATTGGAATTCCCGTTGAAGAACACCCGCGGGCCGGTGCCGTTGCTGGTGTCGGTGTAATAGGAATAGGTGCCGCCGACCACGAGGGTGCCGGCATTGAAGGCGTTGAGGTCGGAACTCGCAACCGAGATATGGCCGGCCACCGGCGCCGCGCCCGGCGCGGTGATGTCGAGGATGCCGCCGCTGTTCGAGCTGCTCGACTGCACCATGAGCGTGCCGGCAATGCCGCCGGCGGCGCCGTTGAACAGCGCGGTGCCGTTGAACGACAGCGCCTGGCCGCTGCCGGTCGATGGTGCGAGGTTCAACAACAGCACGCCCGCATCCATGGGCAGGCGCGGCCGCATGCCGCCGAACACCGCGGCCTGGCTGATGGCGAAAGCGCTGTAGCCCATCTCGTTGTATTGCGAGAGGCTGCGCACCGCCTGGCCAGGGGTGATGACGAGCTGCGAGGCCAGCGCGTTACGGATGCCGGTGTTGGCGACGCCGAGCACGCCCGCCGCCACGTAGGAGCCGTTGTTCAGGCTGACGGCGCCGGTGAGCGCCGGATTGGTGGCGCCGATCTCGACGCGATATGCACCAGGCAGCAGAGCGTAGCTCGAGGGCAACAGCGTGTAGGTGCCGGCCGGCAGACCGGGCACGCCGGCGCCGATGGTCACCTGTTGGCCGATGCCGGGATTGCCGGCGCCGTTGCTGGCGATCAGCGGCGCATAGGCGGAGGCGTAGCCAGGCACGATGGCGTAAACCGTGTTGCCGGCGGCGGAGTAGGTGTTGGCGGGATTGGCGTTGATGAGCGACGTGGCCAGCACGTCGACCGAACCGCCGCGACCGGAGATAAAACCGGCGCCGGTGAGGTTGCCGCCGCCGGCGAGATCCAGCACCGCCCCCGCCTCGCCCACCATGGTGTTCGCGGTAATCATGAGACCGGTCGTCACATGGCTCCCGTCGAACGATATCGCCGCGCCGAGATCGTTGAAGGTGCCCGCCCCCTGATAGGTGACGCCGTCGGCGGTGCCGCCGAACGGCATCGTCAGGCCGTCGGCGCTGGTCGAGGTGATGCTGCCGGCACGGAAGATCACGGTGCTGGTGGCCGGCGAGACTGCATAGAGGCGCACCGGCGATACATTGAACGCGATGATGCCGAGCGGCGCGCGCACCACGCCGCCCTGATCGATGGTTGTCGAGAACAGAGTAAGCTGGCCGAACGCCGAAGCCGGCACGGCCGGCGCCGGACCACCATTGCCGCGGATGGTCAGGAGCGCATCCGACCTCATCCCGGGCGTCGGCCGGATAAGCCCTCCAGTGGTCGGGTCGATCTGGGCGTAAAGACCGGCGTAGAGCGTGGCGGACGCGCCGCTGAGCGGATAGACCTGCGCGGCCTGGATGGTCAGGTTGCCGGAGCCGTAGACATTGCCTGACCCCAGGCGAACATCGCCGGCGCTCTGCAGCGTGATCTGGCCGAAGCCCGGCGCATTGATGACGTTCGGTCCGGTCGGGCTGTTGTTGAAGGACGGAACCGGGACATTCACACCGCCGGCCGGAAGATAAAGCAGCCCGCCGCTACCATGGCTGCCGAATGCGCCGAAGCGCAGATCGCCACCGATGTCGATCAGGTCGGCGCTCACGCTGAAGCTGTTGCCGTCGCCGCCCAGGCCCGGCACATTGGTGCCGATGCCCGGCGTGTACTGACTGAGCTGGGCCTGGGTCTGGACCGAGCCGCCGAGGCTGACATAGGGCGCGGACAGCGCGACGGTAATGCCGGGCGTGTCGGGTGAAGCGGTCATGATGCCGCCGGACAACACCAGGCTGCGGCCCATGGCCAGATTGACGTCGCCCTTGAACACAAACAAGTCGGAGGTGCGCAGCGACAGCGCATCGAAGCCGCCGGCATGGACCTGGTCGACGCCAAGCACCGCGGTGCCGACCTGCAGCGCCGGGTCCGCCGCGCCCGGCGCGAGGTCCGCAGCGAGGCCACTCGGCTGACCGGTTTGCACGATGGTGATGTTGCGCAACTGCTGCAGCGCGACCGGCACCTGGCCAATGCCGTTCGGGACCGTAAATGTCGCTGCTTGCGGCGAATACAAGCGGCTGACCAGGTCGAGCATCAGCGTGCCGCCGGACGCTCCCGGGCCCCCGGCCGCGGCATGCATGATGCCGTCGAGGATCATGCCGTTGTTGGAGTAAAGCCCGATGCTGCCGCCGTTGCTGGCCACAAGCGTGGGACGCGATGGGACCGTCGGCGACAATCCGGCCGAGAGATCGATCATCGCCGATGCGCCGGACGCTTCGAGCCGTGCTCCGGGCCGGATCACGATGAAGGCGTCGCTCGCCTGATCGTTGACGCCGGTGCCGCCCAGCATGATCGAACCGCCGTCGGTGACGGTGCCGTAGCTGCGGCCGAGCATATCGGTGGCCACCACCGCACGGCCGGAGACGTCGAGCACGGCGTTCTCGCCGATCCACACCGAGCGCGTCAGCGAGAAGTTACCGGTGCCGCCGGCGACCTGCGCCTGTCCGGCCGCGTCGATCACGCTGTTGACCGTGATCGCGCCGCCCGGCGCGGTGATGTTTCCGTCGATGGTGGTCTGCCCGTTGGCGAGGATGGTGACCGACTGCCCGGCATCGACGGTGATCGCCGCGGTCGGCTGCAGCGTGAAATCGGCGAGGCTCGCCAGCGTCAGATCGGCGCCGGCGCGCCGGGTCAACGTGGCCGTCAGCGGATTCGCGATGGTGGCCGGCGGCAACCACAAGTCCGTGGCGGCCGATGGCGCACTCCCGGTGGGCGCCGTGTAGCTCGCGTTGGTGAAGCGATAGACCGGCACCACCGGCGACAGGTCGACACCGCTGCCGACGGCGAGGCCCGAACCGCCGCTGATCGCGTAGTGGCTGAAGCCCGATGCAAACAGGTCGGGCGACAGCGTCAACACCGGCTGCACCGCCACTGCGGTTGCGAACGTGGCGCCAGCCGGCACCAGCGTGCCTTGCGGCAGCGTCAGCGGCGCACGCGCCACGTCACCGGCAGCGTAGGACGCCGTGACCACGGTGTTGCCGGACGTGCCCAATCCTTGCGTGAACACGGCCGAGGGCAGCACGGTGCCGACTGGCACTGTGCCGTAGAACTGCGTGATCGTCGTGCCGGCCGGCACGGTCTGTCCCGCCTGATAGGTCGGTCCAGAACTCAGGACGGAGAGACCCGCCGGGACCACCCAACTGGCGCCGGTGGTGATCGTCGCGTACCCCTGCAAGACCACGCTCAGCGCGGCCGTCGTCGGGATATCGAGCGGCACGCTCGCGACTTGCGTGGAATAGTTTGCCGGGATGATGCCGCCGGTAGGAATCACCACGGCCTGGCTGAGCCGCAGGCTGGTCACGGCCGGGGTGTTGGCGCTGAGCGTGCCGCCGGCGAGCGACGCATCGGCACCGATGAGCACGCTCTGGCCGGCATTGATGGTGAGCGTGCCGCCGCCGTTGAAGCCGTAGGCGCGCACGCTGCCGTCGAACACCAGCGGCGCGGAGCGGTCGGTGGTGAAGTAGTTGGTGGCGCCGAGATGCGAGTAGTCGTTGGAGATCAGGCTAACGCTGCCGCCGGTGCCGCCCTGGGTCTTGCCATTGGCGAGGATGGCGCCTCCGGAGGAGACGTCGACCAGGCTGCCGCTCGCCAAGGTGATGCCGCCGGTGGTGGATACGGTGAGACGGCCGCCATTGAGATAAGCGAGGCCGGACAGATCATCGGGACCAGTCAGCGCGTTGGTCCATAGCCCGCTGAGGTCGACGGTGACGCCGGAGCCGATGCTCACCGAGGCCGGGATGCCGGCTGCCGTGAGCGCCCACCACTGCGCCGGCTGGCCGCTCGCCAGCACCGCCGACATGATGTTGCCCAGCGTGATGCTGCCGCCATGGGCGGTGACGTCGGCATTGAGCGCGATCGCAGGCGCGGCGAAAGTAATCTGCCCACCAGCGGCCAGAGTCAGCGGCGCATCGACCGAGATCTTGCCGGCGGTGGCAACGTTCAAGCCGCCGAGGCCGAAGCCGGTGAGCGATGGCGCATCGAACCAGGCGGTGTTGCTGCGATTGGTCGGCAACGCATCGGTCACACCAAGGCCGCCGGTGACCGGAGCCACGTCCCCGAACTTCACGTCGGTGCTGTAGGCGCCGGTGAGGCCGAATCCGCTGTACTGCCCGAGCGCCAGCGTGCCGGCGAGCGGCGCGGTATTCTGGGTCAGCTTGTAGCCATCGGTGACGCCCGCGGGACGCGCGCTGACCTGGCGCTCGCCGTCGATCACGGTGGCGAGAATGCTGCCTTCGAAGATCGCCGTCGGCGTGGACAGGATCAGGCTGCCGGCATCGCGGCCAACGGTGTAGCCGTCCTGCCATTGCACGCTCTGGTGCCCGAACGGACTGAGATAGACTTGCGTGAGCGCCGGACTGATCTTGCCTCCCACGCTGTGGGTGACCACGAAGCCGTTGGCCACCGCCAGATAGGTCAGATTTGTCGGCGCACTGTTGATGTTGTAGATGCGGCCGTCGCTGCCCAGCAGATAGGTCTGCGGCACGTAGCCGCCCTGGTACCGCACCGAACCACCGGAGATGTTGAAGGTCGAGCCCTGCTGGGCCACAACCTGCGGCGCCGCCAGTGTGATGGTGCCGCCGACCGCGGTCCATTCGCCGATGGTGTGGCCGGTGTTGTTAAGATAACCGGAGACCTCCAGCAGGCCGCCAGCGGTATAGTAGCGGTTGGTGGCATAACCGCCGGTGCCGGCCGGCACCAGAATCAGGTTGCGCACGTCGATCCAGACGTTCTGATTGAACAGGTTCCCGTTGTCGCGGTTCTGCGGGCTGTCGCGCAGCTCGTTGCCCTGGATGTTGACCAGGACGTCGTTGGCGGACATCGGCAGCACCGTGCCGGTGGTGCCGGAGACGTCGATCACCGATCCGCTTTCGGCAAACACCCGCTTGCCGGCGGAGACCGCCACCTGGCCGCCCTGCGCCATGGTCAGTGAGCCGCTCTTGAAGTCGACGAGACCGCCGGTGACGATCTCGACCCGGGACTGATCCTGGCGGTCGGCGAGCGTCGAGAGATTATCGAACTGGCCATTGGCGAGACCGTTCGCACCGGACGCCGCGATCAGGGCGTCGCGCTTCGAGTTCAGGGCGGTGGCGCCGGAGCCGAGCTCCGGCAGGATCAGGCTGATGCTGTCGGCGGTCAGCGTCACGCTGCCGGTCGCATCGCCTGCCGAATTGAGCAAATGGATGGTGCCGCGCTGGTTGACCGAGGTGGTGGAGACCAGAATGCCGTCCTGGATAACGGCATGCCCCGCGAGGGTGATGTCACCCTGCTGGGCGAACATCAGACCGGTGTTGCTGACCGTGCCGCTGCTGCTGCCGGCATACAGCACGGGCACCACCTCGTTGCCGCGGGTGGTGGAATATTGATTGACGTTGGTGCCGTACCCCGGCCGCAGGATGAAATCGTCGCCGGCCGCAAGCATGGCCTGCCCACTGGGCGTGGTGATGGAGCCGGCATTGTCGACCTCGGTACCCAGCAAGGCCACGAAGCCGCCGCCGGACGTCACCGACGCCGGCGCATTGGTGGTGATCAGCGCGCCGTTCTCGACGATGATCTTGCCCCCCGCCCCGGTAAAGCTCGGCAGATAGCTGCTGCCGCTTTGGGTCGAATAGATGCCCTTGGTCAGGAACTGCTGGTCGGTGATGTTTGCGCTGGACGCAATCAGCGAGCCGACATTGATCTGGCTGGCGCCGCCGAAGATGATGCCGTTCTGGTTGATCACCAGCACCTGACCGTCGGCCTTGATGTTGCCGAGGATCTGGCTCGGACCGAGATTGCCGATCACACGGTTCAGCGCGGTCCAGCTGGCATTGCCCTGCTGGTTGAACGTCAGCGTGGTCTGGGCGCCGACATTGAAGGTCTGCCAGTTGAGGATCGCCTGGGGTGCGGTCTGGTTGACGGTGACACTGGTCTGGCCACCGCTGGTCGACTGGGTGGGCGCATTCGCGCCACTCCACACAGCACCCGGCGCGACCTGGAGTCCCCCCGGCGCCAGGCCATTCGGCACGGTGACTTGCGGCAGCGTGACCGAGCGCTGTGTTGCGGCAGCGGCGCCGCGCGCTGCGGCCTGCACAGCTTGCAGCGCCTGGATCGCCTGCGTCGCCCGTGTCAGCGCACTCTGGCTCTGTCTTGCGACCGCAATCGCCTGCTGCGCGGCCGCCGTCGCCGCATCGCTGGCGATCGTTGGCGCGCCGACCACTGCCGTGGACATTCCGAACGGTCGCGCCTGCGCGCCGTCGGCACCGATCAGCATCAGTGCAATCATGCTCGTGCCTGCAAGCAGCGCTCCACGGGACACGAAGCCCGACCGCGACGCAGTGTGGATCGGCGACCTGCCGTGCACGTCCCGGCGATACAAGCTCTGGCGCGAGCGGCGACGGCGCGTTGCCTTGTCAGGAATCGGCATGGAATTTCCTTTGGCCAAGATGGCCGTCGTTGCGATCAGGGGTGCGCGAGGACTTTGCCCGGCGCATTCGCTGGGGAAACGGATTGTCGGGAAGGTTCTTGAGAGCTCTGTTGCGATGGTTCGAGCCAAAGACCGACGTCAGGCATGTCAACCGCCATCGCCTGGGCATCGCTGTCGTAGCCGCTGATGCCGAGACGGCGCACACCCGCCATCACCTGAAGATCATGGATCTCGGTGCAGCCGCCAGTGTAGCGCAGCGTGCCCACCACCTGCCCGGTCGCCAGCTCGATCGCGACAACCCCGCAGATCACTTCCTTGCCGCCATGCTCGACGGGCAAGCCCTCGAACGGACGGCTGCCCCGCATCAGCGACAGACCGACGAACAGATAGCCGCCGTGTTCAGCGAGACCGCGCGCGAAACCCGGCAGCCCGACGACGACAGGTGTACGTGCGCCGCTGCTGCGGTCGATCCTGAACAGCGTTCCGGTGCCGGCTTCGACGAGATAAAGATCGTCGCCGATCAACCGCGGCGAATGCGGCATGCACAGGCCGTGGGAGACGATACGCCCGCTTGGAACGTCGATCAGCACGCCGCCATCGAGCTTGCGCTCGGTCCATCCGCGCGGAACGTCGGTGGTGCCAAGCGAGGTTGCGTAGCGGATTTCACCATTCTCGACGGCCATGCCGTTGAGATGGCAGCGGTCGCCCGGCCTGATCTCGCTGATCCAGGGCGGTTGCCACACCGGCACGAAATTGTGGAAACCGTCGATCCGGCAGATGCACGAATACTCGGTGTTGACGGCGAGAATGCCCGCCGGATCGAACACCATGTCGTGCAGCGCGCACTCGCCGACCGTATAGCGGACCCGCGGCACGAAATAGCCGTCGAACAGGCCCGGAAATTTCGGCAGACCCGGCGCCAGTTTGCGGATGTTGGACAGCACGATCACTTCGCTTAGTCCGGCGACAGCGAGCCGATCACCCTCGAGCGCCAGCCCCATCGCCGCCGGAAAGGCCGCGAACATCTGCACCGGCCGGCCGTCGCCCAGGCTGGAGAAGGTCATCACCGTGCTCGACTGGTAATTCGTGATCACCAGCGAGCACCCAAGCTTCTCAAGCAAAGCCACGAACGACGGCGTCACCTGATAGTCGATCGCCTCCGCCTGGTTGACGTGTGGCTTTGGCGTCGGCTCACCGGGCGCCGTCAATCTCGCTGACATCGTCATGGTTTTGCCTCGCAAACCTGGCCCGCGCACACGGCATCGACTGGCCGGCTGGACCATCCCGGACAAAACACAGCATTCCCGACAGACATGAGACGCTTTCTTCAGCCCTTGGCAAACACGACGGAGCGCGACCGCCACCGATCACGCGCCCTCACTGCTGAGATGCTTGCAGACCGGCAAACCCTCAAAGGAATTTTGTGAAAATCAGAAATTCCCGTGAGCGCGGCCCGCGCAACTCAAGCGACTTGACGTCGGAGCCTCAAATCATGACAGCAGGACGACACCGCCGGGCAATGTGCGGTGACGAACACCGAAAGCCCGTTCGATCTGCGCCAGGGCTTCGTCGGGCTGGTCGATCCTGAAGCGGCCGTTGACCGGGTTGCGCCCGAGTTCCGCGTTGAGCAGCACGATGCGGCCGGGCCGGTATCGATTCAGTTCCTCGATCACATCCGCCAGCGGCTTCATGTTGCAGATGATCAGGCCCTGTTGCCAGGCCGAGACGATCACCGGATCGATGACGACCACCGCCCCCAGTCCCCGGTCGTCATAGACCACCTGCTGGCGCGATGTCAGTTTGACAGTGCGAGCCTGGTGTTCGACCTCGACGTCATCAGCAAGGCATGTCACGCACGCCGTGGAGCCGGACACCCGAACATCGAACCGCGCGCCACGTGCGGTGGTTCTGCCGCCCGCCGCCAGCACGCTGAAGGGCCGGGTTGGATTGGGTTGCATCCTGAACGAGGCTTCGCCGGAGATCAGTTCCACAGCGGCTGTGCCGGCTCCTGCTCCAACCGACATGCTGGTGCGGGTGTTCATCTGAACGGAAACGCCTTCAGTCGCCGCAATCTCGCGTTGCTCGCCCGTTCCCGTGCGGTAATCGGCGCGAAGCTCGGACAATGACGGCCACAACCCCATGGGCGGCCGCACGACCATCACCCCGGCCACCGATGCGGCCAAGGCCCCTCCGATAAACCCGCGCCGTCCGATCACGGAACGGCGTGTGGCCAGCCGCCCAGCCTCCTGCGATGCCTTCTCGTCCCGGCGCAGGTTTTCACCGGCAACACCGAACGCATCCCACAACCGGCTCGCCTCCGAGAACGCGGCCGCATGGGCCGGGCTAAGCTTGCACCACCGCCGCAACGCTGCCGCGTCGGCGGCATTGGCCTCCCCTGAGGTGAGGCGCCTGACCCAGGCATGGGCCTCGCCCTCGAGCGGCGTGAGCCCGGCGTTATCGTTGTCGATCATGATCATGGCGTGCCGTGCGCCGCATTCCGCCCCCTGTTCCGGAGCCGCCATGGACAGCCCCTCCTATGGAACAGATGCTCCTCGATGACCGGAACCGCACGCTTTTGTTGCATGCTCATGACTTTTCCCGATTCTGGCGGAAACGCGCGGCGCAAAACTCCTGCGCCCGTTTCAGTTCCTTCTCGACAAGGCTGACCGAGATGCCGAAACGGTCGGCGATCTGTTGCCGGGAGAGCCCGTCCAACCGCGCCGCCAGCAGAATGTCCCTGGTCCGGCGGGGCAGTTCCGCCATGATCCGCTGCAGCTTCGCGATATCGGAACGGCTCTCGATGATACGCAACGCGTCAGGCGCGTCGTCGGCAATGTGAAGAAGATCATCGACCTCCCCCGCACTCAGGCGGCGGCTCTCGGCCCGCCTTCGACTGAGCGCCATGTTGAAGGCGATCTGGAACAGATAGGCCGCGGGATTTCGAACCTGTCCGACCGCCTCCGCCCTGTCGAGGCGCAGGAATGTATCCTGCAGGGCATCCTCCGCCCAATCCGGCGAGCCGAGCCGGCGCGCCAGGCGAAGTTTGAGATCGGCGTAGCGATCGACCAGCAGCGCCCGCAGCGCCGGTAAACCATCACTGGCCTCTGGCGCAGGTTGGCCTGGCGTATTGAGGTTCTGCGGACCTTGCCGGGCTTGCAGATCCTGATCCTGGGGATCCCGCACGTCCTCGGGGCGTGCGCGTCTGGCCGGGTTCTTATCCATGTTGTCTGCGGCCTTCGACCGGACAATCGATGGAGCCTCCCGAGGACTGCGGCAGCACGACCATCGTGAACGGCTGCGCCATGCGCGCGGGCGGCGGCTCACCGACGGACGCACGACCGGCGACATCGAGGATCGCGGCATCGCGCTGCTGATCGCCGGTCGAGCTCAGGAGTTTGACCCGCAACATCTCGCCGCCGGCGCCGATCCAGAAACTGATCGCGGCCCGGTAGAAGCCCGGCCTGGTCAGCGGCTGCGCGCACAACGCATCGGTCACGCTGTCCTGCATCATCGCGGAGTAGCGCCGCTCGATCGCATCCTGTCGTGCGATCGCCGCCGATGCGATGGCCGAGGGCAACTTGATCAAGGACTCATCGGGGCCCGGCACCACGACAAAGGCTTCCGAACTCGTGTACTCCGCCACCAGCCCGGTGCCTTTCAGCAGCAGCGGCAATGCGGCCTGCGGTGTCAGCCGCCCCCGGATGGCGTTGGATAGCCGTCCCGCCGCCAGGTTGCCGTTATAGACAGCCATGAGTCCGGTCGTCGCGCTGTAGGCATCGAGCGCCGACGCCAGTGGCTGGGCGGGAATATCGAACAGGATCTGAGGCGGCTGCTGCGCCAGCGCACGCCCGTTCACCGTGAGAGCCAGCGGCGCCATCAAAAGGCAGGCGGCGAATCGCGCGCGGCCCAATGCGAGACCGGACGCACTCGCCGCACATGGCCACACCGATCCGAAATGCACGAACTCTTCCCCAGCGCAGCCCAATCGATCCATCGCTCAAGGGGGCCCGAGGGCCTTCAGATGGAGGTATGCGTCGCCACCTTATTCCCCGGGTTGACGAAGGATTCGTGACACTCTCCCGGCTGATCCCCTGCCCAGCTCTCCGTAAAGCCGGGACCGGCGGATCGGGGGCCTGAAAATCCGCACGGGAGGTCGATTTTGAGGGTTTTGGCGGCCAAAATGCCGGTTATTCCCCCCTCAAAAGCTTGACTTTGCGGCATTCCCGGCTAGTTTGCGGCCCAAACGCGGGTCCGGCGTGGCTGGCCCGCTTTTCTCATTTTTCAGACATCCACGTTCAGGATTCGAGGGTTTCGCCATGGCCAAAGCGGTCACCATCAAGGTCAAGCTGGTTTCCAGCGCCGACACCGGCTTCTACTACGTGGCCAAGAAGAACTCGCGCACGATGACCGACAAGCTCGTGAAGAAGAAGTACGACCCGGTCGCGAAGAAGCACGTCGAGTTCCGGGAAGCCAAGATCAAGTAAGTCATCGCACCGCAGGTATCTGCGCGCGGTTTGACGGGGCCCTCGGGGCCCCGTTTTCATTTGTGACTTTTCATTTTGCCAGTTGGCAACACGATGATGCGGATGCGCACCTGATGATCAGGTCACGGTCACCAGCGGCGGTTGCGACGGCCGGATCAGCGCATACGTTACCTGGATGATTCCCGCCGCCAATCCCGTCGCCACGCCGATGCGCCAGGCCAGAGTGTAGGAGCCCATCGAATCATAGATCAGCCCTCCTCCATACGCGCCGAGGAAGCTGCCGATCTGATGACTCATGAAGGCGAGCCCCTGGATCATCGCCTGCCAGCGCAGCCCGAACATCTCGGCGACCGAGCCAGCAACCAGCGGCCCGACGCCGAGCCACAGGAAGCCCATCATCGCGGCGAACAGCAATGTCGTGGTCGGGCTCGGCGGCAGCATGAAGTACCACGCCAGCACCAGCGATCGGGTGATATAGATCATCCCCAGCAGCACCAGCTTGTTCCAGCGGCCGCCGGCCCAGCCGAAAAACAGGCTGCCCAGCACGTTGAAACCGCCGATCACCCCGAGCGTCTCGGCGCTGAGCATCGGGTCCATCCCGCAGATCGCCAGATATGACGGCAGATGCGTGGTGATGAAGACCAACTGCATGCCGCAGACAAAGTATGCGCAGGTCATCACCACGAACGATGCATTGCCGAACGCCTTGCCCACCGCCACCCGCGCCGAGGTATTGCCGATCTCATCGCCCGCCAGCTTCGGCAGCGGAACGCTGTCGACCCGGCCGGCAAGCCAGGTGGCCGGAAGCAGTGCCAGCGCCAACACCACAAACCCGAGCAGCCCGATCCGCCAGCCATATTCCTGATTCAGGATCTGGCCGAGCGGCGCTGCCAGCAGCGAGCCGAGCGAGCCCGCCGCCGAGATCATGCCCAGCACTGTGCTGCGCACCGTCGTCGGGACTGCGCGCGCGGCCACCGACATCGCAATCGCCGACGCGGTGCACGCCAGCGACATGCCGATCAGCACGCCGGCGCCGATCAGGATGCTGACGAAGCCATGCGCACTCGCCATCAGCGCAAGTCCCGCGATGTAGAGCGCCGCGCCGACCATCATGATGGGGCGAAAACCGAGCCGCACCGTCAGCGCGCCGGCGAACGGCTGCAGGAATCCCCAGGCCAGGTTCTGCACGGCGATGGCGAGGGTGAAATCCGACACCGAAATGCCGACGTCGTGGGTCAGCGGCTGCAGGAAGATGCCGAGGCTCTGCCGCAATCCCATGCTGAGACTGAGCATCAGCGACGCGCCGATCAGGATGGGAAACGCGGGACGCAGGGTTTGCAGAAGGGGCGCTCGCAACGTGCTCATTGTTCTTGTTCTCCTGTTGCCGCCAACCTGGTTGCAATCGCCGCGCGGCTGTCCGCCGCACCAGGCTTGATTACACAGATCTGTGTAATTAACATATGCTAAGAGCTTCGCCGTCAAGTGAAAAGAATACAGGTCTGTGCAATGGCGCTCACCCCTGCGAAATCGACCATGAAAGAGCGGATTCTGGAAACCGCGGACCGCCTGTTCTATCTGCAGGGCATCCGCGCCGTGGGCGTCGACACCATCGCCGCCGAAGTCGGCATCAGCAAGCGCACGCTCTACAATCACTTTCCGTCGAAGGACGAGCTGATCGCCGCCTACCTCGCCGGCCGTTCAACGCCGCTCCCGCCGTCCGACAAGCCGCCGATCGACCAGATCCTCGGCAGCTTCGACCGGCTGGCGCGCAATTCCGGGCGCACCGATTTCCGCGGCTGTCCGTTCGTCAACGCGGTGGCAGAGCTCGGCACCGAGGACCACGCCGCGCGCAAGATCGCACTTACCTTCAAGGAAAGCCGCCGGCTGTGGTTTCGCGGACTGCTGCAGCAGCTCGGCGCCACCGATGCCGACGGCGTCGCGACACAGCTTCAGCTGCTGGTCGACGGGGCGATCGCCGCGGATCTCGTGCGCAATGACCCGGCCATGGCGCGCGCGGCCAAAGCCGCGGCGCGCGTGTTGCTCACCAATGCGGGCGTGAATGTCGAGGGGGCCGCGGCCGATCCGCCGCCGCAGCCGATCAAGGCCGTGAGGAAACGGCGTTAAGCCGCGTCGGAGACGACGCGGTTGCGGCCATCATGCTTGGCGCGGTACAGCGCCTGGTCGGCGCGCTTCATCACATCGGCCAGCGGTTCGCCCTTGCGATCTAGCACCGAGAGCCCGATGGAAATGGTGACGTCGATCCGCCGCGTGCCCTTTTCGATCGAGAACGGTTCGCCGGCGATCGAGCGCCGCAGCCGCTCGGCCACCATGCCGGCGACATGCAGATCGGTTTCCGGCATCACGATCACAAATTCCTCGCCGCCGTAGCGGCAGGCGAGATCGATGCCGCGGATCGACTTGCGGATGCGCACGGCGAATTCCCTGAGCACGTCGTCGCCGGCATCATGGCCGTAGCTGTCATTGATCGACTTGAAGAAGTCGATGTCGAGCATCATCAGTGACAGCGGCTTGCCCCGCGAGGCCGCCTGCTCCGCCAGCGTCACCAGGTGGCTTTCCATGTAGCGGCGATTGTGCAGCCCGGTGAGCGCGTCGGTGATCGCCATCTCGATCGAATTCTGCACGTTGTCGCGCAGATGATCGGTATAGCGCCGCCGGCGGATCTGGGTGCGCGCGCGCGCCAAGAGCTCGTTCTTGTCGACCGGGCGCAGCAGGTAGTCATTGACGCCGATCTCGAGGCCGCGCAGCAGCCGCGCATTGTTGTCGGCATCCGCAATCGCCAGGATCGGCACCTGGCGGGTGCGTTCCAGTGAGCGCGCCTGGCTGCACAGCCGCAGCCCGTCGAAATTCTCCAACCCGAGCGAGACGATCAGGAGATCGTAGTTGCCCTCGGCGGCATGAAACAGCGCTTCCGCAGGATCGGTTTCCACATCCACGCTATGCTCGGCGCTGAGCACCGGAGCCAGCCGCTGATAGGACGAGGGACGATCGTCGACCAAGAGAATCCGTCCACCCTTGCCGATATCGGCAACGGCTTCGCGTTCCGGGCTCTGGATGCCGATCTCGAACGAGGTCAGCGCGCGCATGCGCAACTCGTCGGTCATCATCTTCAGCCGCGTCAACGAGCGCACCCGCGCGATCAGCACGACGTCAGAGACCGGCTTGGTGAGGAAATCGTCAGCGCCCGCTTCCAGCCCCCGCACGCGATCGGAGGGATTGTCGAGCGCCGTCACCATCACCACCGGGATGAAATGCGTCTTTGGATTGGATTTCAGCCGCCGGCACACTTCGAAGCCGTCCATGTCCGGCATCATGACGTCGAGCAGCACGATGTCGCACTCGGCGCGTTCGCAGATCTCCAGCGCCTGGGCGCCGCAATTGGCCGTCGACACGTCGAAGTATTCCGCCGACAGCCGGGCTTCCAGCAGCTTCACATTGGCTGGAATATCATCGACGACCAGAACACGCGCGGACATCGTCTTTCACCCTACCCGATAAACTGCCGGACCGTTTCGATGAACTTCCCGACCGAAATCGGTTTCGACAGATAAGCTTCGCAACCGCCCTCTCGAATCCGCTCCTCGTCGCCCTTCATGGCGAACGCCGTCACGGCGACGACCGGAATGGACCGCAGATCCGGATCGCCCTTGATCCAGCGCGTCACATCGAGACCGGAGACTTCAGGAAGCTGGATATCCATCAGAATCAGGTCCGGCCGGTGCCTGCGGACAAGGTCGAGCGCATCAGTGCCCCTGTTCGTTCCAATGGTCTGGTAGCCATGAGCCTCCAGCAGATCGCGGAAGAGCTTCATGTTCAGCTCGTTGTCTTCCACGATCAGGACGGTCTTGGTCATCCCGCCCCTCCAATCCCGTTCAAGGTCCAGATCCTCGCCCAGCGTCCCGCTGCGCCGTAGTGTTGCACTGATTCTGCCAACGCAGTCAGTGCGGTCACGGCACGAACCGGATTCCGCTTCGCTTGATAAGGCTCCGGTGACTCGGGCATGATGGCTCAAAATAGAGACGATAAGTTACGGAAAGGCAAATGGAGCCGATGACAAAGCGGTCTTACAACCCCCGGGAAACCGCTGAAATCGTGGCGATTCAGGCGCTTTCCTTCGTCGCGGGCGACGCCGAAAGATTGGGACTGTTCCTGGCCGAAACCGGCCTCGGGCCGGAGACCCTGCGCTCCGCCTCGAAGGACCCCGGGTTCCTTGTCGGCGTGCTCGATTTCCTGCTGCGCGACGAGGCCATGATCAAGGCCTTTTCCGAATCATCGCACCTTGATCCAAAGATCGTGTCCAATGCCCGCGAAGCGCTGGGCGACCCGAGCTGGGAGAGCGATGTTCCGTGAACCAATGTTCCGTGGGCGATGGCCCGCTGTGCTTTTGCCGGGACTGCCTGACTGACCTGCCCAAATCCGCCGTGCGCTGCGCGCACTGCGGCTCGCCGCGCCTTGTGCGACATACCGCCCTGCCCAGCCTGACGCTGGCGCACATCGATTGCGATGCGTTCTATGCTACCGTCGAGAAGCGCGACAATCCGGACATCGCCGACAGACCGGTGATCGTCGGCGGCGGCAAGCGCGGCGTGGTGTCCGCGGCCTGCTACATCGCGCGCACGTATGGCGTGCGTTCCGCCATGCCGAGGTTCAAGGCGCTCGATCTCTGTCCATCTGCGGTCGTGATCACGCCCGACATGGCGAAATATGTTCGTGTCGGCCGCGAGGTGCGCAGCGCCATGCTGGCCCTGACGCCGCTGGTCGAGCCGCTGTCGATCGACGAAGCGTTTCTCGATCTCGGCGGCACCCAGCGTCTGCACGGCATGGTCCCGGCCAAGGTGCTGGCGCGATTTGCACGGGATGTCGAACGCGACATCGGCATCACCGTCTCGGTCGGGCTCTCGGTCAACAAATTCCTGGCCAAAATCGCGTCCGACCTCGACAAGCCCCGCGGCTTCGCCACCCTCGACCAGGCCGATGCCGGCGCCTTGCTGGCACCAAAGCCGGTGAGCTTCATCTTCGGTGTGGGTCCCGCGACCGAAAACAGGCTCAAGCAACACGGCTTTCGCCTGATCAGTGACCTGCAAAAAGCCGATGAAATCGAACTGATGAAACAATTCGGCCCCGAGGGCCGGCGGTTGTGGCGGCTGGCGCGTGGCCAGGACGACCGGCGGGTGGTGGCGGACCGCGACGCCAAGACGATTTCCAGCGAAACCACCTTCGACGTCGATCCGAGGGATTTCCAGACGCTCGAAAAAGTGCTGTGGCGGCTATGCGAAAAGGTCTCCGCGCGACTCAAGAGCGGAGAGCTCGCAGGATCGACCATCACGTTGAAACTGAAGACCGCCGATTTCCGCCAGCGCACCCGCTCGCAATCGATCAGTGCTCCGACCCAGCTGGCGGGACGGATTTTCGCCACCGCGCGCGATCTGCTGGCGAAGGAGATCGACGGCACTGCATTTCGCCTGATCGGCGCCGGCGTCAGCGCACTGAAGCCGGGATCGATGGCGACCGACGATGCCGACATGATCGATCGCCGCAACGCCCATGCCGAGCGCGCCATGGATGATCTGCGCAGGAAATTCGGCAGCGCCGCGGTGATCCGCGGCATCGCCTATGGCGGGCCGGCCAAGCAGGAGTGATAGCCAACGCCCCCGACGAGCGGCAAGCTCCGCCGCGCCCGCATGAGCCTTAGGGTTTACAGGGCTTGGTGTCCTTGACGTCGATCTTGCCCATCGCGCCGGCAATCACGAAGTCGTTGTAGTCCAGCACCAGGGCGCGGGAAACGCCGTTTTCATAGAGCTCGAACGACATTGCATAAACCGGGGTCTGCTCGCCGGTTTCCGACTTCGCGGCACGATCGTAATAACTCACCGTCACCGGCCAGCGCGTCAGGCTTTTCAGGGCGTCGCTGCTGGTCGACGCGTCGGGCTGCGCCGGCTTGCGATCGCCGGGGATCGGCTGGCCGATCACGGTCAGCGTGTTGTAGACCTTTTCGCCGTCGTCCGACCCGTCATAGACCACGAGCTCGAGCACCGACTTGCCCTCCTTGGCGGCGGCAATGATGCGCTTGACCTGCTCGGTCGGAAACACCGTCCCCTCGTCGAGGGTAAACGTCTTCTGCTTCGGCTGCTTCAGCTTGACCGTGATGGTGCCGCCGGCCCGCTCCGCGATGCCGTCGACGGCCGAGGGCGCGCCGTCGTTCATGCGGGTTTCGATCTTGAAGCGATAGCTCTTGCCGTCGGCGTCCTCCCAACTGGTGGAGCGCAGGTCGCTCATGGTCGTCTTGTTCTCGCCGCTCTCGAGCTCCGACACCTGGCGGAAGTCGGTGGTGTAGCCCTCGCAGGTCGAACCGGAGAAACTGTAGAGAATGCGTCCGCGCGCGTTGTTGACGGCGTTGCCGCGGGCCTTGCGCAGGCTGAGGTCATAGACCGCCTGATGCGCCAGGAACGGCACGCTGGTCGCCGCGCTTGGCGCCGCGGCGGCCGGCAGGCCCGAGCTGACAACCAGCGCGGTCGCGGCAACCGCTGCCGCCAGACTGTGGGACACGACACGGGACGCCGAAAAGAGCTGCAAGCGACGCATGCCGCCTCCTTGAATGGACGAATCGAACCATAATTGCCGCCTCAGCGTGCCGCAATCGAAACGGAGGCGGAAACTGCGTGAATAAGCGTCATAAATCCCCCATTTGCGGGGTTTGTGAGGCGCTTGCATGCGAACGCTTGATGGGCGAAATAAGGCCGGCCCGGTCACATCGGCTTGACCTTGGACGCAGCGACCGGCGCCATCGCTTCAGACATCTACGACTTCAGACATCTAAGACAGAGATCGAGGACAGGACAATGGCCGGAACGGTTGAGCAGAAACTCGCGACTTTGGGCATCACCTTGCATACGCCGAACGCGCCGGTGGCGAACTATGTCGGCTTCGTGCGCACCGGCAACCTGCTGATCGTCTCCGGCCAGGTTTGTTACGGTCAGGACGGCAAGCTGGTCGCCAAGGGCAAGCTCGGCGCCGGCGTCTCCCTCGAACAGGGCGCTGCGGCGGCGCGCGCCTGCGCGATCAACCTGCTGGCCCAGGTCAAGGCCGCGCTCGGCGACCTCGACAAGGTCGCCCGCGTGGTGCGGCTCGGCGGCTTCGTCAATTCGGCGCCGGATTTCCTTGACGGGCCCAAGGTGCTGAACGGCGCATCGGACCTGATGGTCGAGGTCTTCGGCGACAAGGGGCGCCACGCCCGCACCACGGTCGGCGTCGCCGCGTTGCCCTCCGACGCCGCCGTCGAGGTCGAAGCGATCTTCGAAGTCGCCTGACGGATCGCCGGCATGCGCGCGCCCGATTGGCTGACGGCACGGCCCGTGGCCCATCGGGGGCTGCATGACCGCGCACATGGCATCATCGAGAACATGCCCGCCGCCGTGGCCGCGGCCGCGGCGCGCGGCTTCAGCATCGAGGTCGACCTGCAGCTCACCGCCGACGGCGAGGCGATGGTGCATCATGACGACCAGCTGGGGCGGCTGACCAATGGCAGCGGCGCACTGATCGACATGACAGCGGCGCAACTGAAACAGGTGGCGTTCCGCGACACCACCGAGCGGATGATGACACTCGGTGACCTCTGCACGCTGGTAGCCGGACGCGTGCCGCTGGTGCTGGAAGTGAAGAGCCAGTTCATGGGCGACCGCAAGCTGGTGACGCGGATGGCGGAGGTGCTTCAATCATACAGCGGCCCGGTGGTGGCAATGTCGTTCGATCCGGACCAGCTGCAGGCCGTGCGCGACCTCGCACCCGCCCTGCCTCGCGGCATCGTCGCCCAGCGCACCTACGACGACGCCGAGTGGTCCTCCCTGTCGGCAGCGCAGCGCCGCGGCATGGTCGCCCTGCGCCACGGCTTCCAGACCCAGCCGCATTTTGTCGCCTACTGGATCGAGCAATTGCCGGCACCGGCGCCCTGGATCGCACGCAACATCTTCGGCTGTCCGCTGCTGACATGGACGGTCCGCACGCCACAACAGCGCAACCGCGCAGCGCGCCTCGCCGACCAGATCATTTTCGAAGGTTTCGTGCCGGAGGCCTGATCCGCAGACGAACTTGCAAAACAGCGCCGCCGTCCCGATCTATGGTAGAGATACTGCCGTATCGAGCGGCGTCGCGAACAGCCTCATCGTCTGAATGCCCGAACCCGAAATCTCCCTGGAAGCCGTCCCCTCCGTTGCCCGGATTCCGGCCGCGGATTGGGATGCCTGTGCCAATCCCGCTGATGGCCCATTCAATCCGTTCATCTCGCACGCCTTCTTTTCGGCGCTGGAATCCTCCGGTTCCGCCAGCGCGAAGACCGGCTGGGGTCCGCATCATCTGGTGGCGCGGATCGATGGCAGGCTGGCCGGAATCGTGCCCTGCTATCTCAAGTCGCACTCCCAGGGCGAATACGTCTTCGACCATGGCTGGGCCGATGCCTACGAGCGGGCCGGCGGCCGCTATTACCCGAAGCTGCAGGCCACGGTGCCGTTCACGCCGGCGACCGGGCCGCGCCTGCTGATCCGCCAGGATGCCGATCGCGACGCGGTCACCTCCGTGCTGGCCAAGGGCTTGATCGCGCTGTGCGGCGCGACCAAGGCCTCATCGGTGCACGTCACCTTCGCGCGCGAGCAGGAATCGGCCTGCCTCGCCGAACAGGGTTTCCTGCAACGAACCGACCAGCAATTCCACTGGCACAATGACGGCTATGCGACGTTCGAGGATTTTCTCGCGACGCTCGCCTCGCGGCACCGCAAGGCCATCCGCCGCGAACGCCGCGATGCGCTGTCCAACGGCATCACCATTCATCGGCTCACAGGCGACGCCATCACCGAGGACGCCTGGGATGCCTATTTCGAATTCTACATGGAGACGGGGTCGCGCAAATGGGGGCGCCCCTATCTCAATCGCAAGTTCTACGCGCTGGTCGGCGAGACCATGCGCGACCATGTGCTGCTGGTGATGGCGCAGCGCGAGGGACGCTGGATTGCAGGAGCCATCAATTTCATCGGCTCGGAGACGCTGTTCGGACGCAACTGGGGGGCGATCGAGCATCATCCGTTCCTGCACTTCGAGGTCTGTTATTATCAGGCGATCGATTACGCGATCAGCAACGGCCTGCAATGGGTCGAAGCCGGCGCGCAGGGGCAGCACAAGATCGCCCGCGGCTACCTGCCGCAAACGACGTATTCCGCGCATTACATTCCGGATCCCGGCTTCCGCCGCGCGGTGCGCGACTATCTCAAGCATGAGCGCGCCCATGTCGCCGAAGCGGTGCGCGAATTGACCGACGCCGGGCCGTTCCGGAAGTCCACCGAAGACGATTGAACGGCTTGACCGATTCGGGACCGGCGGCGACAGTGGCTGATCTGTGCGGGCGAGATCTGCGCGGCCGGCGGTCGCGACGAGGTCAAAGTGAAGAGGTCAAAATGACAACTTACGACACCAACAACATCTTCGCGAAAATCCTGCGCGGCGAGATCCCCTGCTACAAGGTCTATGAGGACGACCACACCCTCGCCTTCCTCGACATCATGCCGCGTTCGCCCGGCCATGTTCTGGTGATTCCGAAATCCCCGGCCCGCAATATTCTCGACATTTCGGCTGACGACTTCGCCCATGTCGCGCGCACCGCGCACAAGATCGCAGGCGCCGCGCGCAGAGCCTTCAACGCCGACGGCATCACCGTGCAGCAATTCAACGAGCAGGCCGGCGGCCAGGCGGTGTTTCACCTGCACATGCACGTCATGCCGCGCAGCGCCGGCGTCGCGCTGCTGCCGCCGATGAGCAACAAGGAATCGCCGAAGGTGCTTGAGGACAACGCCACGCGGCTGATCGCGGCGCTGGCCGCGGGCTGACGGCATCCGGCTTCGTATCCGCGCTCACATTCGTGTGAGATCGCGCCTTCGACCCCTAAGAATTTACCTCGGCGTTTTTGCAAACCGAGGTCCCCACAAATGCATACGCGTGAAAACTTTGCCGCGACAGGACGCCGCAGAAATTTCCGTTCGGCAACGTCGTGCTATTTCCGCGTGTATTTTCAGAACGTTGTTGGCGAAGACTGAAACCCCAGGAACGATCATTGCGCCGGTGTGAACGGCGAAAATGGCGGAACCTGGAACGGTTCCAGCAAATTTGGAAAATTCATGACTTTTTCAAGGAGTTAGTAGTTCCCGCCTCACACACGAAGCGCGCGTGTGTTGCCGTGGCGTCACAGCTTTCTTAAGGGAATCCCTGTATCACCCGGCCATTCAAGCGCACGAGTTCAATGCGCGCTGGGGATGTAGTGGAGAATACCAAATGAAGAAGATTTTGCTGGGTACCGTGGCGCTGATCGCGCTCGGCACGGCATCGGCCTTCGCGGCTGACTTGCCGGCACGCACCTACACCAAGGCTCCGGCCTATGTGCCTGCTCCGATCTACAACTGGACCGGGTTCTACATCGGTGGCCACGTCGGCGGCGCCTTCGCCGGCAGCAACGACTTCGGCAACAACGATGGCCGTTTCCTCGGCGGTGTGCAGGTCGGCGCTGACTACCAGTTCGCTCCGAACTGGGTGCTCGGCATCGAAGGCCAGTACTCCTGGACCGGCCGTGACACCCGCTCGGCGGCGTTCGTCCCGGGTGGCTTCACGATCAACGATCGCACCAGCAACCTCGGCTCGGTCACTGGCCGTCTCGGCTACACCTGGGGCCCGGCCCTGCTGTACGCCAAGGGCGGTGTTGCTTTCCGCGAGAAGGACAAGGTTTTCGTGACCAACACGGCGACTGGCCTGGCGACTCCGTTCACCTCGAGCAGCGACGATGTCGGCTACACCGTGGGTGCGGGCCTGGAATACCTGTTCGCTCCGAGCTGGTCGGCCAAGGTTGAGTACCAGTACTATAACTTCGGCAAGACCAACGTGACCGACCTCGTGTCGGGCACTGCGGTCAGCTTCACCAACGACGTCCACACCGTGAAGGCTGGTATCAACTACCACTTCAACTGGGGTGGCCCGGTCGTCGCGAAGTACTGAGATCGACCAGATCAGTTTCTGATCCCGTCCTGATCTCTCAGGACAGCGAAAGCCCGGCCCGAAAGGCCGGGCTTTTTGCTGTGGCCTTGAATGCGAAGCTCCCACACCCACCCCCGCTCCGGGCCAAAACATAACGGAAGGAACGATGCGATGACCGAGACTGTTCGCGACATCAACGGCGTGAGGGTGCTGTTCTGCGCCGCCGACGGCGCGCCGCTCTCGGGCGAACGCGATGCCAACGACATCCTGAGCACAGCCTGGAGAGAGGAGACGACAATGGTCGCCATTCCGGTGCAACGGCTGGATCCCGGCTTCTTCCGTCTCAGCACCCGCATCGCCGGCGAGGTGCTGCAGAAGTTCGTGACCTACCGCTTGTGGCCGGTGATCGTCGGGGATGTGTCGGCGTGGACCACCCAGAGCGAGGCGTTGCGCGACTTCATCTATGAATCCAACCGCGGACGCTCGGTGTGGTTTGTCGGCGATGCTGATGAACTGGAACGACGGCTCGCTGATATCGGACGATGACCGATCTACAATTCGCGTCGAAAAGTCAGTCCGACCTTCCGCAAACGCGCAACGATCATCCGGTGGCGGATCAATGTACCGAACATCCCTGGACATTGAGGTTAACAAACAGTTTCCGGCGCGCTCGGCTTTCTCCGCACGGCCCCGTCGGCTAGCGTCGTCATCGTTAGCCGGACGTTAACGCGGAGAGATCGCGGAGGAAGGCATGACGGAGCGACGCAGGGAGATGCGCCAGCGGGTGATCTACGGTGGCGCCATCGCCTTCGACAACCACCGCTCGACGGTGGAGTGCGCCGTTCGCGACTTTTCGCCCAACGGGGCGCGAGTCACGTTCGCCGGCAACGTCACGATCCCCGATCACTTCTGCCTCGTGCTCCCGAAAAAAGACCAGACGTTTGCGGCGCGGCTGGTGTGGTGCAATGCGCACAAGGCCGGGCTTTCGTTCACCGGGACAGCTTAGGACAAGTCCGTGCTGTGGGTGGGTGGATTGCTCAACCGGGCTTGGCTGGATTACGCAGCACCATGCACGCCTGCCCGGCGCGCCGGATGCGACCGCAGAGATCATCGGCAACCGCCCGCGTCTCCACACCCACCCGGACCTGATAGAATGTCCGTGTACCCCTGCTCCGCAACAAGGAGCCGAGCAGATTGGCATCACGGTCGCCGATCACCGCCCCGAGGCGCGACATGGCCCGGGCGTACATGGCGAGCGCACGGTCACGGGAGAAGCCTGCCGCCAATTGCACGCCCCAGGGACTGTCGGCCCCGAGTTTGACCCGTTGCGCGAGTTCGGTAACGAACGGGTTCGGCGCCCGCGTCAGCAGCGCCATCAGCTCGCGGCATCCCGGCACCGGCCCCTGTGGCGCGATCTCCTTGGTCCCGGTGTCCCGCCAGTCCTCGACCGACGAACCGGTGATGGCGAAAACATAGTGCCGCGTTTCCGACGGCATCGGTCCGGTGCCGGCGAGCCATTCCTGGACCCGCCGCGGCCCGGCATTGTAGGCCGCAGCCGCAAGCCCCAGGTTGCCGAACTGGCCGCGCAGTTCGGCGAGGAATTCGGCGGATTTCGGCAGCGCCTGCACCGGATCGAACGGATCGAGCAATTGCCGCTCGCTCGCCGTGCCCGGCATGAACTGCGCAATGCCTTGCGCGCGCTCACCGCTGCGCGTCACCGGCCCGACCGCGTCGGACTGGAAGCGGCTCTCCTGCCAGATCACGCGGGCAAAGAACTCCAGCGGCAGATCATGGGACCGCGCCGCCGACTCGATCATCAGGCACATCGCTTCGCGGGTATCGGTGTCGGGCTGGGCCGTGGCCGGCTTCTGCTCCGGCGCTGGAGCGGCCGGCGCCGGCTGATCCTGGGCCGAAACCGTTGCTGGCCAGCCGCACCAGATCGCCAGCACGACAGCGATCCGACCCCACGCCATGATGTGGCTGCGTATCGCCATGCCGGTCCGTCAGGTCCCTTTATCGATGGCTGCAGCCACATTACCTCATTATCATGTGGCAAATATCCGCCTCACGGCGCTGTGAGGCCGGTCGGAACCACAAGGCCCCCATGACCGATCTTTCCAGAGACCCGCCCATAACCGTCGACAATCGCCCGGCCTTCGCCCCGGATCTGGACGAGCCGATCCGCTACATGCAGCGCACGCGCGACTACTACCAGGCGATCGGCTACGACGCCCCCTACCGATGGGCGCACCACGACGACACCCTATTCCAGCGGCCCCCCAAGCCGCTGGCGCGGTCGCGCGTCACCATCATCACCACCGCCGCGCGCTTCGATCCGGCGAAAGGCGATCAGGGGCCTGGCGCGGCCTACAATTCCGCGGCGAAATTCTATCAGGTCTACGACGGTGACACGGCGCAGGAGCATGACCTGAGAATCTCGCACATCGCCTACGACCGCGCCCACACCACCGCGACCGACAGCAACAGCTGGTTTCCCCTCGCCCAGCTCCGGCGGCTCGCCGCCGCGGGGCGCATCGGCGAGATCGGCCCACGCTTCTTCGGCGCACCAACCAATCGCAGCCACCGCGTGACCAGCGAAACCGATGCGCCGGACATCCTGGCCCGTTGCCGGACCGATGGCATCGATACCGCCGTGCTGGTGCCGAACTGCCCGGTCTGCCACCAGAGCGTCAGCCTGATCGCGCGACACCTGGAAGCCCACGGCATCGCAACCGTCATCATGGGATGCGCGAAAGACATCGTCGAATACGCCGGCGTGCCGCGCTTCCTGTTCAGCGACTTCCCGCTCGGCAACTCCGCCGGCCGGCCGCACGACACGGCCTCGCAGGCGCTGACACTGGAGCTCGCCTTGACGCTGCTGGAGTCGGCCTCAGGCCCGCGCACCACCATGCAGTCGCCGCTGCGCTGGAGCGACGATGCCTCGTGGAAGCTCGACTACAACAATGTCGCGCGCATCAGTCCTGAGGAGCTCGACCGGCGGCGGCGCGAGTTCGAGGCGCAGAAAGTCATTGCCAGGCAGGTGCGCGACACGGCGGCGTAGATTCATCCCGCCGTCGCGCCCTCGACCGAAGCAGCTTCGAGATCCACTGCGTTCAGCATGCCGGTCTGCGCGTGGCAGTTGAGATATTCGAAGTATTGCTCATCGGCACGCGCGACCGTCACCTCGTGATAGAGCCGCAACTTGGCGGCAGGACCGAGCGTCGACAGATATTTCATCGCGGCACCGAAGATCCTGACATGGGTCGGGTGAGATTCCGCCCACCGCTCCAGCGCAGCCAGGCTTTTCCACCAGCTCATGCCGTAGGATTTTTCGGTCAGACCGTCATCGGCGGCAAGCACGTTCACATAACGATTGGCGAAGCATCCGATCGCCACGCCCTCGTCGCGCAGGAAATCCATGCCGGCCCTCAGCACCGGCTCGACGTCGTCGAGATACATCGCCCGCTCGGTGGTCTCGGTATCGCTCCAGTCCTGGCCCGAGCGGATCAGGCAGAGATTGTCATGAGCCAGCACGCGGATGCGCGGACCGTCACGGAGAACGCGCGGTGATCCCTGCGGGGCCATCTCGCTGGTCTGCGACAGCGGAATCCGGTCGCGCATGCCGCCCCAATATGCGTGCTCCTGAACTTCATCACTCATGCCCTCTGCCAGCACCGCGACACCTTCCGGACGTCCCAGCGACGAAAACAGCGTCTCGTAGGTTTCGACAGCAGGACGGATGACCTCGATGAAGAATCCGGCGGCCTCGCCGGCGCGATGATCGCCGGTCCAGCCGTCGCGCGCGGACGCGAACCAGCGGTCGAAGCGCGCCACGTCGTCCCAATAGGCTACGGAGATCACGTTCGAATACCCCGCCCGGTCCTCGCATCGCGCACGATCCCAATGGGATGGACCATCGGGTCCGGCGAAGCGTTGCGCGATCCCGGTCAGAGCTGCGGTCACCGCCGCCGATGGCTCGCCGCGGTACTGCACCCCGAAATACGCCATCACCACACGGGCGACGCTCGGTTTGTGCCGGGCGACAAACGACGGATATGGCGGCTGATAGTCGTCGGGCACCCGCTTGTGCCGCGTGCGCGTGGTTCGAAGGTGGAGCGGAATGGCTGAGTCCATGGCGATGCTCCCTGCAGGTTGGCTCAACTGGCCGCCGCGATTGCAGCGGCCGCCTCGCCGTCGACCGGCAGCGCGAGATGCTCGACACGGCGGGCCGGCTTGTTGTTGAACAACAGCCGCGTCACGTCCGGGCGCGAATAGTGCCCCGCCGGATCGGCGGCGTTCTTGGCGACGCCGATCGCGCCGAGATCGATGTCGGCGTAGAGGAGGCCTTCCTGATCCGGCGCGAGCTTCTCCGCGAGAGAGCTGCCGTCAGGCCCGTAGATTGCGGCAAAGCCACCGCCGGCGTGCAGCAGCGCATGCTTGTCGGGCCGGTCGCAGACTTCCTCCACCATGGCCACGGACACCGTCGCGCACGGCGCCAGCACGAAGCAGGAGCCCTCCACCGCATACACCCGCGACGCGGCATTGTTGACCTCCGCGCCCAAGGCGAAGGCGAACGGGTCATACAGCGAGAAGCTTGGCCAGGCCGCGACGTGCACCTGCTCGTTCTGGGCGTACATGGCGTATTTCGACAGCGGCTGCAGGTGCTCCCAGCAACACAGCGCGCCGAGACGTCCGATGCCGGGGCGATCGTGAACAGCGAGATCGCTGCCGTCGCCCTCGCCATAGACGGTACGTTCACAATGGGTCGGCCGCAGCTTGCGGCGCCTGGCGATGGTCTCCCCGTCCGGACCCAGCAGCCATTGCGCCAGATAGAGGCTGCCGCCATCCCGCTCCGACAGCCCGAGCACCGCGGTCATGCCCGTTCGCCGAACGGCGCTTCGCAGCTTGTCGGCCTGCGGGCTGTCATAGGCGAGCGAGTTGTCGAAATAGCGCTGCACGAAGCCGCGGCCGATCGCCCAGGCCGGCGAATCCATCCAGATGTACCAGGGGTAGCCGGGGATGAAGGCTTCTGGAAACGCGATCAGTTTGGCGCCGTTTTCGGCCGCCTCCTCGATCAGCCGGACCGTCTTGTCGACGGTGCCGTCGAGGTCGAGCCAGACAGGCGCGGCCTGGACCACAGCGACCTTGTACTTCGGATGTTCGATGCCCATGCGGCAGCTCCCCTTGCCCAAAATGTCAGCGTTATTGGCCGATCAGCTCTGTTGATCTCCCGGCCTGCTCCATGACAGTTTCGCCGGGGGCCGGCCCGCGGGCTCGTCCCACAGGGAAGAAAAACTCGACTGCACGATCGGCCACTCAGTTGCATGAGGGATCGAGGCCATGCCGGTTCAACTCTCCACGGACAGTGCGCCGCAGCATCGCAAGCTCGCGTTCTGGCAAGACATCGTCTGCGACGTGTTCGTTGGGCTGGACTGCAAGTCCGACCTCGGCGACCGATTTCGCGGCTCGGTCAGCCGGTCGATGCTGGGAGCGGTGGCGTGCACGCAAGTAAGCTCCGATGCGCAGCACGTGTTTCGTACGCCCTCGCGCATCGCACGCGCCCACGAGGATTTTATCCTGGTGGCCCTGGGACGGCAGGGCATCGGCGGCGTGCTGCAGGATGGCCGCGAGACCACGATCCATCCCGGTGAATTCGCGTTCTACGACACGACGCGCCCCTATGAACTGCTGTTCAAGGACGACTTCACGCAAACGATTTTCCAGATTCCGCGCAACGCCTTGCAGAAGCGGATCGCCGGCCTCGAAACCCTGACCGCCGTCAGCTTCGACCGGCAGCGGCCGCTGGACCGGCTGGCGCTGGAATTCCTGACCGCGCTGTCCGGCCTGGTCGATCAGGTCGACGATATCACCGGGGACCGGCTGTCCGATCAGGCGCTGGACCTGCTTGCGCTGGCGATGAGCGAGCGGCTGGCCACCGCCACCCACTTGCCGTCGACCCATCGCGCCGCGCTGCTGTACCGCCTGAAAGCGTATATCCGGGCCCACCTCTCGGATCCGGACCTGTCGCTGTCCGACGCAGCGGCGGCGCTGGGCATCTCGTCACGTTATGTCAACAACCTGCTGGCGGACGAGCAGACCTCGTTTCAGCGCTACCTGCTGGGCCAGCGGCTGGCGCAGTGCCATCGCGCCCTCGCGGCCACAGCCCATGCCCACCGGCATGTCGGCGAAATCGCATTCGCCTGGGGCTTCAACGATCTCTCGCATTTCGGCCGGGCGTTCCGGGAGCAGTACGGCATGTCACCCCGCGAATGGCGACGCAGCCGGTCCTGACTCCGGGATGAGATGTTCGCGTTGGCATGCGCGGACCACAAAATGAAACGGCCGGATCGCGAGATCCGGCCGTTTCGTTATTCCCTGTGAAAACCGCTCAGGCCTTGACCAGCGGGCCTTTGCTCGCGCCCTTCGGACCATCATCGTCCGAGCCGCCCTTCGGCTTGCGCGTTGCCGAGCGCTTGCGCGCGCCGGGCAGCTTTTCCGGCTTCGGCGTGACCGGTCCTTCGACGAAGTCGAACCCGATCTTGTCCTCGTCCTTCTCGTCCTTGACGATGACGACACGGACGTGACCGCCGCCTTTCAGCTTGCCGAACAGCACTTCGTCGGCCAGCGGCTTCTTGATGTGCTCCTGGATTACGCGGGCCATCGGCCGCGCGCCCATCTGCTCGTCATAGCCCTGCTTCACCAGCCACGCCTTGGCGGGCTCGGACAGCTCGATGGTGACGTCGCGATCGGCGAGCTGCGCCTCGAGCTGAAGCACGAACTTCTCGACAACCATGCCGATGACATCGGCGTTCAGATGGCTGAACGATACGATCGCATCGAGGCGGTTGCGGAATTCCGGCGCGAACTGGCGGTTGATGGCTTCATGGTCGTCGCCTTCCCGCTTGTTGCGGGTGAAGCCGAACGCCTGCCGCGCCAAATCCGCCGCACCGGCGTTCGTGGTCATGATCAGGATGACGTTGCGGAAGTTGACCTGCTTGCCGTTGTGATCGGTGAGCCGGCCATGATCCATGATCTGCAACAGCACGTTGTAGAGATCCGGATGCGCCTTCTCGATCTCGTCCAGCAGCACCACGCAATGCGGATGCTGGTCGACACCGTCGGTGAGCAGACCGCCCTGGTCGAAGCCGACATAGCCGGGAGGCGCGCCGATCAGGCGCGACACCG
>JBGMOD010000122.1:0-74338 GCA_041424235.1 Hyphomicrobiales bacterium
GGCGTCTCGTTGGTGGCGTAACCGAACATGATGCCCTGGTCGCCCGCGCCCTCTTCCCGGTTGGTGCCGGGCTGCAGCGCGTCGACGCCCTGCGCGATGTCGGCCGACTGCGGATGCAGCAGGATCTGGATGTCGGCGTTCTTCCAGTGGAAGCCGTCCTGCTCGTAGCCGATGTCCTTGATGGCGGCGCGAACCACGGCTTCGATGTGGTCGTTGGTCACCGTCGCGGGACCGCGGGTTTCACCGGCGATCACGACCTTGTTGGTGGTGGCCAGCGTTTCGCACGCCGCACGGATCGCCCACGGATCGATGCCCGCCTTCGGGCCTTCCCGGAAGAACAGATCGACGATTTCATCGGAAATACGATCGCAAACCTTGTCCGGATGACCTTCCGACACCGATTCGCTGGTGAACAAGTAAGACGCGCGCATCAAGAAACCCCTTCCGCTGGACCTTCCAGCGGTCCGCTTGAATGATCGTGATCGTGAACGTCAGTCGCGCCGGCGCGAGATGACGTAGGACTCGTCATAAAACCACAAACCGTTATGCCGGCGCAGAACGTCTCTCGTGGCGTCGAGATAGCGTCCGCTCTGGGTCAAGTCCGTCAACCGGTCGTCCTCGACCTGAGCGACATACACCGCCGCGTTCCAGGCTGCAAAGGCCGTCGAGGTCCCGATCAAACCCGTGACTTCGTTCGGCAGAGCTTCCATATCGTATCTGAAGATAGAACGCGCGTCGGAATAGGCGTTAAAGTTAAGGTCCCGAGCGGCCGTCCCCAGTTCGTATTTCACCGCGCGCAATAGCTCATGACGGCTCACGGAGAAAGGATTTTCTCCGGGCCAAATCGCCTCGATGATCTCCATCCCTGGATCGTGGCCGTAGGAGTGAATCCCGATCAGGCGGCCGCCGGGCCGCAGCGCCCGGGCCAGCGGTGCAATGATCCGTTTGGCCCGGAAATTCACCGAGGATTTGGCCCGGTAGGGCTGCGACGCCATGACCAGGTCGAAGTTGGCCTCGACCCGCCCGGCCCGCGGAATCACCGAATCGAGCAGGAATCGGTGATCCTCGCGGAAGAACACCAGCGCCACCGGCCGCTCATAGACCGGCATGCCCGAACGGGGACTGACGCTGGCCCGCCAGTTTTCCTCGAGAAACGGTTGCAATTCAGCGATTTGGGCCTCGAAATCGCCGGATGCATCGCCGGTCAGAGCCACCTCGCGCCAGATCATGCCGGCAGCCGCGGCGGGCGAGCGCGGGGCCAGCCAGGGCGCCTCGGCATAATGCATGTTGGTCAGCACGAAGACGGTCGCCGGGTGCTCGAACAGCCGGTCCGGCAGCTTGTCCAGCACCAGCCGGACATCCTCCAGGCTGATTTCCTTGCCTGCCACATAAAACGGCATGTGCGGAAAACGGCTATGCATTGAGCGCATGACTCGTGCCAGCACGGTTCCATCGCCGACCCCGGCGTCGAAGACCCGCAGCGCCGGCGGCCGCGGATGGATGCTGCCGAGTTCAAGTTCCACCCGCTGGGCGATCACCCGCTTTTCGCTGCAGGTGTGGACAAACAGCAGGTATTTCTGCCGGTTCTCAAAAAAGCGGAAATTGCCCCGCGGGTCGCGTTTTTCCAGCGGTTCGGGCTTTTCCGGCGGGGCTCCCCCCGGCAGGCCTTCCCCAAGAAAAGCTCTAATCCGCTCCAGGGTATCGGTGGTGATGCGTTTACCCTCGCGCAGCCGCGACACCAGTTTGCCGTCATTGACCGCGAGGCGGCCGAAGGTCGATTCGGCCATGCCCGCCTGCCGGCAATAGTCGGAGATCTGGGCCAGCAGCTGGTCGTTTTTCATCGCCCTTGTTTCAGCGCTTTTGGCGGTTCGCGGTGGCGGTTCGCAAATGAATCACAGGACTCACCTACCATGAAGCTGAGACGAAGCAGAATCGCAGCAACCAGCCAACCCGCCGCCCTCCTCAGGCCACATCACGCCTGTTACAAGGCCGGCTTCGCGACAAGACGATTGGGACCAGTATGCGCATTGCAATGATCGGGACGGGATATGTGGGACTGGTGTCGGGCGCGTGTTTTGCCGACTTCGGCCATCACGTCACCTGCATCGACAAGGACGCCGCCAAGATCACTGCCTTGCAGCGGGGTGAGATCCCGATCTACGAGCCCGGCCTCAATGAACTCGTCGCCGGCAACACCGCTGCCGGCCGGCTCGATTTCAGCCTCGACCTGCGCGACGCGGTCGCCGCGGCGGACGCCGTGTTCATCGCCGTCGGCACCCCGTCGCGGCGCGGCGACGGCCACGCCGACCTGAGCTACGTCTACGCCGCCGCACGCGAGATCGCCGAAAACGTCAAAGGCTTCACCGTCGTCATCACGAAATCGACGGTGCCGGTCGGCACCGGCGACGACGTCGAGCGCATCATCGCCGAGGCCAATCCGAAGGCCGATGTGGTGGTCGCCTCCAATCCGGAATTCCTGCGTGAGGGCGCCGCGATCCGCGATTTCAAGCATCCCGACCGCATCGTGGTCGGCACCGAGGACGAGCGCGCCCGCAAGGTGGTCGCGGAAATCTATCGTCCGCTCTATCTCAACCAGGCCCCGATCATGTACACGGGCCGCCGCACCGCCGAGCTGATCAAGTACGCGGCCAATGCCTTCCTCGCCACCAAGATCACCTTCATCAACGAGATCGCCGATCTGGCAGAGCGTGCCGGCGCCGACGTCCAGGAAGTGGCGCGCGGCATCGGCCTCGACAACCGCATCGGCGCCAAGTTCCTGCACGCCGGCCCGGGCTTCGGCGGCTCGTGCTTTCCCAAGGACACCCGCGCGCTGGTGAAGACGGCGCAGGACCATGACGCGCCGCTGCGCATCGTCGAAGCCGTGCTCGCGGTCAACGAGACCCGCAAGCGCGCGATGGCGCGGAAAGTCTCGGCTGCGCTCGGAGGCAATTTGCGCGGCAAGACCATCGGCGTGCTCGGCCTCACCTTCAAGCCGAACACCGACGACATGCGCGAAGCGCCGTCGATCCCGCTGATCACCGCGTTGCAGGACCTTGGCGCGAAGGTTCAGGCCTATGATCCCGTCGGCATGGAGCAGGCTAGGGGCGAACTGCCCGATATCACCTACTGCGACAACCCGTATGCCTGCGCGGCGAAGGCCGATGCGCTGGTCATCGTTACCGAGTGGGAGCAGTTCCGCGCGCTCGATTTGCAGCGCCTGAAACAGGAAATGGCGCAGCCCGTGATCGTTGATCTGCGCAACATCTACCGTGCCGAGGAGATGGTGGAGCACGGGTTTACGTACGAGAGCGTGGGACGGCCGGGGAAGTAGGCAGCTCTGTTGTTGCCGAACTCGTCACGGCACAGAGAATGGTATTGTCGCATTGACTATAGCCACTAAGCCACAGAAGGCGGCCTCAGCCGCTGGCCATCCACCGCCGTCATGCCCGCACTTGGTGCGGGCATCCACGCCTTAGCCGCTGCCGCAAGAGAAGTCGTGGATACCCGGCCTACGGCCGGGCATGACGGCAGAGAATGATGGGGAGCCTCGGGTCGGCAAGCCGCGACAAAAAGGAGAGATGCACCCGCAAAATCCTTGTCGGAAATCGGGTGGAGAAACCGCGTCCCCGGGTCCATGTTGCCTCCATGATCAAACAGGAGGTCTCGCCATGGGCCAGATGCTGAAGGACGACACGTTCGCCACAACCGATCTTGAATTCGCCACCGGCGCCTGCGCGCTCGGCACATTGTTGGTCGCCGCCAGCCGCAAGGGAATCCGCGCGATCCTGCTCGGCGACAAGCCGGCCACGCTGGCCAAGGAATTGCAGCAGCGTTTTCCGAACGCCAATCTGATCCGTGGCGGCAAGGCCTGCGAAAAGCTGCTCGCGCGCGTCATCCGCTTTGTGGAGGCCCCGGAACGGGAGCTCGACCTGCCGCTCGATATCCAGGGCACCGCGTTCCAGCGGCGGGTGTGGCAGGCGCTGCGCAAGATCCCCGCCGGGCGCACCCAGAGCTATGCGGACGTCGCGCGGCGGATTGGCGCACCGGCCGCGGTTCGTGCTGTGGCCGGCGCCTGCGCCGCCAATCCGATCGCGCTGGCGATCCCCTGCCATCGGGTGGTGCGCAGCGACGGCGGCCTCTCCGGCTATCGCTGGGGCGCAGATCGCAAACGCCGCCTGCTGGAGCGAGAGGCCGCGATATGACCGGCGCGCGAATCACACTGCGGCGAGCGACACCGTCGCTCGCGGCCGTCGATACCGGCCGCGTCGCCGAGATCGCCTGGCCGCAGATCGCCGGCGATCTCGACGCGCGTGGCTTTGCGGTGTTCGACAAGCTGCTGACGCCAGAGCAGTGCCAGTCGATCGCCGGCCTCTATGACGGCGACGGTTTCCGCAGCCACATCGTGATGGGGCGGCATGGCTTCGGCCGCGGCGAATACAAATATTTCTCCTATCCCTTGCCCGATCTGATCGGCGCGCTGCGCACCGCGCTCTATCCGCATCTTGCGCCGATCGCCAATCGCTGGAACGCGGCCATGGGCATCGATGTGCGTTACCCGGACGATCACGCAGCGTTCATCAAGCGCTGTCATCAGGCCGGGCAGACCCGGCCGACGCCGCTGCTGTTGCAGTACGGCGCCGACGACTACAACTGCCTGCATCAGGATCTCTACGGCGAGCACGTGTTCCCGCTGCAGGTGGCGATCCTGCTGTCGGAGCCGGGCCGCGACTTTGCCGGTGGCGAATTCGTGCTGACCGAGCAGCGGCCACGGATGCAGTCCCGTGCCGAAGTAGTGCCGCTGCGCCAGGGCGATGCGGTGGTATTCGCCGTGCATAACCGGCCGGTACAGGGAACGCGCGGGGTCTACCGCGTCAACCTGCGCCACGGCGTCAGCCGCGTCCGCTCCGGCCATCGTCATACTGTCGGCATCATTTTCCACGATGCAAAGTAGATGATGCAAAAGACGATGGACGATCTGTTCGCGAGCGAGCCGCGCGACCTGCGGCTCACCGAGGGCGCCGTGGTGCTGGGCGGCTTTGCGCTGGCTTACGAGGCGCCGCTGTTGGCCGCAGTGCGGGACATCACGGCAAAGGCACCGTTCCGCCATCTGATCACGCCCGGCGGCTATCGCATGTCGGTGGCGATGACCAATTGCGGCCGGCTGGGCTGGGTCAGCGACCGCAGCGGCTATCGTTACGATCCGATCGACCCGGAGACCGGCCTGCCCTGGCCGCCGATGCCCGAAGCATTCGCGACACTTGCGGTAAAGGCCGCCGCCACCGCGGACTTTGCCGGCTTCGCACCGGAGGCCTGCCTGATCAACCGTTATGAGCCAGGCGCGAAGCTGTCGCTGCACCAGGACAAGGACGAGCGCAACTACGACGCGCCGATCGTCTCGGTGTCACTGGGCCTGCCGGCGACATTCCTGTTTGGCGGATTGAACCGCAGCGACAAGCAGCAGCGCGTGCGGCTGACCCATGGCGACGTGGTGGTCTGGGGCGGCCCCGCCCGCCTCGCCTATCACGGCGTGCTGCCGCTGGCGGATGGCCATCATTCCCTGCTGGGCAGCCAGCGCATCAACCTGACGTTTCGCAAGGCGGGGTGAAGCCTAAGCTGAAACCGGCGCCCCGAGCCCCACCACCTCGATTCCGTCGGCACGGCCGCGGATCGCCAGCTGGCCGAGATCGCGCACCGCGAACGGCGGCGTGGACCTGAAGCGCTGCATCGCGGCACGTGATGCGAGAAAACCGCCGTCCACGCCGCGGCTGAGCTCCTCCAGCCGCGCCGCGGTGTTCATCACATCGCCGTTGAACACGATGGCGCGCTTGACGTCACCGATCTCGCCGACGATCACCGGCCCGAAATGCAGGCTGCCGCGGATCTGAGGCGCCGCACCGAACTCCCGCTCGAACTGCTGCGACGCGCGCGCCAGCGCCGCGCGCATCGCCAGGAAACAACGCAGCGGCCGGCAATCGACCGCGCCGCTGTTTTCGGGCCAGGTGACGATGACTTCGTCGCCGATGTAATTGAGGACCTCGCCGCGATAGTCGACGACCGACAGCGTCAGCAGACGAAATGTGCGATCGAGGAAACGATGGATGCCGACACCGCCGAGCCGTTCGGCGAGGCCTGTCGATCCGGCGATGTCGACAAACAGCACGAAGCGGTTTTCCTCCACCGGGGCGTGATAGCGCCCGGTGATGAAATTCAGGAAGGCCCGCGGCCCGATGATGTTGCCGATGCCGAGAAAGAGATTCATCATCGCAAGAAACGCAGCGGAGTAGAGCGTTGCGGACCAGAACGTCTCCGCGGAATAAACCGGCGTTTGCCCGACCAGCACGGTTCCGAGCTGGAAGAACTGGATGGGGACGATGATCGCGGCATAGATGACGCTGCGAATGACCAGGTTGGTGGTGAACGACAGGCCGCCGAGCCACAGACCCACGCGCCCGGTTTCCAGCGCGATCCCGACGCCGCCGATCGCAAGGCTGATCAGCAGGCCGTATGCAATTCCGTCCGCGAAACTGATCGCGGACACCGGCCCCTTGAAGAGGACATAGACGATGCCGCCGACGACGCCGCCGGTCGCAATCAACGCCAGGATGCGCAGTTTTCGTTCGAGTCTCGCGTCCATGCCGGTCTTCAGACCCCCGTTGCCGACGACCATTGCGTCGGTGCCCGGGATTGGATCAGGACACGCGCCTGTCAGCAAGAGTGACTGGCACGAGAATGGCCGGGACGAGCCCGGCCATGACGCATTATTTCGGATAAGCGCCTTGCTGCGTCGAGCGCAGCTCGCTTCACTTCCCCCAGACGTCCCGGGCCACGTCCAGCGCGAGGCTCAGCTTCGCCCACTGCTCGTCCTCGGACAGGATGTTGCCCTCTTCGGTCGAGGCAAAACCGCACTGCGGCGAGACGGCGAGCTGGTTGATGTCGGCGAACTTCGCGGCTTCTTCCAGGCGGCGCTTGATGTCGTCCTTCTTCTCCAGTTCGCCAAACTTCGAGGTGATGACGCCGACCACCACGATCTTGTTGCCCTTGGGCAGGAAACGCAGCGGTTCGAAGCCGCCGGCGCGGTCGGAATCGTATTCCAGGAAGTAGCCGTCATAGTTGGTGCCGGCGAGCATGGTTTCCGCCACCGGCTCGTAGCCGCCGGATGAAATCCAGGTGGAGCGGAAATTGCCGCGGCAGACATGGGTGGTAATCGCCATGTCGGCGGGCTTCTCGGCGATCGCGTAATTGATGACGCGGGCGTAGATCTCCTGCAGGTGATCAATCGAGTCACCGCGATCGCGCGCCTTTTGCAGCTCGTCCGGCGAACAGAGATAGGCCCATACCGTGTCGTCGAACTGCAGGTAGCGGCAGCCGGCGTCGTAGAACGCCTTCACCGCCTTGCGGTAGGTCTTGCCGAGATCCTCGAAGAACGGTTCGAGATCCGGATAGACCTCCTTGGAGATCGCCTTGCGGCCGCCGCGGAAATGCAGCACGGCCGGCGACGGGATTGTCATCTTGGCGGTGATGCCGGCAGTGGCGCATTGCTTGTGCAGGAATTTGTAGTGCGCGAGCATCGGGTGATCGTCGGGGAAATCGACCTTGCCGATGACGCGGACGCTGTCGGGGCGTGTCGTGATGCCGGTGAACTGGATGCCTTCGGGATGATACATCTCGCATCCCGTGAGCTTGGCGAGGAAATCGAAGTGCCACCAGGAGCGGCGGAACTCGCCGTCGGTCGCGAGCTGCAAGCCCAGCGACTTCTGCTTGTGCACGACCTTCTCGATCTCGAGATCCTCGATGCGGGCGAGTTCGCTCGCCGGGATTTCACCCTTCTCGAGCTTGGCGCGCGCCTCCTTGATGCGCTGCGGACGCAACAGGCTGCCGACCTGATCGGCGCGGAATGGTGGGGCTGTTCTTTGCATGTGATTCTCCAATGCTTTTGGTCTTGCTTGGTTGGTCGAACGAAATCAGTGGGATCCGCCGGAGACGCCGAGGAACTTCTCCAATGTCGCAGGATCGTTCTTCAAGGCCGCGCTGGAGGCATCATGCACGATGACGCCGCGCTCCAGGATCACCACCCGGTCGGCGAGGGCCAGGATCTTGCGGGCGTTCTGTTCCACGATGATGGAGCAGATGCCGCCGGCACGGGTGATCTTGCCGAGCGCCAGCAGCAGTTCGTCGACGATGATCGGCGCCAGACCTTCGGTCGGCTCGTCGAGCAGCAGCACCTTGGGATTGAGCGTGAGGGCGCGGCCGATCGCCAGCATCTGCTGCTCGCCGCCGGAGAGCTGGTTGCCGAAATTGCGCCGCCGCTCCTTGAGCCGCGGAAACATCTCGTAGATCCGCTCGACGGTCCACGGCCCGGGCTGCGCCACCGCGGTCATGTTTTCCTCGACGGTGAGCGAGCGGAAGATGTTGCGCTCCTGCGGCACCCAGCCGATGCCGGCGCGTGCGCGCTGGTCCGGCCGCAGCCGCGTGACGTCCTGCCCCGCCAGCGCAATGCTGCCGCCGAAGCGGCGGGTGACGCCGACGATGGAATTGATCAGCGTGGTCTTGCCGGTGCCGTTGCGGCCGAGCAGCGCCAGCACCTGGCCCTCGGCGAGTTGCAGCGTCATCTTCGGCAGCACCACGGCCTCGCCGTAGCCGGCGCGCAGGTCCGAGATCGCAAGCAGATCAGACATCCGCGCCCTCGCCGAGATAAACCGCCTTGACCTGCGGATCGCGCGCCACATCCTCGGGCGAGCCCTCTACCAGCATGGCGCCCGCGACCAGCACCGAGATGCGGTCGGCGAAACTGAACACCAGGTCCATGTCGTGCTCGATCAGCAGCACGGTGACGTCGCGCGGCAGGCTTGCCACCGCGGCGAGAATGTCGTGGCGCTCGCTTTCCGGCACACCGGCCGCCGGTTCGTCCAGCAGCAGCACCCGCGGCTTGGTGGCGATCGCCACCGCGATCTCCAGCAGCCGCTGCTTGCCGTAAGGCAGCGTCGCGGTGCGCTCGTTCATCACATCGAGCAGATGGAAGCGCGCGAGATGCTCGGCGATTTCGCCATTGACGTCCGCGCGCGTGCCCAGCACCCGCCACCAGTCGGAGCCGTGACCGAGCCGTTCGGACACGGCGAGACCAATGGTCTCCAGCGGCGTCAGGTCCGGATAGAGCTGGTTGATCTGGAAGGTGCGCGACAGTCCGCGCAGCACCCGCCTGTGCACGGGAAGCGCAGTGATGTCGGAGCCCTCCAGCACAATACGGCCTGCATTCGGCCGCAGCACGCCGGTCAACAGGTTGATCACCGTGGTCTTGCCGGCGCCGTTCGGCCCGATCAGGGCATGGCGCGCCCCGGTCTTGACCTGGAGCGAGAGGTCCCGCGTCACCGCAAGCCCGCCGAAGTGTTTTTGCAGCCCGATGGTCTCCAGCGCGAACGTCATGGCGCGCCTCCTTCGGCGGGCGCAGCCTTGCCTTTCGCGCCGAACGCACGGAACAACTGGCGCGGCACCACCAGCGCCCACCGATGCATCCGCTCGCGGCCGATCAGCACGATCACCACCAGAAACAGACCGATCCAGAACTGCCAGAATTGCGGCGTCAGCGTCGAGAGATACTCCTGCAGGAATTTGAAGATCACGGCGCCGATCAGGCCGCCATAGAGATATCCGGTGCCGCCGATCACCAGCACCAGCAGCAGGTCCGCGGAGCGATCGAACGCGAACACGTCGAGGGAGGCCAGCGCGGTCGACTGGGTGAACAGCGCCCCGGCGATGCCGGCGTAGAACGCGGCCACGGTGTAGATCGCGATCAACCGCCGGTTCACCGGAATGCCGATGGCCGCCGCTCGCAGCGGATTGTTGCGGATCGCGCGCAGCGACAGGCCGAACGGCGAGTGCACAATGCGGCGCGCGATCAGGAACAGCACGAACCCCACCGACAGGCAGTAGATGAAGCCGACCTTGCCGAAAATGTCGAACTCGAACAGGCCGAGGATCGGCGCGATGGTGATGCCTTGCAGGCCGTCAAAGCCGCCGGTGATGTTGGAATAACGATTGGCGAGCTCACGCAGCAGCAGCGCGATGCCGAGTGTCACCATCAGCCGGGTCAGATCGGAGCCGCGCATGACCAGGAAGCTGGTGAGGAAGCCCGCGACCATCGCGGCGAGGCCCGCGACCAGCAAAGCCAGCACCGGCTCATTGATGATTCCGTGCTTGGCGAGCAGCCCGGCCGAATACGCGCCGATGCCGAAGAACGCGGCGTGGCCGAGCGAGACGATGCCGGCATAGCCGAGAATGAGGTCGAGCGAGAGCGCGAACAGCCCAAGCCAGGCGATCTCGGTGAGGATCAGGTAGCGGTTGGGAAACAGGAAGACCGCGGCGAGCGCGATCAGCCAGAACACGATCTCGGGCCAGCGCCAGCGTGCGGCTGCGACCAGATGCTCTCCCAGAGCGCCATGCGGTTGCGGGCTCATGCCGCCCTCACCGTGTCGCAGAACGGCCGAACAGGCCGTTCGGGCGCCAGAGCAGGAGCACGATCATCATGGCGTAGATCACGAAGGCGCCGAGCTTCGGCACATAATACTTGCCGGCAACGTCGCCGATGCCGAGCAGCAGCGACGCCAGGAACGGCCCGGTGATGGTCGAGGTGCCGCCGACCGACACCACGATCAGGAAGTAGATCATGAACTTCAGCGGGAAATACGGATCGAGCCCGAGAATCTCCGCGCCCAGCGCGCCGCCGAGGCCGGCGAGGCCCGAGCCGAAGGCAAAGGTCAGCGCGAACACCTGGTTGACGTTGATGCCGAGCCCGGTGGCCGCGCGCGGATCATCGACCGCGGCGCGCAGCCGGCTGCCGAAGCGCGTGCGCCCCAGGATCAGTTGCAAGGCAATGGTCAACAGGCCGCAGATCACGATGATCATCAGCCGGTAGCGGCCGACCCCGATGCCGAAGATATCGATCTGGCTGCGCAGGTACTCCGGAATCTGGACGAAGACCTGCTGCGATCCCATCCAGTAGTCCATCGCCGTCACCGACATAAAGACGAGCCCGATGGTGAACAGCACCTGGTCGAGGTGGGTGCGGCCATAGAGATGACGATAGAGCAACCGCTCCAGCACGAAGCCGATCAGGGCGGCCGCGAGGAACGCCAGCGGCAACGACACGAAGAACGGCAGGCCCCACCAATTGACCAGGATGACACAGGCGTAACCGCCCGCCATGGCAAACGCGCCATGGGCGAGATTGACGAAATTCATCAGCCCCATGGTCACGGACAAACCGCAGGCCAGCACGAACAGCAGCATGCCGTAGGCGACGCCGTCGAACAGGATGGTCAGTACGGTCATGGTCGGTCTAATTCCACGAAAACATTCCCCGTTTCGCAGGCTTGGCCGCGCATCCAGCATTTCGCTTGTCTGTCATCACCGGGCTTGTCCCGGTGATCCCGCTTAGGAGGGCAGTGCGTCCCTAAGCGGGGTTGTGTCCGCGACTTCGGCAAAGCCGAAGTCGCTGAGGACAAGCCCGGCAACGACAAAGAGAGAGCTGATTGTTGCACAATCTCAAGAGCAAGTTTCTTTACTTCTTGACCTTGCCCGGATCCTTGATCGGTCCAAAGGTGGCGAACTCCACATTGTAGAGCTGGCCGTCTTTCTTCTCGACCTTGCGGATGTAGACGTTCTGCACGATGTCGCGGGTTTCCGGATCGATCGAGATCGGGCCGCGCGGGCTTTCCCACGCCATGCCCTTCATGGCGGCGATCAGGGAATCGCCATCGGCCTTGCCGCCGGTCTTCTTCAGCGCTTCGTAGATCAGGTGGATGCCGTCATAGCCGCCGACCGCCATGAAGCCCGGACGGGTGCCGAACGCCTTCTCGTAGGCTGCGACGAAGTCCTTGTTCTTCTGCGAGGGGTGCGCCGCCGAATAGATGTGCGCGGTGACCGTGCCGAGCACCGCGTCACCCATGTTCGGCAGCAGGTCGTCGTCGGTCACGTCACCGGGGCCGATCACCCTGATGCCGCTCTTGTCGAGACCGCGCTCGACGAATTGCTTCATGAAGTTGCCGCCCTGGCCGGCCGGGACGAACACGAACATGGCGTCGGGCTTGGAGTCCTTCATGCGCTGCAGAAACGGCGCGAAATCCGGATTGGCCAGCGGCACCTTGATTTCCTCGACGATCTTGCCGCCGCCGCCCTCGAAATGCTCCTTGAACGAGGCCAGTGCGTCGGCGCCCGGCGCGTAGTCGGACACCAGCACGGCAACCTTCTCGATGCCGTTCTTCACCGCCCAATCGCCGATCACGGTGGAGGACTGCGGCAATGTGAAGCTGGTGCGGACGATGTAGGGCGACTTCTCGGTGATGATCGAGGTGCCTGCCGCCATCACCACCTCCGGCACCTTGGCCTGGGTCGCGAGCGGCGCCGCGGCCAGCGCCGCCGGCGTCACGCCGAAGCCCGCGATGATGTTGACCTTGTCGTTGACAATCAGTTCCTGGGCCAGCCGCTTGGTGTTGTCGGGCAGCGCCGCGTCGTCCTTGAGGATGACTTCGATCTTCTTGCCGGCCACCGTCGCGCCGTTCTGCTGCATATAGAGCTTGATCGCGTTATCGATCTGCCTGCCGGTGGACGCCTGGCCTCCGGTCATGGGCACGATCAGACCGATCTTGACCACCTCCTGCGCCGACACCGGCGCGCTGAAGATGGCGGCAGCGCCGGCAAGGCCGAGCAGCGCGGCGCGGCGTGTCAGACGATTGCAAGCAGACATAACATTCCCTCCAGTTTTCTCATCTCATGACCGCCTTCATGGCAGTCTTGTTCTGACCCTAGCTCAAAACATTGCCTCAGTATCAGCGGGATGTCAGGGCGTGACGACACGTCCCGGCCATCGCGCAGCACCAACTTTAGAATGAGATCCGACGTGACCTTGGCGCCCGGCGCGCCGATCGCCGTTCACGATCGCCCCCCGCTGGCCCCGCAGTCAGCATGTGCTGGACACACGCGTGCGGTCTTGTCGAGCCGGCCGCATCACCGTTGGCCGTCCCGGGCCGCATTCCCCCTTCAAACCACTCGGCGGGCGCCCGAGAGCACCCTCCATGCACTTTAAACACGGCGGGCATCCTGTATACAGATCAAGCTAATAATCAACAGCTTCTCGACAAAAGTCAGGTTCTAATACGTGAACTGTATACAGGCCTGTCTCCTCGCGTCTCTTCCGACCCCAGCCCGGGTTATTTTATTTGTACGATTGTACAAAGAATATGGCCCTGTCAACAATCGCGCCCCCTGACGTGCGCCACCCCGACACATCATCATCGGCCAGCGGCGAGAGACGAGGGCCGCGAATCGCAATGGATTGACCTAGACTTCAACGGACTCAAGGGAGCTGGGGGGCTCGCACATGTCCGAAGCGCCTACACGCGCCACGCGGTCCGACACGACCGATCGCGTCGCCGACGCCGGATGGACCGACTGCGATCTCGATCCCTCCCTCAGCGCAAACAGTGAAGCGCTCGCACGGCTCGGCATCACCCGCGCCGTTGTCGGCCGGCTGCCGCGCACCACCGTGACGCTGTCGCCGGAGCCGGTGCCACCTGGCTTCGCCACCCGGTTCGTGATCCCGGCCCCGGGCCACCCGGATCCCGCCATGGTCCGCGACCTGCACGCCCAGGGCGTGCGCGGCGTGCGCTTCATGCTCGCCGACGATGCAGACCGCGCGCGAGCGCAACTGGACAAAATCTTGCGTTACGCGGACCGCATCGCCAACAGCGATTGGCATATCGAGCTCGGGCTGGGCGGCGCCGACGCCTCGCTCAGCGCCTGCGAATGGACGCTGACGCGTTTTCCGGTCGCGGTGTGTATCAGCGGGCTTGCCGGCTTTGTCAGGCGCCGAACGGCGGATGACGCCGAGCTGCAATTCCTGCTGGCCCTGCTGCAGATGGGCCGCACCTGGATCAAGCTGACGGGCGCGCTGTCCGATCTCAGCGACAGTGATGCGCTCGGCACGTTCGCGCGCACCGCCGTCGCTGTTCGCCGTGACCGGATCGTATGGGGCAGCGGCGCCTTGCCGGATCGGATGCGCGACACGGCAGATGTGAGCGACGACACGGCCCGCATCGCCGATGCACTTGCGACACTCAAGGCATGGATGACGGACGACGATGACCGCGAGACGATTCTGGTCGCAAACCCATCGCTGCTCTACGGCTTCACGTAACCCACCGTCGCAGGTCAGCGCTGCTGGCGCACCGGGACTGTCGAGCGCATTTGCTAGAGCCCCGTTTCGATAGAATCGGACTGGGGCTCTAGCATTTTGTTTTGACGCGTTTTCTTGACGCGAACCGGTGTCCACTTCGCTGGAAAACGCTCTAATGGCGCCGGCGATGCAGCCGGGGCCCATGGGCGCCCGGCCGGCAAGTCATGCGGTCTTGAACCGGTTCGGATCGAAGGCGCCCGCGGGCAGTCCAGACAGGGTCGCGCCGGCCGCAAACGGATAGCGCAGGTACGGCGCCTGCGGCTGGCCCGGCGGTGAATACTGCCCATCCGCGAGAATGCGCTTCTTCGCGCTCATCGCAACGATCTCGCAGCGGTACGCGACGATCTGACGAGCGGCCCCGTCCTCGATCGGCGTGTAGTCCTTCTCCGGCCGGAACTTGTCCAGCGCCACGGACTGGTGCGCGCGCACCTCTTCCGTGCCGTCGCGGATCGCAACCACGCAGCGGGCGAGCACGCTGTAGTATTCGAGGCTGGTGTTCTGGCCCTTCGGCGCCTTCAGCAGCGCCACGGGCCGATCGACCTCGATGGTGACATGCGGATTGGCCCGCATCAGCTGCGCCATCTTCCCGAACCGGGAGCTGTGGATCAGGAAGGCCTCGCCGACAAAGGTGAAACTCTGCGCGACGATATAAGGATGCGGCGTATCGTGGATAGCGACACGGCAGACCAGTTCGTCCTTGAGAAACGCCTCGATCGCAGGCCAGTCAGTCCAGGCCAGATCCCCCCGGCGCATTTCGGAGACGAGATAGCTAGGCGCCATGGCCGTCGTCCAGTGCGAACGTGGCTTCGATCTCGACCGGCACATCGAACGGCAGGCTCGCCACACCGATCGCGATGCGCGCGTGCTTTCCCCTGTCGCCAAAAACCATATTCACCAGCTCGGAGGCTGCATTGATCACCGCCGGCGCATCATAAAACCCTTCCGAGGTGGCGACGAACCCGCCAAGCCGAACCACGCGACGCACCCGCTCCAAATTCCCTTCGGTAGCGACCGAGACCCAGGAGAGCACATGAGCGAGGCAAAGCCGGGCCGCCTCGCGCGCATCTTCCAAAGAGACAGCCTCCGGCACCCGGCCGACCACCATCGGCTTGCCTTCCCTCAGTGGAAGCTGGCCGGACACCGTAAGAATATCACGATGCAGGGTGTAGGGAACGAACAGGGCGCTCGACGGCCGGGGCGCGGGCAGCACGATCCCGGCTTCGCGAATGCGATCGATGATAGACATGGGCAATCCTTGAGCGAGTTACAGGGAGCATCGGCTCCGCCGCCACCCTGCCGTGCACAGCCGCATCTGTCCGGCGCGGAGATGCCAATTCGTGTCGCGAGGATGCCAACCACCCGGCGCCTGCCTGCCGGGGCAACCGTCAGCCGCTGTGTTCAGCCCGCGGCGCCTCGCGAAAATACTCGGTCGGCGTCATGCCAAGCGCACGGCGGAACATCGCGCTGAAGGCGCTCGGGCTCTCGTAGCCGAGTTGCAGCGAGATATCGGTGACGTGCTTGCCTTCCGCCAGCAACCGCACCGCCGACATCAGGCGCGCCTGCTGCTTCCAGCGGCTGTAGGTGAGGCCAGTTTCTTCCGGAAACAGCCGGATGATGGTGCGTTCGCTCGCACCGATCTGCCGGCTCCAGGACTCGATCGAGGTTTCGTCAGATGGATCCTCCAGGATCCGGGTACAGATCCGGGCAAGCCGGCGATCGTTCGGCATCGGCAGATGCAGCGGGACCAGCGGCAGCGGCTTCATTTCCTGCAGCAGCAACCGGACCACAAGGCCGTCCCGACCGTCGTCATCATAGTCGATCGGCATATGGACAACCGCGAGGATCAGCTCGCGCAACAGCGGCGGCACCCCCACCACGCAGCAACTCTTCAACTCCGGGGGAACCGCATCGGGTCTGATATAGATCGTGCGCATCTCCACGGTCCCGCACGCCTGCATGGCGTGGCGGGTGCCGGCGGGAACCCAGACCGCCCGCTGCGGCGGCACGACCCACGAGCCTCGCTCGATATGGACCAGGATCGCCCCCGCATAGGCGTAGATCAGCTGTCCGCGCGGATGCTCGTGCTCGTCGATGAAGTAGCCGTTCGGCAGGTCCCGCGCCATACCGCCGACCGGCCGCTCGATGTGCTGGTAGTCGTCGCGGTTCTCACTCTTTCCGAACATGGCATCTCCGAGACAGTCCATGTCACCTGCCCGCGCGTTCAAGGCTGCGTGAACTGGTAGGTTGCCGCGATGCCGTCGAGCCGTCGGATGCCGGCTATCGACAATCACCACGAGGGAGTCACCATTCGTAATGTCTGTCTATCGAACGTTCAACCAGCAACAGCTCGACGCGCAGTACAATGTCCGCGCAGGTATTCCCGATCATCTCGACATCTTCGCGCGGTGGGCAGAAGCAGGACGCGCCTTTCGGCGTGAACATCACGTGCTGGAAAACCTGGCCTATGGCGAAGGCGACAAACAGTCGCTCGATCTGTTCCAGGCAAAACGCCCGAACCGTCCGCTGCTGGTGTTCATTCACGGTGGTTACTGGCAGTCGCTCGACAAGTCCGACTTCAGCTGTCTCGCCGGCCCCTACCTCGACGAAGACGTCAATGTCGCTGTCATCAACTACCGCCTCGCGCCAGCGGTACGAATGGGTGACATCGTCGCCGACAATCGCGCCGCCGTGCTCTGGCTCTATCGGAACGCGGCACGGTTGGCTGTCGATCCCGATCGGATCTTCGTGTCCGGGCACTCCGCCGGCGGTCACCTCACCGCAACCATGGCCGGCACCGACTGGGCCGCGTTCGATGCGCCCACCAACCTGCTCAAGGGCGCCTGCGCCATCAGCGGGCTCTATGATCTGGAGCCGATCCGGCTGTGCTACCTGAACAAGGTCGTCGACCTGACGCCGCAGGACGTCGCCGCCTATAGCCCGACCCTGCACCTGCCGACCTCCGACCTGCCGTTCATCCTCACCGTCGGCGGGAATGAATCGGCCGAGTATCATCGGCTGCAGAGCGAATATACCGACCTGCTCCGCGCCCAGGGTCGCACGGTCCGGATCGTCAACCAGCGCGGAGGACACCATTTCGACGCGGTCGAGCGCCTCGGCGACTGCGACGGGGAACTCTCCGCCGCTGTGCTGCAGATGATCCATGCCGCAGGCTAGTGTCCCGAATCCGAAGTGCGTTCGAAGCGTGTCGAGAGAACAGCAAGTTTCGGATTCGGCACATCGCAAAGCCGCCGCGATTTCGCCCATCACTGGCGCTAGGCGGTGACACCGGCTGCCGCGCGGCAGCCGCATGGAGTGTTTCGATGATCAATCCCGGCTGCGCGCTCAGGAGGCAGCGCCTTCTGCAGGGCATGAAGCAGAGCCACCTTGCCGAACAGCTTGGCGTGAGCCAGGCGACCGTCTCCCGCTGGGAGCGCGGGTTGCTGCCGATGTCCACCGCGCAACAAACCACCGCGTGGCAATTGCTGGCGACTCGTCCTGATCCGGCTCAGGACGCCGCTCTCAAGCGGCTGGTGGAATCGTCCATCCGCAAGGTCCACCTGATCTGCGATCGAACCCATCGCCTGCTTGCCGCGTCGCCCTCGCGGCAGGCCGAATGGCGCGCTGATCCGTCGGAGTTTCTTGGCCGATCGCTGATTGGCTATGCATCGCCGGAAATTCTTGCTGCAGAAGCGACGCTCGACAAACGCGGCTGGCGCGACGGTCGGGTATCTTGCCTCATCGTCGAGACCGGCGCCAACACGGATCCGACGGTTCCGATCGTCCCGGGACAGGTGCTGTGGGAACGCATCATGCTCGCGGATGGCAGCGCCGGGCGGCTGGTGACCACGCTCGCATGATCTGCGCGCAACTCCCGTGCATATTTTATGCGTGGACCGTTTTTCCCGATCGTGGTTAGCCTCCCACCGTTGCTGCAGGTGGACTGACCATGACAATTCTTGTGACCGGAAGCGCGGGCCATCTCGGCGAAGCGCTGATGCGCACCTTGCGCGCTGCGGGCCGGCCGGTGCTCGGCGTCGATCTCAAGCCTTCGCCCTGGACCGATCGCGTCGGCTCTATCGGCGACCGCGACTTCATCCAGTCATGCATGGGCGGCGTGCGGACCATCATCCACGCCGCGACGCTGCACAAGCCGCATGTCGCGACCCATTCCCCTCAGGATTTCATCGACACCAATCTTACCGGCACGCTGGTGCTGCTGGAAGCGGCCGTCGCGGCCGGTGTCGAGGCTTTCGTCTTCACCAGCACCACCAGTGCCTTCGGTGCGGCGCTGACGCCCGGTGCGAACCAGCCGGCGGCCTGGGTGACCGAAGACGTGGTTCCGATCCCGCGCAACATCTATGGCGTGACCAAGGTGGCCGCTGAAGACCTGTGCCAGTTGTTCCACCGCCAGCACGGCTTGCCAGTGATCGTGCTGCGAACCTCGCGGTTCTTTCCCGAAGCCGACGACAACGCGTCGGTGCGGGATAGCTACGGCACCGCCAACGCGCAAGCCAACGAACTGCTGTATCGCCGGGTCGACATCACCGATGTCGTGGACGCGCATCTGCTGGCGGCGCAAAAGGCGGGGACTATCGGCTTCGGCCGCTACATCATCTCAGCGACCACGCCGTTTGCACGCGACGATCTGGCGGCCCTGCACAGCGATGCCGCGACCGTGGTACGCCGGCTGTTCCCGGAGTGCGACGCGCTCTATGCCGCGCACGGCTGGACGCTGTTTCCCAAGATCGACCGCGTCTATGTCAACCGCCGCGCGACGACGGAGTTGGGATGGCGGCCGGCGTACGACTTCCGGCACGTGCTTGCCTGCCTTCGCGATGACAACGATTTCCGCAGCCCGCTGGCGCGCGAGATCGGCAGCAAGGGTTATCACACCGAGACGTTCGCGGAAGGCCCCTACCCGGTGGCGTGACCGGTTCAGTCCGTAAACACCACTGTCTTGCGACCATTCAAAATGACGCGATCCTCGAGATGGAAGCGCAGCGCGCGGGCCAGCACGCGGCGCTCGATGTCACGGCCCTTGCGGATCAGGTCATCCGGGGCATCGCGATGGCTGATGCGCTCGACGTCCTGGTCGATGATCGGACCCTCGTCGAGGTCGGCAGTGACATAATGCGCCGTGGCGCCGATCAGCTTGACGCCGCGGGCGTGCGCCTGGTGGTAAGGTTTGGCACCCTTGAAACCCGGCAGGAACGAATGATGGATGTTGATGCAGCGCCCGGACAGCTTCGCCGAGAGGTCGTCCGACAGCACCTGCATGTAACGCGCCAGCACCACCAGATCGGTCTGGGTGTCCTCGACCAGCTTGAGGATCTGCGCCTCTTGCGCCGGCTTGGTGTCACGGGTGACCGGCAAGTGGTGGAACGGGATATCGCCGAAATCGAAGCCGTTGTAGGTGTCGCGCGGATGGTTGGCGACGATGGCGGTGGGGATCATGTCGAGTTCATGGGTGCGCCAGCGATAGAGAATATCCGCCAGGCAATGGTCGAACTTCGAAACCAGCAGCATCACGCGCCGCCGATCGGCCCGATCGCGCATCTGCCAGTCGATACTGAAGCGTTTGGCGATATCGGCGAAATCCTGCTGCAGCCGGTCCAGCGCAACCGTGGAGGTTGCCGGCTCGAACAGCACCCGCATGAAGAAATGCCCGGTTTCGGTGTCGCTGAACTGCTGCGCATCCAGGATATTCTGGCCGTTGGCGAACAGAAAGGCCGAGACCGCGGCCACGATGCCGGGGCGATCCGGACACGACAGCGTCAACACGAACTGGGACTGGGGCATGAGATATCTTCGGGAACAGTCATGGTCAGAGGATAAGGCGACAGTGCTCTAGCACCGCCGCCCCCTTGCGCCAATCCCCACACAGGCCACAATAAGGATAATGACGGCGCAGCAGCGCTGGCTGACAAACAGTTATCATTGCTGACGGACCGAGATTATGGCGGACAAACTCAACGGTTATCGCATCCTCATCCTCGAGACCCGGGAAGAAGCCCAGTTCTCCCGGCTACTCGCCGAGCAGGGCGCCGACGTGCTGCAATGCCCGATGTTCGTCATCCACGATGCCCCCGATCCCGCACCGGTCGAAGCCTGGATCCGGCGCAGCATCGACAAGCCGTTCGACGATCTGGTGTTGACGACCGGCGAAGGCCTGCGCCGCCTGATGAAGGTCGCAACGCGTATCCAGCTCGATCAGCCCTTCATCAAGGCGCTGGGTTCGGCCCGCACCTTCGCCCGCGGCCCCAAGCCGGGGCGCGCGCTGCGCGAGATCGGCCTCGAAGCCCATGTCACGACCGAAACGCCCACCTCGGAGGGGATCGCCGAGATGCTGAAGCGGGTCGACCTCAAGCAGCACCGCCTCGGGCTGCAACTGTATCCCGAGCGCGACCACGGCACGCTGATCAACACGATCAAGGCGCAGGGCGCCGAGGTCGATCCGGTGCTGCCCTATATCTACGATCCGCAGGCGGCGGAGACCAACATCGTCAAGGCGATCGAGGAAATGGCCAACGGCCGCGTCAACGCCATCGCGCTGACGAGTTCCGGCCAGGTGCGCCGACTGCTCGACGCCGCGCAGAGCCATGGTTACGAGAGCCTGCTGCGCGAGGGTCTCGCACGAACGCAAATCGCGTCCGTCGGTCCGGTGGTCTCCGATGAATTGACGGCGCACGGCCTGCGCACCGACATCTATCCCGCCAACGACGCTTTCTTCATGAAGCCGCTGATCAGCGCCATGTCGGTAGCGCTCGGCAAGACGCCGCCGCGCACCACGGTGTGACGGCCGACATTTTTGCCGCCGCCGCATTCGCGAACGATCATTGAGCTTTGAAAGGAGATCGCTCACAGTGCGTAAGGTGAGCGATGCTTGCGGCGTGCGAGCGTCGCTCGTTTGCGCTTGAATGCGGATGTTTGGAGACAGGTGGAGTGCAGATGCAGCAATTTCCGCTGGCTGGAATTCGCGTGGTCGAGCTCGGTTCCGGCGATGCGCTGGACTATTGCGGCAAGCTGTTCGCGGATTTTGGCGCCGAGGTAATCAAGATCGAGCCCCCCGGCGGCGATCCTGCGCGGCGCATTGCACCGCTGCTCGATGCGGGCGGTGGACGGCACGAAAGCGGCACCTTCGCCTGGCTCAACACCAACAAGCACAGCATCACCGCCGATCTCGGCATCGCTGACGATGCCGCGGCTGTTCGCGCGCTGCTGGCAACATCAGACCTCCTGCTCGATGCGCGTCCGCTGTCCGAACTTCAGGGACCAGTACTGTCGCACCAGGACTTGCGCCGCACGGAGCCGGGTCTCGCCATCACCGCGCTCTCCTGGTTCGGCGAGAACGGACCGTATCGCGACTATGCCATGACCGAGTCGGTCTGCCGCAGCCTCGCCGGGCTGGTCAAACTCGTTGGCCCGGTCGAGGGACCGCCGGTGCTGCCGCGTGACGGACAACTCGCGATGACCGGCGGCCTCACCGCGTTCATTCCGAGCCTCGCCGGGCTCTATGGACACGTCACCGGCGCGCGCCGCTTCGCGGTGAGCCTGCACGAGGCCTTCCTGCACATCACGGAATTCGACACCGGACTGGCGCTGGAGGCCGGTTTCTCACGGCCGCGCCCCGGCCTCAACCGCTTCGGCCGCGGCTATCCTTCCGGCAACTTCATGACCAAGCACGGCTGGCTCGGCGTCACCGTGGTGACCCCGGCGCAATGGGTCGGATTCTGCAAATTGATCGGGCTGCCCGAGCTCGGCCACGATGCGCGGTACAACACCACGATCGACCGCTTCATGCGCGCGGAAGAATTGCGCGACATCATTACCCCGGCACTGATGCAGCACACCGCGCTGGAGTGGTTCGAACGCGGCATCCCGCTGCGGCTGACGCTTGCCGTCGTTCCCGACATGGGCGAACTGCTGGCGCAGGAGGTGCACCGCAGCCGCGGCGCGTTCGCGCCGGTGACCATCGGGACCGCCACGTTCGAAGCCCCGGTGCTGCCGCAGCATCTCACCCGCACGCAACCGAAACCCAATGGCCGCGCGCCACTGGCCGGCGATACCGATCCCGCATCACTGCCGCCGCATGCGCGCCGGGCCGCTCGTGCTGCAACCAAAGCCGATCCGTTGCCGCTGCAAGGCCTGCGCATCATCGACCTGACCATGGGCTGGGCCGGCCCCACCGCAACACGGCAGATGGCCGATCTCGGCGCCGACGTGATCAAGGTCGAGTCCTGCCAGTATCCTGACTGGTTTCGCGGCACCGACACGCGGCCGCCCTATCATGAGGAGCGTCTTTACGAGAAGACGCACTGGTTTCAGTTCAACAACCGCAACAAGCGCGGCATCACCCTCGACCTCACCACGGACCAGGGCCTGACGCTGCTGAAACGGATGCTGGCCGATGCCGACGCCGTGATCGACAATTATGCCGCCGACGTGATGCCGCGGCTCGGCCTCGATGCGAAGGCCCTACTGGCGATCAACCCGCGGCTGGTCGTGGTCACGATGCCGGCCTTCGGCATGAGCGGGATCTGGAGCGGCGCCCGCGCCTACGGCTCGACGCTGGAGCAGGCGTCGGGCCTGCCTTCGGTGAACGGACGCGACAACGATCCGCCGACCATGCTGCATGCGGCGCTGGGGGATCCGCTCGGCGGCCTGAATGGCGCAGCCGCCCTGCTGCTCGGTTTCATGCATCAGCGGGCCACCGGCGAGGGCCAGCATATCGACCTCTCGCAGGTGCAATGCATGCTGCCAATGGTCGCGCCCTTCATCATCGAGCAGTCGATCAAAGGGGTGCCAGGTCCTCGTCCCGGCAACCGGCATCCAACGCATGTGCCGCACGGCTGCTTCCCCTGCCTCGGCATCGACCAGTGGATCACCATTGCGGTGCGCGACGACGGCGAATGGCAGGCGTTGTGCAAGGTGATGCGGCGCAATGATCTCGCCGACGATTCGGCGCTCGCGACCGCAGCCGGCCGGCGCCAGCACGAAGACCGCATCGAGGCGGCTGTGCAAAAGTGGACGATGACGGTGCGGCCTGACGTCGCAATGGTGACGCTGCAGGCGGCCGGTGTCGCCGCCGGTATTGCGAAACTGCCGGGAGATCTCGCCGCCGACCCGCATCTGGTCACGGTCGGCCATTGGCAGAGTGTCGACCGTGCGTTTGTCGGCCCGCATCTCGAACCGTCGGTGGCCTACCGCGAGGATTTCGCCGCCCTGCCCTATGCCATCCGCAACACGGCGCCGACACTCGGCCAGCACAATGCCGAGGTCTTGTCCGAACTGCTCGGCCTCAGCAGCGCCGAGATCGCGGCACTGGAGGACGGCGGCGTGATCGGCACGGAGGCAACCTCGAAATCCGCGCCGGCCAAAACCAAGACAACAAGCAAGGCCGGTGCGGCCGAGTAATCAGGCCGGCCGGTTCAGGAACGACTGATAGGCCTTCTGCATCCCGTCCTTCAGCGAGGTGCTGGCGCGCCAGCCGAGCTCGGCGAGACGGCCGACATCGAGCAGCTTGCGCGGCGTGCCGTCCGGCTTCGAGGTGTCGAAGCTGATGGCGCCCTCATAGCCCACTGTTTCGGCGACCACGCGAGCGAATTCGGCGATGGTGATGTCCTCGCCGGTGCCGATGTTGATGATGTTGTCGCCCGAATAGGTCTTCATCAGGTGGACGCAGGCGTCCGCCATATCGTCCACGAACATGAACTCGCGGCGCGGCGTGCCGGTGCCCCAGACTACGACCTCACGCGCACCCGAGACCTTGGCTTCGTGGAAGCGGCGGATCAGGGCGGCCACCACATGGCTGTATTCGGGATGGTAATTGTCGCCCGGGCCATAAAGGTTGGTCGGCATCACGCTGATGAAATCGCTGCCGTACTGGCTGCGGTAGGCCTCCACCAGCTTGATGCCGGCGATCTTGGCGATGGCGTAAGGCTCGTTGGTCGGCTCCAGCAGCCCGGTCAGCAGCGAATCTTCCCGCAGCGGCTGCGCGGCCAGCTTCGGATAGATACAGGACGATCCCAGAAACATCAGTTTCTCGGCGCCGTTGACATGCGCGGCATGGATCACGTTGGTGGCGATGATCAGGTTGTCGTAGATGAATTCGCCGCGCAGCGTATTGTTGGCGACGATGCCGCCGACCTTGGCGGCGGCGAAAAACACCACCTGCGGGCGCGCCGACGCAAACCAGCGGTAGACCGCAGCCTGGTCCGCCAAGTCGACCTGCTGACGCGACGCGGTCAGCACCTCGACACCCTCGCGCGCCAGCCGGCGCACCAGCGCGCTGCCGACCATGCCGCCGTGGCCGGCAACGAAAACCGTTTTGCCCTTCAATTCAAATGGCATGGCCGCCATCAACTTTCCTTCGGTTGCCGCGGCCATTTAACCGGCCGGGTGATGCCTTGGCATGCGTGAAAACCCGTCATGCGCACGCAGGCGATCAGATATCGAAATTAATGCTTAATCACGGCGTGGGTCGGACGTCCGGCTCTCGGCGATTGCGTGACCTTGTAGGGCCGAAACATTGCCTCAGGAATATCCCAAACGGCAAAGTGAACAAACTTTAATCGGGTTTGCACGGCCTGAGATTTTTGCTCCCCTGCACCCGCGACGGCTGACCGCGCTGCCCTTCCGTTCGGCTCCCGACACGCCATCCATCCGACGAGCGCCGAACGCGTGGCGACATCGCCTCCCGACCTATCGCCTATTGACATAAAGCGCACGGACTTGCACCTCCCCAACGCTTGGACCACAATCGCGCCAGACACAGAACGACAAGAACGACGACGACCAGACTGCATCCACCCTGAGCACGCACCAATTTCGCCTAGCGAAATAGCATTTGCCGTGCCCGGCAACAACTCAACACAAGAAAACATCCAAGGAGGATGATCATGCGCAAGATGATGATGACTGCGATATTGGCGATGCCGCTGTTTGCCGGCAGCGCGATGGCGCAGGACACCGTGAAGATCGGCTATATTGACCCGTTGTCGGGAGGCGGCGCGAGCGTCGGAGAAGTCGGTCTCAAGACCTTTCAGTTTCTCGCCGACGAGTTGAATGCCAAGGGCGGCATCCTCGGCAAGAAGGTGGAGATCGTCCCGCTCGACAACAAGACCAATCCGCAGGAAAGCCTGATCCAGGCGCAGAAGGCGATCGATGCCGGCGTGCGCTACATCACCCAGGGCAACGGTTCGGCGGTTGCCGCCGCGCTGTCGGATTTCGTCGCCAAGCACAATGAGCGCAACCCGGGCAAGGAAGTCCTGTACTTCAACTACGCCGCGGTCGATCCCATCCTCACCAACGAGAAGTGCAGCTACTCGCATTTCCGCTGGGATGCGAACTCCGACATCAAGATGGCGGCCCTGACCAACTACATCAAGGACACGCCCTCGGTGAAGAAGGTCTACCTGATCAACCAGGACTATTCGTTCGGCGAATCGGTTCGCACCCAGGCCAAGGCGATGCTCGCCGCCAAACGTCCCGACATCGAGATCGTCGGCAACGAACTGCATCCGCTGCTCAAGATCACCGACTTCGCCCCCTACGTCGCCAAGATCAAGGCGTCCGGCGCCGACAGCGTGATCACCGGCAACTGGGGTCAGGACTTCGCACTGCTCCTGAAAGCCGCCGCCGACGCCGGCCTCAAGGTGAACTGGTTCACTTATTATGCCGGCGGCACCGGCGGGCCGACCGCAATCAAGCAGGCCGGTCTGAACCATCAGGTGTTCCAGATCGCCGAAGGCCTGCCCAATCTCGGCTACGAACCCGCCAACACCTTCGAAAAGGCCCTGCGCGCGAAATACGATTTCAGCCTGTTCTACCCGCGCGCCGTCAACGAAATGCGGATGCTGGCCGCCGCTGCCGAGAAAGCCAAGTCCGTCGATCCGATGAAGGTCGCTGCAGCCCTCGAAGGCATGGAATTCGACGTCTATGACGGCGGCAAGGGCTTCATGCGCAAGGACGACCACCAGTTCTTCCAGCCGATGTACATCGGCTCGTTCGGCGAGCGTTCCGACAAGGAGCCGTTCGACGAGGAGAAGACCGGTTGGGGCTGGAAGCTCGTCGCCAAGATCGACACCGACAAGACCGTGCTGCCGACCACCTGCAAGATGGACCGGCCGTAAGGCGACGTTGCCATACACACTGCGTCATACGCGGGCTTGACCCGCGTATCCATCTTCCGCCTTCGTGAGGAAGAAAGGTGGATTGCCCGGCGACTCGGCTACGCCGAATCGCCGGCATCAAACCCGGCAATGACGCGGCGGGTAAACTGGTCCCGTCGATCGACAAGACACACCACAGCGGGGGGCCCTTCGTGCTCGAACTGATCGTCATATCGACGCTGAACGGCGTCCTGTTCGGGATGCTGCTGTTCCTGATGGCCAGCGGCCTCACCGTCATCTTCAGCATGCTCGGCGTGCTCAACTTCGCGCACGCCAGCTTCTACATGATCGGAGCGTTCTTCGGATTCCAGCTCAGCCGCTGGTTCGGCTTCTGGCCGGCGCTGGTGATCGCGCCGGTGCTGGCGGGTGCGCTCGGCGCCGCGGTCGAGCGCTACGGCCTGCGCACCGTGCACAAGAACGGCCATGTCGCCGAACTGCTGTTCACCTTCGGTCTCGCGTTCGCGATCGAGGAAGTGGTGCAGATGATCTGGGGCAAGAGCCCGGTGGATTACCGCGTGCCCGCCTCGCTGGATTTCCCCGCCTTCACGGTGTTCTCCACCAACTATCCCGCCTACAAGATGTTCATGCTGGTGGTTTCGATCGCGATCTTCGCGGCGCTGCTGGCCGGCATCAAGAAAACCCGGATCGGCATGATCGTCCAGGCGGCGCTCACCCATCCGCACATGGTGGGACACCTCGGCCACAATGTCGGCCGCATCTTCATGCTCGTGTTCGGCTTCGGCACGGCGCTGGCGGCGGTTGCCGGCGTCATCGCCGGACCCGCGCTGGTCACCCAGTCGAACATGGCCGGCCTGCTTGGGCCGATCCTGTTCGTGGTGGTGGTGGTGGGCGGACTGGGCTCGCTGCCCGGTGCCTTCATCGCCTCGCTGCTGATCGGCCTGCTGCAGACTTTTGCCGTGTCCATCAATGGGTCGCTCGCCAGCGTGTTCGGCCCGCTTGGTCCCGGCCATACCCTGCTCGCCGACATCTGGAATGTCTCGATCGCGCAGATCGCGCCGATCCTGCCTTACGTGCTGCTGGTTCTGATCCTGATCTTCCGCCCGATGGGCCTGCTGGGGACACGCGAAACATGAGCGAAATCTCCGCCCCTGCTCTGCCTGCCCACTCTACCCGCTCCGACAGCGTCAAATTCTATGGCCTGTGGATTGCCGTCGCGGTCGCGCTGCTGGTGCTCCCCCGGATCTTCTCGTCCGGCAGTTCGCTGACCACCTTCAGCCTGATCGGCATCTCCATCATCTTCGCGCTGTCCTACAACATCCTGCTGGGACAGACCGGGATGCTGTCGTTCGGCCATGCGGTGTACTACGGCCTCGGCGGCTTTCTCGCCGTCCATGGCATGAACCTGATCGCGGCCTCGAAATGGCCGATCCCGCTGCCGGTGGTGCCGCTGATCGGCGGCGTGGCTGGCCTCATTTTCGCGATGATCCTGGGATGGGTGTCGACACGGCGCAGCGGCACGGCGTTCGCGATGATCTCGCTCGGCGTCGCCGAACTTGTCGCCTCATCCGCCCTCATTCTGCGCAGCTTCTTCGGCGGCGAAGCCGGGATCACCGCCAACCGCACCAAATTGTTCCGGCTTTTCGACTGGAGCTTCGGCCCGCAGATCCAGATCTACTACCTTGTTGCGGCCTGGACGCTGATCGCGATGATCCTGATGTACGCGCTGACCCGCACGCCGTGGGGCCGCATGTGCAACGCGGTGCGCGACAATCCCGAGCGAGTGCAGTTCGTCGGTTATGATCCGCACATGATCCGCTACATCGCGTTCTGCTTCGCCGGCTTCTTCGCCGGCATCGCCGGCGCGCTGTCGGCGATCAATTTCGAGATCGCCAACTCGGCCTATCTCGGCGCCGTGCAATCCGGCACCGTGCTGTTCGCGGCCTATATCGGCGGCGTCGGCCTGTTCATCGGGCCGATCATCGGCGCGATCTTCGTCACCTATCTGTCGCTGGCCTTGAGCGACCTCACCTCGGTGTGGCAGCTCTATTTCGGACTGATCTTCATCGCCGTGATCATGTTCGCACCCGGCGGCATCGCCGGCCTGCTGATGAAGCACCGCCCGGTGCTGCGCGCCGGCATGCTGGGACCCGTGCTCCGGTCCTATCTGGTGGCCCTGCCGCCGACGGTCGCCATGCTCGCCGGCCTCGTGCTGGCCATCGAGATCGTGGTGCATCACACCGTCAACGCAGCCGACGATCCGGACATCCACGCCTTCGGTTTGGCTTTCAATGCGGCAAGCCCGCTGATCTGGGGGCTGGCCGCCGCGCTGATCATCGTCGGCTACATCGTGGCCCGTAAAACCTGGGCCTATGTCGCCCACAGCTGGGACGACGCCATGACCGCCGCCCGCGAGAAGGGATTTCTCGCATGACACAGTCTTCAACGGCTCCCGCCATCACCGTTCGCCACGTCAACAAGAGCTTCGGCAACGTCGCCATCATCCGCGATCTGAACTTCAGTGTGGCGCAGGGCGAACGCCATGCCGTGATCGGACCGAACGGCGCCGGCAAGTCGACCACCTTCAACCTGATCAGCGGCTACATCACGCCGACCTCCGGCGAGGTGCTGCTGCGCGACAAGGTGATCTCGGGCCTGCCGCCCTACCAGATCAACCGGCGCGGACTGTCGCGCAGCTTCCAGGTCACCAACGTGTTCGCCAACATGAGCGTGTGGGAAAACGTGCGCTGCGCCGTGCTCTGGGCCACCGGCCATCGCTACGCGTTCTGGAAGAATGTCGACCGGCTGCCCGAGGTGCGGGACCGCACCGCGCAGATCCTGGAGGACATCGGACTGACGGCGCGCCGTGATGTTCCCGCCGGGCTGCTCACCTACGCCGAGCAGCGCGCGCTGGAGATCGGCATCACCACCGCCGGCGGCGCCGACGTGATCCTGCTAGATGAGCCGACCGCGGGCATGAGTCACGCCGAGACCGAACGCGCGGTAGAGTTGATCCGCCGCCTCACCGAGGGCCGGACCCTGGTGATCGTCGAGCACGACATGAGCGTGGTGTTCGGCCTCGCCGACCGCATCTCGGTGCTGGTTTACGGCCAGATCATCGCCTCGGGCACGCCGGATGAGATCCGCAACAATCCCAAGGTCAAGGAAGCCTATCTCGGCGAGGAGGCCGCTTGATGCTCGAGGTCAGGGATCTTCACGCCTATTACGGCAAGAGCCATATCCTGCAGGGCGTCGACATGCACATCGACGCCGGCGAAGTGGTCAGCCTGCTCGGACGCAACGGCGTCGGACGCTCCACCACCGTGAAGGCGATCATGGGCGAAGTGCCGCCGCATGGCGCGATCCGCTTCAAGGGCAAGGACATCGCCGGCCTGCCGAGCTACAGCATCGCCCGCCTCGGGCTCGGCTATGTCCCCGAAAACCGGGACATCTTCCCATCGCTGACGGTGCGCCAGAACCTGCTGATGGGGGTGAAGGATCCGCGCCGGCCCGGCAAGTGGAAGCTCGAGGACATGCTCGGCATGTTCCCGAACCTGGCCAACCGCGCCGACACCGCCGCCGGCGTGCTCTCGGGTGGCGAAAAGCAGATGCTGACAATCTGCCGCACCCTGATGGGCGACCCCGAACTGGTCATGATCGACGAGCCCACCGAGGGGCTGGCGCCCCTGATCGTGCAGCAGGTCGGCGACCTGATCGCCGAGATCGCCCGGCGCGGCGTCGCCATCCTGCTGGTCGAGCAGAAACTGTCGATCGCCATGCGGATCTCCCACCGCATCTATGTGATGGGCCACGGCCGCGTGGTGTTCGAGGGCACGCCCGCGGAACTGCGGGCCAACGACGCCGTCCGCAAGGAATGGCTGGAAGTGTAACGCGATCAGCTCTCGCTCGGGAGGCGTTCGGGGGTAGCCGACTTCACCGTATCGACCCGAGCTCACGTCTCAGCGGCATGCCCTCTTGCGCGCCTGCCTTGAGGCACGCCAGCGCAGCGGCCTCGCAACCCACTTGCAATGCGGTTTGGAGCGAGGCTTTTTCGCCAAGCATGCATGCGAACGCGCCGACGAAGGTGTCGCCGGCACCGGTGGTGTCGACCGGTTCGATGGCGAGCGAAGGCGCCTGAAGACGGCTGCCATCCGCAGTCACGGCCAGCGCTCCGCGCGCTCCCGCGGTCACCACGCAGGTGAGGTTGCCCGCCTTGGCGAGATCGCCGGCCGCAGCTTCAAAATCCGTCGGCTGCAGCCCGAGCGCGACGGCGGCATCGATCGCTTCATGCTCGTTGGCGACGAGATAGTCGCTCGCGTCCAGCAGGTCGCGGATCATTCCGCCCGTCAATCCTTCCGGCACCGGCGCCAGATTCCAGACCACGGTGCCCGATGCCGCCTTCACATTGCGCGCTGCGACGAGAGATTCCGGGAATGGCACCTCCATCTGCAACACGAGGACGGTATCGGCGTCGAGATCAGCCGGCAAATCGGCGGCATTGGCGGCCATGTTGGCCCCGCTCGCCACCGTGATGGCGTTCTCGCCCCCCGCATCGACCGTGATGAAGGCGCACCCTGTCGGCTCATCCGCACCCAGCACAAGACGCGTATCGACACCTTTGGCCTCGAGATTGCCGCGCGCGCCCTCGCCGAACGCGTCTCTCCCGACGCGGCCCGCCATCCGGACTTTACCCGAGGCCGCGATCCGGGCGGCAGCGACCGCCTGGTTGGCGCCCTTGCCGCCGAAATGCGTCTCGTAGGACGGCGCAAGCACCGTCCTGCCGGGACCGGGAATGACCGGCACCCTGGCGACCAGATCGATGTTGAGCGAGCCGAATACCAAAATCATCGTCGACGATCTCCGATCTCTCAGTCCTCCCCGTCCATCACGCGGAGCTTCTCGACCCGGCGGCGGAAGTCCTCGTCTGTCGAGAATTCAGCTGCGAGAAACGACGAAATCAGGTCCTTGGCAAGCCAGGAGCCGACGATCTGGGCACCGATGCACATCACATTCACGTCGTCATGCTCGACGCTCTGATGCGCCGAATGAACGTCGTGGCAGACGGCGGCGCGGATGCCCTTCATCTTGTTGGCCGCGATCGACGCGCCGACGCCGGTGCCGCAGACCATGATGCCGCGGGCGACGTCGCCCGAGGTCACCTTCTGCGCCACGGCCCGCGCGATATCCGGAAAGTCCACGGGCTTCTCGTCAAAGGAGCCGACATCGACGACCTCGTGGCCCAGGTCGCGGATATGATCGATAACAGTTTGCTTGAGTGGCCAGCCGGCGTGGTCAGACCCGATGACAAGACGCATGCGATTTCCCTTTTCATCCTTCTTCCGGCCATGACGCCAATTGTCGGCGGTCACGGCGCAGTTTCGTTTCAACCGCGCATATCGGGCGGCAGCTCGACGCCATGGAATTTCTTGTAGATGGCGTTGAGCTTGCCGTTCCTGATATTCTCAGCGATCCAGCCATTCAGCTTGTCCATCAGCCTCGCCTCCCCTTTTTTCAGCCCGACGGCGAGATCGAACGTGGCGAGCGGTATCTTGGACTCGAAGGCCCGGGCCGGATTCTTGACACCGATCTGGTTGATGATCGTGGCCGACGTGCCGACACAATCGACCTGGCCGGACATCGCGGCGGTCACTTCCGTGGCGTCGTCGTCATAACGCGCGATCTTCAGGTCCTTGTCCTTCATGTTCGACAGCATCGTGTCCTGCGTGGTGCCGCGCGAGACGCCCACGGTCTTGCCCTTCAGGTCCGGCCAGTCCTTCACGTTCAGCGACTTGAGGCAGCCGATATCCGATTGCAGCGTCGCGTAGCGCCGGGAGAAATCGATCACCTTGGCCCGCTCCGGCGTGACCGACAGCGTCGAAATGATGATGTCGGCCTTGCCGGTCAGGACGTTGGGAATACGCGTCGCACCGGTGGTCTGGACGAATTCGAGCTTGAGCCCCCAATCGCTGGCGAGCAGTTCAGCAACTTCGACGTCGGAGCCCGTGGGCTTCATGCTGCCATCCATCATGCCCGATGGGGGAATGGCAAGGTCGGTGGAGATGCGGATTGCCTTGGCCTGCATGATGTCATCGAGCAGATCGGCGAACGCTGGCCGTCCCGAGATCATGACAAGGCAGCATACCGAGATGGCCGCGCCCAGGAATTTTCCGTGCCTCATCCTTGGTTCTCCTCTCCTGTTATGATTTCAAGCTTCCGGTTCCGACGAACTGAGCCAGCTCGGGCGTCGCCGGCGACGTCAGGATCGACGCCGGCCCGGTTTCGTGCACCTTGCCGCGATGCATGAAGACGATCCGGTCGGCAACGCTCTTTGCGAAGCCCATCTCGTGGGTGACCATCACCATGGTCATGCCGCCGCCGGCCAGTTGCTCGATCACCTTCAGCACCTCGGCGGTCAGCTCTGGATCGAGCGCGGACGTGACCTCGTCGAACAGCATGACCTTGGGCTGCATGGCGAGCGAGCGGGCGATCGCCGCGCGCTGCTGCTGGCCGCCGGACAACTGTTCGGGATAGGCCTGAAGCTTCTCTTCCAGGCCCACCTGGGCCAGCACCTGGTGCGCGAGATCCTTCGCCTGCGAGGCAGCCAGTCGCTTCACCGCGCAGGGTGCGAGCATGATGTTCTGCTCGATGGTCAGATGCGGAAACAGGTTGTAACTCTGGAAAACGATGCCGACGTCCTGGCGCAAGGCTCGAAGATCGACATCCGGAAGATCAACCCGGTGCCCGCAGACCACGATTTCGCCGCGGTCGATCTTTTCGAAACGATCGATGCAGCGCAAGGCCGTGCTCTTGCCGGAGCCGGAACGGCCGATGATGGCCAGGACCTCGCCGCGTTCGACGGCGAAGCTGACGCCATCGAGCACCCTGAGCGGGCCAAAGCTTTTCTGAACGTCGCGAAGCGACACGACCGGTACGGTGGGATCGGTGTTTTGCTGCATGTCAGGCCGGAGCGAGGTTGGCCCTGCTGCGTCCCATGCGCCGTTCCAGCCTTTGGCTGACCAGCGACAGGGGATAGCACATGGCGAAGTAGACGACGGCGATGATCGCGTAGATCGCGAACGGTTCGAACAGCGAGTTGTTGACGATCTGCCCGGCTCGCATCAGCTCGACAAAGCCGACGACCGAGGCGAGCGAAGTGTTCTTGATGATCTGCACCATGAATCCTACGGTCGGCGGCGTCGCAATCCTGACCGCCTGGGGGAGGATCACCTTCGTCATCCGCTGGGTCCGGCTCAGCGCCAGGCCTTCGGCCGCCTCCCATTGCGGCTTCGGCACCGACTGGATCGAGCCGCGCCAGATCTCGCCGAGATAGGCGGCAACATAAAGCGTGAGCGAAGCGCCGGCGGCGACAAGCGGCGAGACCTGAAGGCCGATCGCCGCCAGCCCGAAATAGCCGAGGAACAGGATGACGAGGAGCGGCGTGCCCTGGATCAGCTGCACGTATGCAGCGCTGACGAGACGCACGGATCTGAGCGGTGAAATGCGCGCGAGTGCGACCACGAAGCCTGCGATGCCGCCGCCGGCGAGCGCGACCAGGGAAAGCGCGATCGTCCACAACGCGCCGTGGCCGAGAAAAAGCAAGTGGTTGATGTTGAGATGTTCACCCATGCCGCACCCGCACCTCACAACGGCGTACCGAGCCGACGCCGGCGCGGAAACAGAACGAGGCCCAGCCCCCAGAATCCGGCCCGCATCACCAGCGACAGGACGACATAGAGGACGGCAACGATGATGTAGGTCTCAAACGCCCGGTAGGTGTCCGACTGGATGTAGTTGGCAACCGCCGTGAGCTCCTCGGCTGAAATCTGCGAGCAGACGGATGACGCCAGCATCAACAGGACGAACTGGCTGGTGAGCGCGGGATAGACCTTCTCGACTGCGGGCAGCAGGATGATGTGCCAGTAGATCTGGGCGCGCGAGAGCGCGAGCCCTTCGGCGGCCTCGATCTGCCCGCGCGGGATGGCCTCGAAGCCCGCGCGCATGATCTCGGCCGTGTAGGCCCCGACATTGATGGTGAGCGCGGTGACCGCGACCGTGAACGCCGACAACTTGAGACCGATGCTGGCAAGCCCGAAATAGACCAGGAAGATCTGCACCAGCAACGGGGTGTTGCGGATCGCCTCGACATAGATCCTGCAGAAGCCGGCGACCAGGGAGCCCTGGAAGCCGCGCCCGACCGCCGCCAGCGTGCCGAGGAGCGCGCCGAAGGCAGTCGCGAAGAAAGCGAGCTTGAGCGTGAGAGCAGCACCGCCGAGAAAACTCGGCCATCGCTCCAGCACCGCAGGAAAGTCGAGTTCGATGCTCATCGCGTCCGGTCAGCCTGTGACCTGGTTGGTCATGCGATCGTAGACGCGGAACAGCGCCTGATTGCCGTTCGCGCCTTCGCCGTGCGCCCGGGCATCGACATACTGACTGGTGACGAGCGCGGTTCCCGGCAACGGCACGTTCAGCGCCTGGGCATGCTCCTGCACCAGCCTGAGATCCTTGAGCATCAGATCAATGCGAAAGCCGGCGCCAACGTCGCCTTCGATCATTGCCGGACCGAGCTTGTCCAGCATCCAGGACGCGGCCGAGCCCCCCAGCAACACCCGCCGCAGCAGGTTGAGGTCGACGCCCGATGCCCGCCCCAGCGCAAGCGCCTCGCAAATCGCCTGAATGTTGATGCCGCAGATGAGCTGATTGCAGAGCTTGACCGTCTGTCCGGCGCCGCTGGTGCCGACGAGCGTGATGGTGGTGCCCATGGCGCGGAAGAAAGGCTCCGCCCTGGCAAAGGCGTCGGCCTCGCCGCCGGCCATGATCGAGAGCGCCGCGTTCTTCGCGCCAACCGGTCCGCCGGAGACCGGCGCGTCGATAAAATCGACACCCACGCGCTTCAGGTCTGCATGGATGCGGCGAACCGCGACCGGCGAGATCGTGCTCATGTCCACAATCAGCTTGCCGGGCGGAGGCGACTGGAGGAGACCGTGCTCGCCCTGGATCACCGCTTCGACATGCGGCGTATCCGGCAGCATGGTGATGACGATGTCGGCGTCCCGCGCCGCATCCGCCGGGTTCAGCGCGCGGGCCGCGCCATCCTTCACGACATCGGCGACCGCCGTCTCGGCAAGATCAAAGGCGCGGACCGCATGCCCTGCCCGCAACAAGTTGCGCACCATCTCCCGGCCCATCGTACCGATGCCGATGAAGCCAACGCTCCCCTTACCATCCCGTCCCATTTTTTTACTCGTCTTGTTGTCGTTTGCCTGCAGTCAGCGTGATGTCTTGCGGCTTTCCCTCTCGCCGACGACGGCCCGCCTCCTGTACTCGTCGCCGATCTCGAAATGCTTTCGCAGGGCCGCATCCGCCCGCTCCGGATCCCGCGCGACGACCGCTTCGAAGATGCGCCTGTGATCGTCGATCAGGTAGGTCTTCATCGAGGGAAAAGCCTGGACCAGCTCGCGGCGCGTGCGGTGGGCATGCGTGAGCAAACCGGCCATCGAGTTGTGAAGCACGACCAGCGTCTCGGACCGGGATGCCAGGACGATCGAGCGATGGAATTCGAAATCCGCCATTCCGCCGGCATCCGCTTCATCGATCGTTTCGGTGATGCGCGCCAGTTCGCGCTGCAGCCGCTCGAAGTCGGCGATGCTGGCGCGCTCGCAGGCCAACCGGATGGCCTGGCATTCGATCGCGATGCGCGCCTGCATGACGTCGTCCACCATGCCCGCCTGCTGGGCGAGCGCGAAGGTGAAGAAGTCATTGAGAACGGAGACATCCGGACGCGTGACCACGGTGCCGATGCGGTCACGGATCTCGACGATGCCGAGCATGGTCAGCGCGCGCAACGCCTCGCGGACAATCGGCCGGCTGACACCGAGCTGGCTCGCGAGTTCGCGCTCCGAGATCAGGCGGTCCCCCGGCTTGAGCGAGCCCGCCAGCAACCGCTCGCGCAGGAACGCAAAAACCCTCTCGAAGCCCTTCTCGCCCTCGGCTGTTCGCCGGATTTCCATCCCGATGCCTTATTGATCTTACCTTGGTAAGACCAATATGATGACCAGAAGACATCGTCAAGCCGTCTGGCGGGGTTTCCCCAGGGTGCGGTTGAAGGAGGTTCGGCCGGTTACCGGCAGCGACACGGGTCTCCCGTGGCAAAGATCGGGTCCTGACAATTTGCCGCATGCGGGCGATCGGGCCTGATCGCGCGCAAACGCCTGCCGACGCGGATTCAAGCAAGCCAAGCTGGAAAACCGTCAGATCGGTTGTGCGCCGATCCGCGTTCCAAACTATAATTGGTCCTGCAACAGTGCCTAGAAAGCGGGTGATCCCCGCCGCACAACAAGCCAGGGAGCATCCGAAGCCCATGATTTCTGCCGATCGTCTGCGCCAGATCGCGTTCTGGGCGCGGGAGTTCAACGAGACCGAGATCGAGCAGGCGCGCCGCGGAATCGTCGAGAAGCCTCTCGCCAAGGGCGACTACCTCTGCCACCGCGGCGATCGGCTCGACTTCTGGACCGGCGTGGTCGAAGGCGTCGTCAAGATGGGCACGATGTCCAGCAGCGGGAAGTCGACATCACTCGCCGGCTGCCGGGCCGGCAGCTGGCTCGGTGAAGGCTCGGTGTTGAAAGACGAACTGCGTCGCTACGATCTGGTCGCCCTGCGCGACTCGCGCGTGGCGTTGATGAATCGCAGCACGTTCTTCTGGCTGTATGAAAACAGCCCGGCCTTCAACCGGTTCCTGATCCGGCAGTTCAATGAGCGAATCAGCCAGTTCATCGCGCTGGTGGAATACGACCGGATGCTCTCGGCGCCCGGCCGCGTGGCCCGCAACATCGCCTGGCTGTTCAATCCCGTGCTCTGCCCCAATGCCGCGACGCACTTCGATATCACCCAGGAGGAGCTGGGCTTGCTTGCGGGCCTGTCGCGGCAGCACACCAACGAAGCCCTGAAGCTGCTCGAGGCCAAGGGATTGCTGCGCGTCGAGCGCGGTGGCGTTACCGTGCTCGATCTGGCCGGCCTTGCTGGTTACGGGGAATAGGGCTGCGAGGGCGCAGCCTGACCATTGTGCAGTGCCAACCACGCCGAGGCGGGACGCGGTGATTTTTTTGGCCCTTGTGTCACCTAAACGCTGGATCGACGTAGCCGGCATGTGAGAGCCATGCCCGCCATCTTGGACACGATGCGACAATGGAACCCGGTTTTCATTTGTCGAGATCATGCCCTAAGTTGAATAGGTTAGCGAACCTGATCCGTATAGTTTTTCAGCACCGGGCAGCATAGCCCGGGACAAAAGCGCAAATGCGCCCTCCAGGGAGGACGGCTTGGTCAAGGACGGCCCGGTCAAGGGAGAAACGGCACTTGAGGTGCGTGGCGTCTCGCTGCGCTTCGGTGGCGTGCGCGCGCTGAGCGACGTCAGCTTTGCCGTCAACGAGGGCGAGCTGTTCTCAATCATCGGCCCCAACGGGGCCGGCAAGACCTCGATGGTCAATTGCATTTCCGGCCGCTACCGGCCGACCGAAGGCACGCTCCACTATCGTGGCCGGGACATCACCGGTCTCAATCCCAACGCCCGCCCGGGGCTGGGCATCGGCCGCACCTTCCAGAACCTCGCACTGTTCCACCACATGAGCGTGCTCGACAACATCATGGTCGGCCGCCACCACCTGCTGAAGAACAACTTCCTGACCGGCTCGCTGTATTGGCTCACCGGCGCACGGCGGGAGGAGCTCGCGCATCGGCGCAAGGTGGAAGAGATCATCGACTTCCTCGATCTGCAGTCGGTGCGCAAGGCCACCGCCGGCACCCTCTCCTACGGCCTGCGCAAACGCGTCGAACTCGCCCGCGCCATGGCGCTGGAGCCGCGGCTGATCCTGCTCGACGAACCGATGGCCGGCATGAATTTCGAGGAGAAGGAAGACATGGCGCGCTACATCGTCGACCTGAACGAGGAGTTCGGGATGACGGTGATGATGATCGAACATGACATGGGCGTGGTGATGGACATCTCCCACCGCGTCATGGTGCTGGATTTCGGCCGCAAGATCGCCGAGGGCGACCCGGAAGCGGTGCTCGCCGATCCCCATGTCAAGCGTGCCTATCTCGGCGAGGAAGACGAACTGCTGGTGAGCCCTGACGACGCCGTGCCGGCGGAGGTCAGCGCATGATGGATTATGCCGGACGCGTCGCCCAGGCCGACACCTACCCCAAGCTGCTGCGGCTCAACGCCAAAGAGCACGGCAACGAGGTGGCGCTGCGCGAAAAGGATTTCGGGCTGTGGCGCGAATTCACGTGGAACGATTATCACGACCGCGTCCGCGACTTCACGCTGGGAATGACGGCGCTGGGCCTGGGTGCCGGCGATGTCGTCGGCACCATCGGCGACAACCGGCCTGATTGGGTCGCGGCCGAGATCGCCACCCACGCCATCGGCGGCCTCAGCCTTGGCATGTACCGCGATGCGCTGGAAGAAGAGGTCGGCTATCTCCTCAACTACGGCGAAACCAAGCTGGTGTTCGCCGAGGACGAAGAGCAGGTCGACAAGCTGTTGGGTCTTGGCGACCGTGCCCCGCACCTGAAGCACATCGTCTATTCCGACCCGCGCGGCATGCGGAAGTATGACGATCCCAGGCTGATCGAAGCCGACAAGCTCGCCGCCCTTGGCCGCGAACTCGGCGCCAAGGATCCGGCGCTCTATGACCGGCTGGTCGATGCCACCCGCGGCGACGCGGCGGCGATCCTCTGCACCACCTCGGGCACCACGTCGAACCCGAAGCTCGCCATGCTGGCGCCCGGCCGTGTGTTGCGCCATTGCGCGACATATCTTGCATTCGATCCCAAGGGCCCTGACGACGAATACGTCTCGGTGCTGCCGCTGCCCTGGATCATGGAACAGGTCTATGTGCTGGGCAAAGGTCTGTTGTGCCGGATGAAGGTCAACTTCGTCGAGCACGCCGACACCATGATGAACGATTTCCGCGAGATCGCGCCGACCTTCGTGCTGTTCGCGCCGCGGATCTGGGAATCGATCGCCGCCGACGTGCGCGCCCGCGTGATGGATGCCTCGCCGCTGAAGCAGAGCCTGTACGAGCTCGGCATGAAGAATGGCCTCTCCGCGCTGGCGCAGGGACGCCATTCCACCCTCGCCGACATGGTGCTGTTCCGTGCACTGCGCGACCGCCTGGGTTTCACCCGGCTGCGCTCCGCCGCCACCGGCGGTGCGGCACTCGGCCCCGACACCTTCAAGTTCTTCCGCGCCATGGGCGTGCCGCTGCGCACCCTGTACGGCCAGACCGAACTGCTCGGCGCCTACACCCTGCATAAGCCCGACCATGTCGATCCCGACACCACCGGCGTGCCGATGGCCGACGACATCGAGATCCGCATCGAGAACCCCGACCATAACGGTGTCGGCGAGATCGTGGTGCGCCACCCCAACATGTATCTCGGCTACTACAAGAACCCGGAAGGCTCCGCCGCCGACATGCGTGACGGCTGGATGCTCTCGGGGGACGCCGGCTATTTTAACGCCGACAAGCAGCTGGTGGTGATCGACCGCATCAAGGATCTGGCGGAGACCGCCCGCGGCGACCGGTTCTCGCCGCAATACATCGAGAACAAGCTGAAGTTCTCGCCCTACATCGCGGAGACCGTGGTGCTCGGCGCCGGCCGTGACCAGCTCGCCGCCATGATCTGCATCCGCTATTCGATCATTTCGAAGTGGGCGGAAAAGAATCGTATCTCGTTTACCACCTACACCGATCTGGCCTCCCGCCCCGAGGTCTATGCGCTGCTGCGCAAGGAAGTCGAAGCGGTCAACGCCACGCTGCCGCCGGCGCAACGCATCGCCAAGTTCCTGCTGCTCTACAAGGAGCTGGACGCCGACGACGGCGAACTGACCCGCACCCGCAAGGTGCGCCGCAGCGTCATCAACGAGAAGTATGCCGACATCATCGATGCGATCTATGGCGACCGGCCTGATATCGACATCGACACCGTGATCCGCTTCCAGGACGGCACCACCCAGCGCATCCGCACCACTCTCGCCGTGGTCGACCTGATGCGCAACCGCCCCATCCCGCAAGCCGCCGAATAGGATGAGCCGCCCGCGATGAACATGCACCTGCTGTTCCAGCTCCTCGTCAACGGTCTCGTGGTCGGCACGCTGTATGGCGTGGTCGCGATGTCGTTCGTGCTGATCTACAAGGCCACCCAGGTGGTGAACTTCGCGCAGGGCGAACTGCTGCTGGTCGGCGCCTGGGTATGCTGGGCGCTGCTGACCAAGTACCAGATCCCGTTCTGGCTGGGCATGCCGATCACGCTGGTGTTCATGTTCGCGTTCGGCATCGCCGTGCAGTTGGTGATCCTGCGCCCGATGATCGGCGAGCCGATCATCTCGGTGATCATGGTCACCATCGCGCTGTCCACCATCCTGCAGGCGCTGATGAAATGGGTGTTCGGGGTCAACCCGCAGCCGTTCCCGCAGATCTTCCAGACCCAGACGGTCTCCTTCCTCGGGCTGCAGCTGCAGACCGTGTACGTGCTCAGTCTCGCCGTCTCGGTGGCGATGATGGCCGGCATGGCCTGGTTCTTTCGCACCTCCAAATACGGCCTGGCGATGCGGGCGACCGCGTTCAACCAGCAGGTGGCGCAATCCCTCGGCATTTCGGTGAAGAGCGTGTTCGCCATGGCCTGGGCGATTTCGGCAACAGTGTCGGCTGTCGCGGGAATCGTGGTCGCAGTGGTCAACGGCGTGTCGTCGGGCCTCTCCGCCTACGGCATCAAGGTGTTCCCGGCCGTGATTCTCGGCGGCCTCGACAGCATCGCCGGCTCGGTGATCGGCGGCATCATCATCGGGCTATTGGAAAACTTCGCCCAGTTCATCGACGGCGAATACCTGCACTGGGGCAACCTGTTCGAAGTGGCGCCGTTCTACGTGCTGATCATCATCCTGATGATCAAGCCGTACGGCCTGTTCGGCACCAAGGACATCGAGCGGATCTGACATGGCAGGCCAATCCATTCTCCCCGCCGGCGACTTCCGCACTTCCTACGCGGTCGACACCACGATTTTCCCGACCACCACCAGCCGCAACGCCCTGCTGCTCGGCATTGTCCTCACCTGCATCGCGCCTTGGTTCCTCAGCGACTACTGGGTGGCGATCCTGATCCAGATCGGGATGTTCGGCATCGCCGCACTCGGCCTCAACATCCTGGTCGGCTTCACCGGCCAGATCTCGATCGGGCACGCCGCGTTCTTCCTGTTCGGCGCCTTCACCTCCGCCTATCTCTCCAGCAAGCTCTCGGTGCCGGTGTTCTTCTCGATCCCGCTGTCGGGTGTCGTCACCGCGCTGGTCGGCCTGATCTTCGGTCTGCCGGCGGCGCGCCTGAAGGGCCTTTATCTCGCCATCGCCACACTGGCCGCGCAATATATCCTGCTCGACTTCTTCGCCCGCGCCGACTGGTTCACCGGCGGCACCGTGCCGGCGATGGCCGAGCCGTTCTCGATCTTCGGTTATGTCGCGCGCAATGACCGGCAGTTCTTCTACGTGGTACTGGCTTATGTGATCGTCTGCTTCGTGCTGGTCACCAATTTGATGCGCACCCGTGACGGCCGGGCGCTGGTGGCAGTGCGCGACCACTATCTCTCCGCCGAGATCATGGGCATCAACCTCACCAAGTACCGCACGCTGTCGTTCGGCCTCGCCGCCTTCTTCGCCGGCGTCGGCGGCGCGCTCTATGCGCACTATCAGCTGGTGGTGTCGAACGAAGGCTTCGGCATCGACCGTTCGATTCTTTTCCTGGCCATGGTGATCATCGGCGGCACCGGATCGATCATGGGCACGCTGATGGGAACGGCCTTTGTGGTGATCCTGCCGGAATCGATGCAGTGGATCAGTGCGGCGCTGAAGGGCAGCAGCATCGATCACGCCTTGCAGCTCAACAACAATCTCACCTTCCTGCGCGAAATCGCCGTCGGCGTCATCATCATCCTGTTCCTGATTTTCGAGCCCGACGGCCTTGCGCACCGCTGGCGCCAGATCAAGACCTACTGGAAGCTGTACCCGTTCTCACACTAAGAATACGCAACGATAAAAGGAGGATACGTTTATGACCATCAAGACCTGTCTGGGCACCGCCGCGGTGGCCCTGCTGCTCACCGGCAGCGCCGCTCTGGCGCAATCACCGATCAAGATCGGCCATCTGGCGGACCAGTCCGGCGGCACCGCCGATGTCGGCACGCCCTACGCCCAGGGCGTCGCGGATGCCTTCGCCTGGATCAACAAGAACGGCGGCGGCCTCAAGTTCGATGTCGACAGCGTCGACTACGGCTACCAGGTGCCGCGCGCCATCGCGCTGTACAAGAAGTGGACCGGCAGCGAGAAGGTCTCCGCGATCATGGGCTGGGGCACCGCCGATACTGAAGCGCTCAGCGGCTTCGTGGCGCAGGATCAGATCCCGGACATCTCGGGCTCCTATGCGGCCGCGCTGTCCGACCCGACCGGCGCCAGCGGCAAGGCCAAGGCCGCGCCCTACAACTTCTTCTACGGCCCGACCTATTCGGACGCACTGCGCGCCGAACTGACCTGGGCGGCGGAAGACTGGAAGGCCAAGGGCAAGCCGGGCAAGCCGAAGTTCGTGCACATGGGCGCCAACCACCCCTATCCGAACGCGCCGAAGGAAGCCGGTGAAGCCATCGCCAAGGAACTCGGCTTCGAAGTGCTGCCACCGCTGGTGTTCGCCATGACGCCCGGCGACTACAGCGCGCAGTGCCTCAGCCTGAAGAGCGCCGGCGCCAACTATGCCTACCTGGGCAACACCGCGGCCTCCGACATCTCGGTGATCAAGTCCTGCAAGGCGGCCGGTGTCGACGTGCAGTTCATGAGCAATGTCTGGGGCATGGACGAGAGCGCGGCGAAGGCGGCCGGCGACGCCGCCGACGGCGTGATCTTCCCGCTGCGCACCGCGGTCGGCTGGGGCGGCAATGCCCCGGGCATGAAGACGGTGATGGAGATCTCGAAGATGTCCGACCCCACCGGCAAGGTGTATCGCGCGGTGCATTATATCGCGGGCGTCTGCACCACCTTCTACATGAAGGAAGCGATCGAGTGGGCCGCCAAGAACGGCGGCACCAGCGGCGAGAACGTCAAGAAGGGCTTCTACCAGAAGAAGAACTGGGTGCCAGCCGGCCTCGAAGGCGTCTGCAATCCCTCGACCTGGACCGACAAAGATCATCGCGGCACCATGACCGTCGATCTCTATCGCTCCAAGGTCACGGGCGCGACGGACGGCGACCTCAACGACCTGATGGCCAAGGGCACCATCAAGCTCGAGAAGGTCAAGACCATCGAACTGCCGCGCAAGGCGGAATGGCTCGGCTGGTAAGCTGACATGGCGCCGCCTCGCCCGCAGCGAGGCGGCGCCCTCAGACATTGAGGACCACGATGCTGCAAGGGCCTGCGCAACCATCTCTCGGACCAACACCCGCCGCGGTGACCGCGCCGCTGTTGTCGGTGAAAAACATCGAGGTGGTCTATGACGACGTCATCCTTGTGCTGCGCGGCCTGAGCCTCGACGTGCCGAAGGGTGCGATCGTCGCCTTGCTGGGCGCCAACGGCGCCGGCAAGTCGACGACTTTGAAGGCAATCTCGGGCCTGTTGAAGACCGAGGACGGCGAAGTGACCCGCGGCGACATCCTGTTCGACGGCGAGCGGATTAACGGCATCGATCCGGACAAGATCGTGCGCCGCGGCATCTTCCAGGTGATGGAGGGCCGCCGCATCGTGGCCGACATGACTTCGCTGGAAAACCTGCGGCTCGGCGCCTTCACCCGCAACGACCGCGGCGTCGAAGCCGACATCGAGATGGTCTACAATTATTTCCCGCGGCTGAAGGAGCGCACCGGCCTCGCCGGTTATCTCTCCGGCGGCGAGCAGCAGATGCTGGCGATCGGCCGCGCCATGATGGCCCGCCCGAAGATGATCCTGATGGACGAGCCCTCGATGGGGCTGTCGCCGCTGCTGGTCAAGGAAGTGTTCGGCATCATCCGCCAGATCAACCGTGACCTCGGCGTCACCATCCTCCTGGTCGAGCAGAACGCCCGTGCCGCCCTCTCGGTGGCGAGCCACGGCTACATCATGGAACAAGGCAAGGTGGTGCTCGATGGCACCGCCGACGAATTGCGCGACAACGAAGACGTCAAGGAATTCTACCTCGGCGGCGCCGGCGACCAGCGCAAGAGCTTCAAGAACCTGAAGAGCTTCAAGCGCCGCAAGCGCTGGCTGTGATGCACGTGATTTGAAGAGATGGATAAGCGGATCGGCTCGCCGCACGATCTCCATCCTTTGTCGTTGCCGGGCTTGTCACCGCAAGTCGGATATATCCGACTTGCGGCACTTCAAGAGAACGCAACTCGGCTGTGCCGAGTTGCTAGGCAACCCCGTTCAGGGACGCAGTGCCCTCCTGAGCGGGATCACCGGGACAAGCCCGGTGATGACAGCGGTGGGGTGGTGCGCCTTCGATTACGCGAACAGAGAACCGGCGAGACATCCCATGACCGACCACTACGACGCTCATGAAACCCGCGATCCCGCCGCGCGCGAGGCCGATCTGTTCGCCCGCCTGCCCGACATCTTGCGGCGCGCGATGGCGGCGCCGGCCTATGCGGAGCGGCTTGCTGGTTTCAACCCCGTTGACATCACCAATCGCGAGGCACTGGCGCGGCTGCCGGTGCTGCGCAAATCCGATCTGCCCGGCCTGCACAAGGCAAGCCCGCCATTCGGCGGCTTCGTGCACGAGACGCCTGGATCATTCGCGCGCCTCTTCACGTCGCCGGGGCCGATCTTCGAGCCGGAATCCCGGGAAGCCGATCCCTGGCGCGGCGCACGCGCGCTGTTTGCCGCCGGCTTCCGCAAGGGCGATATCGTCCTCAACACCTTCAGCTATCACCTCACCCCCGGCGGCTTCATCTTCGACGGCTCGGCACGGGCACTCGGTTGCGCCGTGATCCCGGCCGGCCCCGGCAATGCCGAGCAGCAGTTCGAGCTGATCGATACCTACAAGCCATCGGCCTACTCCGGCACGCCGGACTTTCTCAAGATCCTGCTTGATGGTGCCAAAAGCGCCGGTCGCGATACGTCCTCGATCAAGCGTGCGCTGGTTTCCGGGGCAGCGTTCCCGAAATCGCTGCAGGACGAGATGAAAAGCCGCGGCATCGACGCCTACCAGGCGTTCGCCACCGCCGATCTCGGCTTCATCGCCTATGAGACGTCGGCGCGCGAGGGCCTCGTGGTCAACGAAGATCTCATCCTCGAGATCGTGCAGCCGGGTACCGGCGATCCGGTGCGCGCGGGTGACGTCGGCGAGATCGTGGTCACCTCGCTGTCGCAGCACCACCCCTGGATCCGTCTGGCGCTGGGCGACCTCACCGCGGCACTGCCCGGCGTCAGCCCCTGCGGCCGCACCAACATGCGCATCAAGGGCTGGATGGGCCGCGCCGACCAGACCACCAAGGTCAAGGGCATGTTCATCCGCCCCGAACAGATCGCCGAGATCGGCAAACGCCATCCGGCGCTGGGACGGCTGCGACTGGTCGTGAGCCGCGACGGCGAGACCGATGTGATGACACTGAAAGCCGAAGCCGCAACCATCAGCGATCAGCTCCGCGACGAGCTCGGTGCGACGCTGCAGGCCGTGGCCAAGCTGCGTGGCACGGTCGAGCTGGTCGCACCCGGCTCGTTGCCGAATGACGGCAAAGCGATCACGGACGAGCGGAAATCCGACTGAACAGCCAATTCAAGAGAGAAACTGATGACCAACTTCGTTCTGGTTCACGGAGCCTGGCATGGCGGATGGTGCTGGAAGCGGGTGGCGAGGATTCTGCGCGCGAAAGGGCATGAGGTGTATACGCCCAGCCTGACCGGGCTCGCCGAGCGCAGCCACCTGGTCAATCGCAACGTGAATCTGGAGACGCATATTCTGGATATCGTCAACCTGCTGCAGTGGGAGGAACTGTCCGATGTCGTGCTCTGCGGGCACTCCTATGGCGGCCAGGTCATCACCGGGGCGGCCGATCGCTCCGCCGACCGTATCGGTGCGCTCGTCTATCTCGACGCTTTCGTGCCAGAGAACGGCCAGTGCCTGCTCGACGGCATGAGCGCCGAGCGGCGCGCCATGATGATCGAACGCGCAAGCCACGATCCAGACGGCCGATTGATGACGCCGATCCCGGCGGCGGCATTTCAGGTCAACACCGCCGATCAGGCCTGGGTCGATCGCATGTGCGTGCCACACCCGCTCGCTTGTTTCGAGCAGAAGATCGTCCTGACCGGCGCGGCCGACGGGATCGCAAAGCGCACTTACATCGAGGCGGCTGGATTTTCACCCTCGAGCTTCACACCGATCGCGGCGCGCTTGCGATTGAATGACGCGTGGACCGTCACGTCCCTCCCCTGCGGTCACGACGCCATGATCGACATGCCGGAACGGGTCGCCGAGTTGCTGATTGCCGCGGCTTGAGCCGAGGTCTCAAGCGGGAGTCACGTCATCGCGCCTGCCGGCTCACCGCGAACACCTCCAGCGGTGCCGCACGGCCGCGCAAAGACACCGGCCCCAGCGATTCCACGAACAGGTCCGCTCCCGGGCGCACATGCTGCAGCAGATCGGCCGAGATCAGCAAATTCCGGCCGGCCGCCTTGCAGTGCTCCTGCAACCGCGCCGTGACGTTCACCGTGTCGCCGAAATACGCCAGTTGGCGGTGCGAATTGCCGCATTCGCTGATCACCACGGGACCGGCATGCAGGCCGGCGCGGAAATTCGGCAGCAGCCCGAACTCGCGCCGATAGGATTCTGCTTTCGCCGCGAGGCTGTCAGCAATCGCAAAGAAACAGTCGACGCAGCCGATGTCCACGCGCCGGTCGTCGATCGGCCATGTCACAATGACTTCGTCGCCGACATAGGCATGAACCTCGCCGCCATGGGCGACGATCGCGGCATCGATATCGCCGAAGAAACGGGTCAGCAGATCCTGTACCCGCAATTCGCCCATCGCTTCGGCAAGCGAGGTCGAGCCGGCAAGATCGAGAAACATCAGCGCCCGCTGCTCCCGCACGGGCCGCCGGTAGCGTCCGAGCGCGACGTTGAACAGCACACGGCTGCCGACCAGCCGCGTCAGTTCGAAAATCCCCCCTATCAGGAGGGAGAAGAGGAACGTCACCGCGACGATCCGCGGAAATCTCGTGGTCAGCCAGCTCATCTCGATCCGATGGCCGTAGAGCAGAGCTTCCAGGGCAACTGCCACCACGGCGACGACCACGGCCATGCTCGCGGACCGCACGGCAATGTCGACCGAGAGGGGCCAGCGGCTGACCCACGCGCTGCGGCGGGAGGTGAAATAGAGATGCACCGCCCATCCGGCAAGCGAGAGCCCCATCCCGTGCAGGGCGCTGCGCGCATAGTTGGCCACCGACGCCTCGATCGCCTCATCGCCGAAATAGCGAACGGCGGCCCCCGCCAGCAGGCCGAACAGCGCGATGATGATGGTCGGGCGCCTCATGCGGGGCATGACACCCGCGGCCGCGTGAAAGGTCAACCCGGTTTCGGGCCTCACTCCTCAAGGTGAGGCGTCAGCTGGATTATCCCGCCTTCACCTTGCGCGGACCGATGAAGCCGAACAGGAAGGCCGCGATCTTGCGTTTCTGGATTTCCTCGCTGCCTTCGGTGATGCGGTAGCGACGGTGATGGCGGTAGATGTGCTCGAACGCCTTGTGCCGGGAATAGCCCATGCCGCCGTGCACCTGCATGGCCTGGTCGGCGGCCTCGCAGCAGAGACGGTTCGCCCAGTAGTTGCACATCGAGACCTTGTCGGAGAGCGTCTTCTCGATCGCGTCGCGGGACAGGCCGTCCATCTCGCTGGCGGTCTTGCGGATCAGGAGCCGCAGCATCTCGGCCTGCGTCGCCAGTTCGACCAGCGGCCACTGGATCGCCTGGTTGTCGGCCAGCGGTTTGCCGAACGGCTTGCGCTCCCGGGCGTAACGCACGCTTTCTTCGATGCAATACACGGCGGCACCGAGCGAGCTCGCCGCCTGGCGGATACGGTTCTCATGCACGAAGCACTGCGCCAGCGCCAACCCTCGGTCGACAGGGCCGAACAGCGCATCGTCAGGCACGAACACATTGGTGAAACTCACCCGCGGATGGTCGGTCGGCATGTTGAAGGTCCACATGTATTCCTCGACCTTGACGCCGGGCGTCTGGGTCGGAACCAGGAAACAGGTGATGCCAGTGGCGTCGCCGTCCTTGCCGGAGGTGCGCACGAAGGTCGCACAGTGGGTGGCGACATGCATGCCGGTGGTCCACATCTTCTCGCCGTCGATGCGCCAGCCTGCGACGCCGTCCCGTGTCTCGCGCACCGCCCGGGTCTCCATGTGGGTGGCGTCGGAGCCGTGGTTGGGTTCGGTGAGCCCGAAGGAGATCCGCGCCTTGCCGGTGATGCTGGCCTCGATCAGCATCTCCTTCTGGGCGTCGGTGCCGTAATTGTCGAGCATGATGACGACGGGGAAATTGCCGACGATGGAATGCTCGTTCTGCAGGTCGTTGTGCAGGCCGAGCCCCTGGCTGGCAAAATGCTCGCGGATCACGGCCATGCCAAGATTGGTGCCGTCCCGGCCGCCATAGCGCTTGGGCAGCGCATAACGCAGGTGTCCGGCGCGATCGGCCCGGTTTTTCGCTTCACGCAGCAGCGCCTCCCATTCGTGCCGCGGCAGGCCGTCATTGTCGAAGTCGGTCCGCGCCCATTCGCGGCGATGGTCGAAAAAACGCTCGTTGTCGTTCTCGCTCTGCAGCGGTTTGATCTCGCGCGCGATGAAGGCGTCGAGCTCTGCAAGATAGGCGGTCAATTCCGGCGGCAGAGAGAAGTCCATCGGCGTTTCCTTATGCTTATTGCTTGTTGTTTTCGGCGAGATAGGCGGCGTAGGTCGGCTGGTCCACCGCGAGCTTGTCGAGCGTCACGGCCCACAGATGGTCTTTCAGGCCGGGATCATCGGCAACCAGCCGGCCATCGGCGATGCGTGCACAGAGCTCGCGGTTGAGCTCGTCGAGAGTGCCGCTGCGGCCGAGCAGCGCTTCAAGGCGCTGCACCTCAACCGCATCGGCGTTGCCGGCGCGGTCGAGCTGCCGCGCCACCAGATCGAGCGCGTTGGCGGCGACGCGCGCCTCGAAGGCGTGGCTGCCCGAGAGCTGCGGCATCAATTTTTCGCGCAGCGTCTGCGCGACGGTGCGGACGAGATCGACGGGATCGGGACGGTCCTGCATGGCTCTACCTTCGCGGCAACAACAAACGCAGCAGATCGATTTCGTTTTCCGACGCTCGCCGGCCGATCATCGCCCGTTCGATCGAACGATCGCCGCCGCGTTCATAGCGCGCCAGCATGCCCAGGCACATCACGCCCCAGCGCAGCGACCCGAACGTCTCCCAGAATTTCACCCGCGTGATGTCGACCTTGACGCCACCGGCCGCTTCGTAACCGGCCGCAAGATCCTCCAGTGTGCCGAACCCGCCCACGGGTTTGTCGATGCCGCCGAAGCGCCAGGCGTTGGTGCAGATCCAGCCGAGATCGCGCATCGGATCGCCCAGGTGCGTCAGCTCCCAGTCGAGGATCGCGCGCACACCGGTCGCATCGACAATGAAATTGCCGTGGCGGAAATCGCCGTGCACCAGCGAGGGCACGGGTTCCTGCGGCGCATGATCGGCGATCCAGCGAAACGCCAGTTCGAACACCGGACGCGGCTGGCCATCGGCCAGATAGATCTCGCGCAACTGCGCCAGTTCGTCGGCGGCGGTGATGGTCTGCAGCCTGGGCAACCCCGCGATGTCGATGGCGTGCAGCCGGGCCAGGATGCCACCAAGCTCGCACGCCAGCCGAGGGCGCAAGCCGGCATAGGCCTCGTCGCGCAGGATCTTGCGCGGGATGGTCTCGCCCTCCACCCGCTCCATCACAAAGCCGCGTCCGAGTTCATCGGCCGGCGTCAAGACATGGACGACATGCGGCGACGGCACACCGCCCGCCAGCGCGGCGCGGATCAGCGCGGCCTCGGTCTCGATCTCCAGCGCGCCGACCTTGGCGTTAGCATGGGGCGGCATCCGCCGTAGAATCAGCGCTCGACGCTGTGCTGCGTCAACCGCATCAAACGCCCAGGTCTCCTTGCTGGCGCCGCCGGACAGCTGCCTGATCGCGACGGCATCAAACCGCTCGCCGAACAGCCGTCGCACCAGAGCCGCCAGCGCATCGGAGAAAGCATCTGCGGTCCCCGGCCTGGACATTGTCATCGCGTCCGTCGTTTCATGCGGGCGTCAGATCGGTCCGCGCCCCAACGATCGCTCATGAACATGTCCTCCCGGCTCTTTGGTCGACAAGTTAATTAACGGCTTGACTAAAAGCCAAGGAAAAAGACGGATGCGGGGGCAATGCTGGTCAACATCACATGGCGCGACACGGCGACTGTCCGCGCTTATTCTGCGCGGCGAAAAAAGCCAAGGCCGTTCGCCCGCCCCACCCGTCTCGACCGCAAAACAGGTTCCGTATGCGATGAGCGACTATGACGACGTTTTCAATCCCGCCAGCGGCAACACCGATGATGCCGCGGCGATGGCGGCGGACGCCATAGCGTGCGTCGAGGCCTTCAGCGCCTGTTTCAACGCCCGCGATCTCGCCGGCATGGATGCCCGGCTGCACTTCCCTCACATCATCCTGTCCGGCGAAAAGCTGATGATCTGGGAAACGCCCGGGCAATTGCCATCGAGCTTCTTCCCGGACCTGATCGCATCAACCGGATGGGATCGCTCTGTCTATCAGAACAAACAGGCCATCCTCGTCAGCCCGCGCAAGGTCCACCTGCTGGTCGATTACTCGCGCAACCGCAGTGACGGCTCGATCATCACCCGCCACCGCAATCTCTGGATCGTGACCGAGGAGAACGCCCGCTGGGGTATCAAGCAGCGCTCTTATTGACGCCGGCGAACCGCGTCAGCTCTGATGCGGTCCACGCATCATCTTCATGGCATCTTCGATATGCCGCCACTCGCGCGCTTCATCGGCCTGGCCTTGTTGTTCGCAGGTCACGGCCTTTTGGGCGGCTTGCGCAATCGCCTGGCCGCCATGGCGCTCCAGCATCTGTCGCGCGATGTCATGAATCTCCATTTCCCGCATGGCGTCTCTCCTTTGCTTCGGCGATCATCGGGGATGATCGGCACGCTGGACGCCCCTAACACGCGGGATTCTGATCCCCCCGGGCGGCGTTTGCAAGGCAGGTCACAATCGACGCGGGACATGGAATTATTTATTCCGCCGGGAACCAACGCGCCGCTTCGCCCCAGTTCCGACCGATTACTCGCCCTTGCCCGTCAGCTTCTGATACTCGGCTGCATCCTTGAGAGCCGCCGTCATATCGCCTTTCTTCTTGTAGGCAATCGCGCGGTTGTGAAAGGCGTTGGCGTGATCGGGCTTCATTCGGATCACCACCGTGTAGTCGGCGATGGCGTGATCAAGGTCGCCCTTGGCCTGGTACGACAGCGCGCGACTGTAGAAGGTGTCGCCGTCGCTGCCGTCGATGCCGATCGCTGCACTGTAGTCGGCAATGGCGCCGTCGAAATTGCCTTTGTCATGGCGCGCATAACCACGCGCATACAAAGCGTCCTTGTCATGCGGCTGCAGTTCAATGGCCTTGTCGTAGTCGGCAAGAGCGTGATCGAGGTCGCTGCCGTCGAGATAGGCGTTGCCCCGCGCCAGAAACGCCTTCTCGCGCTGCTCCTGCGGAACCTCGCCAATCAAGCGGGTGCAGCTTTCGATCCGCCGTTGCGGCGGCGCCTTGTCATCGATGCAGCCCTGCACCGTCGCCGAAGCCGCCTGGGCCATCCGCACCGCAGCGGCCTGCGCCGGACCAGTTGCAAGCGCCACAAGGCAAGAGAGGCCAACCGCGCCTACGCCGTTACTGAAACCGGAAGATATCGTCCGCATCCGCCGTCCTTCGTGTCGTCACATTTCCGCAACTCTGAACGGTCAAAAGCGCTGAAAATGTGATCGCGCTTGAAATGCAACGATTTGATTTCTACATTGCAGACGCGAACGCAATTGGGAGCGCACGACGATGATCAAGACAGCACGAGACCGCCATATCCGTGTTCCCTTGAAAACATCGGTCGCCCATGACAGCTCTTCTGGTTCTGCAAAACATCTCCTACGCCACCGCCGACGGTCGTGACCTCTTCCCATCGGTCAATCTCAGTATCGGTCGCGAACGCACTGGCCTGATCGGGCGCAACGGCGTCGGCAAATCCACGCTGCTGCGGCTCGTCACCGGCGAGCTCGTTCCCGCCACCGGAACCATCACGCGTGCCGGCTCGATCGGCGTGCTCAGCCAATCGGTGCAGGTTGCTGACAACGCAACCGTCGCACAGGCTCTCGGCATCGACCGGGCTCTCGCCGTCCTGGCACGCGTCATATCCGGCCACGGCAGTCTCGCCGACGCCGACGAGGCCGACTGGACATTGGAGACGCGATTGTCCGAGACGCTGGCGCAGGTAGGACTGCACGGTCTCGATCCCGCGCGGGCACTCGCCACCCTGAGCGGCGGCCAGCGCACGCGGCTGCGCCTTGCGGCGCTGGTGCTGCGACAACCCGATTTGATCCTGCTGGACGAACCGACCAACAATCTGGATAGGGATGGTCGCGACGCGGTCGTCCAATTGATGTCCGGCTGGCGCGGCGGAGCGCTGGTGGTCAGCCACGACCGTACATTGCTGCGGCAGATGGATCGCATCGTCGAGCTCTCGACACTCGGCGCCAAAGTCTATGGCGGAGGCTTCGACCTCTATCGCCAGCGCAAGGACGAGGAGGTCGCTGCGGCGGAACATGCCGTGTCGGTCGCGGAACGGCGCGTCCGGGACGTCGAGCGCCAGGCCCAGGCCACGACTGAGCGGCAAGCCAGACGCGACGCCGCAGGCAAACGATCGCGCAGCAGTGTCGGCCAGAGCAAGATGCTGCTCGACTTTCGCGAAGACCGGGCGGAGCGAACGCTCGGGCGCGGCAGCCGCCTGGCTGACCGGCAACACGACGCCGCGACGGATGACTTGCAGGACGCCCGGGCAAAGCTCGAAGTGCTGAAGACCCTGACGGTGGAGATCGCTCCCACGCACCTGCCACCGGGCAAGACAGTGCTGGATTTCGACCATGTGACGGGCGGCCCGGTGCCGGAGCTTGCGATCATCAAGGACTTGTCATTTGCGATCACCGGCCCGGAACGTGTCGCAGTGGTGGGCCGCAATGGCTCAGGCAAGACCACGCTGCTGCGGCTCGCCACCGGGGCACTGGCACCGACGCGCGGGACCATCCGCCGCCAGGGGCGGATCGCCATGCTCGATCAGCAAGTCGATCTCCTTGCCGCCGACCAGACGATTCTGGACAACTTCAAACGGCTGCATCCTGCCAGCGGCGACAATGCCTGCCGCGCGGCGCTGGCCCGCTTCCTGTTTCGGGCCGACGCGGCCCTGCGCAACGTGGGGGAGCTCAGTGGCGGCGAGATGCTCAGAGCGGGTCTCGCCTGCGTGCTGTCGGGTGAGCCACCCGACCTGCTGATCCTGGACGAGCCGACCAACCATCTCGATCTCTCCTCCATCGCAGCGGTGGAGGCCGCGCTGAATGCCTATGACGGCGCGCTGCTCGTCGTCAGTCACGATGAAGCGTTTCTCGACGCCATCGGCGTCAGCCGGCGGCTGGAGCTTTGATGTGTGTCCCTACTCCGCCGGCACCGCCGCGCCCGGCAGCCTGGTCGAATAATACGACGCTGTCTGCTTGCCGCTGGCGGCGCCGCGGGCGAACAGGATCAGATGGTGAGCGACGAGGCCGACGCTGATGATGCGCTCGATGTCGCCCTTCTTCAGCCGCGGCCACACGAATTTCCAGAACTCGCGGCGATAGTCGCTGCGCACGCCGACATTCCAAAGGATTTTTGCCAGCATGGTCAGGCCGCGCTTGATGTTGGGCCAGGACACCCGCTGCGGGCTGTTCGGTGGCGTCAGCCGATTCGGATAGGTGACGCGATCCTGGTGCTCGAACCGCTCGAACAGTTTATCGGGCGTGTAGGCGCGCGCCATGGTGTCACGCCACATTCGCACCACCTGATCGTACGGCAGGTGAAAATCGACATTGGAGTCACGGCTGTCGTCATCCAGCAGCAGGCGGTTTTCCTTCTTCAGCCGATCCCACAGCGGCGTACGCGGCAGCGCCTGCAGCAGATTGATGGTCAGCATCGGGATCTGCGACTGCTCGATGAATTCGAGGATGGTCTCGCCGGAATCCGGCTTGTCGGTATCGAGGCCGAGAATAATGCCGGACACCACCTCCATCCCGTATTTGTTGAGCTCCTGAACGCCCTCCAGGATCGGCACCATCATGTTGTGGGATTTCGACATCGCCTTGAGCGCATCGCGATCCGGCGTCTCGATGCCGCAGAACACCGTGGTGAAATAGGCGTCGCGCATCTGCGAGAGGATTTCCGGACGCTTGGCGATGTTGAGCGTCGCCTCGCAGGCGAACTGCAGGGCGAATCCGTTGCGCTTCTGCCATTCGATCAGATGCGGCAGCAGTTCGAGCACGGCACGGCGGTTGCCGATGAAATTGTCGTCGACGAAGTAGACCGCGCCCAGGAGCCCGCACTCCAGCAGCTTGTCGAGCTCGGCGGTGATCTGCTGCGGCGTCTTCAGGCGGGGGTTGCGACCATACAGCGCAGGGATATCGCAGAACTCGCACTGATAGGGGCAGCCGCTGGAAAACTGGATGCTACCGATAAAGTATTTGGTCAGCGGAACCAGCTCGTAGGCCGGCTGCGGGAACTCGGTCATGTCCCGGCGGTCGAGGGTGGTCAGCACCACCTGCTGCGCCGGGCGTGAGGGATCCCGCGCCAGCTGCTCGATCAGGCGGTCGGTGGCGTCGCCGAGCTCCCCGACATGGAGATAGTCGAACTCGGGATAATACTCCGGGCAGGAACTTACCGAGGGACCGCCCAGCGCTGCCGTGCGACCGGCTGCATGAGCCCGGGCGCAGATGTCATTCATCTGCTGGCGCTGGATATGCATGCCGCTGACAAACACCGCATCCGCCCATTCGAAATCGGCTGATGTGGCGCGCTGGATGTTCTCATCGATGAAGCGGACCGGCCAGTGCTTGGGCAGCACCGCAGCGATCACCAGAAGCCCCTGCGGCGGCATGAAGGCCTGCACGCCGTCGGTCAGGGCATAGGAATATTCGAAGGTTCCGAACGAGGGGGTATAGCGCGGAAAGACGCACAAGATCTTCCGGACCGGCAAAACGCCGTTAGTCTCCATAAGTCCCCCGATCGTAGTCTTCAACCCCACCCCACACAACCAGCTTGCCCGGCTTTTGGTGCCATGGCCATCCGCTCGTATGCAAAATAATCCCGGCAATTGTGGCATTTACCGGTCATTCCGGCCCGAGCCGGAGCGCACAGGTAGGAAGGCTTGCCCCGCACCGCAAGGCGCGTCGAGGCAGCCCTGCATCGTGACCATCGCACGGCAAACCTGCACGCCTCTGTTACAGAGATGTGTCAGGAGACGTCCCACAGGCGATTCGGCCTCAGGCCGAATTCGTGACGGTTCAGCGTCGCAGGGCCGTAGGACCTCAAGGACACTGATCGCCCGTCCGTATTGCGGGCACGATCAATCCCCAAACATCAACACCGGCGCGTGGATATGAGAAAAGCCCCGGATCGCTCCGGGGCTTTTCAATTCAGCACCTCCCACTGGCAATCAAGTGGGCGGATTGCAGCGGAGGCATCGCGTCATGCGTCGCGACTGACCACGGCGGTCGCTTCAATCTCGACCCGAGCGGACCGCTCGACCAGCCGCACCACCTGAACGAGAGCCATCGTTGGATAATGCGATCCCAGCACTTCGCGATAGGCCGCGCCGATCGCCTTCAGGTTGGAGACATACTCCTCCATATCGACGACATACCAGGTCAGCCGGACCAGATTCTCGGGCTTGGCACCGCCTTCCGCCAGGATGGCGACGATGTTCGCGAGTGTCTGCTTCACCTGCGCCACGAAACTTGACGGGAAATTGCCGGCGACATCCCAGCCGACCACCCCGCCGGTCACCACCAGCTTGCCTTCGGCCATCATGCCGTTGGCGTAGCCTTTCGGCCGCGGCCAGCCGCCCGGCTGCAGCACCTGCGGACGATCGGTTCGGGGCTGGTCCTTGGTGGCGGGCAATATCGCCACCGTATTCGCTTTCGCTGCAGTCACCGGCTTATCTCCTTCAATCTTGGTGGGGGCGGTCATTCCGCCGCCGTCATGGGTCTTGCGGGCGTGGCGCTCGCCTGCGCCATCTGCCGCAACGTGAAACGCCGCAGCTTTCCGCTCGCGGTCTTGGGCAACTCGGTCACGAACTCGATCGCACGCGGATACTTGTAGGGCGCGATCTCGCGCTTGACATGCTCCTGCAGCGCGCTCACCAGCGCGGCGTCTCCGTCGACGCCCGGCCGCAACACCACATAGGCCTTGACGATAGTGCCGCGCGCATCGTCCGGTGCGCCGACCACGCCGCATTCGGCAACGGCATCGTGGGTCATCAGCGCTGTTTCGACGTCGGGACCCGCAATGTTGTAGCCGGCCGACACGATCATGTCGTCGGAGCGCGACTGGTACCAGAAGTAGCCGTCCTGATCCATCAGGTAGGTGTCGCCAGTCAGGTTCCAGCCGTTGAGGATGTATCTGCGCTGCCGCTCGTCGGCGAAATAGCGGCAGCCGGTCGGGCCTCGCACGGCGAGCCGTCCGATCGTTCCCGGCTCCACGTCATTGCCCTCGTCGTCGACAATCTTGGCTTCATAACCCGGCACCGGCTTGCCGGTGGCGCCCGGGCGGATTTCGTCTTCGGTGGCGCTGATGAAGATGTGCAGCATCTCCGTCGAGCCGATGCCGTCGATCAGCTTGATGCCGGTGGCCTTGAGCCAGGCATCGAAGGTGCCCTTGGGCAACGCCTCACCCGCCGACACGCATTTGCGCAGCGACGACAGATCGTGCTTGTCCGCGAGCCCGATGATGACACGATAGGCCGTCGGCGCGGTGAAGCAGACCGTTGCCTTGAAACGCTCGATTGCAGCAGCGAGATTGGGCGGCGCGGGATTTTCCAGGAGAATGAACGACGCGCCGATGTGCATCGGGAACAGCACGCCGCCAAAACCGAAGGTGAAGGCCAGCGGCGCCGACCCGATGAAACGGTCTTCGGGACGCGCCCGCAGCACGTTGCCGGCAAAGCCGTCGCACACCGCCAGCATGTCGCGGTGGAAATGCATGGTGCCCTTGGGATCGCCGGTGGTGCCGGAGGTAAACGCGATCAGGCAGAGATCGTCGGCCGCGGTGTCGACGGCGGTGAATTCGGGACTGGCATCGGCGATCAGCGCTTCCAGCGAATCCGGCCCATTCGATTCCCAGTACACCACGCGCTTGAGTTCGGGCGCGACCGCCTTCGCCTTCTCCATCTCGTCGGCGAGCTTGTGGTCGCACAGCGCCAGCGCGATTTTCGTCTTCTGGATCGGATAGGCAATTTCCTTGGCGCGCAACAGCGGCATGGTCGCCACCGCGATGCCCCCGGCCTTCATCACGGCCAGATAGGTCGCGACCATCATCGGGTTGTTGGCGGAGCGCAGCATGACACGGCCGCCAGGCACGAGACCAAGCTTGTCGACCAGCACATTGGCGATGCGGTTCACCAGCGCCTGCAGTTCACGATAGCTGTAGTTTTTCTCGGCGGTGAAGATGCAGGGCGCATCGCCGCGTCCCTCCTCGATCCAGCGGTCGAGGAAATTGAACACGCAGTTCAGGCGCTCGGGATACTGATATTCCGGGCGGGTGAAAATGAGGTCAGGCCACAGGTCCGGGGCCGGCAGATTATCGCGTGCAAACGTATCAACATGGGCCGATTTCGCCATCGTGCGTTCCTTTCAGCGCCGCGCGCACCAGATCGAACACCACCTCAAGCATTCCTCGCATCCATCCGTCACGATGCGTTACTCCGCAGCGTGCCGAACAGCTGCCGTCTGTGCGGCTTTCATCAGTTCCCGGCCAATGACAACCTTCTGGACTTCCGTTGCCCCCTCGTAGATCCGCAGCGCGCGGATCTCGCGATAGAGCTCTTCCACCTTGACGCCCTTCTTCACACCAAGGCCGCCAAAAATCTGCACCGCGCGATCGATTACCGCCTGCGCGGTTTCGGTCGCGAACATTTTCGCCATCGCGGCTTCGCGGGTGACCCGCGGCGCGCCCTGATCCTTGGTCCAGGCGGCGCGATACACCAGCAGCGCAGCCGCATCGATCCCGGTGGCCATGTCGGCGAGCCCCGCCTGCGTCAACTGCAGATCGCCGAGCGCCGCGCCGAACATCTTGCGATTGACGGCGCGGTCGAGCCCTTCATCAAGCGCCCGCCGCCCGAGACCCAGCGCCGCCGCGCCGACGGTCGAGCGGAACACATCGAGTGTTGCCATCGCCACCTTGAAGCCTTCGCCGGGCGAACCGATGCGATGCGATACCGGCACACGGCAATCATTGAATTTCAACGTCGCCAGCGGATGCGGTGCGATCACGTCGATACGCTCCGCGATCTCCAGTCCCGGCGTGTCGGCGTCGACCACGAAGGCGCTGATGCCGCGTGCGCCGGCGGCCTCACCGGTGCGCACGAACACCACATAGTGATCGGCGATGCCGCCGTTGGAAATCCAGGTCTTGAGACCGTTGATGCGGACGTGATCCGGACCATCCGGCACGGCGGTCGTGCTCATCGCGGCCACATCCGAACCTGCATCCGGTTCGGACAATGCAAAGGCAGCGATCGCCTCGCCCTTTGCGACCCGCGGCAAATACGTCTGTTTCAGTTCATGCGAACCGAACAGCGTGATCGGCCCGGTGCCGAGCCCCTGCATGGCAAAGGCGAAATCGGCCAATCCATTTTCATAGGCCAGCGTCTCGCGCACCAGACACAGCGTACGCACATCGAACGTCGGCGTCAGGCCACCGAAGCTTGAGGGCACCACGGTCCGCAGCCAGCCGGCCTCGCCCAACGCGCGGACCAGCTTGCGGCAGGAGCCGTCGACGTCATGATGATCGACCAGCGCCGGCAGCGCCGCCGCCGCCCAGCGCGACAGGTCAGCGCCGAGCTTGCGATGGTGATCTTCAAAAAACGGCCAGGAGAGTGTGTCGGCCATTTGGTCTCCGCCGGAGCTTGAGAAACGCCAAATCCGAAAATCATTTTAAACCTAAAATAATTTCGCGCAACTGGGAAAATCAGGGGGCGTGTGGATTTTTGGGGGATTGGAAGCTCGGGACGACGGTAAAGGGCAATGCGCCGAACCAACCCTCAGCCGTTATGGCCGGGCATGGCGCCTTACTTGCGGCGGCGCTGTAAAGACGTGGATAGCCCCGGCGACTCGGCTACGCCGAGTCGCCGACCAAGTGCGGGCATGACGCAGAACATATGGAAACGCGTAAGCCGTTACCGCGCGCCCAGCGCCGCCAGTTCCGCCAGCCGCACCGTCATCGCTGAATCGGGATCCGCCAATGGCAAGACGACGGTAAAATGGTTGGCGTCCGGAAGCGCCTCATACCGCGTGGCAAGGCCCGCGCTCCCCCAGGTGTCCGCCATCTGCCGGCTTTGCCGCAGGAATTCGCTGCTTTCCGCACCGCCCACAACAGCGTCGAGCAAGCCCCGACGCGGCGCCGGCCAACGCAACGGGCTGAGGGCATGCGCCGTGGCGGCATCAAGCTGCAGTGCCGTATTCATGGAGGTGGCGATCAACGGCTCGAGATCGAACACGCCGGAGATGGCGTAGGCTGAAGTGACGAGATCGGCTGGCAGCTCGGGCGAAATTTCGGGCCAATCGGTGGCCAGAAGGCAAGCCGACAGATGTCCGCCCGCGGAATGGCCGCTGGCCACCAGCGGCCGGCCAAGCCGCGCCAGTTCCCGCGCCGCGCTGCGCATCTGGCCGATAATGTCGCCGACGGTGACGGCGGGACACAGGTCGTAGCTCGGGACGGCGACGCTGACGCCCCGCAGGTTGAGACCGCGGGCCGCGTAGCTGAAGAACGAACGGTCGAGCTTCTGCCAGTAACCGCCGTGAATGAACATGACGATGGCGCCGGTGTCGGCATCTGACGGAAAGAAATCCATCCTGTGGCGCTCGCCGTCGCCATAGCGCAGCGTGCGCCACCGACTATTGCTTGCGCGATAGGCTTCCGAATCCCGCGCCCAGCCTGCGATGATCGGCGGATGTTCCGGCACGCGGGCGGGATTGTTGTATTCGGCTTCGTAATCGATTGCGGCAGCCACGCGATGTCCTGCGGTCCGGAAAGGTGAACTAAGTCGGCAGCGACGCCCGCTCCTTGGCGGCCTTCTGGGTCGACGCCTTGGCCTTGCCGAGCAGCCGCATCAATTCCTTGACGTCCTTCTCGGTCAGATCGGAAAAGAAGCTTGCGATCCAGGTTTCGTGTTCCGCGGCCATCTTGCGAAACACCGCGCGGCCGACCTTGGTGAGCCGGATCACCTGCACGCGGCGGTCCTCTTCCGAGGTGCGGCGATCGATGTGACCGGATTCGACCAGGCGTTCGACCAGGCCGGTGACGTTGCCGTTCGACACCATCATGCGCTTGGAGACGTCGGACAAGGTCATCCCGTCGGGCGCCTTGTCGAGCTGCGCCATCAGGTCGAACCGCGGCAGCGTCACGTCGAAACGCTCGCGCAGGCGGCTCCTCACCTCGCCCTCGATCAGGGTGGTGCAGGTCAGAAGACGCAGCCAGAGCCGCAGCTCATCGCCATGATCCTCGGGCGTTTCGACAGCCTTGGTCTCGGAATCGAATGTCACGGACATGTTGCGATTGCCATATTGCGATTTCGCCCCGTTGCGGCGCCTGCGCCGATGCGATGCGGGACCCGGGCGAAGCCCGAAGCCGCGCCAACCGCGTCATGCGGATCACCCTTCAACCTTGAAATAATTCGGAATGCGACCAAAGTCAAAGAACGATACGGCCTGGACCGTAGCCACCCCCACATTCCATGAGGCCGGCGCTGCAGAATTTATATGCTGCGCCGCTCAATTCGGCTGCATATCGAGAAGCCGCGGCAATCCCTCTGTCGCAGATAATACGGTGGAATCGACGAAACACACGCAGTGCAGCATGCGTGGTCGCGCTTGCCGAATAGGCAGCGTGGCCGCTTGCACGGCCCCGGCAACTACTTTAAGGTTCAAGTAATTTCAGAAGCGGCCACGGCGCGACATTGTGCCGAGACGCCGTCGGCTTGCGACCGCACCTGTGAAACAGCTAGGTTGCGGGTGAGGAATTTTTGGGGACAGGAGAACAACAATGAAGCGAACGCTGGCAGGATTTTCTCGAGCACTTCTTGGAGGCGTGGCGATCGCGGCTGTCACAGGCCTGATGGCCGGCCAGGCGATCGCGCAGGAGAAACTCAAGATCGGCCTGGTGCTCACCCTGTCGGGCCCCGCCGCCGTACTTGGCCAGCAGGCGCGCGACGGCTTCAACCTCGCCGTCAAGGATCTCGGCGGCAAGATGGGTGGTCGCGACGTCGACGTCGTGATCGTCGATGACGAGTTGAAGCCGGATATCGCCGTGACCAAGGTCAAGGGGTTGCTCGAACGCGACAAGGTCGACTTCGTGGTCGGACCGATCTTCTCCAACATCCTGGTCGCAATCCAGAAGCCGGTGGTCGAGGCCAAGACCTTCCTGATCAGCCCGAACTCGGGTCCATCGAGCCTCGCCGGCAAGGCCTGCAGCTCCTACATGTACGTGACCTCGTATCAGAACGACCAGGTGCACCAGATCCTCGGCAAGGTGGCGCAGGATCGCGGCTACAAGCGCGTCTACCTGCTGGTGCCGAACTATCAGGCCGGCAAGGACGCCGTCGCCGGCTTCAAGATCGACTACAAGGGCGAAGTGGTCGAGGAATCCTACGTTCCCCTGAACACCCTGGACTTCCAGGCCGAACTCTCCAAAATCGCCGCACTCAATCCCGATGCGATCTTCACCTTCATGCCCGGCGGCATGGGTGTGAACCTGGTAAAGCAATACAAGCAGGCCGGCCTCGCCGACCGCATTCCGTTCCTCTCCGCCTTCACCGTCGACGAATCCACCCTCCCCGCGCAGCAGGATGCCGCGGTCGGCATGTTCGGCGGAGCCAACTGGGCACCCAACCTCGATTTGCCGCAGAACAAGAAGTTCGTCACGGCCTATGAAGCCGCCTACAACAATGTGCCCGGCACCTACGCCTTCCAGGCCTATGATGCGGCGCTGCTGATCGACAGTGCGGTGAAGGCCACCAAGGGCGACCTCAGCAACAAGGACGCGGTCAAAGCGGCGCTGAAGAAAGCCGATTTCACCTCGCTGCGCGGCGGCTTCAAGTTCAACACCAACGGCTACCCGATCCAGGACTTCTATCTGGTGAAGGCCGCGAAGCGCCCCGATGGCAAGTTCCAGACCGAGATCGTGCAGAAGGTGTATTCCAACTTCGGCGACCAGTTCGCCAAGGACTGCCCGGCCACGAATTGATCTGCAGGTTGCGGGAGAGCGCTGCATACCCATCCCCGCGGCGTCATGGCCGGGCTTGGCATCCAAAGTCGGATGTTTCCGACTTTGGATCTTCAAGATCGACGCAACTCGACACAGTCGAGTTGCCTTGCCATCCACGTCTTACTTGCGGTGATGCTGTTAAGACGTGGATGCCCGGCACAAGGCCGGGCATGACGGCGGAGGATGGCGATGTACCTCGCGCCACGACTGTCACTTAAGTTTTCATACAACAGGCCCGCATGACCCTCACGCTCGCACTCGTCCAGATCCTCAACGGATTGCAGTTCGGGCTGATCCTGTTCCTGATCGCCGCCGGGCTGACCATCGTGTTCGGGGTGATGGATTTCATCAACCTCGCCCACGGCGTGCAGTACATGGTGGGAGCGTATCTCGCTGCCGCCTTCACCGCGATGACCGGAAGCTTTGCGCTGGGCCTCGCGCTGGCGTTGCCTTCGGCACTGCTGTTCGGGCTGCTGCTGGAGGTGCTGATCTTTCGCCATCTCTATGAGCGCGACCACCTGGCGCATGTGCTGGCGACTTTCGGCGTCATCATCTTCCTCAACCAGGCGGTGAAGCTGCTGTGGGGCGCGGCCCCGCTCAGTGTTCCGATCCCGGATCTGCTCTCCGGCACGGTAACACTCGCGCCTGGCATGCTCTATCCGGTGTATCGGCTGGTGATCATCGCCGCCGGGCTGGCCGTAGGACTGCTGCTGTATGTCACCGTCAACCACACCCGGCTGGGCATGCTGGTGCGGGCCGGCGCCAGCAACGCGCCGATGGTATCGGCGCTCGGCGTCAACATCCGCCTGCTCTTCACCATCGTGTTCGGGGTCGGCGCCATGCTGGCGGGCTTTGCCGGCGCCATGGTCGCTCCCATCCTCTCGGTCGAGCCCGGCATGGGCGACAATGTGCTGATCCTCGCTTTCGTGGTGATCGTGATCGGCGGCATCGGCTCGATCCGCGGTGCGTTCATCGCTGCGCTCCTCATCGGACTGACCGATACCCTCGGACGATTCTTCGCGCCGAATCTGCTGCGTGCGGTGTTCGATCCCGCCACCGCCAGCCAGACCGGCCGTGCGATTGCGCCGATGCTGATCTATGTATTGATGGCGGCGGTGCTGTTCTTCCGGCCTTCCGGCCTGTTCCCGGCGAAGCGATAGGACATGGCTGTGAACGATATCGCCGAGATCGACACCGCTCCTGCAAAAGCGCTGCGCGCACGCGGACGCATGCTCTGGCTGCCAGCCGTCCTCTTTGCCGCCTTTGCGCTGATTCCGATCCTTGCCCAGTTCGGCGCCTCCGGCTTCATCTTGGCGCTCTTGACCCGCACCATGATCCTGGCGCTGGCGGCGATGTCGCTGGACCTCCTGATCGGCTGCGGCGCCATGATCAGCTTTGGCCACGCCGCGTATCTCGGCATCGGCGCCTATGCGGTCGGCATCCTCTCCAGCCATGGCATCGATGACGCGTTCATCCAGCTCGGCGCCGCACTGGTGGTGTCCGGCGCCTTTGCGCTGTTCACTGGCGCGATCTCGCTGCGCACCCGCGGCGTCTATTTCATCATGATCACGCTGGCGTTCGGGCAGATGCTGTACTTCCTTGCCACCTCGCTGGCGGCCTATGGCGGCGACGATGGTATGAGCCTGGTTTCGCGCAGTCTCATTTTCGGCAAACCCATCCTCAAGAACGATCTCGCGCTTTACTACGTCGTGTTCGGCATCCTGGTTGTGCTTTATCTCGTCTGCCGCGCGATCGTCGCGTCGCGGTTCGGCCGGGTGCTGCGCGGGATCAAGGAGAATCCGGTGCGCATGCAGGCGATCGGGTTCGCCCCCTATCGCTACCAGCTCACCGCCTACGTCATCGCCGGCATGATCGCCGGCATCGCGGGCTGCCTGCTCGCCAACCAGAGCGAGTTCATCAGCCCGGCCTACGCCACCTGGCAGCGCTCCGGCGATCTGATTTTCATGATCGTGCTGGGCGGTCTCGGCTCCCTGCACGGCGCCATCATCGGTGCAGCGGCATTCACCCTGCTCGAGGAGTTTCTGTCCCATCTGACCGAATACTGGGGGATGATTTTCGGCCCGATCCTGATCCTGGTGGTGCTGTTCGCCCGCGGCGGCCTGGTCAGCCTGCTGAGGAGCGAGCGATGAACGCGCCGATCCTCACCCTGACGCATCTGCACAAAAGTTATGGCGCGCTACGGGTGACCGACGATGTCTCGCTCGACATCGCACCGGGCGAGCTGCATGCCATTATCGGTCCCAACGGCGCCGGCAAGACCACGCTGGTGCACCAGATCTCCGGTCTTAGTGCCCCCGATTCCGGGCAGATCGTGTTCGACGGGCGCGACGTTACCGCGCTGCCGATGCACGAGCGCGCGCGACTGGGCCTTGTACGCTCATTCCAGATCGTCTCGATCCTACCGGGCTTTTCCGTGCTGGAAAACGTCGCGCTGGCCGCACAGGCCCACGCCGGTTCGAGCTTCAGGTTCCTCGGCAACGCAGCAGCGGAGCAGCCGCTAAACGACACAGCGATGGATCTGCTGACGCGATTTGGACTGAGTGCCCGCGCGAATGTGCCTGCTGGGGTGCTGTCGCATGGCGAGAAGCGGCAGCTGGAGCTTGCGGTCGCCATCGCCTCGAAGCCGAAGCTGCTGCTGCTGGACGAGCCGCTGGCCGGCACCAGCCACGAGGAATCGCAGCGGGTAATTGCCACCCTGCAGGCACTGAAGCGGGACATCCCGATCATCCTGATCGAGCACGACATGGACGCGGTGTTCGCGCTGGCGGACCGGGTCTCCGTGCTGGTCTATGGCCGCATCATTGCCAGCGGATTGCCCGACAGCATCCGCAATAACGCCGAGGTTCGCGCCGCGTATCTGGGTGAGGAATCAGTGGCCGGGGAGATCGTCTGATGCTCTCCGTCTCGCATCTGCAAGCTGGTTATGGCGCCGCCCAAGTGCTGTTCGACATCTCGCTGCGCATCGAGGCCGGCGAAGTGGTGACCCTGTTGGGCCGCAACGGCATGGGCAAGACCACCACGATCAAGGCGATCATGGGCCTGCTGCGGCCAAGCGGCGGCGACGTCAGTTTCGGGACCCTGCGGCTCACCGGCTTGCCCTCCTACAAGATCGCCCAATGCGGCATCGGCCTCGTGCCGGAAGGCCGGCAGATATTTCCAACCCTCACGGTGGACGAAAACCTGATCGCGACGGCAGCCCACCGCAAGGGCGCTGCGCGCTGGACGTTGCAGGCCGTCCACGAGCTGTTTCCGCGCCTGAAAGAGCGACGCGGCAATCTCGGCACGCAATTGTCCGGCGGTGAACAGCAGATGCTTGCGATCGGGCGGGCGCTGATGACCAACCCGAGCCTGCTGATCCTGGACGAGGCCACCGAAGGCCTGGCGCCGCTGATCCGTGCCGAGATCTGGGGCTGCTTGAAACGCCTGAAGAGCGAGGGCCAAGCCATTCTGGTCATCGACAAGAATGTCGACGCGCTGGCCGCTTTCGCAGACCGCCATGTTGTCGTAGAAAAAGGCCGCGTGGTCTGGAGCGGCACCAGTCCCGAACTGAAGAACGACCCCACTATCAAGGACAGATTCCTGCACGTCTGAATTTGACACACTGTCCGCCACACGGAGGAGACGATAATGGCCACGCCGATCGAGACTGCCGGGATCACCCGCGCCAACGAGGGCCTGCAAGGCATCAGCTGGAACATCCTGGGACAAACCTACGTGCCGAAGACACGCACCGAACACTCGTTCTCCTGGCATGCGACCTTCCCGCCCGGCACCTTCGTGCCGCCGCACATCCATCCCGACCAGGACGAATACCTCTATATCCTCGAAGGACGGCTGGATTTCATGCTGGACGGCGCCGACGACTTCGCCACCCCCGGCGACACGGTGCGCCTCGCCATGGGCAAGCCGCACGGCATCTTCAACAAGTCGCAGCAGATCGCAAAAGTGCTGTTCTGGGTGTCGCCGACGCGGCGGCTCTACGACCTGTTCTGGGGCATCCACAACATGACCCAGCAGAATCCCGACGACGTGGTGGCGCTCGCCGCCGAGCACAACATCCACTTCCTGCCGCCGCCTCCCGGAGCGTAAGATAGCGGTAAGAGGCAACAAGTTTCGTCATTTTCTGCCGTCATGCCCGGCCTTGTGCCGGGCATCCACGTCTTAGGGCGCCAATTACGAAGAAAGACGTGCATGGCCGGGGCAAGCCCGGCCATGACGCTGATACCACAAGTGGCTCACGTTCTTTACGCCCGCCCGACCACTCTCGCCGCAAACCCAGCTTTCGCTGCATATCCCCGCACGATGGCCTCGCGGGATTCATAATTCAAAATCGTATCGATGTCGGTGAAGCCCTGCGGCGCGAGCCTCTCTACCGCATCGATCACGCCTTCGGGGCCGCCGCGGCGATTGGAGGCGACGATCTCGGCCGTCATCGGCAGTCGCTGGCGCTCGTAAGCCATCAAGGCCTGGCGCGGATGTTCGGAGCGCACCAGCGCGTCCGCCAGGCAGCGCGCGTCGAGGATCGCCTGCGAGGCGCCATTGGAGCCGACCGGATACATCGGATGGGCGGCGTCGCCGAGCAGCGTGACGCGACCATCGATCCAGCTCGGCAAGGGATCGCGATCGCAGCAGGGATACTCCCAGAACTCCGGCGTGGCCCGGATCAGCGCAGCAAGATCGACCTGCAGGATCGAGAACCCCGCCACATGCGGCATCAGTTCGTCACGCCGGCCAAGACGCGACCAGTCCTCCCGGCGCGGCGGCAGTGTCGAGCCGTCGCCGATGCGCACCAGCATGGCCCAGTTGGTCAGCCGGCTTGCGGGACTCGAGCCCTCCGCGATCGGATAGATCACCGCCTTGGCGTTCAGGCCGCCGGCAATAATCATCGAACTGCCCGTCAAGAACTTCGGCCAATCCGTGGCGCCACGCCACAGCATCAGCCCGTTCCAGCAGGGCGCCCCCTCCTGGGGATACATGGTCTGCCGCACCTTGGAATGAATACCGTCCGCGCCGATCAGGATATCGCCCCGCGCCGTCGCCACGTGGGCGTCGGTGCGGTCGAAGAAATGCGCGATGACGCCGCCCTCGTCCTGGGTGTAGGCGCCAAGCCGGCAGCCGGTGCGGATGGCATCGGCGCCAAGCCGCTGCACCACCGCCTGGTGGATCACGCTCTGCAGCCGGCCGCGATGGATGGAGAATTGCGGCACGTCATGCCCGGCGCCGAGGCCGCGCTTTTCGTGCCAGACCTGCTGGCCGTGCCGTGTCAGATAGAACAATTCGTCCGTGCGGATGGCGACGTCATCGAGCCGGTCGAGCAGACCGAGAGCGGTCAGTTCACGGATCGCATGCGGCAGGGTGTTGATGCCGACGCCGAGCTCGCGGATGGTGTCGGACTGTTCGTACAACTCGCAGTCGATGCCGCGTGCGCGCAACATCAGCGCCGTGGTGAGACCTCCGATACCGCCGCCGACGATGATGGCCTTCATCCACGCACCTCCACGCACTCAACCCAATTGACGCATTATCGCCCGGTCATCACTCCGCCGCCAGTGGCTTTGCGGGATCGGCTTTCGCATCCGCCTTCAATTCCGCCCGGGTCTTCGGCTTGCCCTTGATCTTCAGCTCCTCGAAGTCCTGGCGGTCGCGCACGCTATTGCGGAAGATCTGTTCTTTTCCGGGCAAATACTGCGGAGGGCAATAGGCGTCCGCGGCGCCGTACCAGGCGGCTGCCTTTATGGTAAAGGCCGGGTCGACCAGATGCGGCCGACCCAGCGCCACAAGATCGGCGCGGCCGGCGGCCAGGATCGTGTTCACCTGGTCGGCACTGGTGATGTTGCCGACGCACATGGTCGCGACATGGGCCTCGTTGCGGACCTGGTCGGAGAACGGGGTCTGGAACATGCGCCCGTAGATCGGCCGGGAGTCCCGCACCGTCTGCCCGGTCGAGACATCGACGAGATCGACGCCGGCCTCGCCGAACGCACGCGCCACCTCCACCGCATCGTCACCGGTGAGGCCGCCCTCGGCCCAGTCAGTCGCCGAGATGCGCACCGACATCGGCTTAAGCGCAGGCCACGCCGCGCGCATCGCCGCGAATACCTCCAACGGAAAGCGCAGGCGATTCTCTAGTGCGCCGCCATACTCATCGGTGCGGGTATTGGTCAGCGGCGAGATGAAGCTCGCCAGCAGATAGCCATGGGCGCAGTGCAGCTCCAGCATGTCGAAGCCGCAGCGATCACCACGGATCGCGGCGTCGACGAACTCCTGCTTGATCCGGCTCATCGCTGCACGGTCGAGCTCGCGTGGCACCTGGCTGTCGGGGAAATAAGGAATGGGTGATGCCGAGACCACGTCCCAGCCGCCCTCGTCCAGCGGTCGGTCGATGCCGTCCCACATCAGCTTGGTGGCGCCCTTGCGCCCGGCGTGGCCGAGTTGCAGGCAGATCTTCGCCGCCGAGTTGCCATGGACGAAATCGACGATGCGGCGCCACATCGCTTCCTGCTCGTCGTTCCACAGCCCCGTGCAGCCGTGGGTGATGCGGGCATCCGGTCCCACGCACGTCATCTCGGTGAAAATCAGGCCCGCGCCGCCGATGGCGCGGGAGCCGTAATGCACCAGATGGAAATCCTGCGGCACGCCCTCTTTCGCGGAGTACATGCACATCGGCGACACCACGACACGATTCCTGACCACCATGTCGCGCAGCTTGAACGGCTGGAACATCGGCGCCACCGGCTTCTCGACATTCACATCGAATCCCCTGGTGCGCACCTGGCGGGCAAACACCTTATCCACCTCGGCGACGAACTCCGGCGCACGCAGGCCCAGATTGTCGTAGGTGATGGCCTTGGCGCGGGTCATCACACCGAATGCGAACTGCACGGGATCGAAATCCCAGAAACGGTCGACGTGCTCGAACCAGACCAGCGACACGTCTGCGGCGTGCTGGGTCTTTTCCACCTCTTCGCGGCGCCCATGCTCATAGGCATTCAGCGCGGCGTCGATGGTCGGCGCGCTCCGCATGGCGTCGGCAAGCGCGATGGCATCCTCCATCGCGAGCTTGGTGCCGGAGCCGATCGAAAAATGCGCGGTCGCCTTCGCATCGCCGAGCAGGACCATGTTGTCCTTGACCCAACGCTGGTTGCGGATCATCGGGAAATTCCGCCACATCGAACGGTTGATCAGCAGTGGATGACCATCGAGGAATTCGCTGAAAATTGTCTCCATCCGCTTCGCGGATTCTTCCTCGCTCAGGCCGGTGAGACCCGCGCGCTCGAACGTGTCCGGATCGGTCTCGAAGATCCAGGTCGAGCGCCCGACCTCGTACTGGTAGGCGTGGGCGATGAAGGGGCCCCACTCGGTCTCCTGGAACACGAAGGTGAAGGCATCGAGCGGCTTGGTCGACCCCATCCAGGTGAATTTGTTGGAACGCAGATCGACTTCGGGCTGGAAGTGATCGGCAAATTTGCCGCGGAAGCGGCTGTTGCTGCCGTCAGCCAGAACGATGAGGTCCGCATTGGCGAACTTCTCCTCGTCGGCAACCTCGACTTCGAAAAACAGCTTGACCCCGAGCTCACGCGCCCGCTCCTGCAGGATCAGCAGCAGCATCCGGCGCGAGCAGCCGCAGAAGCCGTTGCCGCCGACCCGGTGCACCGTGCCGCGGAAGTGCACGGCGATGTCGTCCCAGTAGGCAAACTCCTGGGTGATGCGCTGGTAGCTCGGCGGATCGTACTTCTCGAAATTGTCCAGAGTGGCGTCGGAGAACACCACGCCGAAGCCGAAAGTGTCGTCATGGCGGTTGCGCTCGTAAACCGCGATATCCGCGTCGGGACGCTGCTTTTTCAACAGGATCGCGGAATAGAGCCCCGCTGGTCCACCGCCGATGATTGCAACCTTCATGACAGCCTCCAAGGATCAACTGTCAATTATTTTAAGCCTAAAACAATTTCCTGGCAAGCAGATTTATTGCCATCCCGCCATCAATTCCCCTCGAACACCGGCTTCTGTTTGTTGGCGAAGGCGTGGAAGGCGCGCTCGAAATCCTTGGTGGTCATGCACAAGGCTTGCGCAATCGCTTCGGACTCGATCGCTTCTTCCACTGACATCGCCCATTCCATCGCCAGCATACGCTTGGTCATGGTGTTGGCAAAGGTCGGTCCCGCCGCGATCTCGCCGGCGAGCGTCAGCGCCTGCGCCAGCACGTCCGCGGGCGCCACGATGCGGCTGAAGAATCCCCAGCGTTCGCCCTCATCCGCGGTCATGAAGCGGCCGGTGTAGAGCAGCTCCGAGGCGCGCGACTGGCCGATGATGCGCGGCAGGATGGCGCAGGCGCCCATGTCGCAGCCGGCGAGCCCCACCTTGTTGAACAGGAACGCCACCTTCGCTCCGGTGGCGGCGATCCGCATGTCGGACGCCATGGCGATGATCGCACCGGCGCCGGCACAAATGCCTTCGACCGCCGCCACGATCGGCTGCGGGCACGCCCGCATCGCCTTGACCAGGTCGCCGGTCATGCGGGTGAACGCGGTCAATCCCTTGGTGTCCATCTCGACCAGCGGGCCGATGATCTCGAACACGTCGCCGCCTGACGAGAAATTGCCGCCAGCGCCGGTGACCACGATCACCTTCACCGTGTCGTCATGGGCGCAGGCGCGAAACATGTCGGTCAGTTCGCGGTAGCTGGCGAAGGTCAGCGGATTTTTCCGTTCCGGCCGGTTGAGCGTCACCGTCGCAACGCCGCCGATCACCGACAGCAGGAAATGCCGCGGCGCGTATTGCGACAGCGGCAATGTGACGGAGTTGGCGAAGCTTGCGGTTGAATCTGAGCTCATGGGGTCTCCCGGATGGTATTTGTTATGGCGTTGATGGTTGTCGTCGCGCGGCGCGCTCAAATCTCTCCGCCGGCCACCGCGATGGCCTGGCCGGTGACGGCGGAGGCGCCGGGACCACACAGCCAGGCGACCGTGTCGGCGACCTCGGCCGGGCTCACGAGCCGGCCCTGCGGATTGTGCTTGGCGAGTTCGGCCACCGCCTGGTCACGGCTGCGGCCGGTCTTTTTCATGATCAGATCCAGGCTGCCGGCGACGAGATCGGTGTCGGTGAAGCCGGGGCAGACCGCATTGACGGTGACGCCGCTCGCCGCCACTTCCAGCGCCAGCGCCCGCACGAAGCCGACCACCGCGTGCTTGGCCGCGCAATAGGCAGACACGTAGGAATAGCCCTTGAGCCCGGCGGTCGAGGCGATGGCGATGATGCGGCCCTGCCGCCGCTCCGTCATCGGCTTGAGCACCGCGTGGGCCGCATGGACCACGCCCATCAGGTTGACGTCGATCATGCGCTGGAACAGTGCGGCGTCGGATTTCAGGAATGGCGCGGATTCGGCGGCGCCGGCGTTCGCGACCAGGATATCGATCGGCTGGCGTGCCGCGGCCTGCGCGATCGCCTCACCGACCGAGGCCGCGTCCGCCACATCGGCCACTGCGGCGAAATGCGCTTCGCCGGCGGCGACCACGGCCTCGAGGGTCTCGCGGTTGCGGCCCAGCACCGTGATTGTCGCACCAGTCTCCACCAGCGACGCGGCGATCGCACGGCCGATGCCGCGGCCACCGCCGGTGACCAGCGCATGGGTGGTGGATCGATCGAACACGTGGGATGCCGCCATCTTCAACCTCGCTGAACCGGCCTGCAATATATTTTAAGCTTGAAGCAATTGCAAGGAAGCCGCCGAGGAACCCACACTATCCACTGTCGGCTACCCGGTTTTCCGCGGCCGCTCGCCCAGATCCCAGAACAGGCCGGCCATCATGCTCAACCCCTCTTCGGTGGTCGAGAGCAGGATATGCTCGTCGGGCGCATGCTGGCTGCAGCCGGGATAGGAGTGCGGCACCCAGATGGTCGGCAGGCCCAAGAGATCGCAGAACACGTCGTTGGGCAGCGAGCCGCCGAAATTGGGCAGCACCGCCGGATTCTTGCCGGTGGTCTGGCGGATCGAGGCTGCGGCCCAATCCACCCAGGGATTGCGCACATCGGTGCGCGAGGCGGCGAAGCGCTGCTGGGCGCTGACGCGGACCATCGACAATCCCAACGCATTCAGATGGTTGCGGACGGCCTGTTCGACGCCTTCGACATCGGTGCCGACCACGAAGCGCAACTGCAGAACCGCCTGCGCGCGGCCGGGAATGGCATTGGCCGGATTGGCGGTATTGCCAGCCGACATCGCCAGCACCTCCAGCGTGTTCCAGGCATAGAGCCGCTCGGCCGCGGAGAGCCCCTCCTCGCCCCAGCCCGGCGACAGCGCCGGCTCGTCCGGGGTCGGGGTGATCTCCACGCCGGCCAGCGCCTTGCGGACATCGTCCGAAATCGGCGGCGGCTTCAGGGCCTCCAGCAGCATCCGGCCGCGATGATCGACCAGGCTGGCGATGGCATTGGCCAGGATGGTGGCGGGGTTGGACAGCACGCCGCCCCAGTTGCCGGAATGATGCCCGCCATCGCGCACATCGACATCGAGATGGATGCGCAGGCCGCCGCGGCAGCCGAGAAAAATGGTCGGGCGATCGACGGACAGCCGCGGTCCGTCGGAGGCGATGAACACATCGGCCGCGAGCTCCTTGCGCAGCGATGCGCAGACCTCGGGCAGGTCCGGCGAGCCGATTTCCTCGCCGGTCTCGATGATGAACTTGGCGTTGAAGCCGAGCCGGCCGCCGCGGGTCTCGCGCACCGCCTCCAGCGCCGACATCAGGATGCTGTGCTGGCCCTTGTTGTCCGCAGTGCCGCGGCCATAGACCCGCTCGCCGACTTTCGTCGCGCGCCAGGGATCGCGGTTGTCCCGCCATTCGCCGACCATCCCACCGACCACGTCGCCATGGCCGTACATCAGCACGGTCGGCAGAGTGGCATCCTCCTGATAGTCCGCAACCAGATAAGGTCCCCGGCCCTTCGGCGAGGGGACCAGCCTGGTGCCGAAACCGAGACGGGCAAAGGCCGGCTGCAACTCCTTGTCGAGATAGGCCTGCAGGATGTCGGTGCGGTCGGTGTTCTGGCTTTCGGTCTGGTAGGCGACGCGGCGATCGAGTTCGGCAAGAAACCCGCCCGAGTGGAAATGTTGACGTACGCGGGCGATCGCGTCGGCTCTTGTCATCACGAACTCCGTAAAACCATGCGGCGAATTGATCCGGCGCTGCGATTTAGCTGATCTTCACAGCCGAAGTCGATCCCCGAACGCGCCCCGGCGCCATGCGGATACGGGTGGCTGACGGCGGCTCAACGCCAGAGTTCACTCCGTCATCCTGAGAGGCTGTGACCCTATGAGGTGCGAGCGCGCCATTTGGCG
>JBGMOD010000123.1:0-1362 GCA_041424235.1 Hyphomicrobiales bacterium
GGCGTGCGCATGCCGTCGGCTTCGCGCGGGCCGATGTTGATGCCGATGCCGACCACGAGGTAGCGCGCCGCGTCGGGGCGCGCCGTCTGCGGCATGGCGGTTTCGATGAGGATGCCGACCAGCTTGCGGTCGTTCACCCAGATGTCGTTGGGCCACTTCAGGCCGACCTGGTGCGCGCCCGTCGGGTCGAGGCTTTCGGCCACACTCACGCCCACGGCCAGCGACAGGCCCGACCAGTCGGCCGGCGCCAGCGGCATGCCGAGCGAAAAGGTGAGGGAGGCGGGCGCCTCGGGCTGCTGCGCGCTCTGCCAGGGGCGGCCGAGGCGACCACGCCCGGCCGTCTGGCGCTCGGCCACGAGCAGCACGGGCTCGGTGCGGCCGGCGCGCGCACGGCGCATCAGCTCGGTGTTGGAAGAATCGATTTCGGCCACGGCCTCGACCGTGAAGCCCGGCAGCAGCGGGGTGACGGATGCGGCGATCCGGTCTTCGAACCAGGTGGCCGAGGTGCCGCTGTTGCTGCTCATGCTCAGTCCTTGCCGGACTTGTCTTTCTTGGCGGACTTCTTTTCCGCCTTCTTGCCGTCGGCCTTCTTCTCGGCTTTCTTCTTGTCGGCCTTCTTGGCCTCTTTTTTCTCGGCCTTTTTCTTGTCAGCCTTTTTCCTGGCCTTCTTCTTTTTCTTCTTCTCTTCGTCTTCGTCCTTGGGCGTCAGCAGCGTGCCGCGGCACTGCTCGGAGCCGCACCAGCAAGGAAATTCGGACAAGAGCTTCGGCGTGTAGGGCTCGTCGATGATCAGGCCGTAGTCGTAATTGAGCTCTTCGCCTGCAGCGATGTTGCGCAGCGCCTTGATATAAACGCGCCCATCGACTTCGTCGGCCTCGCAGTTCGGCTCGCACGAGTGATTGATCCAGCGCGCGGCGTTGCCTTCGACATTGCCGTCGATCACACGACCGTCATCGATGTGGAAGTAGAAGGTGTGATTCGGCTGGGCCGGATCATGGGGGTGGCGGCGCAGCGCCTCCTTCCAGCTGATGACCTGGCCCTTGTATTCGATCAGCGTTTCGCCTTCCGCCAGGTCCTGCACGGCGAACACGCCGTTGCCGTGGACATCGGAGCGGCGGGTCTGAATGCGGCGGCCGCCGGAAAGTGGGGATTTGGAAGGCATCGCCGAAGTCTGTTAGTTTGAATATGCACACATGCGCGTGTGCGCGTGCGCACGCGGGAAGCCGCAGAGTATAGAGAGCCCTCAGATGACAAAGACTTTGGTAATCGCAGAAAAGCCGTCGGTGGCCCAGGACATCGTCCGCGCCCTCACGCCGGTGGCCGGCAAATTCGACAAACATGACGAGCATTTCGAGAACGACA
>JBGMOD010000124.1:0-8012 GCA_041424235.1 Hyphomicrobiales bacterium
AACCCGGAGCGCAAGTTCCCGTCGCTGTTCGAGCCGGTGCACGGCTCGGCGCCGGATATCGCAGGCCAGGGTATCGCCAACCCGGTCGGCCAGATCTGGTCCGCGGCCATGATGCTGGATCATCTCGGCGAGCCGGAGGCGGCGAAAGCCGTGGTCTCCGCGATTGAAGCCGTGCTCAAGGAAGACAAGCTGCGCACCCGCGACCTCGGCGGCGCCGCCAACACCGAGACCTGCGGCAAGGCGATCGCGCAGGCGCTGTCCTGATGTGATGTCAGACGTCGCGATTTGAAATCGCCCACGTGTGTTGGCTCCCTCCCCCCTTGTGGGGGAGGGCTGGGGAGGGGGGTTACTCAGTATTCTGACGTCGTGATGCAATGGCATCCAATTCGTCATGCTGCGGATTGCCGCCACCCCCCTCCCTAACCCTCCCCCACAAGGGGGGAGGGAACGAGTGCTCCCAACCGAGCGGAGTGATCGTGGTGCCGGCCATCGGCGCCGAGCGACTGGCGCAACGGCGCCACACCTTCTTAAAAGGTGCGGCATCAAACCCCGGTCAGAGCTTGAACGAACTTACCGTGATTTGCCCAAAAATGCCTTTTTTCCAACCAACCTGCGTACTTTAACCCGGCGGAGAGGGGTCCGGAGGTCAGATTGCCCGGCCCCGTGCCAGTTCGACGCGGGCCCTTGATCAGGTGGCTGAATCGGGGTGGCTGGTCGCCACGGAACGCTTTGATTTTCGGGAGATATCCCTATTCCCGTCAAAATTTGCTAGACCCCATCAACGCCTCATATTCGCAAGAACGGATTGTGCATGCTCGACCCCGAAAAGATCAACGTCGGCGCGGAAGAAGCCGCTGCCGGACGCTCCCTGAGTATCGCATTCGGGCTGGAGCGAATCGGGCTGATCGCGATGCGGGCGCCGATCCTGTCCTGCATCGTTCTGGTCGCTCTGTGCGTCGGGGCGTTCTTTGGCCTGCAGCGCATCAAGATCGATGATTCGCTGAGCCAGCTGTTTCGGTCCGAGACCCGCGAATACAAGCAGTACGAAGAGGTCACCAAGCGCTTCCCCTCGGCGGAGTTCGACGTGCTGGTCGTCGTCGAAGGCAAGACCCTGCTGGAGCGGCAGAACCTGGAGAAGCTGCGCGATCTGGTCACCGACCTGCAACTGGTCGATGGCACGCGCGGGATCATCTCGCTGTTTTCGGCACGCCAGGCGCCGGCACCGGGCAAGTTCCCGGCGGCGCTGTTTCCGGAGAAGCTGCCGGAGGGCGCCGACTACGACAAGTTCATCGAGACGGTGAAGGGCAACGAGATCATCCGCGGCAAGTTGCTGTCGGAGGACGGTACGCTGGCGCTGATCGTGCTGTCGCTCGAGCCATCGGTGGTCTCGAGCAAGGGCCTGAACGTCACCGTCGGCGATATCCGCAAGATCATGACGGAGAACCTCGGCGATACCGGGCTGTCGTACCAGTTGTCCGGTGTGCCGGTGATGCAGCTCGAAATCCGCAACGCGGTCGAGCGCGACGGCCTGCTCTACAATGCCGCCGGCATTCTCGCCGGCTGCCTGATCGCCATTCTGTTCTTCCGCAAGATCTCCTTCATGGTCATTGCGGCCTTCCCGCCGCTGCTTGCCATCCTGCTCGCGCTCGGCGGGCTGGGCTGGGCCGGCTTCAGCCTCAACATGTTCCTCAACGTGATGACGCCGCTGATCATGGTGATCAGTTTCTCCGACTCGATGCAGCTGACGTTCGCCGCGCGCGACCGGCTGATCGCGGGCGAGGACAAGGTCACGGCCTTCAGCAATGCCATCCGGGTGGTCGGGCCGGCCTGCGTGCTGACGCATGCCACCGCCGGCATCTCGTTCCTGGCGCTGCAGTTCTCCAATTCGGACCTGATCCGCGCCTTCGGCGAGGCCGGACTGGCTGCGACGATCATCGCGCTGCTGGTGGTGCTGTCGTTCGTGCCGGTGTTCGGCATTCTGCTGGTGCGCGGCGAGCAGAAGTTCGCGGCCAAGTTCCGCGGCGCCGACGCCGGCGTGACGGCACTGCGCAATTTCTGCGCCTGGATCGCGGTGCGGATGGTCGGGCGTCCTGCCCTGTTCAGCCTGATCGCGTTCCTGGTGGTCGCCGGACTCGGTTTCGCCTACTCCCATCTCGAGCCGCGCTATCGTCTGGCCGATCAGGTGCCGGACAAGCAGCAGGCGGTTGAGGCCAGCAGCCGGCTGGATGCCAAGCTGACCGGCGCGAACCCGATCGACGTGCTGATCGAATTCCCCAAGGGGGTCTCACTCTATGCACCGGACACGCTGCAGACCATCGCCGACGTGCACGCCCTGGTCGAGAAGCAGGCCGGTGTCGGCAACGTCTGGTCGCTGGAGACGCTGCGGCGCTGGCTTGCGGAAAAGGCCGGCTCCCATGATGTCGCGACACTGAAGGAATATGTCGACGCGATTCCCGACTACCTCAAGCAGCGTTTCGTCTCGAAAGAGCAGGATGCAGTGGTGGTCTCGGCACGCGTGCCGGACAAGGATTCCAGCCAGATCCTGCCGGTGGTGGAGGATCTCGACAAGGCGATGAACCCGATCCGGGCGAAGCACCCGGGCTACGAGATTGCGGTGACGGGGTTGTCCGCGATCGCGGCGCGCAACAGCGCCAACATGATCGAGAAGCTCAATTCGGGCCTCACCATCGAGTTCGCCTTTGTCGCTGTTTTCATCGGCCTCGCGTTCCGCTCGGTGGTTGTGATGTTCTCCAGCATCCTGCCGGGCATCTTCCCGGTGGTGTTGTCGGGGACGGTGCTGTGGGCGCTGGGCGAGGGGTTGCAGTTCGCCAGCGTGGTGGCGTTGACGGTCTCGTTCGGCCTCGGACTCAGTGCGACCATTCACTTCCTCAATCGGCTGCGGCTGGAGAGTGCTCCTGGCTCCGACCCGGCGGTGGCTGTGGAGCGTGCGACCATCCTGGTCGGACCGGCGCTGATCCTGACCACGGTGGTGCTCGCCTGCGGCCTCGTGGTGATGGTGTTCTCGGACCTGCCGTCGCTGCGGCTGTTCGGATGGCTCAGCGCCTTCTCGATGATCGCAGCACTGATCGCCGACCTTTTCATCCTGCGCCCGACCGCGATGTTCCTGATCAGCCTCGATCAGAAGATACGGGCGGCCTTGAGGGGATCGGCGAAGTCCGGCGCGTAAGAGCGGCTCGAAATTGGGGTGAAGCGTTGCGGCAAGGACAGCGCACTCCTTCTCCCCGCCTGCGGCTGTCGTATTCACACATCGCGATCGCTGCACTTTAGACGTTATGGTGATGATTTCGGCTCCCTCCCCCCTTGTGGGGGAGGGCTGGGGAGGGGGGTACCCAGCATTCTGACGTGGTGGTGTAACGACATCCGATCTGGCGCGCTGCGGGTTTGCCGCTACCCCCCTCCCTAACCCTCCCCCACAAGGGGGGAGGGAACAGTTCATGTGCCGGCGAGATATCGACGATCAATCGAGAGTGCAGAGGCTTCATCTCGCTCCATCACCGCAAACAACAACGGCGGCTCACGAGAGCCGCCGTTGGTTTTTCAAGGACTGCAAGAACTGCAAGACCTGAAGGGATGGTCCGTTTAGCGGGCCAGCGTAATCTGCACGCCCTTCAACTGGGTGTTCTGTGAATTGATGGCGATGGTTTGCCGGTTGCCGCGCGCGACCATTCTCAATTCGGCGGCGAACCCGTTGGCGGTGACCAGCGCATTGAACTGACCATCGCTGGCGCGTCCTTCGACGCCGCCATTGATGCCCCGGTTGGCTTCGCTCCATGTCCCGGTCAGGCTGCCCCCACGGTTGGTGACGTCGCTCGAGAGATCGAATTTGTAGCTGTCGCTGGCGCAGCGCAGCACCTGCTGCAGATTGTTGCCTTCGGACGCGACAGTGTAGGTCGCCTTGCAACGGATGCGCTCGCTGGCGCCGTCGCCGACCTGGACCACGCCGGTGCCGGACCATGCGCCCTCAAGGCCCCTGAACGGGCCAGCCGACTGGGCGTAGCTCGACGGCGCGGCCGCCGTGACGCCGACAATCACACAGGCAGCCGTCATGATCTGCCGGAAAAACTTCGAACTGAACGCTGTCATCTGAGGTCCCTGCAATATGTCGTTTCTTCCGGTCGATCGCTGACCGTCCGTCCTTCAGCTTAGTCGCGGCCCACCACCACGGGTTCAAGTCGCGCCCTGCACTTTGTGCAGGTGTGGCCGGCCGCGCCGGCCATTCGGACAAAACCGACAGGCTCGCATGTGTGATGTTCGCACCGCTTTGCAATGGTTCTAGAGCATTTTCCAGCGAAGTGGACACCGGTTCGCGTGAAGAAAATGCGTCAAAACAAGAATCTAGAGCTTCCGTTCCGACTCTATCGGAACGGAAAAAGCTCTAGGGATCGAGCCCGTTAAAAAATTACCGAGAATAATGCTGGGATTCCATTGCGGTGGTTGTTTTCGCCGTGTTCGTCCGCTGAACAGTCTCGCCGCGCATGGGCGGGTCCCGCGCCTGCCACATCTGCTTCCAAATTGGGCACTTGAAATGCCCCGTGGTCGCGTGCCAATCCTGCAATCCGCCCGTCACAACCCGGGCGGCCAGGGAGGTCATCCGGGTGACGGCAGAGCCGGATTGGATTGCGGTCGATTGGGGCACGTCGAACCTTCGCGTCTGGGGCATCGGCCCGGATGCGGCGGTGACTTTTTCCGGCGCCTCGGATCAGGGCATGGGCAAGCTGACCCGGGACGACTATCCCGGTGTGCTCACGCAGCTTGTCGCGGATCACCTCGCATCCAGTGGACCGCAGATCGATGTGATCGTCTGCGGCATGGCGGGGGCGAGGCAAGGCTGGTGTGAGGCGCCCTACGTGGCGACACCGACCCATCTCGATGATCTGCTGGGCAAGGCAGTGCGTCTGGTGATGCCGGGCTCGCGGCTGTTGCCACGCATCCTGCCGGGTATCTGCCAGACATCCCCGGGCACCGAGGATGTGATGCGCGGCGAAGAAACCCAGCTCCTGGGTCTCACCACGCTGCTACCTGGTTTTTCCGGCGTGGTGTGCATGCCCGGCACCCATTGCAAATGGGTACGGCTTGAGGGGCGGCGGGTTGAGCGTTTCACCTCGGCCATGACCGGGGAGCTCTTCGAGGTCCTGAAAGGGCATTCGGTGCTGCGGCACTCGTTCAACGGAGAACCCGATGCGGCTGACCGCGAGCAGGGGCTGACCGACGGCCTCAAAGCGGGGATCGCGGCGCCACAAAAGCTGATGACTCATCTGTTTCGGGTTCGGGCGGCATCGCTGCTGTCCAACCGGCAGGCAGGATGGTGTGCGGGCTTTCTGTCCGGACTTCTGGTCGGCGCGGAAATCGGTGGGCAGCGCGACTGGATTGAAGGGCGCGGGGAGATTCCGCTGATCGGCGGTGACACGCTGGCGCGGATCTATGCCCAGGGATTGTCGATGATCGGTGTGGAGTCCCGCCATCTCGACGCGACCGATGCGGTGCTGGCGGGGCTGAAGGCTGCACGGCAGGCCGGCGCATGATACGAGCAACGACGACACGACAGCTCATGGCAGGATGCAGATGACAAATCCCCGTCCCCTGATTGCAATCCTGCGCGGCATTGCACCATCGGAGATTCTGGCCGCATGCGAGGCCCTGGTCGGCGCCGGGATCGTGATGATCGAGGTGCCGCTGAACTCGCCGCAGCCGCTGGTGTCCATCGCGGCGGCGGCAAAAGCCTTCACCGGTCGCGCCAGCATCGGGGCGGGCACCGTGCTCGAGGTGGCGGATGTGGATGCGGTGGCGCAGGCCGGCGGCCGGTTCATCGTCTCGCCGGACTGCAATGATGCTGTGATCACGCACACCCTGCGGCTCGGATTGGGCTCTTATCCCGGCGTGTTCACCCCGACGGAAGCCTTTCGCGCCATTCGCCTCAAGGCGACCGCGATCAAGCTGTTCCCGGCCGAGATTCTCGGGCCGGCCGGCATTCGCGCCATCAAGGCCGTGCTGCCATCAGCGGTGCCGCTCTATGCCGTGGGCGGCGCCAGTCCGGACAATTTCTCCGAATTCATCGCGGCCGGTTGTGCCGGCTTCGGACTGGGCAGCTTCCTGTACAAGCCGGGCTTCGCGGCAGCCGAGATCCGCACGCGGGCCGAAGCGGCCGTGAAAGCCTATGACGCCGCCGCATTGAAGACATGACTCGTGTGGCGTTTCCGAAATTCCCCTCCCGTCTCGGCGCGCTCTTCGAGGGAATTTCGGAAACATAAGCCACACGAGAATCCAAGGTTCTCTCGTGTCCTGATCGAATTCGAAGTTCGTTCTGCGGTGGCTGCGAAGTGATACGAACTTCGAATTCGGGACACTAGCGCAGGTTGCCTAAAGCCGGTATGCCCGAACGGGTGAGACAAACGACCAAGGGGAGGATACTTGATGTCGACTGTAGCAACGACACCTGTTGTCGGCGATGCCGCCGATAATCGCCGACGCATTTTCGCGATCTTCGGCAGTTCCTCCGGCAATCTGGTCGAGTGGTACGACTTCTATGCCTATGCCTTCACGGCATTGTACTTCGCCCCGTCGTTCTTCCCGAAGGGCGATCAGACCACCCAGTTGCTGCAGACCGCGGCGGTGTTCGCCATCGGCTTCCTGATGCGGCCGATCGGCGGCTATATCTTCGGCTTCATCGCCGACAAGTATGGCCGCAAGACCTCGATGATGATTTCCGTGCTGATGATGTGCGCGGGGTCGCTGGCGATCGCCGTGCTGCCGACCTACCAGAGCATCGGCATCGCCGCGCCGGCGCTGTTGCTGCTGGCGCGCATGGTGCAGGGGCTCTCCGTCGGCGGCGAGTACGGCACCAGCGCCACCTATATGAGCGAGGTTGCGCTCGCCGGCCGGCGCGGCTTCTTCGCGTCGTTCCAGTATGTCACCCTGATCGGTGGCCAGCTGCTGGCGTCACTGGTGATCCTGATCGTGCAGCAGTCGCTGTCGGACGCCGACCTGCGGGCGTGGGGATGGCGCGTGCCGTTCTTCATCGGCGCGATCTGCGCCGTGGTCGCGCTGCTGCTGCGCGCTTCGCTGCATGAGACGTCAACCGCGGCCACCCGCGCGCGCAAGGAAGCCGGTTCGCTCACCGAGCTGTTCGGCAAGCACCGCCGGGCCTTCCTGATCGTGCTCGGCTACACCGCCGGCGGCTCGCTGATTTTCTACACCTTCACCACCTACATGCAGAAGTATCTGGTCAACACCGCGCACATGAATGACCGCACCGCGAACGTGGTGATGACGGCTGTCCTGTTCACCTACATGATCATGCAGCCGCCGTTCGGCGCCTTTGCCGATCGTTTCGGCCGCAAGACCGCGATGCTGCTGTTCGGCGCGCTGGCGACCTTGGGTACGGTGCCGCTGATGTATGCGATCGGGGATGTGACCAATCCCTATGTCGCCTACATCCTCATCGTGCTGGCGCTGGCGATCGTGTCGTTCTACACCTCGATCAGCGGGCTGGTGAAAGCCGAGATGTTCCCGACCGAGGTGCGCGCGCTCGGTGTCGGCCTTGCCTATGCCATCGCCAATGCGATCTTCGGCGGCTCGGCGGAGTATGTGGCGCTCTGGTTCAAGGGTGCCGGCAGCGAATCCTACTTCTACTGGTACGTCACCGGCATGTGCGCCATCGCCTTTATCGCGGCGCTGGTGATGGCGGACTCGCGCACCCACGGCTATCTGCGCGGCGAGGAGCATTAGCTCGGGATGAAGTTTGGTTGAATCGGTGTTTCCGCGCCCGCGGTTCACCTCGCCCCGCTTGCGGCTGTCGTATTCAGACATCTCGATGGGCTGCGTCGAGGTGGTGATTTTCGGCTCCCTCCCCCCTTGTGGGGGAGGGCTGGGGAGGGGGGTACCCCGCATTCTGACATCGTGGCGTAATGGCATCCGATCTGCCGCGCTGCGGATTGCTGCCACCCCCCTCCCTAACCCTCCCCCACAAGGGGGGAGGGAACGAGTCTTTGCCG
>JBGMOD010000125.1:0-1360 GCA_041424235.1 Hyphomicrobiales bacterium
CGAGCGCGCCGCGGAAGATGTACGGGAAGCACAGCACGTTGTTGACCTGGTTCGGGTAGTCCGAACGGCCGGTGGCGATGATGCAGTCGGGCCGCACGGCCTTGGCCAGCTCAGGCCGGATCTCGGGCTCGGGGTTGGCCAGCGCCAGGATGATCGGCTGCGTGCCCATGGTCTTGACCATCTCGGCCGACATCACGCCGGGGGCCGAGCAGCCCAGGAACACATCGGCGTCCTTCACCACGTCGGCCAGGGTGCGGGCGCCGGTGTCTTTCTGGGCGTAGCGCGTCTTGGATTCGTCGAAGCCGCCGGCACGGCCGGCGTAGATCAGGCCCTTGGAGTCGCAGGCGTAGATGTTGGCGGGCTTGGCGCCCAGGCCCACCATCACGTCGAGGCAGGCACTGGCGGCGGCGCCGGCGCCCGACACCGCGATCTTCACTTCCTCGATCTTCTTGCCGACCAGTTCCAGGCCGTTGAGCAGGGCGGCGGCCGAGATGATGGCCGTGCCGTGCTGGTCGTCGTGGAACACCGGGATGTTCATGCGCTCGCGCAGCTTCTTCTCGATGTAGAAGCACTCGGGCGCCTTGATGTCCTCGAGGTTGATGCCGCCCAGCGTGGGCTCCAGCGCCGCGATGATGTCGACCAGCTTGTCGGGGTCGTTCTCGGCCAGCTCGATGTCGAACACGTCGATGCCGGCGAATTTCTTGAACAGGCAGCCCTTGCCTTCCATCACCGGCTTGGCGGCCAGCGGGCCGATGTTGCCCAGGCCCAGCACGGCGGTGCCGTTGGTGATGACGCCCACGAGGTTGCCGCGGGCGGTGTATTCGGCCGCGAGCGACGGGTCGGCCGCAATGTCGAGGCAGGGATAGGCCACGCCCGGCGAATACGCCAGCGACAGGTCGCGCTGGTTCAGCAGGGGCTTGGTCGGGGTGATCGAGATCTTGCCCTTGACGGGCGAGCGGTGGTATTCGCGCGCTGCTTCGCGAAGTGCTTCTTCTGCAGGGGAAAGGGGTGCAGCCATGAATGTCTCCTTGTTTCTGACGGGCAATGAGGCTACCGCAAAAGTGCGGCTTGTTCTTTCAGGGTGAATGCCGAAAAGGCCTGGATCGATAACACCTGGATGCATATCTTCCGCCTGATCGGCCCGGCTGGCCGGTTCGCTAAACTGCGGCACTGTTACCCAAAGTTAATTGGGGCATCGTCAACCACGATACAAAACGACAACAGAGGGGCAGCGCATGACGACACCCGGACCTTTCACCGGCACCGACCCGGACGTCGTGGTCATCGGCGGCGGCCCTTCGGGCTCCACCGTGGCTGCGCTGCTGGCCGACAAGGGCCATGACGTGGTGTTGATCGAGAA
>JBGMOD010000126.1:0-7965 GCA_041424235.1 Hyphomicrobiales bacterium
CCTGCCGCCAGCGTTCGCTCTGAGCCAGGATCAAACTCTCAAGTTGGACTTGAACTTTGAACCGGCTGATCACAACGTTTGACGAGGTCCCACCATTTTCGACCGAACGCGATTCACATCGCGAATGATCTTCACAACCGAAGTTGTGATGGTGTTACCTATGTAAACGTGTACCGCCGAAGTCTGTTGTCCAACCGCTCATCTCAAAGGCCGAAACCTTCAACATGCGCGGCTCGCAAGGACTCCGCCGTCCACGTTTCTCTTTCTTCATCTTCACTTGTCAAACAGCCCGAGATCCGAAGACCTCATGAGACCCGAAGGCCTCTACCCTCTAGTAGAGGGCTCAATGCGCTCCATCCGACGGCGATTACCAACCGATAACTATCGGCTGGGGTTTCACTCATCTCGATGGAGAGCTTCAGAGGCGCGACAACGTCGTCTCGGCAGGGCCAAGTTGTTGCCGCCGCGCTCAGTGGCCGGGTTATAGTCCCGCCCTATCCGGCTTGTCAACGCCCAGTGTCAACAAATCGTCGCACGACTCAAGAAAGTTTCGGAGCGCGCGAAAACCACTTGTTTTTAAGGCTTTCTGACGCAAGCTTGCGCTTCGTTCCGGTGTGGATATCGCTCGACCCCCGAAAAAAAGTTCAAAATTTTTTCTCCGAAACCGATCCCCGATTGTGCGGTGCGGTCCGGATCGGGGGGTGAGGCTCGGCCAGGGTGGGTTTTTCGCTTTTGGGGGGCCGCCATGGGGCCGCCCTCGGCTGATCGTCGATATTTCGGCGATATAATGCGCTGCCCCCTGAGGGGGACGGATTAGGAAGGGGGTGCGGGTTCCCAGGGCGCGGATTTGGCGGCTTCACCCGCAGAAACTCAATGCCGCCCCCCCTTCCGCCCTCCCCATCGAGGGGAGCCTCCCCTTAGGGCCAGGTCCCTTAGGGCCAGGTCGCACCACTCGAGATATAGAAATCCGACAGCGACCCCGCCCCTTCGTTTGGCCAACCGGCATTGACGATCAAGCCGCTCCCCAGCATGGTACCGGGCGAACTATCGGGGATACTGGAGTGGTCTTGGGGGGCCGTTCCGGAATTCTCTGCAAATTTTCCCGCGCCTTTTTGTGAAGGTTTTGCGTGGTTTTTGTTGAGGATTTCCGGTTTCCAGGGTTCAAGCCGTTCAAATCTTTGGGGTCTCACGCACAAATCATCGCAAGTTTGCCCTTTTTGGGGGCGACAAGCTGAAATGGGCAGGAGCGACCGTCGCTCTAGGGTCATGCCCGCCCGTCGCCCCTCTCAATGGGGTCTGGGGCCGGGATCTGGAATTCGGGGGAAGTGGGTTTGAACCACGGGACGTCACGGGGGGGACATCACGGGCGCGAGGCTGAGGTCATTGACCTCGGCCACGAGCCCCCTCTGTCCGTCGATGGTTCCGAAGCCGCCGTGATCGATCGCCGTCGCGTGTCGGTGCAGTGGTTCAGTGGTACGATTCTCACCGGTCTGTGCGGCGCGGCTCTCATTGGCGGCGCCGTTTTCACATCGCTCGACGGCGAAATGACATTCGCGAAAGTGCCCGAGCGCGTCGAAGGCGCGCTGCGCGGCGCGTTCGGCGCCAACGACAAGATGACCGCCGCGCGCAAGAGCGACCGCCTGCCGCCACCAAGTGAATCCGCCGCCAACCGCCAGGTTGTGCGCGTCTCCCAGGTCATGCGGGTCGGCAATCGCGACGTGATGCGGGTGCGCCCATTCGTCCGCATCGCCGGCAACCTGTCGCTGACCACAAGCGATCTCAGCGCGAAGGTCCCGGCTTTCAACGCACAGCGCATGCTCACCGACGTGGGCTCGCCGACGCCGACCGCCGCCGATGACGCGCAGAACGCCGATGCGGCCGAGCCGGACGCCGAGGTCTCGTTCGTCACCCGCGATCTCGGCACGGTGCTGCCGAAAGCCAAGATTGCCGCCAGCATCGCCATCGACGAAGTGCTGTTGCGGGTTCGCGACGCCTCGAACTGGAAGGGCAACGGCACGCCGGCCGGCGTCCGCTATGCGGTCGCGAGCGCTCCGTCCGATATCAAGATGGCCTATGCCGCGGAAGGCGGCGTCGATCCCTATGCGGGTTTCCAGACCCGCGTCGTGCCGGAAAACGTCACGCTGCTGCCCAAGACCAAGGAGCAGGCGACCGGCGGCAACCAGACCGGCGAGCGCGTCCATGTCGTCAAGAAGGGGGACAGCGTCGTTTCTATCCTGCGCGACCAGGGCGCGACGCCCGAGGAAGCCAAATCGATTGCCGCCACCCTCGGCCCCCGCGGCAAGGACGGCGGCCTCAAGGAAGGCCAGAAGCTGCGCATCCTGATGGCGCCGTCAGCGCCGGGGCAGCGCCTGCAGCCCTACCGGGTGATTGTCGCCAACGAAAGCACCGTGGAAGCCGTCGCCGCGCTGTCGGACATGGGCAAATACGTCGCCGTGGACGTCCAGAGCCTCAACAGCGCGACCGAAACCGCCGACAACAGCGACGACAGCGACGATGACGATGATGGCACCGGCGTCCGGCTCTACCAGAGCATCTACGAGACGGCGATGCGCAACAAAGTGCCGACATCCGTCATCGACGACATGATCCGGATCTACTCCTACGACGTCGATTTCCAGCGCAAAGTGCAGGCCGGCGACTCGTTCGAGGTGTTCTTTGCCGGCGAAGACGAAACTCCGAACAACACCGACAAGAACGACGTGCTGTTCGCCTCTCTCACCGTCGGCGGCGAAACCAAAAAATACTACCGTTTCCAGACCCCCGACGACGGCGTCGTCGATTTCTATGACGAGACCGGCAAGAGCGCGAAGAAATTCCTGGTCCGCAAACCGGTCAACAACGCCATCATGCGCTCGCCGTTCGGCGGCCGCCGCCATCCGATCCTCGGCTACACCAAGATGCACACCGGCGTTGACTGGGCCACGGCCTATGGCACGCCGATCTTCGCGTCCGGCAACGGCGTGATCGAAAAGGCGGAATGGTCCGGCGGTTACGGCAAGTACATCAAGATCAAGCACCCCAACGGCTATGAAACCGCGTACGGCCACATGAGCGCCTATGCCAAGGGCATGGAGCCCGGCAAGCGCGTGCGGCAAGGCCAGGTGATCGGTTTCGTGGGATCGACGGGTCTTTCGACCGGCGCCCACGTCCACTACGAAATCCTGGTCAACGGCCGCTTCGTCGACCCGATGCGCGTGAAACTGCCGCGCGGGCGATCGCTGGATGGCTCCCTGCTCGCCGGCTTCGAGCAGGAACGCGACCGCCTCGACGGCATGATGAACAATCGCGGCAGTTCCGCCCGCGTCGCGCAAAACCAGCCCCCGCAGCCGATCAAGAGCACCGGCGGCAAAGGCCAGGGATTTGCCCAGGGACAATCCCAGGCCTACAGCTTCTCGAACCAGGATGCCCTGGACCAGATTGCTCCGGGACAGACCAGCACCCGCTGAGCCTCCCTTTTCGCGATTCCCCCTCGACGATGCCGCGCTGATATCGCCCGCGACACGGGCCGTGGACCTGCGATTGCCGCGTGCAGCGTGACGCATGCGGGATCTGTTCAGACAACCGGGCGATCAGCCCGATGGAGCCGTCAGGCCGGAATGCGCGCGAGAACCAAGCCCCAAAGTTCGGTGTCGCGAGAAAAGCCCGATCAGTGCGCGATGGCCGTCCAGTCAAGCCATCGCGCACCACGCTTTACGGGCGCGGGATGGCCAGGGTCTGACGCTTGCCGGCGGCGATCGTGAACGGCTTTTCCATCGTCTGGCCGTCCGCGTAGGTCGCCACTGCGACATACTCACCAGTGTTCAATGCGGTGTTTCCGTTCGCATCGTAAATCACCGAGACGTGCTTGCGCTCGTCGTTGAGATCGCGCTCGGCGCCGTAGATGTCGATCCGCTCGGCGCCTTCGGTCTTGATCCCGACCACGCCGGCATCGAGGTTCACATTGACCCGGGTCGGCGCACCGGACTTCACCTCCGCACGCACCGTGCGCTTGGCTTCGCCGACGAACGCCGTCACGTCGTAGCTGCCGCTCGGGAGATCGAATTGCGACTGGGCATCGTATTCCTGGGCAACCTTTTCGCCTTCCTCGCCATCCATCTTCGGCGGCAGCCGGACTTCGACCACGATATCCTTTTCGACCTTGGGACCACCCTCCGCATAGGTGCTGGTCACGATCAGCTTGCCGGCATCGAGGGTGAGCGACACGTTGATAGAATCGCCGGCGGCAACTGAAAACGGCTTGCTGGTCTTCGACTGGCCCTTGGTGAGGGTCAGCACGTAGCTGCCTGCAGCAAGCACGAAACGCGGCACGGCATCGTATTCCTGGGCGACCAGGGTGCCGCCCTTGTCGGCGACCTGCCAGACCACATTGTCGACCTTGCTCGGGCCGCCGGCGATGGAACCTTCGCTGGTGACGTAGCCCGCATCGAGCACGACATCGAGCGTCGCCGGCTTGCCCTTCTCCACCTTGAGCGCGAACTGGCGCTTCAATTGCCGATAGTTGACCTCGACGAGATAGTCGCCGGGCGCGATGTTGTCGGCGAACGGCGCACCGTAGAAGGTGGTCACCGCCTCGCCCTTGTCATCACCGGCGCGCTTATAGAAGCCCCAGTTGATATCCCCATCGCTGATCGGATCGAGACCTTCGGCGAGCCGCGCCACGCCACGGACGTTCTTGCCGGCGTAGACATCCGCCACCGCCACCGGTTTTGCCGGCGCCTCGCTCGCGACCTTGGTGCCGCGCGTTGCGTCGACCGCCTTGGTCAGCGCCCCTTCGAGGCCCGACGCATTGCGTGCATCGAGATAGACGCCGCCGGTCGCGCGCGCGATGCATTGCAGCTGATTCTTCGCCAGCGGATCGGCCACGTCCAGGCCGATGACATGAGCGGTGAAGTCGACACCGGACTTCTTCAGTTCAGCCGCGACCGCACACGGATCCGGCGCGCAGGTTTCGATGCCGTCCGACACCAGGATGACGGTCGCCTTGTTCTCGGTCGAACGCAGGGCCGCGGCCGCTGCACGCAGTGAATCCGCAATCGGCGTCTTGCCTTTCGGATTGAGGGCATCCACTGCCGTCTTGATTTTCGCGGGATCGAACGTGCTCACCGGCACCAACAACTCGATGTCCTTGCAATCACCCTTGGAGCGATGGCCGTAGGCGATCAAGCCGAGCCGATCCTCCGGACGCCATTTCGACAAGATCGAATTCACGGCCTGCCGCGCGGCCGAAATCTTGGTCTGCCCATCGACGACGCCCCACATCGAACCGGACGCGTCGAGCACCAGGATGGTGTCCGTGCCTTTGTCCGTACTCTGCGCGTGTACAGGCGAGCCGGAGGCGAAGCCCATGAAGGCAGCGCCCACCGACAACAGGCCGGCGATGAAAGAGAAGCGGAAAACGTTTGTCACGGAATGACCTCGATACATGACAGGGAAATGAAATCGCGAAGTGAAAGAGCTCAACACCACCGCATTGCACGCACTGGAAACATCAGCACAACGCGGATCGAACCGAACATCCCTTCCTTCCGGATTTTGTTTTTTGTTTGCCAAGCCGGCAGCGGCGACGAATACTTAAATCATAACAAAACAGCGGGAGGACCTACCAAATGGGAGATGACGTCATGACCAGACGGCTTTCATTGCGCGTGGCGGCGGCGAGCCTGTTCGTGATCGCAAGCAGTGTCGGAGCGATCGCGGACACTTACGACGTCACCAGGCTGGTACCCGGGTCCGCCTTCCACGGCGTGCATGGTCTTGGCATCGACAAGAGCGGGCGGCTGTTCGCCGGCAGCGTCGCCGGTGCCGCGCTTTATGAAGTGGACCGCAGCAACGGCACCGCGAAAATCGTAGTGCCCACGCCGGAAGGCATGGCCGACGACATCGCCTTCGCGCCCGATGGCACCATGGCGTGGACCGCTTTCATCTCCGGCGATCTCTATGCCCGCAAAGGCGACGGCCCGATCAGAAAACTCGCCTCCGGTCTTCCCGGCATCAACTCACTTGCCTTCCGCAAGGACGGGCGCCTCTACGCAACGCAGGTATTTCTCGGCGACGCACTCTACGAGATCGACATCGCGGGCACGAAGCCGCCGCGCAAGATCATGGAGAAAATGGGCGGCCTGAACGGCTTCGAGTTCGGCCCCGACGACAAACTGTATGGCCCGCTGTGGTTCAAGGGCCAGATCGCCAGCGTCGATGTCGACAAGGGCGAACTGAGCGTCGTTGCCGACGGCTTCAAGACACCGGCCGCGGTAAACTTCGATTCCAAGGGCAATCTCTGGGTGGTCGACGCGGCGACCGGTCAGCTGACGCGCGTCGATCCCAAGACCGGCGCAAAGAAGATGATCGCGCAACTGAAACCTTCGCTCGACAATCTGGCTATTGACGACAAAGACCGCATCTTCGTCTCCAACATGGCCGACAACGGCATCCAGGAGATCGATCCCGACACCGGCACGGCCAAGCAGATCATCATCGGCAAGCTCGCGCTGCCCGGCGGCATCGGTGTCGTCTCCGACGACGGCAAGGATACGGTTTACGTCGCCGACGTGTTCGCCTATCGCACGGTCGACGGCGCGACCGGCGATGTCAGCGAAGTCAGCCGCATGCACGCCGACGGCGTCACGCTGGAATATCCGATGAGCGCGACCGCCAGGGGTGACCATGTGGTGCTGTCGAGCTGGTTCACCGGGACCGTGCAGGTGATCGATCGCAAGAGCGGCAAGACGCTCGAGATGATGCACGACTTCAAGGCCCCGCACGACGCGGTCCGGCTTGGCGACGGCAGCCTGCTGGTCAACGAGCTGGGCACGAAGTCGCTGATCCGGGTCAGCGACCATGGCAAGGCGCGCAAGACCATCGCCGGCGATCTCGCCGGCCCGGTCGGGCTGGTCGAAGGCCCCGGCGGCACGGTCTATCTGACGGAAGCCTTTGGCGGACAATTGCTGAAGGTCGACCTGGCGAGCGGCGCCAAGACCGTCATCGCCAAGGACCTGAAAATGCCCGAGGGCCTGGCGCTGACGCCAGCCGGCAAGCTGGTGGTGGCGGAGGTCGGCGCCAAACGGCTGATCGAAGTCGACCCGCAGACCGGTGCGGTCGGCGAGATCGCCGGCAACCTGCCGATCGGCCTGCCCGCCTCGCCCGGCGTACTGCCGACCGACATCCCGACCGGTGTCGCGGTCGGCGCGTCAGGTACCATCTATCTGTCCTCCGACATCGAGAACGCGATCTACAAGATTACGAAGAAGTAGATTTCAAACAAAAAATGGCCGGGGAGGAGCCCCGGCCATGGTGATGATGTCAGCGATCGCACTCAATGCGTCGTGTGCGGGCCGTCCTCGCGTCGCACCGACTTCCCGGTGCTGCTGCGCGCCTCGAAGGCGTCGTCGTCGAAGCCATCGACCGCCTTGCCGTTGAAGGTCAGGCCCTTCTTGCCGGCCGCGATCTTGACGGTGTCGCCATCGCGCACCTGGCCGCCGAGGATCAGTTCAGCGAGCGGATCCTGCACGCTGCGCTGGATCACCCGCTTCAGGGGGCGTGCCCCGTAGGCAGGGTCCCAGCCCTTGTCAGCGAGCCAGTCGCGCGCGGACGCCTCGAGCTTGAGGACGATCTTGCGCTCATCCAGCAGCTTCTGCAGCCGCCCGAACTGGATCTCGACAATGCGGCCCATCTCGTTCCTCTGCAGCCGGTGGAACAGGATGATCTCGTCGACACGGTTGAGGAATTCCGGACGGAAGTTCGCCCGCACCGTCGTCATCACCAGATCCCGCACGGCGCTGGTGTCCTCGCCTTCCGGCTGGTTGACCAGGAACTCGGCGCCGAGATTCGACGTCATGATGATCAGCGTGTTGCGGAAATCCACCGTGCGGCCCTGGCCGTCGGTGAGACGACCGTCGTCGAGCACCTGCAGCAGCACGTTGAACACATCCGGATGCGCCTTCTCGA
>JBGMOD010000127.1:0-1320 GCA_041424235.1 Hyphomicrobiales bacterium
ATGCTCTACAAGCGAAACCCGCAGCTCAACAAGAACGGCGAGCTGATCCACCTGCTGTCGATCGAGGGCCTGCCCAAGGACATCCTCACGCACATCCTCGATACCGCCGCCAACTTCACGAGCGTGAGCGACCGCGAGGTCAAGAAGGTGCCGCTGCTGCGCGGCAAGAGCGTGTTCAACCTGTTCTTCGAGAACAGCACGCGCACGCGCACCACGTTCGAGATCGCGGCCAAGCGCCTGTCCGCCGACGTCATCAACCTGGACATCGCGCGCTCCTCGGCCACCAAGGGCGAGTCGCTGCTCGACACCATCGCCAACCTGAGCGCGATGGCCGCCGACCTTTTCGTGGTGCGCCACAGCGAGTCGGGTGCGCCGTACCTGATCGCGCAGCACGTCGCGCCGCATGTGCATGTGGTGAACGCCGGTGACGGCCGTCATGCGCACCCGACGCAGGGGCTGCTCGACATGTACACGATCCGCCACTACAAGAAAGACTTCTCGAACCTCACGGTCGCGATCGTCGGCGACGTGCTGCATTCGCGCGTGGCGCGTTCGGACATCCATGCACTCACCACGCTCGGCTGCGCCGAAGTGCGCGTGGTCGGCCCGAAGACGCTGGTGCCCGCCGACATGGCCGGCATGGGCGTGCGCGTGTGCCACACGCTCGAAGAAGGCATCAAGGACTGCGACGTCGTCATCATGCTGCGCCTGCAGAACGAGCGCATGAGCGGCGCGCTGCTGCCGTCGTCGCAAGAGTTCTTCAAGACCTTCGGCCTCACGCAGGAGAAACTGCAACTGGCCAAGCCCGATGCCATCGTGATGCACCCGGGCCCGATCAACCGCGGCGTCGAAATCGACTCCGCCGTGGTCGACGGCAAGCAGAGCGTGATCCTTCCCCAAGTCACCTTCGGCATCGCGGTCCGCATGGCCGTCATGAGCATCGTCGCAGGCAACGAAGCATAGAAATGTTGCTCGCCCCCAGTCTTCGCGCACTTCGTGTCGCTTCGCCAACCCCCTACCGGGGGCAACACCAGTGGCCCGGCGAAGCCGGTTCCACGGTGTTTCCCGAAAAGGCCCTGACTGCCATCGGAAGAGCAGACGCATGAACATCCTTATCACCCACGGCCGCGTCATCGACCCCGCATCGGGCACCGACAAAAAGGCCGACGTCGCACTGGCCGACGGCAAGATCGTCGCCATCGGCAACACGCCCGCCGGCTTCAAGCCCGACCGCACCATCGACGCGACGGATTGCATCGTCGCGCCGGGCCTCGTCGACCTGGCCGCGCGCCTGCGCGAACCGGGCTACGAACACGAAGG
>JBGMOD010000128.1:0-7569 GCA_041424235.1 Hyphomicrobiales bacterium
CCTCGACGTGGCCGATAATTCAGGCGCGCGCCGTGTCATGTGTATCAAGGTTCTTGGAGGTTCCAAGCGCCGGTACGCGACCGTCGGCGACATTATCGTCGTGTCGGTCAAGGAAGCCATTCCGCGTGGAAAGGTGAAGAAGGGCGACGTCATGAAGGCGGTCGTGGTGCGTGTGGCGAAGGATATTCGCCGCGCCGACGGCTCCGTCATCCGTTTCGACCGCAATGCGGCTGTGTTGATCAACAACCAGTCCGAGCCGGTCGGCACCCGTATCTTCGGGCCGGTTCCGCGTGAACTGCGCGCCAAGAATCACATGAAGATCATTTCGCTCGCGCCGGAGGTGCTGTGATGGCTGCCAAGATCCGGAAGGGCGACAAGGTCGTCGTGCTGTCGGGCCGCGACAAGGGGCGTACCGGCGAGGTGTTCGAGGTGCGTCCGAGCGAGAGCCGCGCGTTGGTGCGTGGCGTCAATCTCGTGAAGCGTCACCAGAAGCAGACCCAGGCGCAGGAAGGCGGCATCATCTCGAAAGAGGCGCCGATCCACCTGTCCAACATCGCCATCGTTGCCAAGGACGGCAAGCCGACCCGCGTCGGCTTCAAGGTCCTGGCCGACGGCAAGAAGGTGCGTGTTGCCAAGCGCACGGGAGCTGAGATCGATGGCTGAGACCGTGAACGTGCCGCGCCTGCGCGCGCAGTATGACAAGGAAATCCGGACCAAGCTCACCGAGCAGTTCGGCTACGCGAACGTCATGCAGGTGCCGACCTTGAGCAAGGTCGTCCTCAACATGGGCGTGGGCGAAGCCGTCAACGACCGCAAGAAGGTCGAGCTGGCCGCTGCCGATCTCGCGCTGATCGCGGGTCAGAAGCCGATCGTGACGTATTCACGCATGGCGATCGCGACCTTCAAGCTGCGCGAAAACCAGCCGATCGGCGCCAAAGTGACGCTGCGCAAGGCGCGGATGTACGAGTTCATCGACCGTCTGGTGAACATCGCCCTGCCGCGCGTGCGCGACTTCCGTGGCCTCAATCCGAAGAGCTTCGACGGCCGCGGCAACTATTCGCTCGGCATCAAGGAACACCTCATTTTCCCGGAAATCGACTACGACAAGTCCGGCGAGACCTGGGGCATGGATATTACGGTTTGCACCACCGCGCAGACCGACGACGAAGCGCGGGCGCTGTTGACCGCGTTCAATTTCCCTTTCCGGCAGTGAGACCTGATCGACAGGATCTCAAACGCGGAAATTCAGGAGCCTGATATGGCGAAGAAGAGTTCGATCGAGAAGAACAACCGGCGTCAGCGGATGACCAAGAACGCTGCTGAAAAGCGCGCGAAGCTGAAGGCGATCATCGCCGACAAGAAGCTGCCGCTGGAAGAGCGTTTCGCTGCCACGCTGAAGCTTGCCGAGATGCCGCGCAATTCGTCGGCGACCCGCATTCGCAACCGCTGCGAAGTCACGGGCCGGCCGCGCTCGGTCTACCGCAAGAACAAGCTGAGCCGTATCGCGCTGCGCGAGCTCGGTTCCAAGGGCCTGGTTCCAGGCCTCGTCAAGTCGAGCTGGTAAGGAGGGTCGCAGATGTCCACGCACGATCCGATCAGCGATCTCATCACCCGCATCCGCAACGCGCAGATGCGCAACAAGCCGAAGGTTTCGACCCCGGGCTCGAAGATGCGCGCCAACGTCCTCGAAGTGCTGAAGAGCGAAGGTTACATTCGCGGCTTCGCCAGCGTCGAGCATGCCGGCGGCCGCAGCGAGCTCGAGATCGAGCTGAAGTATTTCGATGGCGAGCCTGTGATCCGCGAGATCGAGCGGGTGTCGAAGCCGGGCCGGCGTGTTTACGCCTCGGTGAAGAACCTGCCGCGCGTCAACAACGGCCTCGGCATTTCAGTGCTGTCCACGCCGAAGGGAATTATGGCCGACCACGCCGCGCGCGACGCGAACGTGGGCGGCGAAGTTCTCTTCACCGTGTTCTAATTCAGGAAGGGTAGAGCCATGTCCCGCGTTGGCAAACGACCAGTACCGGTGCCGTCGGGCGTGACCGCGACCGTCGAAGGGCAGACCGTCAAGATGAAGGGGCCGAAGGGCCAGCTTCAGTTCATCGTGCATGATGACGTCACGGTGAAGCTCGACAACGGTGCGATCAAGGTCGATCCGCGTTTCGAAACCAAGCGTGCGCGCTCGCTGTACGGTACCGCTCGTGCGCAGGTCGCAAACCTGGTCGAGGGCGTCACCAAGGGCTTCGAGAAGAAGCTGGAAATCACCGGCGTCGGTTACCGCGCCGCGGTGCAGGGCAAGAACCTGCAGCTCGCGCTCGGCTACAGCCACGACGTGGTCTACGCGATCCCGGAAGGCATCGCGATCGTCACGCCGAAGCCGACTGAAATCGTGATCACCGGCAACGACATCCAGCGTGTCGGCCAGGTCGCCGCCGAGATCCGCGGCTATCGTCCGCCGGAGCCCTACAAGGGCAAGGGCGTGAAGTACGCCGGCGAATTCATCTTCCGCAAGGAAGGCAAGAAGAAGTAACGGAGCGGGTCATGTCGAAACTCAAGATTACGAATGCCCGACGCAAGAATCGCGTAAGGGGTCAGATCCGCCGCACGGCGAACGGGCGTCCGCGTCTGTCGGTGTTCCGCTCGTCGAAGCACATCTATGCCCAGGTCATCGACGACCTGAAGGGCGAGACGCTGGCTTCGGCTTCGTCGCTGGAAAAGACGCTGCGCGACGTCGGCAAGACCGGCGCCGACACCGATGCAGCAGCCGCGGTCGGCAAGCTGGTGGCGGAACGCGCCGTGAAGAACGGCGTCAAGGAAGTGATTTTCGATCGTGGTCAGTATCTCTACCACGGCCGCGTCAAGGCACTCGCCGATGCGGCGCGTGAAGGCGGGCTGAGCTTCTAAGTTTTGAACGAACACAGGATAGAGGCAGACGGCCTCTCAAGGATTGGACAGCACCATGGCAGGTGAACGCGAACGCGGCGGCCGCGACCGGAACAATCGTGAAGAGCGCGACAGCGAGTTTGTCGACAAGCTCGTTCATATCAACCGTGTCGCCAAGGTCGTGAAGGGCGGTAAGCGCTTCGGTTTCGCAGCGCTGGTCGTCATCGGCGATCAGAAGGGTCGGGTCGGTTTCGGCCACGGCAAGGCGCGCGAAGTGCCGGAAGCGATCCGCAAGGCGACGGACTCGGCGAAGCGCAACCTCACGCGGGTGCCGCTGCGCGAAGGCCGCACGCTGCATCACGACATTGCCGGCCGTCATGGCGCGGGCAAGGTGTATCTGCGCGCAGCCCCTCCCGGCACCGGCATCATCGCCGGCGGCCCGATGCGCGCCGTGTTCGAGAGCCTCGGCGTCCAGGACGTGGTGGCGAAGTCGATCGGATCGTCGAACCCCTACAACATGGTTCGCGCCACCTTCGATGCGCTGAAGCACCAGGATTCGCCGCGGTCGGTTGCCTCGCGCCGCAATCTCAAGGTTTCGGTTCTGCAGTCGCGCCGCGTCGGCGGCGATGCTGAAGCGGCCGCGGACTAATTCGCGCCTGATTGGAGTTTGAGACAATGGCCAAGGCCGCAAAGACCATCAAGATCGAGCAGTATGGCAGCGCAATCCGCCGCCAGGCGGATCAGCGCGCGACGCTGATCGGACTCGGTCTCAACAAGATCGGTCGCGTCAACGAGCTGGAGGATACGCCTTCGGTTCGTGGCATGATCGCGAAGGTTCAGCACCTCGTTCGCGTCGTCGACGAGAAGTAAGGAGACAGGGCGATGAAGCTCAGCGATCTCGCCGATAATCCCGGCTCGCGCAAGAAGCGCATGCGGCTCGGCCGCGGCATTGGTTCCGGCAAGGGCAAGACCTCGGGCCGCGGCGGCAAGGGCCAGACCGCGCGTACCGGTGTGCGCATCAAGGGCTTCGAAGGCGGCCAGATGCCGTTGCATCGTCGTCTGCCGAAGCGCGGGTTCAACAACATCTTCCGGCTCGATCTGGTCGAGATCAATCTTGATCGCCTCCAGGACGCCATCGATGCGAAGAAGCTCGACATCAAGGAGACGATCAACGCCGAAGCCCTGGTGAAGGCTGGCGTGTTGCGCCGCGCGCGTGACGGCGTTCGGCTGCTGGGTCGTGGCGAAATCAAGGCAAAGATCGTCGTCGAGGTGCATGGCGCGTCGAAGTCGGCGGTGGAAGCCGTCGAGAAGGCCGGCGGTTCCGTCAAGATCCTGGCTCCCAAGGAGCCCGAAGGCGAGCAGAAGGCGTCGTAATCCTCGCATCACCGCCCGCGACAGCGGGCGGTCTGCTGCTGCGCGGGTGATGGATTTCCGGTAAACCGCGACCATATATGGGTCCGGTGCCGACTCGATGCCCCGCCTGAGCGGGGCGTCGCGGTCAGAGGGGCGCGGAACGCGGGAATAAGGCAAGACAAATGGCATCTGCAGCGGAACAACTCGCAGCCAATCTGAACTTTTCGGCGCTGGCGAAGGCCGATGAACTGAAGAAGCGCATCTGGTTCACCCTGGGTGCGCTGCTTGTTTATCGGCTCGGGACTTACATCCCGCTGCCGGGCATCGATCCCGGGATCTGGGAGCAGGTGTTCCGCACCCAGCAGGGCGGCATTCTCGGCATGTTCAACATGTTCGCCGGCGGCGGTATCCACCGCATGGCGATCTTCGCGCTGAACATCATGCCGTACATCTCGGCATCGATCATCATCCAGCTTCTGACGACGGTGTCGCCGCAGCTCGAGGCCCTGAAGAAAGAGGGCGAGGCGGGCCGCAAGACACTCAATCAGTACACCCGCTATCTCACCGTGCTGCTCGCCGCGTTCCAGTCCTACGGCATTGCCGTCGGTCTCGAAGGCGCAGGCAACGTGGTCAGCGATCCCGGCATGTTCTTCCGGATCTCGACCGCGATCACGCTGACCGGCGGCACCATGTTCCTGATGTGGCTGGGCGAGCAGATCACCTCGCGCGGCATCGGCAACGGCATCTCGCTGATCATTCTGGCCGGCATCGTCGCCGAATTGCCGACCGCGATCGCCAACACCCTCGAACTCGGCCGTCAGGGCGCGCTGTCGACCTTCGTGATTCTCGCCATCATCATCATGGCGACGGCGGTCATTGCGCTGATCGTGTTCGTCGAGCGTGCGCAGCGCCGCCTGCTGATCCAGTATCCGAAGCGCCAGGTCGGCAACAAGATGTTCGAGGGCCAGTCCTCGCATCTGCCGCTGAAGCTGAACACCTCGGGCGTGATTCCGCCGATCTTCGCATCCTCGCTGCTGCTGCTGCCGACCACGGTCGCCAACTTCAATGCGGGCAAGGGACCGGAATGGTTTCAGTGGCTCACCACCCAGCTCGGCCACGGCCGGCCGCTGTTCCTGGTGCTCTATCTCGCGCTGATCGTGTTCTTCGCGTTCTTCTACACCGCGATCGTGTTCAACCCGACCGAGACCGCCGACAATCTGAAGAAGCATGGCGGCTTCATCCCCGGCATCCGTCCGGGCGAGCGCACCGCCGAATACATCGATTATGTGCTGTCGCGAATCACGGTGCTCGGCGCTATCTATCTGGCGATCGTCTGTCTGATCCCGGAAATCCTGATTTCCTACGCTTCGGTGCCGTTCTACTTCGGCGGCACCTCGTTGCTGATCGTGGTCAGCGTGACGATGGATACCGTGGCCCAGGTGCAGGGCTATTTGCTGGCCCATCAGTATGAGGGGCTGATCAAGAAATCGAAATTGAGGGGCCGTCGTCGATGAGACTTATCCTTCTCGGGCCGCCGGGGGCGGGCAAGGGAACACAGGCGAAGCTTCTCGTTGAACGTTACGGCATCGTTCCGTTGTCCACCGGCGACATGCTGCGTGCAGCCGTCGCGGCCGGCACGCCGGTCGGGCTCAAGGCCAAGGACATCATGGCCGGCGGCGGCCTGGTCCCGGACGAAGTCGTGGTCGGCATCATTGCCGATCGGATCCTGGAGCCGGATGCGGCACAGGGCTTCATCCTGGATGGTTTTCCGCGCACGGTGCCGCAGGCCGAAGCGCTGGACCGGCTGCTGAAGGAGCGGGGCCTCAAGCTCGACGCAGTGGTCGAGCTGCGGGTCAACGAAAGCGCGTTGCTGCAGCGCGTCGAGGCGCGGGTGGCGCAGATGGAAGCCCGTGGCGAGACGGTCCGAATCGACGATACCCCCGAGGTGCTGTCGAAGCGTCTGGCGGCCTATCGCGCCCAGACCGAGCCCCTGGTGCATTATTATTCCGAGCGCCGGGCGCTGCTGACCATCGATGGCATGATGACCATCGACGAGGTCACCAAGGAGATCGAGCGGGTCTTGTCGGCCATTGTGGCCGCCGAGAAGCGGGCAAAGGCGGCTCCCCGGAAGGCCAGGGAACTGAGCAAGGCGTCGAAGGTCGCCAAGACGGCCGCGAAAGCCCCTGTAAAGGCTGACAAGGCGGTCAAAAAGCAGGCTGCCGCAGCCAAGACGGCTCCGAAGAAGGCCGCCAAGAAGGCTTCCAAGAAGCCCTCCAAGGCGGCGGCCAAGGGTGCCAAGAAGGCGGCATCCCGGAATACCGCTAAGAAGGGCGGCAAAAAGGCGGTCAAGAAGGCCGCCAAGGTCGCTAACAAGGCTGCCCGGAAGGCCGGTTCCACGGCCAAAAAGGCGGCAAAAAAGCACGCGAAATCGCGGTCAAAGACCGTCAAACGGTTGACGAAACGACGTTGAGTCCTTTAATACAGCCCGCATCCTGTCGGATACGTTTCTAACGATGCCGGGCCCCGAAGAGATTTAAGGGGAGGGCGTCGTGTTTGCGTTTGCAAACACCGCCCGACAAACGAACGAAAGCCGGCCCGAAGCGGTCGGTAACAGGAGTGAAGACTGTGGCCCGTATCGCCGGTGTGAATATCCCGACCAACAAGCGCGTGCTGATCGCGCTTCAGTACATCCATGGCATCGGCCAGAAGAACGCGGCCGAGATCCTGGAGAAGACCAAGATTCCGGTGGACCGCCGCGTCGCCCAGCTGAGCGATGCCGAGGTCCTGCAGATCCGCGAAGTGATCGACCGCGACTATCTCGTCGAGGGCGACCTGCGCCGTGAAGTCGGCATCAACATCAAGCGCCTGATGGACCTCGGCTGCTATCGCGGCCTGCGTCATCGTCGCGGCCTGCCGGTTCGTGGCCAGCGCACGCACACCAACGCGCGCACCCGCAAGGGTCCCGCGAAGGCGATCGCCGGCAAGAAGAAGTAATTGGCGTCATAGCCAGCCAGACACGCGCCGGCCTCGCATCCGCTTGGCCGGCATAACAGTTGAATATTCCCCAGCATCCGGAATGACGGATGCGCTTGAAGGAAGATAAAATGGGTAAAGAAGCCACCCGCGTTCGCCGTCGTGAACGCAAGAACATTGCCTCCGGCATCGCGCACGTGAATTCGTCGTTCAACAATACGACCATCACCATCACCGACGCGCAGGGCAACACCATCGCCTGGTCGTCGGCCGGCACCATGGGCTTCAAGGGCTCGCGCAAGTCGACACCGTATGCGGCGCAGGTTGCCGCCGAAGACGTGTCGAAGAAGGCGCAGGAACACG
>JBGMOD010000129.1:0-1307 GCA_041424235.1 Hyphomicrobiales bacterium
GCGCAGCTTCAACCTGCAGATGCTGCTGGCGTTGCTGACGGTGGTCAGCGGTGCGGTCTTCGCGTTCTTCATCTCGCGCAGCATCGTGCGGCCGCTGACGAAGGCCGTCGAGGTTGCGCAGACGGTGGCGGGTGGCGACCTGAGCGCGAACATCGAAGTCGGCAGCCGCGACGAGGCGGGGCAGCTGATGCAGGCGCTGAAGGACATGAACACGAACCTGGCCCGCGTGGTGGGCGAGGTGCGTTCGGGCACGGAGACGATTGCGACGGCTTCGGGGCAGATCGCTTCGGGGAATCAGGATCTGTCTTCGCGCACGGAAGAGCAGGCGAGTTCGTTGGAGCAGACGGCTGCTTCGATGGAGGAGCTGACTTCGACGGTCAAGCAGAACGCGGACAACGCGCGGCAGGCGAATCAGCTGGCGGTGTCGGCTTCCGAAGTGGCTGTGAAGGGCGGCAGTGTCGTCTCTCAAGTGGTGGACACGATGGGGTCGATCAATGCGTCGTCCAAGAAGATCGTGGACATCATCGGTGTCATTGACGGCATTGCGTTCCAGACCAACATCCTCGCGCTGAATGCGGCTGTTGAAGCTGCTCGCGCCGGAGAGCAAGGCCGAGGCTTCGCCGTCGTTGCTTCTGAGGTCCGCAGCCTTGCTCAACGTTCGGCCGCAGCTGCGAAGGAAATCAAGACGCTGATCGGTGATTCGGTCGAGAAGGTCGAAGAGGGCAGCAAGCAGGTCGCGGAGGCGGGGCGCACGATGGAAGAGATCGTGGGCAGCGTCAAGCGGGTGACCGACATCATGGGCGAGATCACAGCGGCGAGCCAGGAGCAGACCTCGGGCATCGAGCAGATCAACCAGGCCATCACGCAGATGGACCAGGTCACGCAGCAGAACGCCGCGCTGGTCGAAGAAGCCTCTGCGGCAGCCCAATCGCTGCAGGAGCAGGCCGGCAGCCTGGTGCAGGCCGTCAGTATCTTCAAGCTCGACGCCAATGCGCTCGCCAATGTGCGCCCCGGCTTCACCCGCATCACCCCTATCCCCAAGCCCGCCAAACCGGCGCCGGCCGCGGCGAAGCGTCCCGCCAAGGCGCTGCCCGCGCGCCGCGAGCCGGGCGGCCGCCCCGCGCCGCAGCTGGCCATGGCCGGCGACGCCAAGGGCGACTGGACAGAGTTCTGACTTCGGTCCTCAACTTTTGGCCGGCGCTGCCGATAAACACAAAGAAGGCGCCTTCGCGGTGCCAGACACACTCTCCAATTGACAGGTAAAGCCTTATGTCCGGAAGCATGTTCTACACAGGTCTGAGCGGCCT
>JBGMOD010000130.1:0-1298 GCA_041424235.1 Hyphomicrobiales bacterium
GAATTCGGCACGCCCAAGGCGCTGCAAGAGCCCAACCTGCTGAGCGTGATCCTGGCGCTCGAAGCTTCGCCCAAGCCCATCGTCGCTGCCATCCACTCGGTGTGCATGGGCGGCGGCCTCGAACTGGCCTTGGGCTGCCATTACCGCGTGGCTGCGCCCGGCACCGCTGTGGCACTGCCCGAAGTCAAGCTGGGCCTGCTGCCCGGCGCCGGCGGCACGCAGCGCCTGCCGCGCGTGCTCGGCGTGGAAACCGCACTGAACATGATCGTGAGCGGCGAAGCCGTTCGCTCCGAAGTGCTGGCCAGCCTGCCCGGCCAGAAGCTGTTCGACAAGCTGGCCGCATCGGCCGAATCGGTGTTCGAAGAAGCCGTGGCCTTCGCCAAGGGCGTGGCCGGCAAGACCGGCGAGGCGCTGCCGCTGGTGCGCAACCTGCCGTGCAAGCACCCGCAAGGCGACGCCTACTTCCAGTTCACCAAGAACATGGTCGGCGCCATGTCGAAGAACTACCCGGCACCGCTGAAGTGCATCGAGGCCGTGCAAGCCGCCACGAAGATGAAGTTCGAAGACGGCATGGCCGAAGAACGGCGTCTCTTCACCGCGCTGATGTTCACGCCCGAGTCGCTGTCGCTGCGCCACCTGTTCATGGCCGAGCGCGCCGCGAGCAAGATCCCCGACGTGCCCGAAGACACGCCCAAGCGCGAGATCAAGGCCGTGGGCGTGATCGGCGCCGGCACCATGGGCGGCGGCATCTCGATGAACTTCCTGAACGCGGGCATCCCCGTCAAGATCCTCGAGATGAAGCAAGAGGCGCTCGACCGCGGCGTTGCCACCATCAAGAAGAACTACGAAGCCCAGGTCAAGAAGGGCAAGCTCAAGCAGGACAAGTACGAGCAACGCATGGCGCTGTTGAGCACCACGCTGAGCTACGACGACCTGAAGGACGCCGACCTCATCATCGAAGCCGTGTTCGAAGAAATCGGCGTCAAGGAAAAGGTCTTCAAGGAACTCGACCGCGTCGCCAAGAAGGGCGCGATCCTGGCCTCCAACACCTCGACGCTGGACGTCGACAAGATCGCCTCGTTCACCGAGCGTCCGCAGGACGTGGTCGGCATGCACTTCTTCAGCCCGGCCAACGTGATGAAGCTGCTTGAAGTGGTGCGCGGCAAGGCCACCGCCAAGGACGTGCTCGCCACGGTCATGGCCATCGGCAAGAAGATCAAGAAGACCTCGGTGGTCTCGGGCGTGTGCGACGGCTTCATCGGCAACCGCATGATCGAGCAGTACTCGCGCCAGGCCGG
>JBGMOD010000131.1:0-1294 GCA_041424235.1 Hyphomicrobiales bacterium
CGGGAACACCAAACCGGCGGCTGGACGCACTGGACCGTTCGATTGCCCTGCGTCGCCGCCTCATACCAAGTCTCACTGATGGTCACCCATGTGCCCATGCTCTCGTGCCGATGGACATGATGCGCCACGGCTGATCGACGAGACGGTTCCATGCGAAGCAGCAATGATCGAGGATGTCGGCATAGGATTTGAAGATCCTGTTCGAGAGCCAGTTGTGGCGCATGAACTGCCAGATATTCTCAACGGGGTTGAGCTCGGGGCATTTCGACGGCAGCGGCAGAAAGGTGATGTTGGCGGGGACGGTGAGCGCGCCGGAACCATGCCATCCCGCTTGGTCGAGCAGCAGGATGGCGTGTGCGCCCGGCGCGACGGCGGCGGAGATTTCCGCCAGATGCAAGGTCATGCCCTGGGTGTTGCATCGCGGCAGTACGAGCGCGGCGCCCTTACCCTCGGCCGGGCAGATCGCTCCATAGATATAGGCGGATGCCGTGCGCTGGTCCTTCGGTGCCGAGGGCCGGGTTCCGCGACGCGCCCAGCGCCGGGTGATCCCGTTCTTCTGGCCGATCCGCGCCTCGTCTTGCCACCAAAGCTCTATCGGTGTGCCGCGTGGGAGCGTTGCCCGGATCGCTGCCACTTGGGCGGGGAAGTTTTTTTAAACGTCGGAATGGCGTCCTTCTCCTGCGCATGATGGCGCGGGCGCGCCGACAGCTTGCGATACCCCATGGCACGCAGTTCCCGGCTCAATGTCTGCTTGCTGATGCTGATGACGAACGTGTCCCATACCCACTGCGCCAGATCGATCAGCCGCCAGCGTACGACACCGTGCGATGCCGGGATCGGACCACTCTCGACGATCTGCGCCAAGGCGCGACGCTGCCCGTCGTCGAGCAGCCGCACGCCTCCGGGCGGCACCGCGTCGATCAGCCCGTCAGGCCCGGCGGCGTTGAACCGCAATACCCAATCGCGAACCGTCTGAAGCCCAAGCCCGCCGATGCGCGCCGCTTCGCTGGGTGTCCCGCCCTCGTAAATCGACGCCAGCGCCAGCAGCCGGCGTACCTGGCTCGCGTCACCGCTCGATCGCGCCAGCGCCCGCATCTTGGCCGCTGTGAAATCCGATCGAAGCGCCACCGCCGATGCCATCGCCAACCTCCCTCAGGGCCGCGATCATTGAATCGCACTTCTGGCCGTTTGGGAATCCCCTATGAGTCCAGCCTCACGGGATTGGGTATTAGCCGACCGAGTTACCCTTCGATTTGGAGGGGCGTTTCACCGGCCGAGCTGCAAACGCACAACA
>JBGMOD010000132.1:0-1294 GCA_041424235.1 Hyphomicrobiales bacterium
TGGCGATGGAGTCGTAGTCCATGGTGCAGGCCATCATGATGTCGGCCGGCAGCACGGGCGAGGACGATCCACCGGGGATCACGGCCTTCAGCGTGCGACCCTTGCGAACCCCGCCCGCCAGCTCGAGCAGCTTGGAGAACGGCGTGCCCATGGGCACTTCGTAGTTGCCCGGCAGCTCGACGTCGCCGCTCACCGAGTAGATCTTGGTGCCGCCGTTGTTCGGCTTGCCGCACTCGAGGTAGGCCGGGCCACCGTTGCGGATGATCCAGGGCACCGCCGCGAAGGTCTCGGTGTTGTTGATGGTGGTCGGCTTGCCGTACAGGCCGAAGCTCGCCGGGAACGGCGGCTTGAAGCGCGGCTGGCCCTTCTTGCCTTCGAGCGATTCGAGCAGCGCGGTTTCTTCGCCGCAGATGTAGGCGCCGAAGCCGTGGGCGGCGTGCAACTGGAAGTTGTACGTGCTGCCCATGATCTTGTCGCCGAGGTAGCCGGCGGCGCGCGCTTCTTCGAGGGCTTCCTCGAAGCGGTCGTAGCTCTGGAAGATCTCGCCGTGGATGTAGTTGTAGCCCACGCTGATGCCCATCGCATACGCGGCGATGGCCATGCCTTCGATCACGATGTGGGGATTGAACTGCAGGATGTCGCGGTCCTTGCAGGTACCCGGCTCGCCTTCGTCGGAGTTGCAGACGAGGTACTTCTGGCCCGGGAACTGGCGGGGCATGAAGCTCCACTTCAGGCCGGTCGGGAAACCCGCGCCGCCACGGCCGCGCAGGCCTGAAGCCTTGACTTCGGCGATCACCTGGTCGGGCGTGAGGCCCTCGGTGAGGATCTTGCGCAGCGCCTGGTAGCCGCCGCGCGCTTCGTAGTCGGCCAGATGCCAGTTGGTGCCGTCGAGGCCTGCATAGATCTGAGCGCCGATGTGGCGGTCATGGAAGCAGGTCTGAACACCGGTGGCCTGGAATTGCGAGAGAACCTGTTCGGGCGTCATCACGAAGCCTCCCCTGGCTTGGCACTGCGCAAACCGTCGATGAGCTGGTCGAGCTTGTCGTTGCTCATGAAGCTGCACATGGTGCGGTCGTTGACCAGCATCACGGGCGAATCGGCGCAGGCGCCGAGGCATTCGCTCTGCTGCAGCGTGAACAGGCCGTCGGCCGTGGTCTCGCCCATCTTGATGCCGAGCTTCTTCTCGAGGTGCACGAGGGCCGTGACGCCGTCACGCAGCTGGCAAGGCAGGTTGGTGCACACGTTGAGCTTGAACTTGCCCACCGGATGCTGGTTGTACATGTTGTAGAAGGTC
>JBGMOD010000133.1:0-7304 GCA_041424235.1 Hyphomicrobiales bacterium
CTGCACGGCAGGGAGCAGCGCCAGAGTCGCAGTGAAAGACTTACGCTTCCCCAGTCAGGAACGGATTGCTGCGGCGTTCATCGCCGATGCTCGATCCGGGGCCGTGGCCGCAGATGAAGCCGACATCGTCGCCGAGCGGCAGGATCTTGTCGGTGATCGAGGCGATCAGCGTGGCGTGGTTGCCGCCGGGCAGATCGGTGCGGCCGACCGAACCGTTGAACAGCACGTCGCCCATCAGCGCAAAACGCATCTGCGGATTGAAGAACACCACGCTGCCGGGCGAATGTCCCGGGCAGTGCAGGATGTCGAACGTGAGTTCGCCGACGCTGACCTTTTCGCCCTCGTCGAGCCAGCGGTCCGGCGCGAAATTGCGCACGCCGGTCATGCCGAAATTGGCGCCGCTTTCGACCACGTGGTCGAGCAGGTATTTGTCGGCGACATGGGGGCCCTCGATCGGCACGCCCAGGGCGTCGCGCAGCTCGGCCGCGCCGCCGACATGGTCGATATGGCCATGGGTGAGCCAGATCTTCTCCACCGTCACGCCGGCCTGCTCGATCGCCGCCTGGATTTTCGGCACGTCGCCGCCGGGATCGACCACCACCGCGCGCTTGGTGGTTTCGCACCACAGCAGCGTGCAGTTCTGCTCGAACAGGGTCACGGGAATGATAGCCGCGCGGGCTTTGGGAGCTGTCTCGTTCATGAGGTCACATTGCCGATTTTTGCGCGTGCGCCAAGTGGGAAATTGGGCGGAGAGCGGGGCTGCAGGGGAATCATGCGAGGCCGTGAACGCCGCGACTTTCAGCGGTCCGTTTGGGCACTGAATCGTTCCCTCCCCCCTTGTGGGGGAGGGTTAGGGAGGGGGGTCGCGATAAATCCGCAGTGCGAATAGTGAGGCTGCTTTGCGCGATCTCTCAGTTCACGACGCATGGCATACCCCCCTCCCCAGCCCTGCCCCACAAGGGGGGAGGGAGCCGCGCAAAACTTCCTCTCGCGGTCAACATCGACATCATCACCGCTTGATCTGCGCCTTCAGCGTATCCTCTACCACCCGATCGAACGAGGACGCCTTCTTCGGCGCTTTGCTCCGCTGCTCGGCCACGTAGGCGTCACGCTTCTGCACCAGCGCGGCGAGCTTCTCGTTGAGCTGCTTGCGCGCCACGGTCCTTGACTCGATCGCGGCCGTGCGCTGCTCCGGCGTCAGCTTGCGCAGATTCTCCGGCAGGTCGTCGTCCTTGATCGCGGCGAGCTGCTGCCGGCCATTGGCGATGTCGCTGACGAGATCGCCGTCGCCGGTCACGGCTTCGGAGGAATATTTGGATCGTTTGTTGATGTAGCTCGCCATGTCGGAAGCGGACGAGGGCGCCGCGGCCGCGACCTCGGACAACTGCCGGGTCTTGAACTCGACGTGCTTCTGCATCGCCTTCGGTCCGTAGGGGATCACGGTGCTGTTGATCTCCTTTTGCAGGATGATGATGTCGCCGTCATAGGGCGTCTCGATCACCGCCATTTCGCCGCCGTCCTGCGGGATCGGGATGAAGCGGCCGTTGCCGCCCTGCGCGATCTCGCGCCAGACGCGCTCGGTGTCGCGGGCGTTGCCGGCCAGCACGGTGTTGACGAGGATGTCCTTCTGCCGCGCCACGCTCAGGGTCTGCGGATACTTCGTGTCCTGGGCGTAGTCCATGTGCGGCGGCGCGTCGCCGACCAGGAAGACGACACGCGTGGTATCCGCGCCGCCGGTCCATTTCAGCTTGTTGACGGCGATGTCCAGCGCCTCATTGACGCTCTCCGGCCAGTCGCCGCCGCCGTGCGCCTTTAGCTCCAGCAGGTTGGCGTAGAGATCCTGGATGTCGGTGGTGAGGTCGGTGGTCTTGGTGACATAGTCGTCGCCGATGTCGCGATAGGCAACGAGGCCCATGCGGATGGTGGCGTCGGGATTGGCGTCGACGATTGAGGTCGCGATCGACCAGATCTTGCGCTTGGCGCCTTCGATCAGCCCGCTCATCGAGCCGGTGGTGTCGAGCACGAAGGCGACCTCGACGGTGGGTTTGGCGGCGGCGCAGGTGATGCTTGCGGACATGACAAAGCCTGCGAGAGCCATGGCTCGCAGCGTGATGCTCACTGACATTTCCCCCTCCAGGGATGTTCGGGTTTCAAAACCGTTGCTGTCCCGCGCGCACCAGAGTTCCCTCGCATCGCGACGGCGCCAAGCCGCAGCCGCGCCGGAATTGTGGCGCGGTCGGAACGAATTTGCGGCTTGTGGATTGCGCGCGCCGACTCTGGTAATTTTCACGCCATGAGCATCCACCTTCTCCCGGTCGCCGCCGCCTTGCCGGTCGACGGCCGCCAGTCCGAAACCGCGTTGGCGATCGCGCGCGGCACCGCGCGGCTGCTGCGCTCGCTCGGCTTTTCCTGTGTCAGCGAAGTGCCGCTGCCGTCCGGCCGCCGCGCGGACCTGGTTGCGCTGAACGAGCGCGGCGATGTCTGGATCGTTGAGATCAAGTCGTCGCTGGAGGATCTGCGTGCCGACCAGAAGTGGCAGGACTATCGGGTGCATTGCGACCGGCTGTTCTTCGCCTTCACCGCCGATCTGCCCTGCGAGATCTTTCCGCCGGATACCGGCCTGATCGTCGCCGACGCCTATGGCGCCCATCTGCACTGCGATGCGCCGGAGCATCGCCTGCCGGCGGCGACGCGCAAGGTGATGCTGTTGCGGTTTGCGCTGACCGCGGCGCAACGGCTCAATCGCCTGGCCGACCCGCAGGGGCATGCGGAGAGGATGGAGTAGGGCCGGGCATGACGCCGAATAATGCGGCGGACTCGGTAAGCGGAATTTACGCCGTTCTTCACACCCGCTCGGAATGCACCAGCCGGATCGCGCTGCGTGTGCGGTCGACGGCGTGGCTCATCACCGGGATCAGCGCGCTGTCGAACATGCCGAACGCGATCTGCGCGCCATTGATCACCCGCTCGGGATGCAGCCGCGCTTCAGGATGGTTTTCCAGCACGCTGAGGAATGTCGGCCAGAACCGGCGGCCGAAGCCGTGGCGCAGGTAGGCGGTGGCGCCGAGGATCGAGGAGTCCGGCTGGTCGGCAAGACGGGGCAGGATCACACGGCTGGCCATCCGGGTGCCTTCGAGCACATAGACCACGCCGAGCATATCGGCGGCGCCGTTGAGAGTAGGGACCGGCAGAGGATCGCAGGCGATGTCCAGCGCGGAGAGGTCATGCTCCAGGGCCGGCGTGCGGGCCCGCTGCGGCCAATCGGTGAGGATGTCGTCGATGCCGGCGCGCTCCAGCGCGGTTTCCAGCGGAAACAGCGCTTCGGCCTGGCCACGGAGGAAGCCGGAATAATAGGTGAGACGGCCGAGATCGACCCAGTTCATCGCGGCGTCGATGCGGCTGTGCGACAGTCTGGTCGCGTCGCGGATGATGTCCTGCAAGGAACTGTTGTCGGGAGGGTCCTGGATCGAAACGGCCATTGTACGCCTCGTTCCCGGTTGGGTCTCCGGGCCTGTTACGTCATGCCTACGTGATCGATATCCGGCTGCTGGCCACGAACGGCGCGAGCAGCTCGGACACATAGTTCTTGGTCACTTGAGAGGGGATGGAGGTTCGGCCCTTCACAGTCACGTGAGGCGGCCGGAACGACTGATGATGCCACTCGATCCGATAATCCTCGACCAGGCCGAACCGCTTGGTGGCCTCGAGCCGGGTGGAGATATCGAGATGTCGCGCTTTTCGCATGAATCCGCCGTGCCGTTTGAGTTCAGGCAGTTAACGGCGGAGGGAACAAAAAGTTCCGGCGGTGGGGGCTGGGAGGCGAGAATGGGATGTGTCAGGTGCGTCGGAGCGTCTCGCCAAACTCTGACGTCATGCCCCGCGACCCGTCTTCGCCGAGGCTTCGACGGGCTGATGCCTAAGCCCTCCGAAGCGCAAGCGCAGGAGGGAAGCGGGGCATCCAATATCCGGGGTGTGCATGAAGGCCCGCTCCGTGAAACCACGACGGCCTGCGTCTACTGGATCGCCCGCTTTCGCGGGCGATGACGGCTGTGGGTGGAGCGGTCGTGTGTGAAGGTCGCGCGCCTTACCTCGGCGCGCGCTTCGCCAGAATCCGCTGCAAGGTCCGGCGGTGCATGTTCAGCCGGCGGGCGGTCTCGGAGACGTTGCGGTTGCACATTTCATAGATGCGCTGGATGTGTTCCCAGCGCACGCGGTCCGCCGACATCGGGTTCTGCGGCGGCTCCACCTTGTCGCTGCTGCTGGCGAGCAGGGCGGCAACCACGTCGTCCGCATCGGCCGGCTTCGAGAGATAATCGACCGCGCCCATTTTCACGGCGGTGACGGCGGTGGCGATGTTGCCGTAGCCGGTCAGCACGATGGCGCGCGCCTCCGGGCGCTGGCGCTTCAGCGCGGAGACCACGTCGAGGCCGTTGCCGTCGCCGAGCCGCAGGTCGACCACGGCATAGGCCGGCGCGGTCTGGCCGATATGGGCCAGGCCCTCGGCCACGGTCTCGCACGAGGTGACGGAAAAGCCGCGGCCTTCCATGGCGCGCGACAGGCGTTCGTTGAAAGCCTTGTCGTCCTCAACGATGAGCAGCGAGCGATCGGTCTGTTCGGTGACGGCGGCCATTGCGTTCACGGTGTCATGTCCTTCCTGCATACTAACACAGATATGGCGGCGGGCTCGTCCGCTGCCAAGACGGCCACCGCCCGTTCGCCCTGCGGCATATCCGCCGCACCCTTAAGCTATTGCATCCTCAGCGCTTTCCACGGTCTCGAAGCGGTCGCGCGGCCATGAAATGTGCGCTACGGCGCCGTGATCGGGGAACGGCCGGTTGGTGAAGGTGATCTTGGCGCCGGTGCGTTCCAGCAGCGTGCGGGCGATGAAGATGCCGAGACCGAGGCCGCCATGCTGGCTCTGGGCCTCTTCGATGCTCGGGCGGCGCGACAGATAAGGCTCGCCGATGCGCTTGAGCATGTCCGGTGCGATGCCCGGTCCGTCATCGGAAATCACGATCTCCACGGTGTCCGCGTTCCACCACGCGTTCACCTCCACGGCCTCGCGGGCGAAGTCGACGGCATTCTCCAGGATGTTGCCGACGCCGTAGAGGATCGCCGGATTGCGCTTGCCCACCGGTTCGCTGGTTCCCGCCACCGCGATCCGCACCTTGATGGCGATGCCGAAGTCGCGATGCGGCGCCACCGATTCCTCGATCAGAGTGGAGAGCCTCATCTGGTCGAACGGCGCACCGCTCGAGGACAGTTGCGTCAGCTTGGCCAGGATGTCGCGACAGCGCTTGGCCTGTTCGCTCAGGGTCTTGAGTTCCCCAGCCAGCGGGTTGTTGGGGTCGAGGGTTTTTTCGATTTCACGCGAAATGAGGAAAATGGTGGCGAGCGGCGTGCCGAGTTCATGGGCGGCGGCGGCCGCAAGGCCATCGAGCTGGGTCAGATGCTGCTCGCGCGCCAGCACCAGCTCGGTGGCGGCGAGCGCGTCGGAGAGCTTGCTCGCTTCATCGGTGACCTGGAAGGTGTAGAGACTGGTGACGCCGATCGCCAGCACGATCGAGAGCCACACCGCCGTCATGTAGATCGGCGGCAGCGCCAGCGGCTCGTCGCTGTTCCAGGGCAGCGGCATGTGCACGAAGCCCAGCGCCGTGGCGCAGGCGATCGCCAAAAGCCCCAGCGCCAGCGTCAGCCGTGTGGTCAGCGCGGTGGCCGAGATCAGCACCGGCGCCAGGAACAGGAACGAGAACGGATTCTGCAGGCCGCCGGTGCAAAACAGCAGCGCCGCGAGCTCCGCGATGTTCAGCGCCAGCAGCGCCGCCGCGTAGATCGGCTGCAATTGCTGCCGCGGGTTGAAAGCGATCTGCAGCGACAGGTTGACGATCGCCGAGAACGCGATGACGGCGACGCAGGGAATGATCGGCACATCGAACTCGAGCCCCTGCGCGACAATGAAGATCGCCGCGAGCTGCCCCAGCACAGCCAGCCAGCGCAGCCGCAGGATGGTGTCGAGCCGGACGAATTTGCGGTGATAACGGAATTCGGGAAAAACGGTATCGGTCATGGCGGGGACATTAGCGGGGCGCGGCGGCGACCACAAATTGCGGTGGGATGACGCATGAGGTGGGGAGGCGCATCGCCAGTCTCCGTCGTCATCGCCCGACTTGATCGGGCGATCCAGTACCCGAGGTATGCATGGTATGAACGATGTGCCTGCGGCGGCGAGGGGCAGCCGCGTCTCATGTCGTCGTTCAACCATGAGCCGTGTTGCCTACTGGGTCGCCCGGTTGAACCGGGCGATGACGCTGAATGTGGCGGAGCGCACCGGCACATGCGGCGTCATCCGATCCCAATCAAAGCGAGTGTAACACGAGCATCCCATCCCCTTTGTGCGCCGCACCGTCTCGGCAGCTCTGCACGGCTGAAGCGGCCGCGAATCTTGCGATTCATCCCGCAATGGCTCAAGAAACGGGCATGACGATCCACCAGCCCGCACCCTTGCCGACACCGGCTGCCGCGCCCACTGCGGATAGCGCCGCGATCGAGGTCGACCACCTCGTCAAGGTCTACAAGGCCACGCGTGCGGTGGACGGCATTTCGTTTGCCATTGCGCGCGGCTCGGTCACCGGGCTGCTCGGCGGCAACGGCGCCGGCAAGACCACCACCATCGCCATGATCATGGGGCTGGTGCGGCCGACATCGGGCCAGGTGCGCGTGCTCGGCTTCGACATGCCCGGTCAAAGCGACCATGTGCTGGGCCGGATGAATTTCGAAAGTCCGTATGTCGACATGCCGGCGCGGCTCACCGTGCGGCAGAATCTCACGGTGTTCGGCCGGCTCTATGCGGTCGAGAACGTGCGCGAGCGGATCGCCGTGCTGGCGCGGGATTTCGACCTGACGGATTTTCTCGATCGTCCCAGCGGCAAGCTGTCGTCGGGGCAGAAAACCCGCGTGGCGCTGGCGAAAGCGTTGATCAACCGGCCGGAACTGCTGCTGCTGGACGAGCCGACCGCGTCGCTCGATCCGGACACCGCGGACTGGATCCGCACCCATCTGGAGAATTATCGCAAAGAGACCGGCGCGACGATCCTGCTGGCGTCCCACAACATGCTGGAGGTGGAGCGGCTGTGCGATCGCGTCATCATCATGAAGCGCGGCCGCATCGAGGATGACGACAGCCCCGCGGGCATCATGGCGCGCTACAACCGCGATACCCTGGAACAGGTGTTCCTCGACGTGGTGCGTGGTCGCGGGCAGGGAGCCATCGCATGAGCATCAGCACGCTGCCGCAAACACACGCC
>JBGMOD010000134.1:0-45041 GCA_041424235.1 Hyphomicrobiales bacterium
TTCCGATCTCACCCCGCCAAGTGGGTCCGCCCCCACCAGAAACGTTTCGCCGCGCGCCCCGAATGGGATCGCGCGGCGAACGGCCTTACAGTCGGTCGGTTGTTATTCCGCCGGCGTCAGAACAGCCTCGATGTCCCCAGCAGCCGCAGTTCCGCTCAACGCGGCGGACAGCTTCGCCGTATCGAGTTCACCTTCCCAGCGCGCCACCACGATGGTGGCCACCGCGTTGCCGATGAAGTTGGTGATCGCCCGGCATTCCGACATGAAGCGGTCGATGCCCAGGATCAGCGCCATGCCGGCGACGGGAATCGAGGGAACAACGGACAACGTCGCGGCAAGCGTGATGAAGCCCGCACCGGTGATGCCGGCAGCGCCCTTCGAACTCAGCATCGCCACCAGCAGCAGCAGCACCTGATCGCCGAGGCTCAGATTGATGCCGCACGCCTGCGCGATGAACAGCGAGGCCAGCGTCATGTAGATGTTGGTGCCGTCGAGATTGAACGAATAGCCGGTCGGGATGACCAGGCCGACCACCGATCGTTTGCAGCCGGCGCGCTCCATCTTTTCCATCAGGCTGGGCAATGCCGCCTCGGAACTGCTGGTGCCGAGCACCAGCAGCAGCTCTTCCTTGATGTAGCGCAGCAGCGCCACGATCGAGAAGCCGTTGTAGCGTGCAACGAGTGCGAGAACCACGAACACGAACAGTGCCGACGTCAGGTAGAAGGTCGCCACCAGGAACGCGAGGTTGGCAATCGAGCCAATGCCGTATTTGCCGATGGTGAACGCCATGGCGCCAAACGCCCCGATGGGCGCGGCCTTCATCAGGATCGCGACCAGCCGGAACATCGCCTGGGTCAGGGACGTCATCACCGTCATCGCCGGCTCGGCCCTCTCGCCGATCAACGCCAGCGCAATGCCGAACAGCACGGCAAAGAACAGCACCTGCAGGATGTCGCCGGACGCCAGCGCGGCGATCGGCGTCGCCGGAATGATGTTCATGAGGAAGCCAACGATGGTCGCATCATGCGCCTTCGCCGCATACGATGCGGTGGCTTTCGGATCGAGGCTCGCCGGATCGATGTGCAATCCCGCACCGGGCTGCACCAGGTTGCCGACGATGAGCCCGATGATCAGAGCAAGCGTCGAGAACGTCAGGAAGTAGATCATCGCCTTGCCGGCAACACGGCCGACCTTCTTGAGGTCGCCCATGCCGGCAATGCCGGTGGTCACCGTCAGGAAGATCACCGGCGCGATGATCATCTTGACCAGCTTGATGAAGGCATCGCCGAGCGGCTGCAGGCTGGTGCCGAGTTGGGGATAGAAATGTCCAAGCAGAATGCCGGCCAGGATCGCGGCAAGGACCTGCACATAGAGATGACGGTAGAACGGTCGGGGTGTACGTGCGGCCGCGTGCGGGTCGGCCATCGGGATGGACTGCACCATCGTATCCTCCTTGTTGCGGTCCCCCGTCGGCTTCTTCGGCTCGCTTGGGACGGCGGTTTTGGTTGTGGGGTGGCGGCGCCAATCGCACCGCAAGTCGCGACCCATAAGCAGGGCCCGTGCCAGATGCCACACACGAACCTAACCAATTGAAAAACATCAATAAAATACATGTGACGAGAGACCACACTGGACATTTTGTGTGATTTTCCGCACAATTTTGATCGCCTCGTGCATTTTCCCGCACAGCCCCGAACGGACAATATTGGTGCCGCGCCCCGCCTCCGACAGCACTTTGCAGAGCCCCAGCCGACCGCTATTCCGGCAGCCCCGGTTGCGGCAGGTGCTGCCTTTCGCCGTCGCTGTCCTGCTGCTGGCGGCGCTCGATCAGGCCGCGCGGATCTGGGCGGAGCAGCGGGCGTTGACGCGGCTTCGCAGTGAAGCTGAGGCGACCGCTTCGCAGCGCGTCGCGGTGCTGCAGAGCGAGATCGAGAAGCAGCGCGCCCTGCCCTTTGTGCTGGCCCAGGATCCCGATGTCCGTCACGCCTTGATCGCGACCGACGCCGCGGTGGTCGACGCGTTGAACCGCAAGCTGGACACGCTGAGCGCCGGCACCAGGGCCGGCGTCATCTACCTGCTTAACCGTGATGGCCTGACGATCGCGGCCAGCAACTACCAGACGCCGATCAGTTTCGTCGGCAACAATTATGCATTCCGGCCCTACTACCAGCTCGCCATGGCCAACGGCAGCGCAGAGGCCTACGCATTCGGGACCGTCAGCCAGCAGCCTGGACTCTACCTGTCCCGCCGCATTGACGACACCGCCGGCCCGCTCGGCGCGATCGTGGTCAAGGTCGAATTCCAGGAAATGGAGACGGAGTGGCATCGCTTCGCGGAGCGGGTGTTCGTTCTCGACGACCGTGGCATCGTGCTGGTGACCAGCGAACCGACATGGCGCTTCATGTCGACCGCACCGCTCTCGGCGGAGCAGCAGCAGAGCATTCGCGCATCGCTCCAATTCGGCAGCGCGCCGCTCGCCCCGCTGCCTGTGCAGCCCAAGGACGGGCAATCCGGCATCGTGGTCGCGCAGCCGCGACGCGCCGGCGCTCCGATCGATTTCATCGAGGTGACGGCCGCGGTCCCGACCACAAGCTGGACCCTGCATCTGCTTGCACCGACCCGCTCGGCCATCACCATCGCCACGACCGCCGCGCGGGCGCTCACCCTGCTCGGCGGCCTGACCGGTGTCGGCATCATCGCGCTGTGGTGGACACGCCGCCGCAACCAGCAGCAGCAGCGGATCCAGGCCGAAGCCACGCGGCGCGAGCTCGAGGACCGCGTCCTCGAGCGGACCGCCGAGCTCGAAGACGCCAACACCCGGCTGCGCACCGAGATCACGGAACGGCAGCGCACCGAAGCCGTACTCAATCAAATGCAGGACGAACTGGTCCAGGCCAACAAGCTCACGGTGCTCGGCCAGATCGCGGCCAGTGTCGCGCATGAAATCAATCAACCGGTGGCGGCGATCCGCACCTTCGCCGACAATGGCAGCACGCTGCTGGCCCGCAATGATCTGGAACAGGCGCGCGACAATCTCGGCAAGATCGCCGATCTGACCGAGCGGATCGGGTCGATCACCGGCGAGTTGCGTGCGTTCGCCCGAAAGTCACCGAGCAAGATCGAAGCGGTTTCGCTGCGGGCCACCGTCGACGGCGCGCTGCTGCTGGTCGGGCATCGCCTGCGTCAGCAGGCCATCACCTTCAATCTCGACATCGCAGGCGGTGATGTCGTGGTGGCGGCAGACCGCATTCGCCTCGAACAGGTGTTCGTCAACCTGCTTCAGAACGCCATCGAAGCCCTTGGCGATCACCCCGACCCGTTCATTCGCATCGATGCGGTCGCCACCGCCGATCGCGCGTCCATCGCGATTTCCGACAACGGCAAGGGCCTGCCCGACAGCGTGATGCAATCGCTGTTCGTGCCATTCACCACGACCAAGGCGACGGGGCTCGGACTCGGCCTCGTGATCTCCAAGGACATCATCAACGAATTGCATGGCAGCTTTTCAGCGCGCAACGGCGCGGCCGGCGGCGCCATCTTCACCATTACGATTCCGAGGTTTGCATGACCGACGTCGCCTTCATCGACGATGACGACAGCCTGCGGGCCGCCAACGTGCAGGCGCTGCTGCTGGCCGGCCTCAGTGTCGCGCCTTACGCCTCCGCCACCGCGGCACTCGACGAACTCGACGCGGAATTTTCCGGCGTCGTCGTGACCGATGTCCGGATGCCGCGCGTCGACGGGCTGGAGCTGTTCCGGCGTCTGCGGCGCATCGATCCCGAGATTCCCGTCATCCTGATCACCGGCCATGGCGATATCGCGATGGCCGTCGATGCGATGCGCGAAGGCGCCTACGATTTCCTGGCCAAGCCCTATGCATCCGACCGGCTGCTCGGCAGCATCCGCCACGCCCTCGACCAGCGACGGCTGGTGCTGGAAAACCGCGCGCTGCGACGCGCCGCGACAGCGGCAGCCGACGACATTCCGCTGATCGGGATGGATCCCGGCATCGAGCATCTGCGCCAGATCCTGCGCCAGGTTGCCGATGCCGATGTGGATGTCCTGATCGAGGGGGAAACCGGCAGCGGCAAGGACGTCGCGGCCAACGCGCTGCACCGCTGGAGCCGCCGCGCGGCGCGGCCACTCGTCGCCGTCAATTGCGGCGCCTTGCCGGAAACCATGATCGAAAGCGAGCTGTTCGGTCATGAGCCCGGCGCCTTTACCGGGGCGCTGAAGAAACGGGTCGGCCGGATCGAATACGCCCAGGGCGGCACGCTGTTCCTGGACGAGATCGAAGCGATGTCACCGGCGCTGCAGGTCAAGCTGCTGCGCGTCCTGGAGGAGCGGCAAATCACGCCGCTCGGCACCAACGACATTCGCAATGTCGACATCCGCATTGTCGCAGCGACCAAGACCGACCTGCTGACCCTGGTCAAACGCGGCAGCTTTCGCGAGGACCTTTATTACCGGCTGCATGTCGTCGCCATCAAGATCCCGCCGCTGCGCGAGCGCAAAATCGACATTCCGCTGCTGTTCGGCCATTTCCTCTCCCGTGCCGCGAAACGGTTCGGGCGCGACACGCCCTCGATCGGCCATGCGGAGCGCCGCCATCTGCAGGAGCATCCGTGGCCCGGCAATGTCCGCGAACTCGCCCATTATGCCGAACGCGTCGCGCTCGGTCTGACGCGTGACGGAACGCTCACCGCTCCCGCCGACGATGGCGCCGCGCTACCCAAGCGGGTCGAGGCCTATGAGGCCGAGTTGATCCGCGACGCACTCGCCGTGCATCGCGGCGACGTGCAGAAGACCATCGAAGCCCTCGGCATTCCCCGCAAGACATTTTATGACAAGCTGCACCGCCACGGCATCGACCAGACGAAATACCGCGGGCAGGCCTGACGCCCGGCCACCTGCCAAAGCAGATCGAAGATGGCCGGCATCCGGCTGATAGGGCTTGTCACTCCCGGCCTGGTCGCGCGCGGCATGACGCCGAAAAATTCAGACTCAGAACGAAGATCCAGAGCTTTCAGTAAGCCACTGCTTTTCATCGATATTGGACGCTTGTCTGATCGTCTAGCTGAACGAGGGGCAGGCTTGACTAATATTTCTCTATATCGTTAAATATTCTCGATATAGAGAAGGATTATCCCATGTCCGATCCATTCCATCGCCCCACCTTTACATCCGGCGTTTTCTACAAGGAGCCGTGGGTCGCCCTCGACTGGCTGGAAAAGGCGTTCGGCTTCGAACGCAGCATGATCATCACCGACAACGACGGAAACCTCGCCCACGGCGAGATGCGCTTCGGCGACGGCCTGATCTATGTCGGCTCGGAGTGGGCCGACTTCATCGCCAGTCCCGCAGCCGTCGGTGGTAAGAACACCCAGATCATCCAGGTCAAGCTCGACAGCGGACTGGACGCACACTGTGCCCGCGCCCGCGCGGCCGGTGCCACTATCCTGCAGGAGCCAACCGACCAGTTCTATGGCGACCGCACCTACCGCGCGCGCGATCCCGAAGGCCATGTCTGGAGCTTCGGCCAGACGGTCAAGGCGGTATCGCGTGAGGAAGCCGAGAAAGCCAGCGGCCTGAAGATCGAGGGATGGCATTGAGCGCAGCACGGCATCTCGACCGAACGCTGGCCGCGCTCGCCGATCCATCGCGGCGGCGGGTGATCGAACTGCTGCGCGAGCGGCCGCGGCGCGCCGGCGAACTCGCCGAGGCTGTGGGTTTGAATCCCCCTGCCCTGAGCCGCCACCTGCGCACCCTCAAGGCCGGTGGCCTGATCGAAGAAAGCCATCCCGCATTCGACGCGCGCGTCCGCGTCTACAGCCTGCGGCCGCAACCGATGGCCGACCTGAAACGCTGGGTCGACGAAACAGAACAACTGTGGAGCGAGCAACTCGCCGCCTTCAAGGCGCATATCGAGCTGAAACCATGACGTCACGCGTCCTGGTGTCGCTGCGCGTCAGCGCCTCTCCGGAGCGCGCCTTCGATGTGTTCGTCAGCGAGATCGGCCAGTGGTGGCGGCCCAATGAACTGTTCCGCTTCACCCCGCGCTCACCCGGTGTGGTGGCCCTCGAACCGGGACTCGGCGGGCGTTTTACCGAGACGCTGCCGAACGGCAAGGTGTTCGAGATCGGCCGCATCACAGTTTGGGAGCCGGGCCACCGCATTGCCTTCAGCTGGCGGCAGGCCACGTTCGCACCCGACCAGATCACGCATGTGGAGGTCCGGTTCGAGCCTATCGGCAATGAGACGCGTGTCACGGTCGAGCACTGCGGCTGGGATAGCGTGCCGCAGGAGCATGTCGCCCGCCACACCATGCCCGATGGGGTCTTTCTGCGCCGCCATGGCGAATGGTGGCAGGATCTGCTCGCAGCGTACCGGGCACTCGGCACGCAACCGTGACCGGTGGCATTACTCCGGCGCCGCGCTGAGACGCATCAATGCCTCGCTCAGCGCACGCGCGGCGGGGCCGAGCGGTTCGTCGATGCGATGAGCAAGATAGGTTTCCGAGGCTACCTGGCTCTGCCGGCCCAGCGATTTTGTGGCGAGCCGGACAAGCCGTCCTTCTGCCAAATCCCGTTCGACTTGCCAGAATGGCAGGCGTCCCCATCCCAGCCCGGCCAGAATCAGGGCGTGCTTCACATCCTGGCCGCTGACCCGGCAGGTCTGGTGGGAAATCACGCCGAAATCGCGCCCTTCGGTCAGAGGACTCGGATCGGACAGCACGATCTGCAGGTGATCGGCCAGATCGGGAACGCCGAGCAGATCGCCGTTCGCCTGCGAAGCAAGCGGATGCCGGGTGCTGACCACGGCGACCATCGGCACCGATGACATCGCCTGCACCACGACGCGCGGATCGCGGAACTCCTCGCCGACCAGGATTCCGAGCATATAATCGCGCTCGATCAGGCCGCTGATCGGACCACCGAGCGGTGCCACCGACAGGCGGATGGCGACCGATGGATAGGCCGCGCGCATGTCCTTGAGCGCGGCTCCGACCACGGCGATTGGAAACAGCGTGTCCACCACCAGCGAAAGTTCGAGTTCGACGCCCTCGCCGAGGCCTCTCGCCCGCGCGCGCATCGCATCGACGCGCAACAGGATGTCGCGGGCATTGGCGAGCAGCGCCCGCCCTTCCGGTGTCAGAACCGGGCGATGACCCGAACGGTCGAACAATGGGAGGCGCAGCTCGGCTTCGATGTTGGCAATGGCGTGGCTGACCGCCGATTGCACCCGGGACAAACGTCCGGCGGCGGCGCGAAAGCTGCCGCTTTCCGCCACGGTGACGAAGGTCCGCATTTGATCAAGGGTCAGCGCATCCAGCATTGATCATTCCAATCGATCAAGTTGATGCAATTTATATCACTATCATCGATCATAATCAGGGGGCATTTTCCGGCCGCAAATGCTCCCTCGGGATCGAACGGACGCCTCGATGGCCCGCCACCTCGTGCTTTTTCCAGATCGTTTGTGTGGCCGCACCGTTCGCCACGCGCGACCTCGGCAGGCGTCATGTCGATAAGTTCTGCGGCCGTGCCGTCAGCGAGAACCACATGGGCAACCGTCCCCGTCATTGTCGGCGCCGGGATCGTGGCATCGCTCCAGGTCGGCAAGGCGGCGATCGCAGCGCCGCTTCTGCAAACCGATCTGCATCTCGATCTTGCGTCGGTCGGCTGGCTCACCGCCGTGTTCGCGATCCTCGGCGCCTTGGGCGGAATTCCCGCCGGTGCCGTCGTCGCCAGCATCGGTGACCGGCGAATTCTTCTGCTCGGCCTCGGTACGTCGGCGCTCGGTGCGGCAGGCGGCGCCCTCGCAACGACGTACGCGATCCTGCTCGGATCGCGCGTCATTGAAGGCCTGGGCTTCCTGCTGATCACCGTTGCCGGCCCCGCTTTGCTGCAACGGGCCGTCAGCGCGGAACGGCGAAATTTCGCGTTCGCGCTCTGGAGTTGTTTCATGCCGGCCGGCATCGCTCTGGCGATGCTGACAGCGCCGCTGTTTGCGGGCTGGCGCTCCTATTGGTGGACCAGCGGCACGCTCGCCGTCGTTGCGCTGCTTTGCGTCACCATGTTTGTGCCGAGGTCGGAGGCTCGGTCCCAATTGTCCTGGCGCGGGCTCGTCAGTGATGCAGTCGCAACCGTGCGCGCCGGCGGCCCGAGGCTGCTTGCCGCCTCGTTTGCGCTCTACAGCCTGATGTTCTTCGCGCTGTTCAACTTCCTTCCGGTGCTGCTGGTCGGCCGCATGGGCGTGTCCCTGCGGACCGCAGGTCTGTTGAGCGCGATTGCCACCAGCGCCAACATTGTCGGCAACCTCGCCGCCGGAGCATTGCTCACGCGCGGCGTCGGCCGATCGACCCTCGTGGGCGTGGCCAGCATCATCATGGGCCTCACCAGCGTCAGCGTATTCCTGTCGATCCTGCCCGATACCCCGACATTCCTGCTGTGCGTGGCGTTCTCCGCCGTCGGCGGGATGCTGCCGGCCACGCTGCTGGCGACGACACCGGTGGCCGCACCGGCGGCCAGGCTTGCGCCGGTGGTGATGGGATTGGTGATGCAAGGCAGCAACCTTGGACAGGCGATCGGTCCGGTTGCCGTCGGCGGTACCATCGACCGCTTCGGCTGGTCCGCGGCCGCCATGATCACCGGCGTCGCAAGCCTGCTCTGCCTCGTGCTGGCGATGCTGATCCGCCGAACCGTACGCGCATAGCGCGGCACGCTTGCGACATTGCGCTGAAAAATAATCCGATATCGGAATTGGACGCTTAACCATCGTCAGGGCTGCGCGATCTCATCTCCCGACAGGGAGATGACGACTGCAGTCGCGCCGAACTAGCGTCCTGCCAACATCTGTTTGCAGACGGTTCATTGCCTGAAGAGACATTGCGCTGGTGTGCATGCACCTCTGTCGCCGGGGGCCGACGGCGCTATCAAGCTCAACGGAACAGCCGGTGCTCAACGACCATCGACCTCGAACAGATGCCGAGCAACTCCTCGCGCCCCCGCGCAGCAAAGGAAGGAACCAGGACATGGGATCTACGGCTCTTGTGATCGGTGGACGTGGCTTCATCGGCAAGCCGATCTGTGACGCACTCGTCAGCGATGGTCTTGATGTCGTCACCTACGACCTCAGCTACGCCGGCGACGACAAATCCTACCCTCACCGCCGCGGATCGATCAACGACCCGACCAGCCTCGACGCGGCAATGAGAGGCGTCGATTACGTTTTTCATATCGCGGGCGTACTCGGCACCAGCGAACTGATCGAGCAGAGTGTCCTGGCCGTCGACGTCAACATCGCCGGGACCGTGCACGTGCTCGACGCCTGCGTCAGAAACCGGGTCAAGACCGTGTTCTATCCGACCAAGCCGAACACGTGGCTGAACACCTATTCGATCACCAAGCGGGCGGGCGAGGAATTCTGCATGATGTACGCCCGGGAATACGACCTCGACGTCCGCATCCTGCGCTGGCTCAATGCCTATGGGCCAGGCCAGAAAGCTTTCCCGGTTCGAAAGGCGGTGCCGGTGATGATCCTTCAGGCGCTCGAAAATCGTGATGTCCAGATCTGGGGTTCGGGAGAGCAGCCGGTCGACCTGATCCATGTCGATGACCTGGCCAGGATCACGGTGGACTACACGTTGGGAAAAGATCTCGACTCCGCAACGCGGGATACCGGCCTGTCCCATCGCATGTCCGTCAACGACATGGCGAAGATGATCGTGGAAATGACCGGATCGAAAAGCAAGATCATCCATCTGCCGATGCGGAAAGGCGAAGACCAGAATATTCCGGTCGAACTCCTCCCCAAACCGTACGCATCGGACCTGCTGCGAACCAGCTCCCCGGGGATCGCTTTGGAAGCGGGCATGAACGACACGATTTCCTATTATGCCAAGATCGAAAAAGCCAAGAGGAACGACATCCTCGATTTCTACTATGCGTAGATATCTGTTCGTGCTGGGCGCGCCGAACGACCCATTCGGCGTGCTTTCATCGATCGCGCGGTCGCGGATGGACGCGGCCGTGGCGTACTACCGCGCCGAACCGGGAGCTGGCATGCCCCTCACGATTGTCGCGACCGGCGGACACGGAGAGCACTTCAACCGCGCGCCGCGGCCGCATCGCGATTATGCCAACGACGATCTTGTCCGTCGCGGCATTCCGAGAACTGCGCTCGTCGAGGACGGCTTCCTGAGTTCGAACACCGTCGAAGACGCCCTCCATATCTCGGAATTCGTCACCCGGCACGACATCCCGGAAGCCACCGTGCTCACCTCGACATTCCATGTCGACAGATGCGGGCTGATTTTTGCATGCGTGATGCCGAGTTGCCGCCTCTCGTTTCATGCCGCAAAAGACCCACCGGACCTCGAACCGTCGGTTTTGGCGCACGAACGATCGGCGATTGCCGTGATCAAAAATCAAGGCGGCGTGACCTACGGCGCGCAATTCTTTCCGCTGCCCGATGAACCGGCAACCAAGATCAGACCGCGTCGAGATCAGTGACATGTCGCTTGCAGACGAGATTGCCAATTGGACGGCGGCCGGGATGGCACAGCGCATCCGCCGGCGGGAGGTCTCCCCCGTCGAATTGATGACCGCGGTGATCCGACGGATCGAGCGGCGCAACCCGAGCCTGAATGCCCTGATCTTTTCCGACTTTCCGGCAGCCCTCGAACGGGCACGAGCTGCCGAAGCCGCCGTCATGTCCGGTGCAACGCTTGGTCCGCTGCATGGCGTTCCCACAGCGATGAAGGACTGCGACGACTTCAAGCCGGGGTGGCCGACCACCTGCGGCGGCATCCGGCGATTGAAGACCTTCATTGCGGATTCCTATTGCACCTACGCCGAACGGATCGAAAAGGCAGGCGCGATCATTGTCGGCAAAACCAACAGCCCGCAATTGGGCTTTCGCGGCACCTGCGACAACTACATGTTCGGCCCGACCTCGACCCCTTTCGCTGTCGGCAAAAACGCCGGCGGCTCGTCCGGCGGCGGCGCAGCGATCGTTGGCGACGGCATGCTGCCGTTGGCCGAAGGCACCGACGGCGGCGGCTCGATCCGGATCCCCGCCGCCTGGTGCGGCGTCTATGGATACAAGGCGTCGTTCGGGCGCATTCCCTGCGTCACGCGTCCGAACGCGTTCGCCGGCTCCTCCCCATTCCTGTTCGAGGGCACCCTCACAAAAACCGTGGAGGATGCGGCGATAGCCGTCACCGCACTTTCCGGTGTCAACCCACGCGATCCCTTCTCGCTGAACGAACAGGTGGATTTCACGCGTGATCTGGCCACCTCCATTCGTGGCTGGAAGATCGGCTATAGCCGTGATCTGGGCATCTTCCCGGTCGAGCCCGCGATCCGCGATGTCATCGACAGGGCAATCAAGGCCTTCGAGGACGCGGGGGCGATCGTCGAGGAGATCACACCGGAGATCCGTTTCAGCCAGCGCGAACTCAGCGAGGTCTGGTGCCGCTTCACCGGCCTCAACAATCTCGCCCTGCTCGAGTCCTACCGGCAGCGCGGCTACGACATCCTGCGCGACAGCCCGAAGGATCTGCCACCCGAAGCGCACGAGTGGGATCGCATCTGCCGTTCGATGTCGATCGCCGACAAATATCGTGATCAGACCGAGGTCTTCGACGCGATCCAGGCCGTCATGTCGCGGTACCGGATCCTGCTGACGCCGACCCTCGCGGCGATGCCGGTCGCAAACGCGACCGACGGCAACACACTCGGCCCGGCGACGATCAATGGTGAGACCATCAACCGCCTGATTGGCTGGTGCATGACCTATCCGATCAATTTCAGCGGCCACCCCGCAGCGTCAATCCCGGCCGGGCTGGATGAAATCACCCAACTGCCGGTCGGGCTTCAGATCATCGGCCGCCGGTATGCGGACAGCGATGTCTTCGCCGCCAGTGCCGCCTTTGAGCGCCACAGGCCGTGGAGCGCCAGTTACGCGATCCCGAATACGCGAGCGCTAAGCGTCGGACGGCCACGCGAAGGAGCCATCGCGCCAAAACGTCACTGATTCCGGAACTCGATCTGCCGGTTGATGGTGAGCGCCACCAATGTGCAGACCGCGCCCGACAGCAGGTAGGCGCCGGCCGAGAGCAGTCCGAAATGGCTCGACAGCAACAACGCCACCAGCGGTGCGAACCCCGCGCCGAACAACCAGGCCAGATCCGACGTCAGAGCCGAGCCGGTGTAGCGGTAGGTGATCGAGAAATTCGACGCCACCGCGCCCGATGACTGGCCGAACGAGAGCCCTAGCAGCACGAAGCCGAGCACCATGAACAGCAACTCGCCGACATCGCCGCCGTCGAGCAGTTGCGGCGCGAAGCCGCTGTAGGCGGCGATCGCCGCGGCGGAGACCGCGAGCAACGTCCGGCGGCCGACCCGGTCGGCGATCATGCCCGAGGCAATGATCGCGGCAACACCGGCAACGGCGCTGATCGCCTCGATGATCAGGAAGCGCGCCGGCCCCTGGCGCGTGAACAGGAACACCCAGGACAGTGGAAACACCGTGACCATATGGAACAGCGCAAAGCTTGCCAGCGGCGCGAACGCACCGATCACGACATTGCGCCCTTCCGCACGTAACGTCTGCCGCACCGATGCCGGCTGCAATTCCTGGCTTTCGAACAGCGTCTTGTAGTCGGGCGTCACCACGATCCGCAGCCGCGCGAACAGCGCCACGACGTTGATCGCGAAGGCGACAAAGAACGGATAACGCCAGCCCCAGTCGAAGAAATCTTCCGCCGAGAGATTGGCCACGAAGAAAGCGAACAGTGCGCTCGCCACCATCAGACCGAGCGGCGCGCCGAGCTGGGGAATCATCGCATACCAGCCGCGGTGCCGTTCCGGCGCGTTGAGGGCCAGCAGCGAGGCCAGTCCATCCCAAGTGCCGCCGAGCGCGAGGCCCTGGCCGATGCGCAACAGCGCCAGCAGCACGGCCGAGGCCGAACCGACCTGGTCGTATCCCGGCAGGAACGCGACCGCCACCGTCGAGGTGCCGAGCAGGAACAGCGCGATCGTCAGCTTGACACCGCGGCCATGGGCGCGGTCGATCGCCATGAAGATGATCGAGCCGAACGGCCGTGCCACGAATGCGAGCGCGAAGATGCCGAATGAATAGAGCGTCCCCGTCAGCGGATCGGCATACGGAAACACAAGCTTCGGAAACACCAGGACGGACGCAATGGCGTAGACGAAGAAGTCGAAAAATTCCGACGTTCGCCCGATGATGACACCGGTCGCGATCTCGCCGGGATTCGCACCGCCGTGGTGCGCACGCGCGGCATCACTTTCCAGCGACGATGACGACAACGCCGTTGTCCCGGTAGCAGCCGTTGTCTCGGTAGACATGGACCGATCTTGCTCCTTGACCCGATTGTTGCAACACTATCTCGGCAAGCCGTCCTATCACAAAAACGGCACCTGTTTCGGCTTTAGTCAGGCTGCAATCGAAACGCCAGCTTCCGGCCTGTCCGCGCCGGAACAACTTCCGGGCACGATGGTTCCTTCGCACGCACACAGTTCCGCAGCCTGATCCCCTTTTCTCGCGGAAAGAGAGCCGTCCGGGGATTGGGCAAATTGTCCAATGTTGGTTCTGCTGCACTGCAGCTAGCGATGAGGCAGGACTAATCCCCTCTACCGACCCAATCGACAGGATCTGATCTTGACCCGCTTCCGCATGATCGCCCTGCTGCCGCTGATCTTTTTGCTGAGTGGCTGTAACGCCGTGGTGCTCAATCCGTCCGGCGACATCGCACTCCAGCAGCGCGATCTTGTGGTGATCTCAACGGCTCTGATGCTGTTGATCATCATACCGGTGATGGCCCTGATCGTGCTGTTCGCCTGGCGCTACCGCCACTCCAACACATCGGCGCGTTACGAGCCGGATTGGGATCATTCCACTCAGCTCGAGCTCGTGATCTGGGCAGCGCCGCTGCTCATCATCATCTGCCTCGGCGCGCTGACCTGGATGGGCACCCACCTGCTCGATCCGTTCCGCCCCCTCAGCCGCGTCTCCGCCGGCCAACTGGCTTCGGGGGAAGCGACTCCGCTCGAGGTCAGTGTGGTCGCGCTCGACTGGAAATGGCTGTTCATCTATCCGGACGAAGGCATTGCCACCGTCAATGAGCTGGCGGCACCGGTCGACCGGCCCATCAATTTCCGCATCACCGCGTCGTCGGTGATGAACTCGTTCTACATTCCTGCCCTTGCCGGCCAGATCTACGCCATGCCCGGCATGGAGACCAAGCTGCACGCGGTGATCAACAGGCCCGGCGTCTACAAGGGCTTTTCCGCCAATTATAGTGGCGCCGGCTTCTCCGGGATGCACTTCGCGTTCCACGGCCTGTCGCAGACCGATTACGACAAGTGGGTGGCGAAAGCCAAGGCCGCCGGCAGCACATTGAACCGCTCCCGCTATCTCGACCTGGAGCGCCCCAGCGAGAACGTGCCGGTGCAGTACTACGGAAATGTCGAGAGCGGGCTTTACAAGGCCATCCTCAACATGTGCGTCGAGCCGGGCAAGATGTGCATGAACGAGATGATGTCGATCGACGCCAAGGGCGGTCTCGGTCTTGCCGGGCTGCGCAATCTGCTGCCGCTGCAATACGACAAATACGCCCGCCGCGGCACGACACCCGACGCCCCGAGGACCTATGTCGCGAGCATCTGCACGCCCGACGACACCGACGGCTCCCGTGGCGCAAGGCGCGCAGCAACGCCGATCGGACTCACGCCGCTTCTCGGCGCCGGCCTGACACGCCCCTCTCCGCCGCCGTTCCGGTTCTCGACCACCGCTCCGCCGGCCCCGGGCCGGCCATCCAACTCCTGATCGAGACACGCAGTCATGTTCGATAATCCCGACATCGCGAAATTCCTGTTCGGTCGCCTGACCTGGGACGCACTGCCGCTTCACGAGCCGATCCTGGTGGTCACCTTTGCGGTGGTCGCACTCGGCGGTCTCGCTCTGGTCAGCGCCATCACGTATTTCCGGCTATGGGTTTACCTGTGGCGCGAGTGGTTCACGACTGTCGATCACAAGCGGATCGGCATCATGTACATGATCCTCGGCATCGTCATGCTGCTGCGCGGCTTTTCCGACGCCATCATGATGCGGCTACAGCAGGCGATCGCGTTCAACGGCTCGGAAGGCTATCTCCCCGCGCATCACTACGACCAGATCTTCACCGCCCATGGCGTGATCATGATCTTCTTCGTGGCCATGCCGCTGGTCACCGGACTAATGAACTATGTGGTGCCGCTGCAGATCGGCGCCCGTGACGTGTCTTTTCCGTTCCTGAACAACTTCAGTTTCTGGATGACCACCGGCGGTGCCGTGCTGGTGATGATGTCGCTGTTTGTCGGCGAGTTCGCCCGCACCGGCTGGCTCGCCTATCCGCCGCTCTCCAATATCGGCTACAGCCCCGACGTCGGGGTGGACTATTATATCTGGGGGCTGCAGGTGGCGGGCGTCGGCACCACGCTGTCAGGCATCAACCTGATCGCAACCATCGTCAAGTTGCGGGCGCCGGGCATGACCATGATGAAGATGCCGGTCTTCACCTGGACCTCGCTGTGCACCAACGTGCTGATCGTCGCCTCCTTCCCGGTGCTGACCGCGGTACTCGCGCTGCTGGCGCTCGACCGTTATGTCGGCACCAACTTCTTCACCAACGATTTCGGCGGCAATCCGATGATGTACGTCAACCTCATCTGGATCTGGGGCCATCCGGAGGTCTACATCCTCGTGCTGCCGGCCTTCGGCATCTTCTCCGAGGTGACCTCGACATTTTCCGGCAAGCGGCTGTTCGGCTACACCTCGATGGTCTACGCCACCGTGGTCATCACCATTCTCTCCTACCTGGTGTGGCTGCACCACTTCTTCACCATGGGCTCCGGCGCGAGTGTCAACTCGTTCTTCGGGATCACCACCATGATCATCTCGATCCCGACGGGCGCGAAGATCTTCAACTGGCTGTTCACGATGTACCGAGGGCGCATCCGCTTCGAGCCGGCGATGATGTGGACAGTGGCGTTCATGCTCACCTTCGTGATCGGCGGCATGACCGGCGTGCTGCTGGCGGTGCCGCCGGCCGACTTCGTGCTGCACAACAGCCTGTTCCTGATCGCCCACTTCCACAACGTCATCATCGGCGGCGTGCTGTTCGGCCTCTTCGCCGGCATCAATTACTGGTTTCCCAAGGCGTTCGGCTTTAAGCTCGATCCGTTCTGGGGCAAGGTCTCGTTCTGGTTCTGGGTCACCGGCTTCTGGTTCGCCTTCGCGCCGCTCTATGTGCTCGGCCTGATGGGTGTCACCCGCCGCTTGCGGGTGTTCGACGATCCCTCGCTGCAGATCTGGTTCGTGATCGCGGCGTTCGGAGCCTTCCTCATTCTGCTCGGGATCGCGGCCTTCCTGGTCCAGATCTATGTCAGCATCCGCAACCGCGAGGCGCTGCGCGACACCACCGGCGATCCGTGGCACGGCCGCACCCTGGAATGGGCGACCTCCTCGCCGCCGCCGGATTACAATTTCGCCTTCACCCCGGTGGTCCACGATCTCGACGCCTGGTGGGACATGAAGACCCGCGGTTACGAGCGGCCGCTGCAGGGCTTTCGCGCCATCCATATGCCCAGCAACACCGGCGCGGGCGTGATCCTGGCGGGACTGAGCACGGTGCTTGGCTTCGCGCTGATCTGGCACATCTGGTGGCTTGTTGCGCTGAGCTTCGCCGCCCTGCTCGCCACCGCCATCGGCCACACCTTCAACTACAAGCGCGACTTCCACATCCCCGCGGATGATGTGATCCGCAGCGAGGGCGAGCGGACCCGGCTGCTCGCCGCGGAGGCCACGCCATGACCATGGAAATCACTGCCCCGGCAGCAACATCGAACCAGGCGCAGACACCTGTGTTCTACCTGGTGGACGAACACGAGCATGCCGAAGGCGGCAGCACCATGCTCGGCTTCTGGCTCTATCTGATGAGCGATTGCCTCATCTTCGCGATGCTGTTTGCGACCTACGGCGTGCTGGGCGGCAACTACGCCGCCGGCCCCGCGCCCAAGGATCTGTTCGAACTGCCGCTGGTGGCGCTCAACACCACGATGCTGCTGCTCTCTTCGATCACCTACGGCTTCGCCATGCTGACCATGGCGCAGAACCGGGTCGGGCAGACACAGGCCTGGCTTGCGGTCACCGGCCTGTTCGGCCTCGCCTTTATCGGCATCGAGATCTACGAGTTCGCCCACCTGATCCACGATGGCGCGACGCCACAGCGCAGCGCCTTCCTGTCCTCGTTTTTCACCCTGGTCGGCACCCACGGCCTGCACGTGACATTCGGTTTGGTCTGGCTGGTAACGTTGATGGTGCAGGTCGGAAAGTTCGGCCTGATCGAGGCGAACCGGCGGCGGCTGATGTGCCTGAGCATGTTCTGGCACTTCCTCGACGTCATCTGGATCGGGGTATTTACCGTTGTCTATCTCATGGGGATGTTGCGATGAGTGCCAATGCACACGCCGGCCAGCCGACCGAGCATGCCGGCCCCCAGCACGGCGGACACCACGATCATGAATCCAGCCACGGCTCGCTGCGTTCCTACCTGATCGGCTTCGGGCTGTCGGTCGTCCTGACCGCGATTCCGTTCTGGCTGGTGATGACGGGCGCGCTCGGCAGCAACCAGGCCACCGTGCTGACGGTGATGGCGCTGGCCGTCGCCCAGATCATCGTCCACATGGTGTGCTTCCTGCACATGAACGCCCGCTCCGAGGGCGGCTGGACCATGATGGCGCTGATCTTCACCCTGATCGTGGTGGTGATCGCGCTGAGCGGGTCGTTGTGGGTGATGTACCACCTCAACGCCAACATGATGCCGGTCCACGACATGAGGCAGATGCCGTGACGCTGGCCGCGCGCGCGAACGACAATGCCGTCGCGCCGCACGCGCTTGAGCGCTCTCGCCCACGCGACGCCGCACGGACGTCACGGTCGCTGCTGACCCTGGCGGTGCTTGGCCTGTTCGCCGTGGCTGGTGTAGCGGCCCTGACGGCGCTTGGGATCTGGCAGCTCGAACGCCGGATCTGGAAGCTCGACCTGATCGACCGCGTCGATCAGCGCGTGCACGCGGCGCCGGTCGCGGCTCCCGGCCCGGCCGCATGGCCGGCGGTCAACGCCACCGACGATGCCTACCGGCGAGTCCGTGTCAGCGGCGAATTTCTCAACGACCGCGAAACCCTGGTGCAGGCCGTCACCGAGTTCGGTGGCGGCTTCTGGGTGCTGACGCCGCTGCGCACCGACGCCGGCTTCACCGTGCTGGTCAACCGCGGCTTTGTCCCGCCGGACCGTCGCAATCCGGCCATGCGATCCGCGGGCCAGATCACCGGCAAGGCCACCGTGACCGGACTGATGCGGATGACCGAGCCGAAGGGAGCCTTCCTGCGCGCCAACCGTCCGGCCGGCGATCACTGGTATTCGCGCGACGTGGCCGCCATCGCCGCGGCGCGCGGCCTGAGCGATGCCGCTCCCTACTTCATCGACGCGGATGCCGGTGTTGCTTCCGACAATGCGCCCCGGGGTGGATTGACCATCATCGCATTTCCGAACAATCACCTGGTCTATGCGCTGACCTGGTTCACGCTGGCGCTCATGCTTGCGGCAGCAGCCATCCGTGTCGCCAGCGATGAATGGCGGGTTCGCAGACACGCTCCTATTTGATAGAGATGTGGCGGCGACTGAACGCCGAAACATCAAAGGTCATGATGCTGAGCCGAAGTCAGGATTTGGGTACGGGCGGCACGACCGCATTGCAGTCCGCGGAAAACCTCCGCGCGGAGCTGAGGCCTGACCAGCCCTCAGTGCGCCAGAGAGCTGCCCTGCTGCTCCCGGACGACAATACCAATCGCAAGAACATCATCCTGCTGATCCAGTTGCGCTGGATCGCAGTGGTTGGACAGATCGTGACCATCGCGGTGGTCCAGATAGGGCTCGGTGTCACGCTGCCGTTGGCGCCGATGTCAGCGGTGCTCGGCGCGCTGGTGGCCCTCAACCTCGCAAGCCTGGCCTGGCTACGCAACCGCACCGATGTCAGCAATCGTGGATTGCTGATGATGCTGCTGCTGGACGTCGCCGCGCTGACTGCGCAGCTCTATCTGAGCGGCGGCGCCACCAATCCGTTCATCTCGCTCTACCTGCTGCAGGTCACGCTCGGTGCCGTGCTGCTCGATGCCCGCTCGACCTGGGCGATCGTTGCCGTCACCTGCGCGTGTTTCGCCGGCCTCACCATCACCCACCGGCCGCTGGCCTTGCCGCAGCACCTGGCCGGCAGTCTCTTTACGCTTCATATCGCGGGCATGCTGGTCTGCTTCGCCCTCGATGCGGCGCTGCTGGTGGTGTTCATGACGCGGATTGCCAGGAACCTGAGGGAGCGCGATGCGCGCCTCGCCGCCTTGAAACAGCACGCGGCCGAGGAAGACCATATCGTTCGCATGGGTCTGCTGGCCTCAGGCGCGGCCCATGAGCTCGGCACCCCGCTGGCCTCGCTTTCGGTGATCCTCAGCGACTGGCGTCGGATGCCGGCGCTGGCCACCGATCCGGAACGATTGCAGGAAATCGACGAGATGCAGTCTGAACTGCAGCGCTGCAAATCCATCGTCACCGGCATCCTTCTCGCAGCCGGCGCGGCCCGCGGCGAAGCACCACGCATCACCACCGTCAACGGATTTCTCGCCGAACTGGTCGCGGAGTGGCGCGCCGCACGCTCGGTCGCGACATTGTCGTTTGACAACGCCTTCGGCACGGATGTTCCCATCGTCTCGGACACCGCGCTCAAGCAGGTCATTTTCAACGTGCTCGACAACGCCCTCGAGGTCTCGCCGAACTGGGTTCGCTTCAGCGCGACCCGAGACGACGAGACGCTGGTGCTGGCGGTGCGCGACATGGGACCAGGCTTTGCGCCCGACATGCTGGCGCAGTTCGGCAAGCCGTATCAATCAAGCAAGGGCCGCCTGGGCGGCGGTCTCGGCCTTTTTCTGGTGGTCAATGTGGTGCGCAAGCTGGGCGGTACGGTTTCGGCCGACAATCGCCCGCAGGGCGGCGCCGTGGTGACACTGAACCTGCCGCTGGCGGCACTGGCAATAGGAGCCCCCTCCCATGTCGGATGATAACGACCGTCTGCTGGTGATTGTCGAAGATGACGCCGGCTTCGCCCGGACGCTGAAACGTTCGTTCGAGCGGCGCGACTACCGCGTGCTGCATGCCAGCGGATTCGAGGCGCTGGCCGAAATCCTGAAAACGGAGCAGCCGGGCTACGCGGTGGTTGACCTGAAACTCGCCGGCGCTTCAGGGCTCGCCTGTGTCGAGGCGCTGCATGCGCACGACCCCTCCACGCTGATCGTGGTGCTGACCGGATACGCCAGCATCGCCACCGCGGTCGAGGCCATCAAGCTGGGCGCCTGCCATTATCTCGCCAAACCCTCCAACACCGACGATATCGAGGAGGCCTTCAGCAAGGCGGCCGGCAATGCCGAGGTAGCTTTGACGGAGCGACCGACCTCGATCAAGACCCTGGAATGGGAGCACATCCATCAAACCCTGGTGGAATCCGATTTCAATATCTCCGAGACCGCCCGGCGACTCGGCATGCATCGCCGCACGCTGGCGCGGAAACTGGAAAAGCGTCAGGTGAAGTAAGCGATCCTGCAGGGACGTTAGGTCGGCGGGACTTGTCGACCTATGGCGCCGCACGGGCCGGATGATGGATGGCCGCCTGCACCGCATCCCTCACGATCGTCGCAAGACGCATCGCCGGCGGCTCGAGTTCCGCACCCTTTCGATAGAGCACAAGTCCGACCGACGGCAGCGACGGCAGACCGAACTCACCATCGTCGAGCATGCGGACGCTTCCCGGTCGCCCCATCTGCGTGCGGACGGTCAGGCCGAGTCCGGCTGCCGCACCGGCCCATAATCCGCCGAGGTTGGGACTCGTGAACACCACCCGCCAGGGCATGCGCTGCTGGTCGAGCATGGCTGTTGCCGCCGAGCGAAACCGGCAAGGCGTATCGTATGCGACGAGCGGAACAGGCCCGTCGTCCACACCCCGCCACGGCTGACGCACACCGGCGGGGCCGATCCAACGCATCTGCAATTCCGCCAGCCGATCGACGTGAGGGACGCTGACGCCGTCATCCCAGGCCAGCGCGAAATCGAGCTGCCCGGCATGAAGCCGATCGGCGAGCTCCGCATTGCGCGCGACTCTGGCTTCGATCCTCACCTTCGGATGCGCCCTCGCGAACATGCCGAGAATATCCGGAAGCAGATCCTCGCCGAAGTCCTGCTGCAGGCCGAAGCGAACCCAGCCCTCGAGCGCCACGCCGCGAACGGCGAGCGCGGCTTCGTCGTTCAAGGCGAGCAAGCGGCGCGCATAGGACAGCAGCATTTCGCCTGCATCGGTCAGCGCAAGGGTGCGCCCCGTCTTGCGGAACAGGGGTGTCTCAGCCTGCTCTTCCAGTTTTTTCATCTGCGCACTGACGGCGGATGTCGAGCGTCCCAGGCAATCGGCCGCCTTGGCGAAGCTGCCGAGATCCATGCCGGCGACAAAGCTGCGCAACACATCCGGATCGAAAGCCGCCAGTCTCATTCAATTGTCCTATTTTTCAGGACCATCAATCAAAATATTCCTGATGGTCGGGATGAATGATGGGGTGTTAACTGCCCGGCGTCAATACGGCCATGGCCGCCGCAACGGCCCGAGAGGAAGACCGACAATGCCCTTCTCACGACTATCGCTCCTGAAAGGCAAAACGCCCGACTACCTGAATGCTTTGTCCGACAGCCTGCACCGCGCGCTGGTGGAGAGCTTCGAGGTTCCCCCGACCGACCGCTTCCAGACGATCCATCAACATGAGCCGGGTGAGCTGATCTTCGACCGGCACTATCTCGGTGGCCCCCGCTCCGACAATTTCGTTCTGATCTGCATCACGGCCGGACGGCTGCGCAGCCCCACGGTGAAGGCGGCGTTCTATCAGCGACTGGTGGCACTGCTGGCGGAAAATCCCGGCGTGCGACCTGAAGACGTCATGGTCATCATCACCACCACGCTCGCCGACGAATGGTCGTTCGGATCTGGCGTCCCGATCCAGGCCTCAAACACGGCAAACAAGGAATTGACGGCATGAGCATCCCTGAAGCAACCGCCACACCAGCGGCTCCGGCGGAGATGACGATCCATCGCGCGGGAACGACGATCGCCCCTGGCCCGAAGAGCGTGGCCAGCGGTGAATTCTGGGGTGAAGTCCTGTTGAACAGTGGCGTGGACGGCGAATGCACGGTGACACGCGCCACGTTCGCGCCCGGCAGCATCACCCATTGGCATACGCATCCGCTCGGCCAGATCCTGTATGCGATCTCCGGCGTGGGACAGGTGCAACGCGCTGGCGGTGACGTGCATGAGATCCGGCCAGGCGATTGCGTGTGGTTCGCGCCGAACGAACGGCATTGGCATGGAGCTGCGCCGCACAGCGTCTTCATCTATGTCAGCATCCAGCGCGTTCAGCACGGCGCGTACGTTCAGTGGCTCGACCCGGTCGCGGCGCCCGCCGCCGGCGTGCGCAAAGACTGACTGCGATGGCACGCTTCATGGCCGAACTGTATCGCCCCAAGCCATCCTGGATGGCCCTCCCTGGCCCCGCGCGGCGCGCGTTTCTTCTGGATCTCGTCACGCGGCTTGCGCCGGTGCTCGATGACGGCGCATCGGTCATTGCGCTGGGCGCCGCCGATCCGATCGCTCCCCAGGCCGCTGACTACCGCTTCCTCGCGCTCTGGCAGTTGCGTGACCACGCCGCCGCGGAGGACATGCTACGCATCACGCTCGCGTCGGGCTGGTATGAGTATTTCGACACGATCACCGCTGCCGGCGAGAGCTGCGGCCTCGACGACCACCTCACACAACTCGTCGAGGCCTGACAGTTCCGGCCGCCAGCGTCCGCTACAAACGCCCCGCCGCATCGCGGACGGATGCCGCGATCCGCGCACTGAGCCTGGAATCCGGAACTGCGCGTGCGAGCGTGGCGCCGCCGGCCAGCAGCGCCACCAGCGCCCAGGCGCGCTGCTCACGATCCGCGCCTTCCGGCAGTCCTGCGGCGACGGCATCAACGAGTCCGGTCAGTTCATCCTGATAGGCGCGGCGCGTCTCGGCGTCGGCGCGCTCGATCTCGGCGGACAGCGTCGGCAAGGTACAGGCCTCGGCGATGTCACAGGTGCGCTTGTGGCCGAGATAGAACGCGGCGAAAGCGGCAAGCCAACCCGTGGCGCGTTCGGCACGCATGGCCTCGACACCTTCGCGCAACTCCCTCAGCCCAGCCACCACTGCTGCGCGAAAAGCCTCGGCTTTCGAGCGGAAATGCCCATAGAAGGCGCCGTGCGTAACATCCGCTTCGCGCGCCAGTCCGTCGACCCCGATGCCGCCATACCCCAGCCGCCGAAAACCGCGGCCGGCGGCTGCGACGATCCGCGCCCGGCTTTCTTGCTTGTGCCCCTTGGCGTAGCGCACCATCGTCTGCCCCCTTCACATTACGATCGCAACTCAAAGCTTGAATATGTTACGATCGTAATGTTAAGAGATGATCTCGCGCCGGTCCAGCGCCCCACTGCACTTGGGATCAGAGTTGGGAGCCACGAGATGCCGCAACTATCGAACTATCTGTTCTTCACGACCACGTGCGAGGAAGCACTGGCCTTTTATACGCGCTGCGGATTGGGCGACGTGACCGAGATCCTGCGCCATGGCGACAACGGCATGCCTGTGCACAGCGAGGGGATGCGCGGCAAGATCATGCATGCCCGGTTCGAGGGCCCCGGCGTCCGCTTCTACGCGTCGGACAATCATGACGCCGAACCGATGCGCGGCTCGGCCCATATTCTCATGATGGATAACCGGGCCCAGACGGAAACGTTATTTGCCAGATTAGCCCAAGGCGGCAGAATAACCACGCCCCTCGCGATCCAGCCGTGGGGCGACTTCTACGGCAAGCTCACCGACCGGTTCGGGGTGCAGTGGATGCTGAATTGCGCGGTGTGACCGGAGAGACGGATGAGGCGTATCCTCGTTGCGGCCTTTGCGGCCGTCCTGAGCATCTCGGCGGCGCATGGCCAGCCGGCGAGCAATCCCATCCCGGGCGTCGACCGCGCGCAACTCGATGAGATCGTGATCGGAAGCCGCATCCTGGCGGACTTCGGCGTGCTCGATGGCTTCGGCCATGTCAGCATGCGCCATCCCACCAACCCGAACCACTTCCTGATGGGGCGCTCGCTCGCCCCTGCCCTCGTCACCGCCGATGACATCATGGAGTTCGACCTGGACGGCAACGCCGTGGATCCGCGCGGACGGGCCGTGTTTCTTGAGCGCTTCATTCACAGTGAAATCTATAAGGCCCGGCCCGATGTGATGTCGGTCGTGCATACCCATTCCCCGGGTGTCATTCCCTTCACCGTCAGCGCACAGCCGTTGCGCGCGATCTACCACAATCCTGCGTTCCTGGCGGCCGGAGCACCGGTCTGGGACATCCGCAAGGATTTCGGCGCAACCGACATGCTGGTGCGCAACCCGCAGATCGGCCAATCGCTAGCGCAAACGCTGGGCGACAAGTCCGTGGTGCTGATGCGCGGTCATGGCGACGTCACCGTCGGACCGTCGGTCAGGATCGCGGTGTATCGCGCCTATTACACCGACGTGAATGCCCGGCTGCAATCACAAGCGATGGCGCTCGGCGGCGACGTCAACTATCTCACCCCGGAAGAAGGCGCCAGGGCCGACGCCACGAACATGACCGTGCTCGATCGCATCTGGAACCTGTGGAAGATGCGTGTCACGCCAGGGCTTGTGAAGTAGCCGGGATCCAGCAGCGTCTCATCTTCCGCCCTTTTTCGGAATTGCGATCGCCAGGCGCAGCTCGCGATAGGCGATGACAAGGGCGTCTAGACTGAAATTGCGATTGAGGCCACTCGGGTTCGGCAGCACCCATACGGACGCCCCCGCGAACGGAATCTCCTGACGCCCCCATTGAATATCCGGATTTTTTGCAATGGTCGCGTAAGCCGCCTTGCCGAGAAACGCGATGGAGTGCGGCGTCAGCGACGCGATCTTGCGCTCGAGTTGCGACGCCGCGAGAACGAATTCCTCCGCTGAAAGATCGCTGGCCCGCCGCGTCGGACGCGCCACCGCGGTGGTCAAGCCGTAGCCGTAGGTCAGGATCGAACGATCGTTCTCGGGCAGGATCTGCTCCGGCGTGAAGCCGGCCAGATGGAGCACGCGCCAGAAACGATTACTGCGATTGACAAAGTGCCGCCCTGCCGTCGCAGCGGTCTGCCCCGGGTTGATACCGCAAAAGATGACCGAGAGATTTTTGGCGAGGATATCGGGAAGCGAATTCGTCATTCGGGGCTCGGTTGTCATTCGGACGGGCGGAACACCGTCTCGGGAATCTCGTGAAAGCGGATGGGCCAATCCGTCAAGCCGATCGGCGCAGTCCCGACGGCGAATGGCTGGAGTCCCGGCGCAGCAGCCGCCGCAGCGTGGACGGCTCCGCGTAGCCGACACGCCGGGAAATTTCATCAACCGACAGCTTGGTGGTTTCCAGCAGCGTCACGGCGACCTCGCCCCTGATCCGCTGCGCGAAACGAACCGGCGATACGTCGCAGACCGCTTTCAGGCGTCGCGCAAACGTCCGGGGCGCCAGTCCGGCGGCGGCCGCCAGCTCATCCATCGTGACTTCCCGTTCGATGTTTTTCCGCAACCAGCTTTCGGCCCGCGCGATCCGCTCATCCTGCCCGGCGAGAAACGTGATGGCCATGTAGGGCACCTGCGATCGCCTGTGATCGAGCAGCAGATAGCGTGCACACGCCTCCGAAATCCGCGCGCCGGCAAACTTCGCGATCACCGCAAGCATCAGATCCATCTGCGCCATCGCCGCGCCGGCGGTTGCGATCGGCCAGTCGGCCACCACGATCTGCTCGGTGACGAGTTCGATCTCGGGGTAACGCTTGCGAAACACCGGAGCGAGCCACCACGTTGTGGTCGCGCGCCGGCCCGTCAGCACACCCGCTTCAGCCAGGATGAATGTGCTGGCGCATGAGGCCGCCAGACATGCACCGGCTGCGTGGGCGTCCCGGACCAGACGGACGGCACGTTGAATGGCCGGGGTCGGTAGACGTCGCGTTGGATCGACCTCCGTTGTCGATCCAAATCCCGGAATGATCACGACATCGCGCGCCGTGAATTTGCAACTTGCCGTTCGCGTCACCTTCAGTTCCTGGATATCGAACGGCGGCCGGCGGCCGACGCGCAGACACAGCGCATTGGCGGTGTTCAGTGCATCCAGGGTGATCGCCAGACTGGAAGCGAATGCGCCGGACAGCTCCAGCACTACAACTCGGACCATGTTCAAACGTCCTTCGAACCCGTTGGCGAAATATCCCTGATTTATGTCGATTTCGACACTAGCGCGAAATCGGACCAGCGACAATCCTGCGCGCATGACCTCACACCACACACCCTGCACATGCCACCACGGCGCCGCATCGGCCGAGGCCGTTGCGAGCGGCGTGACGTCCCTCGGTGCACCGGACAAGCTGCTCCCCGACACAGCGACTGTGCGTAGCGCAGAAGCCTATCTCGCCATCGTCTCGAACGAGACCATGATCCGGCACTGCAAGCGCAGCTACAGGTTCGGCGTGGCTCTCGCCGATAAAGCGGGAGCCAAGCCGGACCTGGAAGCACTCTATATCGGCTGCCTGTTTCACGACCTCGGCCTCGAGACCCGCTTTGCCGGTCCGGACGATTTCGAGACCCTCGGCGCGCGTGAAGCGCGGCGCTACCTGATCAGCCGCGGTGAGCACCGCCTTGCCGAACAAGTGGCGGCGGCGATCGAACTTCACACGTCGGTGGAAACGGCCAGGGATCCTAGACCCGAAGTCGCGTATCTGCATATCGGCGCCGTCTGCGACGTGTTCGGCGCAAGGCTCGATCAGATCGAACCGCGCCTGATCCAGCAGGTGGTCGCCGAATACCCTCGCGACGGTACCAAGACGTTGCTCACGACGCTGCTGAAGACCCAGATCGACAGCAAGCCGCAATCGCGGATCGCACGCATCGCCGCCCGTTCGGATGTCCTCAAACTGATCCAGGACGCTCCTTTTCCCGACTGACGAGATGCCCCGTCGAATCCACCAACACACAAACAACCGAACAGGACAACGCGATCATGACAAACCGCAGCATGAAGCTGGACGATCCACTTGACGATTTCGCCCATCGCGAAATCACGCTCGATGGCGTGACGAAAGTTGTGCATGTGGCCGGCTCCGGGCCAGGCGTGATCGTCATGACCGAGATGCCGGGCATCAGCCCGCATGTCGCACGTTTCAGCCGCTGGGTCCGCGACGCCGGCTTCACCGTCTACATGCCCTCGCTGTTCGGCCGCGACGGCGCGGTGCCGGATGCGGCAGAGGGCGCGGCGACCTTCCAGCGCGCGTGCGTCAGTGCCGAATTCAGGGCGCTTGCCGCCAACCAGTCGAGTCCGGTCACCCAATGGCTCAGGGCCCTGGCGCGATTTGCCCACCAGGAGTGCGGCGGCCCCGGCGTCGGCGCCATCGGCATGTGTTTCACGGGAAACTTCGCCCTCACGATGATGCTCGAGCCGGCCATGCTGGCGCCGGTGCTGTCGCAGCCGTCGCTGCCGCTCAACGATCCCGGTGGCCTCGAGATCTCTCCCGAGGAGATCGCGGCTGTCAGCCGGCGCCTCGAGCGTGAGAACCTCACCGTCCTGGCCTATCGTTTCGAAGGCGACAAGTTCTGCATGGCGCAACGTTTCGCGGCCTATACCGAGGCGCTCGGCAACCGTTTCATCGGACGCGTGCTTCCCGACAGCGCGGCCAACACCGATGTCGCGCCGTTCTTCGCACAGCACGTGACGACCCCGCATAGCGTCGTGACAGCCCATCTCATCGATGAAGCCGGCCAACCGACACTTGCGGCGCGCGACGAAATCCTGGCGTTTTTCGCGAAGCGCCTGAAGTCTTAGTTGGAGGCCGATTGGCCGCCGGGAGTAGCCGCCAATCGCGGTTATCGCGTCTCGCGCTCCGGCTCGCTCGCCGCCACCGCACGCATGCCCGGAAGCGCGTTGTCGCCGATCCAGCGCAGCGCATGTTCGAGGCCGTTTTCCGAAATCGCGCCACTGAGCCCCATGGCAGCCTCACGGGCCGCCACCTCAGCGCGCGGCAACATGACGGCCTCGAACTCGACGACAGCTCGGCGCCAATCGCCTGTCTGCGCCAATGCGATCGCGAGGTCAGCGCCGTCCGCCATCGCGCAATTTGCGCCCTCCCCACCGAAAGGCGACATCAGGTGCGCCGCATCGCCGATCAGCGAGAGGCCCGGCCGGTTCTCCCAGCAATGGCCGACGGGCAACGAATACAGCGGTCGGATCGCCATGGGCTCGCCTGCAGCGATCATATCCACCCAGACCGGTGCCCAGCCGGCAAGTTCACCAGCTGCCCGATCGCCGAGCTGCGCGCTCGAAACGTCATTGAGCGGATACGCGTTCTCGGCCACGCGAAGCGCCAGATAAAGGCGGATGTGCGCATCGGCGTTGCGCTGGGCGATCAAAGCCCTGTTGTTGCCGATCGCGAACATTTTGCCATGCCCAACCAGGGCCGCCAGCGCCGGATGGCGCATGTCGGCATCGTCGATGCCGAACTCGATTAAGGTGACGCCGTCATAGGCCGGCTTTGCGGGTGAAAGAAGCGGTCGCACCTTCGACCAGGCGCCGTCTGCACCGACGACCAGATCGAAAAGCTCGCTCGCGCCGCCGTTCGCAACCACCTCATGGCGCCCGTCCGAAGACGGTTGCACCCTCTCCACCTTCTGTCCCCAACGCACCGTTGGTGAAGGAAGCTTCTCCAGCAGAAGCTGGCGCAACTGCGTGCGATCGATCTCCGGCCGATCGCCGCCGGACGGATCCTCATCATCGGCAAGCAGCCGCCCGTCGGGATGAAACAGCCGCATCCCCTGGTCTTCGTAGCGGGCGACACGGCGGAAGTTCACTTCCAGGCCGGCTTCACGCAACGCGCGCTGGCCGGTGTCGCCGTGCAAATCGAGTGTGCCCCCTTGTGGTCGGGCTGATGGATCGGCGTCGCGCTCGAACACAACGGAGTCGAAACCACGGCGGTGAAGAACGTTGGCGAGGGTGAGGCCGCCGGGGCCGCCGCCGATAATCGCGATGGTAGGACGTTGCGCCATTGGAACCTGCAGGTTATGATTACATAGGCACCAATATATATACATAGGCAGCAATGTAAATGGTCGAAACCGAAGAAATCTGGCAGCCCCAGACCATGCCGACGCAGCTCATCAACCGGGCCGCCCGGCTTCTCGGACGCATTGCCGACACGCGGCTGCGCGAGCTCGGAGTCAGCGTCAGCCAGTTGCCCGTCATCGTGGCGCTGAAGCATGGCGCCAGACTTTCACAGAAGGAGCTGGCGCAGCAGACCGGCGTCGAACAGCCGAGCATGGCCCAGCTTCTGGCGCGGATGGAGCGCGACGGACTGGTCCAGCGCGAGCCGGACCCGTCCGATGGCCGCAGCAGTCTGATCTCGCTCACAGATCATGCCATGTCGCTGCTTGCGCCAGGGCGGCGGGTGCTGTCGCAGGGCAATCGCGAAGCGCTCGCGGGATTCGATCAGAGCGAGATCGACCTGCTGGTATCGATGCTGCGCCGTGTCATCGCCAATGTGAGCGATGGCGGCTCCTGCTAGCCCTGAATGATCGATTGCCCGAGCCGCCCGAAGCGCGAACAACACAGGTCAGACCGTCACGACAATCTTGCCGAATTGTTCGTTCGACTCCAGAAAGCGATGCGCTGCGACGATCTCATCGAACGGAAAGGTTTTGGCGATGACGGGCCGGAGCGCTCCCGACACCAGGCCGTCGAGGATAAACGCCTTGGCGGCTTCCAGCCGCGACGGATCACCGGTGATCTCGTGGATGAGGTAGCCGCGCAACGTCAGGCTCTTGCTCAGGACCGCGAACAATGGAAACGGCGTCGGCTCCTGGCTCAAGGCGCCATATTCAATGAGAATGCCGCCCCGTGACATCGCGGCCGTCAAAGGCTCGAATGCCGGGCCACCGATGGGATCGAACACGACCCGTACGCCCTTCGGACCGGCGATCTCCTTCAGCCGGGCTTCCAGATTGTCCTCACCCGAGGCAACGACATGCGCGGCGCCGACCTCACGCAGCGCCTGCGCCTTCGCCGAGGTTCGCGTGACCGCGATGGGAGTCGCGCCAACCATGTTGGCGACCTGGATCGCCGCCAATCCCACACTGCTCGAGGCCGCGGTGATGACGACGAAATCACCCTTTCCGAGCCGGGCAAGATCGATCAGCGCACCGTAGGCGGTGACATATTGCATCCAGACGGCCGCCGCCGCCTCCCAGCTCAACGACGGCGGGTGCTTGACGACAAGCTCGGCAGGAAACGAGACGAGCTCGCCATAGGCAGGCCAGCGAAGCATCGATTGCGGCGGCACGACGCTGACGGCATCGCCCGGTACGAAACCATCCACCCCCTCGCCGACGGACTCGACGAGGCCCGCGGCCTCAAAGCCGAGGCCGGACGGCAGCGTCGCCGTCTCGATATAGTTGCCCGATCGCAGCATCGCCTCGGCCCGATTGAGGCCCAACGCCTTGACGCGGATCCGGACCTCGCCCCGGCCGGGCCCTGGAACGTCGACGGTCTCGATCCGGAGAACCTCCGGCCCCCCAATCTCATGAAAACGAACCACGCGTGCCATCGGCCTAACTCCAAAATAATTTAACTGAATGGGCTATGCCAGCAGGCCTGCAGGGGATAAATGGTTGAAACTGAACAACAGTAGAAACCAATAGTTTTGAATATGGATCGCCTGACCAGCATGGCGGTGTTCGTCAGAGCCGTCGACCTCGGCTCGTTCGCGGCGGCTGCGGATGCGCTCGCGCTCTCCGGACCGATGGTCGGCAAACATGTCCGCTTTCTGGAAGAGCGGCTGGGCGTACGCCTCATCAACCGGACCACGCGCCGCCAGAGCCTGACGGACTTCGGCCGGGCCTATTATGAGCGCTGCCGCGTGGTTCTCGCTGAAGCCGACGCTGCGGATCAGCTCGCCGCCGATCAGCTGTCCGAGCCGCGCGGCAAGCTGCGTGTCACCATGCCCGTGCTGTTCGGCCGGCGCTGCGTCACTCCCATCCTGATCGAACTGGCGCGGCAACATCCCGCTCTGGAGCTCGTGCTGTCGTACAGCGATCCGATCACCGACCTCGCGGAAGATGGCTACGATCTTGCCATCCGGACCGGTCATCTGGAGGACAAGGCCGGCGTGATCGCACGTCGCGTCGCGCGCCAACACATGGTCGTCTGCGCATCCCCGTCCTATCTGGACCGACACGGAGAGCCACAACAGATTGACGATCTCGGCCGTCACCAGGCCATCATCTACAGCCGCTCCGGCCGCGTGCGCCCGTGGCTTTTTCCGCGCCATGACCAGTCTGCGACAGAGGTCATGCCCGTCAGTCGATTGCGGCTCGACGATCTCGATGCGATCGCTGACGCCGCTGTTATGGGCATGGGCCTCGCCTGGCTTCCATGCTGGCTCATCCGCGAGCGCATCCAGGCGGGCTCGCTCGTTTCGCTGTTGCCGGATCAGCCGAGATTTCTTTACGACAGTTACGCGCTGTGGCTGGAGACGCCTCAATTGCCGCTGAAGGTCCGCCTCGCCGTCGATGCATTGGCGGCTGCATTGCCGAAGTTCATGGCCTGACACGGCAAGATCGTCAGCGCGTGGCGGCGCTCGGCAAGACGACGATCAGCGCATCTCCTGGATCAGGTCGATCAGCGCCCGCAAGCTCCGGGGCACATGCCGGCGCCCGGGATAATAGAGCGACAGCCCCGGAAACGGCAGCGTCCAATCCTTCAGCACCCGCACCAGCGAGCCCGCCGCGAGATCAGCGGCCACATTCCATTCCGCGAGAAAGGCAAGCCCGAGCCCGTCCCGGGCCGCCGCCAGCATCACGTTGGGCTCGTCAAGGATCAGCGGCCCCTCGCCGTCGATCGCCACCGTCTCACCGTGGCGCTCGAACTCCCAGTGGTAGATGCCACCGCTCGGCAGCCGGCTGCGGATGCAGCGGTGCCGCGCGAGATCGGCCGGCGTCCGCGGCTTCGGATGCCGCGCGAAATACGCCGGCGATCCCACCACCGCAAAACACTGATCCGGGCCCAGCGGCACGGCGATCATGTCCTGCGGCACCATTTCCGCCAGCCGCACGCCGGCGTCGAAACCTTCGGCGACGATGTCGAGCAATCGCCCTTCGGTGACGATGTCGACGGTCATGTCGGGATACCGGCGCAGATATTCGAACACGATCGGCTCCATCTGCCGCGCCGCCCCCGCTGACGTGTTGAGACGCAGTGTGCCGGCTGGCGTCTCGCGATGACTTCCGGCCCGCTCCATCGCGTCACGGATCTGGCCGAGCGCCGGCGCAACACCGGACACGAACTGCTCACCGGCCTCTGTCAGCGAGACACTTCGGGTGGTGCGGTGAAACAAGCGTACGTCGAGCTTCGCTTCCAGCGCGGCGATGGCATGGCTCAAGGCCGAGCGCGACATGCCGAGTTCGGTCGCGGCCGCGCGGAAGCCGCGGTGGCGCGCCACCGCCAATACAGCGTCGAGTTCGATGAGCCCTGATGAGCGCATTGTCCTGATTTTTGCACTATTTCATGCCGGATTATACACCTTATCCGGGCAATCGGAATGCCCTATCTCCCGGGCCATCCACCCTCGTCTGACCGGGAGAGCACCATGCGCCACATCGACACGATCTACATCAACGGCCGCTTTGTCACACCGCACGGGACCGAGCTGTTCGACCTCCACAACCCCGCGACGGCCCAGGTGATCGGTCAGGTGCGTCTCGCCGACGCGGAAGACGCGCGCAGCGCCATCGCCGCCGCGAAACGCGCTTTCCCCGCCTTCTCGCGCACCAGCAAAGCCGAGCGCATCGCCCTGCTGCTGAAGATGCACGCAGCCATCACGGCGCGTCGGGCGGACCTGCTGGAAGCGGTCGTCGAAGAATATGGCGCCCCCATCTCCCGCGCCGACTTCATGGCTGACCATCCGGCAGACGTCCTCAGCAACATGGCCCGGGTGCTGGAGACCTATGAATTTACCCGCCGCGCCGGCACCGCCGAGGTGGTGATGAAGCCGCTCGGTGTCGCGGGCCTCATCACGCCCTGGAACAGCGATGCCGGGTTCATTTGCGGCAAGCTCGCGGCCGCCATCGCCGCCGGCTGCACGGCCGTCATCAAACCCAGCGAGATGAGCGCGATCCAGACGCAAATTGTCACCGAGGCGCTGCATGCGGCCGGATTGCCGCCCGGCGTGTTCAACATCGTCACCGGCCGCGGCGACGTGGTCGGCGCCGAGATCAGCAGTCATCCCGATGTGGCCAAGATCTCCTTCACCGGCTCGACCGCAGTCGGCAAGGCGATCCTGCGCGCCGGCGCAGACACGATGAAACGCATCACACTCGAGCTCGGCGGCAAGTCGCCCACCATCATTCTCGACGATGCCGATCTGGCACGCGCCATTCCGCTGGCTCTGGGGGCAGGCTTCATGAACAGCGGGCAGGCATGCGTCGCCGGTACGCGCATCCTGGTGCCGCGGAGCCGGCTCGGCGAAGTGGAAGAGTTGGCTAAGGTCGCCGTCGGACAGGTCAGGAGCGGTGATCCGCGCGATCCGGAAACCACCGTCGGCCCCATGGTCAGCCGGAAGCAATGGGATCGCGTTCAACGCTACATCCACATCGGCATCGACGAGGCCACGCTGCTGGTCGGCGGCGAAGGCACGCCGGATGGGCGCGACGGCTGGTTTGTCCGGCCGACGGTGTTCACCAACGTCCGCAACGACATGACCATCGCGCGCGAGGAGATTTTCGGGCCGGTGCTGTCGATCATCCCTTATGCCGACGACGAGGAAGCGATCGCGATCGCCAACGACACGATCTATGGCCTGCAGGCGTATGTCCTGTCCGGCGACAGGGATCGTGCACAGCGGGTGGCGGATCGCATTGTTGCCGGTCGGGTGCTGATCAACACGCTGGCCCACGAGCCGATGGCGCCGTTTGGCGGCTTCAAGCAATCCGGCATCGGCCGCGAATACGGCACCTTCGGGCTGGAGGCGTTTCTCGAGCCGAAGTCCCTGCTTGGCCTGCACGCAGCCTGACGCGAATACGAGCGCGCGACCTATTCGGGTCCGATCCCCAGCGCGCGCCACATTGCCCGGATGATCCGGAACGAGCGTTCGTCGCCGACGAGCGCCCGTTGCATCTTGTTCATGGCGTAGGCGAAGGTGGTGCGCGCATCCAAGTCGATGAGCACGAAGGAGCCGCCGCCGCCAGCCCAGAACAGACTGTTGGCATGTGGCAAAGCGAGCTTCAGGATGGGGCTCGGCAGGCCGAACCCCAGACCGAAGCGCACCTGCATCCCCGCCATCACCAGGTCCGGACCCGCCACCTGCTGCTCCAGCGCGCGACGGCACCCCGCCTCGGATAGGATCCGCTTGCCCTTGGCGACGCCGCCATTGGCGAGCAGCGCATGGATCTCGGCAATGGAGCGGGCGTTGCCATGGCCGTTGACGGCCGGGATCTCGGCGCCGCGCCAGGCGCGGGTGCGCGTGGTCAGCGAATCCGTCCCTGTGACGCCGAAGGCGATCCGCTGCACATCGCTCATCTGCACACTGGCGGCATTGGACGACAAGGCGAACGGCACGAGGTCGGCCACACGATGATCTTCGGAGTCCGGCAAGCCGATCCAGAAGTCGGCGCCCAGCGGCTGTGCGATCTCCTCACGAAACACCGTTCCCAGGCTCTTGCCGGTGATCCGGCGCGCCACCTCGCCGATCAGAAAGCCGAACGTATAGACATGATAGCCGGACGCGGTTCCCGGCTCCCACAGCGGCGCCTGGGCGGCCAGCATCGACGTCACCTTGTCCCAATCGTAAAAATCGCCATCGCCGGTGGGCGGATGCCAGCCGCAAAGGCCCGCGGAATGGCTCATCAACTGTGCGACAGTGATGCGCTCTTTTCCGGCGGCGGCGAATTCGGGCCAGTATCTGGCGACCGGCGCCGCGACATCGAGCTCGCCTCGATCGGCCAGCAGCAGCGCGGTCAGCGCCGTCATGGTCTTGGTGGTTGAATACACGTTCACGATGGTGTCGCGTGTCCAGGGCCGCACCCTCGCCTCGTCGGCGAAGCCGCCCCAGAGATCGACCACCGTCTCGCCCTCCACCGTCGCGCAAAACGAGGCGCCCAGTTCCTCGTCGCCAACGAAGTTGGCCTCGAAGACGTCCCTCACAGCCGAGAACCGATCGTGCGCGAATCCGTCACTCGTGCTCTGCGACATGCCCAGGCTCCAGGTGTTGTCAGATCTGTTGTCAGATCCGCGGAAAGGAGACGGGACGTACTCCGTCATCATTGGCCTGACAATTCTTGAACTGGGGCATTTCATCCCTAGCTATCAGGTGGGAGAGGATGTGAAGCCATCGCGCTTCTCCGGCAGAGCCTGCCGATCCCATCTGCGACCAAACTTTAACCATGACGTAACGGGCAACGATATGCGCCGATCCCGCCGTCTGGCTGCCCGAATTCAGTCTTGAAGATCAGATGGTAATCCATCGGCGGTTGCGAGGATGGGCCATCGTCTCGACCGGAAGAACTTGGGACGAACCTTCAACGAGCCTTTTGGGACCGAGAATGCGACGGACGATGTGGTTCGCCCTTTCCTGCGTGGCTGTCGTCGGCGTGATCGTGGCGATCAGGGCGATGGCGCCTTCGACCGCCACGGCGGCGCATGATCAAATCGCAATGATAGGCTCCGTCGAGTCCAACACCGCGGCGAAATCGGACAGGCTGTTCATCCCCACCCGCGTTCAGACCATGGACACCGCGCCGGTGACGACGCTTGTGACCACGGTCCCCATGGAGATGCCGCCGGCTCCTTCCGCGATAACCGGCAAAGTCATCAACGAGCCCTCTCACACCGCCGACGACACACCGACCAAGAAGACCGGTCACCGGCGCTGGCAGGATTCCAACGCCAAGCTGATCGACGATCCGCCGCCGCGCCGACAGGCGAAACCCAAACCCGAGAAGACAAGCGCTGACTATAGTCAGGCAAAGACAACGAGCCAGACGCCGAGCCAAACACCGCGTCATGTTTTCCAATGCCGGCAGGACGCCTTCGGCAGCCTGCTGAGAACGTTGGAGCTGTCCCCGCACTGCAGTTCGTAGAACTCTCGCGCTGCGGACATGCCGCGCCAGTCACACCTTCACGGCCACCATTCCCACATAGTCGCCGCGGATCACCCGCGCGAGCGCCTGCGGCGCCTGCTCCAGTCCGGCGACGATCACGTGCGGAAAACGGATTTCGCCGGCCTGCAGCCAGCCTGCGAACCGCCGCGTCCACTCTGCACGAACGTCGGCATCGTCATCCGCGCTGTAACCGCGCAGCGTGATCCGCTTGAGCAGAAGTTGAACCGAGTCGAGCTCGACCGGTGCGGTGCGGCCGGCGCCATGGCTCGCCAACTGGCCCGACAGGCTTCCCACGATCACGACCCGCGCGCCTTCGCGCGCGTTGGCGATGCCGGCTTGCAACTGGTCGCCGCCGACATTGTCGAGGAAGACATCCAGACCTTCGGGTGCGGCCGCCGCCAATTGATCCGCGATGGATCGCGGGCCACGAAACACGGCCGCATCATAACCGAGCTCGGAAACCAGTCGCGCCGCCTTCCCGAGGGAGCTGGTGCTGCCGATGACACGCCCCGCGCCCAGCAGCCGGGCGATCTGACCGGCCATCGCGCCGATGGCGCCGGCCCCGCTGGAGACGAAGACCGTGTCGCCGGGGCGGATTTGCACGCCACGCGTCAGCGCCGCATAGGCGGTCCAGCCATGCCCGAGATGCGCGATCGGATCGGGCAATTCGTGACCGAGCTTCCGGCACTGGGCGATGGAAACAGCTGCGTAGTCGCGCCAGCCCCTGACATGCAGAACCAGATCGCCGGGCGACAGGCCGCTGTCCGATGGCGCCGACAGCACCTCCCCCAGCGCCTCGCCGGCCAGCGTGTCGCCTTCCCGCAAAGCCGGAAACGGCACGCCCGCGACGTCCTCCGCCCCCTTGCTGATCATCATGCGCAGCGACGCCGAGAGCAGAAAATAATGGTTGCGAACGAGCACCTCGCCGTCGCGCGGGATTGGCAATGGCACGCTGACCATGTCGAAATCGTCGGGACCCGGAAGCCCCTCGGGCCTGCGCGCCAATCTCACTTCACGGCTGATAGTGGCCAATGCTGGCATCGGTTCCTCTCGAACTCACACGCCGCGCCGATTGTCGGAGGCTCGGAATAATGTGAGTATATTGCTCATATTTATCTGGAGCCCGGCGAATGGCTACTCGCATTCCCTCACCATCCAAAACGATGCGAAAACAGCCGCGACAACAGCGTTCCCGCGTGACCGTCCAGGCCATTCTCGACGCCGGGGCTCGGGTTTTGGACCGCAGGGGCTGGGCCGGATTCACCACCAACGAGATCGCCGAGGTCGCCGGCGTCAGCATCGGCTCGCTCTATCAGTATTTTCCGAACAAGCTCGTCTTGATCGAAGCGATCACGCTCCGTCACCTCGATGATGTGCTGGCGGTGCTGCGGACGGTCGACGACAACGCCATGCCGCCGGCCCAGCGCGTAGAGTTGCTCGTCGACGGCATGATCGCCATCCACAACACCAATCCCGCCCTGCACCGCCTGCTTCTCGAGGAGGCGCCGAACAGCAAGGCGCTGCAGTCCGCGCATGATCTGTTCGAGGCAGAATATTTGCGCCGATACGAGGCGCTGGTCGTGTCGGCGGGCGGACGGCGCAAGCGCCTGTCCGATCCAGCCGCCGCCCAGGTCCTCTCTGCAGCCGTCGCCGGCGCCATCCACGACGCTGCACGCAGAGGCGCGTTGATGTCGCCGGCCATGAGGCAAGAGCTTGTGAAGCTGGTGAGCGCTTATCTGCTCGGCAAACAACAGTCTGCCGCCTAAATCCATAGCGCGTTGAAATTCCAGCCGCGGCCCGTTATCGGGAGGCGTTTACAGGCCCTCGCGCACCTCACATTCGAGGCGCAATCTGGAACTCTCCGCCCGCCGCTTTTTCAAGAAGCTGCGCACGGCGGGATCCGCCTCCAATCCAATCGCTTGATCATAGGCTTCGCGCGCCGCGGCGACATCGCCGAGCCGCGAAAGAAGCTCGGCGCGCGCGGCCCAATAGGGCTGATATTCGACAAGCCGGCTGCCGGGACCAAGCTCCGGCAGCGCCGCTAATCCTGCGGCCGCGCCGCGCGTCTGCGCCACCGCGATCGCGCGATTGATCGCCGCCACCGCCGAGCCGGTGATCGCGCAAAGGCCATCGTAGAGCCGCTCGATCGCCGCCCAGTCGGTCGCGCCGGTGCGGCGCCGCACGACATGCGCCGATTGAATTGCGGCTTCCAGTTGATAGCGGTCGAAGGCACCAAACGCACTCGCGCGAGAAAGTAACGCCTCGGCTTCGTCGATCAGCCCTTCGTCCCATAAGACAGGCTCCTGATCGGCCAGCGGCACGAATTCGCCCGCCGGGCCGCGCCGGGCGCCGCGCCGCGCGTGCGAATAGAGCATCAGCGCGAGCAGGCCGTGCGCTTCGGCCTCCTCGGGCAAAAGCGCGACGATCAGTCGACCAAGCCAGATCGCTTCCTCCGCGAGATCGCGCAGGCGGACGTCGGCGCCGGCCGGATCGTTCCAGCCTTCCGTATAAGCCGCGTAGACCGCCTCCAGCACGGCATCCAGGCGTGCGCGCATGTCGGTGCGGTCGGGCGCGCGGAATGGAATGCCGGCGCGTCTAATCTTGTTCTTGGCCCGCGCCAGTCGCTGGCCCATTGCCGCAGGCGAGACCAGAAAGGCCGAGCCGATCGCCTGCGCATCAAAGCCGAGGATTGTCTGCAGGATCAGCGGTGCCCTGATTCCAGGCTCGATCGCCGGATGCGCACAAGCGAACATCAAAGCGAGACGCTCGTCGGGGATTTGCGGCGCCTGGCTCGCCGCAGCCTCCAGCTCCTCCGCCAAAAGTTGCAAATGGTCGGCGAAGACGGCGCCAACCTGTCTGCGCCTGGCCGCATCCACGATCTTGCGCCGGGCGACCGCAAGCAGCCATGCCTCAGGACTTTGCGGTGCGCCGTTGACCGGCCAATCCGCCAGAGCAAAGGCGAACGCCTCCGACAAGGCGTCTTCGGCGCCGGCGATATCGCGCGTGGGCGCCGCGAGAATAGCGACCAGCTTGCCATAGCTTCGGCGCGCAACCGCCTCGGCGATCTTGACAGCGGCCCGGTCCTCTTCTCGCGGCATGGCGAAGCGGATCAATAGGTCATAAGGGGGCGAATCTCCACCGTGTCCTGCTGAGCGCCGGGATTACGCGCCGCCCAGGCGAGCGCGCCGTCAAGATCAGCCGCCTCGATGAGATAATAGCCGGCTAGCTGCTCCTTGCTTTCGACATACGGTCCGTTGAGCACCTTGGCCTTGCCGCCAGGGGCGCGCACGACGGTTGCCGTCGAGGAATCCTGCAATCCACTGCCAGCAAGGAACGCTCCAGCCTTTTTCAACGCCTCCGTGTAGGCCGCGTAGGCCGCGAACGTCTCGGCCTTTTGCTCTTTTGTGGCGCCCGCCTGTTTGGCTTCGTCCCAATACACCAGTAGCATATATTGCATCGCACAATCCTCACACTCATTGCGCGGGGCACAACGCCCCGCTGCACCAATGTCGTTTGAACCGGCGCGATTTCGACAGGGCGCGGAAAGAAGTTCTAGCTCAGATTTATCGACTGCGCCCCCCCTCGAGGAGACGCGGCCAGGACGAGCTGATCGAGGTCTATCCATTTGCCGTCGTCCGAACCTTGCTGCCGACTTATCAACACAAAACGACGGAACAGGATGCAGAGATCAGCGCGTTGCCGTCACCGCGCGCGGGACGTCGGCGCGCCTGCTGGAAATTAAGTGCAGCGTCACCGTAATGCCGGAGCATCTTCGTCCAGAGCATCTACAAATTCTGCCACAGCCCCCGCCGACGTCAGGATATCTCCGTGCGAACGATGTCAGCGCCTTCCGACAAAGCGGTGAGCTTGCCGAAGGCCACCTCGCGCGACAGGTATTTCATGCCGCAATCGGGCGCCGCGATCAGGCGCTCGGCCGCGACGTATGTGAGCGCAACCCGCAGTCGCGCAGCCACCTCCTCCGCGGTTTCCACCTTGGGATCGGCGAGGTCGATCACGCCGAGGATAATGGACTTCGCTGAGAGATCGGACAAAATCCCGAGGTCGAGTTTCGGCTGTGCGGCCTCGATGGAGATCTGCTGTGCCGCGCAATCGGCGAGTTCCGGAAGAAACGAGTAGCCGGTCGGCTTGCTGTTGACGACGGCGGCGTAGCCGAAACACAAATGCACCGCGGTCGTGACCTCAAGCCCTTCAAGCGCCCGATCGATCGCCTTGACGGCGATGCGCTTCGCAGCCGCCGGATCTGTGCGCAGCCAGGGATCGTCGAGCTGGATCACATCCGCACCGGCCTTCTGGAGGTCATGCGCCTCGGCGTTGAGCGCCGTCGCGAAGTCCATCACCATCTCGTCGAAGTCGCTGTAAAAATCATTCTGCGCCTGTCGCGCCATCGTGAAGGGTCCTGGCAGCGTGATCTTGACGCGCCGGTCGGTGTTACGGCGCAGGAACGCCATGTCGCTGACTTCGACCGGCCCGGTGCGCTTGATGCGTCCGACGACGCGGGGCACGGGTGTATCAACGCCGTGGGTCGTTTTGACCGTGCCGGGATTGTCGATGTCGATGCCGTCGAGCGCGGTGGCAAAGCGGTTGGAATAGCTCTCCCGGCGAATCTCGCCGTCGGTGATGATGTCGATCCCGGCGCGCTCCATGTCCCTGATCGCGAGAAGGGTCGCATCGTCCTGCGCCTGTTCGAGGTACGGCTCGGGAATGCGCCACACCGCCTTCAGCCGCGTGCGCGGCACGATATGGGCCTTGAGCATGGCCCGGTCGGCCAGCCAGTCGGGCTGCGGATAGCTGCCGACCACCGTTGTCGGGATCAATGTGTCAGCCACGGTGCGTTTCCCCGGATAAGTCGATCCAAAAAATCGATTTTCGATTGACGATCATCAGTATCTGCGTTTCATTAACCCTGCAAGGGAGGATGGGACATGTCGTCAAGCGCCGCGATCGCGCTGAGCGCGGATGCACAGGGACCGCGCACCCTGACGTCCGCGGTTTACGAGCGGCTGCGCCGAGACATCCTGTCGGCGCAGCTTTTGCCGGGGCAGAAGCTTCATATCGCCCATCTCAGCAAAGGCTTCGGCGTCAGCCTGGCAGCCACCCGCGAAGCGCTGTCGCGGCTGGTGGCCGACGGACTGGTGCAGGTGGCCGATCAACGCGGCTTTCGGGTCAGCCCGGTTTCGACCGCCGACCTGCAGGATCTCACCCGGACCCGGATCGACATCGAAGGCCTGGCGCTGCAGCGCTCGATCGAACACGGCGGCAAGGACTGGCTGGCTGCGGTGGAAAAGACCTTCGCTGCCCTCCTCGCGGTGCCCTATCGCGACCCGTCCGATCCCAAGATCCACAACGAACCCTGGCTGGTGTGCCACCGCGTCTTCCATCGGACGCTGGTCAGCGCTTGCGGCTCGACCTGGCTGCTGCGCTTCCGCGATACCCTCTATGAGCAGAGCGAACGTTACAGGCAGTTGTCGATCCCCGTCGATCCGGGCTTGCGCGACGTCGATGCCGAACATCGCCAGATCATCGATGCGGTGCTGCGGCGGGATGCCGATGCGGCGGTCGCCGCCCTCACCGTTCACTTTGCGCGAACCGAAGATCTCGTGAAGCGCAGAACCGTGTCGTTTCATCATGCCGAGGGCGACGTCTGACGTGCTGTGATTTGCAGGAGAACGCGTGTTCGATCTGACGCTCAGCTTCGATAACGGCCCAGAGCCCGGAGTCACGCCCGGCGTGCTCGACATCCTCGGCCGGCGCGGCCTCAAGACGACCTTTTTCGTCATCGGCGAGAAGATCGCCGATCCCGCGCGCCGCGCGCTCGCCGAACGCGCACAGGCCGAAGGCCACTGGATCGGCAACCATACTTATGCGCACACGGTGCCGCTCGGCCGCCAGTCCGACGCCGCCATCGCCGAGAGCGAGATTGCTCGCACCCAGGCCCTGCTCGGCGACCTCGCGCGGCCTGAACGCCTGTTCCGGCCGTTCGGCGGCGGCGGCCAACTGAACGAGGGCCTGCTCAGGCCGTCGATCGTCGAGTATCTCGAACGCGAGCGCTACACCTGCGTGCTCTGGAACGCGATCCCCCGCGACTGGAGCGATCCCGACGGCTGGGTCTCCCGCGCGCTCGACCAATGCCGGATGCAAGACTGGACCCTGATGGTGCTGCACGATCTGCCGACCGGCGCCATGCGTCATCTCGAGGGTTTTCTTGATGGCGCGGAGGCTGCCGGCGCGCGCTTTCGCCAGGATTTCCCGCCGGATTGCGTGCCGATCCGGCGGGGTGAACGGATCCAGCCGATCCACGATTACGTTTCTGACCTGAACTGAGCTGTTCGACTGAGCAAGAAAATCAAGGGAGGACACCCATGCGCGACCTGACCACCAGCAGTGTCACCGACGCTGTCTTCGAGCAAATGAGCGAAACGCCGGATCCGCGACTGAAACAGGTGATGGAAAGCCTAGTTCGCCACATGCATGACTTCGCCCGCGACGTGAATCTCACGCCCGAAGAGTGGCTCAAGGCGATCGGCTTCCTGACCAAGGTCGGCCAGACCTGCACGCCCGCGCGTCAGGAATTCATCCTGCTGTCCGATGTGCTGGGATTCAGCGCACTGGTCAACCTGCTGCATGACAAGACCGCCGTGGAGATCGGGACGGAAAGCAGCCTGCTCGGCCCGTTCTACCAGCAGAACGCGCCGTCGTTCGCGCTGGGCGACTCGATCGCCGTCAAGGCCGACGCGCCGGAACTGCTGCTCTACGGCCAGGTCACGGACAAGGCCGGCAGGCCGTTGCCGCATGCGCTGGTGCAGGTCTGGCAAACCGATGCCAAGGGCGAATACGACCTGCAGAAATTTCACGGCGAGCACATGGACATGCGCGGCAACTTCCGCTGCGATGCCGAGGGACGCTTCCACTTCCGCACCGTCAAGCCGCTGGGGTACTACATCCCGATGGACGGCCCGGTCGGCGCCCTGATCCGCGCGCAGCAGCGCCACGGCTGCCGTCCCGCGCACGTTCACTTCCTGATCAGCGCCGACGGCCATCGCGAATTGGTCACCGCGATCTATCTCGCCAACGACGAGCACATCGATTCCGATACCGTGTTCGGTGTTTCGAGTTCCCTTGTCGTGTCTCCGCGCGACAACGATCCGGATGCGCCGATCAAGGGAATTCCGGCCATCCGCTATGACTTCCGCCTGGGACGGGCCGCCGACAACGAGACCGGCCGTGTCGGCGCCGATCCGTCGCAAATCCTCTCAATGGCGGAGTAGACGCCATGGACAGGCTGCTCTCTCGCCTGGGCCTCGCGGCCCTGCTGACGATGTCGGCTGCCGCCGGCGTCCAGGCCGCGCCTCCGAGCAAGACGGTGAAGATCGGCGTCATCACCGACATGACCGGCAGCCTCTCCGCCCAGAGCGGACGCGGCTCGGTGATCGCCGCGCAAATGGCTGTCGACGATTGCCTGGCCAAGGAATGCGCCGGGATGAAAATCGAGATCCTGTCCGCGGATCACCAGAACAAGCCGGACGTCGCCGTCGGCATCGTGCGCAAATGGATCGATGTCGACGGTGTCGACGCGGTGACCGATATCATCCAGGCGGCGGTGCAGCTCGCCATCCAGAACCTGATGAAGGAGAAAAACCGCATCGCCCTGTTCCCCGGCGGCACCGCGCGGCTCGCCAACGAGGACTGCGCCCCGCAGACCAGCGTGCTGTGGATGTGGGACACCTACGGCCAGGCGGTTGGCATCACCCGGCCGCTGGCAACGCCGGACAGCTCCTGGTTCTTCGTCGCTGCCGACTACGCCTTCGGCAACTCGCTGATATCGGATGCAACGGGCCTCGTGCAGCGGGGCGGCGGCCGTGTCGTCGGCTCGGTCCGCCATCCCTTCAACGCCACCGGTGACTTCGCCTCATACCTGCTGCAGGCGCAGAACTCCGGCGCCAACGTGGTCGCGATCGGCAGCACCGGAGGCGATCTCATCAACATGCTGAAGCAGGCCCGGGAATTCGGACTGGGCAAGGGCAAGCAGAAGATCGCGAGTTTCGTGCTCACTTTGCCTGACGTCGCCGCGCTCGGCCTCGACATCACGCAGGGCGTCACCGTCAACGAGGCCTTCTACTGGAACCTGGACGCGCAAACGCGTGAATTCGGCAAGCGTTTCCTCGCCCGTTATGAGAAGGCGATGCCCTCCACCATCCAGGCCGGCGTCTATTCCGTCACGCTGCATTATCTGAAGGCGGTTGCGGCGGCCGGCACCACCGACACCGCGGCGGTGATGAAAAAAATGCACGAGCTGCCGATCTCGGATGCGACCATCCGCAACGGCACCTTGCGGCCCGATGGACGGATGGTGCACGATTCCTACCTGTTCCGCGTCAAGTCGCCGGCGGAGAGCAAGGAGCCTTTCGACTTCTACGATCTGCAGGCGACGATTCCGGCAAAGGATGCGTTCCGGCCGTTGCAGGAAAGTGTTTGTCCGGCGCTGAAGTAACAACCGTCGGTGGAATGATGCTTTCTTTGTCGTTGCCGGGCTTGTCCTCAGCGACTTCGGCTTCGCCGAAGTCGCTGAAACAACCCCGATCGGTGGGCGCACTGCGTGCCTAAGCGAGATCCA
>JBGMOD010000134.1:45051-67765 GCA_041424235.1 Hyphomicrobiales bacterium
CAACTCGACTATGTCGAGTTGCGTTCTTGAAGAACCCAAGTCGGATATATCCGACTTGGGGGACAAGCCCGGTGATGACAATGTGGATGGGGTGACTGCATCTGCATCAAAGTGACACGGCAAGCAAGAAGCGTTGATCCCGCGAAGGGATCAGAGCCAACGACTACCCGCGCCGTCGCCTCGACATCAGTTTCAGCCACGGCGCGCAATGGAACGCGCTCATCAGCAGGTACATCAGAGCCATTCCATGCAGTGGTGACGTCCGTGTCGCCGCGCAGAGCGCGTCCAGCGGCCCACTGCCAAGGACAGCCGTGAGCACGGCCATGAGCGCGAAGGTCGGCGCCGCCGCGAGGGACAGCCAGTCCGCCGCTCCGCGGGCAGTCGCCCGGACGGATCCGTCGGCAGGCCCCGCGTCGAGATTGGCACGATGCGCAATCATCATGTTGCGTCCTGGCTTACAACGCGCCGTATTCATCGTGACGGCGCCACCACGGGCCCGTCTCATTGCGTCCCCTGGGCGCCCGGTCGAGCCACTGGTACATGCCCCAGAGGCTGTCGACGCCGCGCGAATAGGTGGAATAGGTGTGATAGACGACGCCATCCTCTCGCACGAAGGCGCTCAGGCCCGGCCTGTCGCGTGAATATGTCGGCGCATCGGTTCCGCACGTCGCCGCAAACTGAGCGACCGGCGCGGGAACCGGCGTCGCGTCCATCGCATGGCCGCCGCGCTTGAAATTGTAATCGACCTTCCCTTCGCGCTGTTGTTCCTCGGTAAACGCGACGTTGAAGTCGAAGTTGAAGTTATCGCCGTGCGAGGATACCCAGGGAAACGTCCACCCCATGCGCTGCTTGTACGCGGTCAGCTTCGCGAGCGGCGCCCGCGAGACGGCACAGAGCGTGACATCGTGGTTCGCAAGGTGGACGGCGAAGCCGTTGAAGCCATCTGCGATCGCCGAACAGGACGGACACCCCGCCTTGTAGTCGGGGCCGAACATGAAGTGATAGACCAGAAGCTGCGAGCGGCCGCGGAACAGATCAGTCAGCGAGGCCGCTCCGTCCCCGGTTTCGAACCGGTAGGCTTTGTCGATGCGCACCCAGGGCAGTTCCTGCCGCCACCGCGCGACATCATCGCTGCGCCGCGTGAGGTCTTTTTCCGCCGCAAGCAGTTCGCGCCGCGCCGTCAGCCACTCATCCCGTGTCCCGATCGTGTGCTTGGTCATCGGTCTGTCTCCCTTCAGCATCCTGCCCTGCGCCGTCCGCTTCGCAGCAACGCTGGACGTGTGAGACAGATTAGGGGCCGAACATCGAAAGCCGGGAGTGACAAGTGTGGCGGGATTTCAAATGGCCGGCGATACGGTTGCCGCCGGCATTACGCATCCGGCAGAGTGAACACCGCACAAGGCGCGGCGATACCGCGCAACACGTGGGTGCCGAGCGGCACCAGTGGCGCGGTGATCTCGGCGGCGACCGCGCCGGAAATCAGCAGGGAATGGCCGAGCGGCCGGCACAGTCCTTCCAGACGGCTGACCAGATTAACGGCGGAGCCGATCGCGGTGAAGTCGAGACGGTCGGCCGCACCGATGTTCCCCCACAGGATCTCGCCGACATGCAAAGCCGCGCCAAACGGCAGCGGCGGCAGCCCCTGCGCCTGCCGCACCGTATCGAGATGGGCCATGCCGGCTCGGGCGGCCGTGACCGCGCGCAACGCCGCCTCGCAGGCCTCAGTCGGGCTGCCCGTGACCGGGAAGATCGCCAGCACGCCGTCGCCGATGAACTTCAACACCTCACCGCCGAACGCGTGCACCGCTCCGGCAACGCGATCGAACCAGGCATCGAGAGCGGCGATCGTGGCCGCGGGGTCCGTCGCCTCGGACAAGGCGGTGAAGCCGCGCAGATCGGCACACAACAGCGCGGCACGGATGGTCTCCCCGCTTCCGCGGCTCAGCGCACCGCCCTGCACCCGCGCCGCGCTGCGCCGGCCGAGATAGGCCTCAAGCAGAGCCGTCAGCGCGGCCCGCGCCGCCAGTGCGGCCAGGGGCGCTGCGGCAAAACGCGCGACCTCACGCAGCCGGCCGGTGTCAGCACGCGCGAAGGCGCGGGTTCCGGCCCAGCCCAGCGCATAGTCCGGTGCCGGCCCGACGCTGTCTTCCTGGACCGGCCCCAACGCCGCCAGCCAATCACGTCCAGCGTGGCTCTGTGGCGCGCCGGCGAATCCGAGCGCCTCGATCACGGCCCCCGTTTCCGCCCGCCACAGCCAGGTGCGCCGGGCGATAATCGGATGCGGCACGGCGAGCGTCAGCGCGCCTCCGGCGAGCGGCAGGCCATCGGCGAGCAGTCGTTGGCCAAGTCCGGCCAGGAATTGTTCGGGGCCGGGCGCAGTGGTGCTCTCGTCCACCAGCCAGGCCAGGGGCGCAGGCAAGTCCATTGCCGCGACAATAAAGCATTTTCGAGCGGCGTGGAGACCGCATCCCCGCAACAAGCGCGAAGCGTTTGTGCAGAGGCGCGATCAATCCGGCCCGGTGCGGCCGCGCATGGGATCCGGACCCGGGTTGCGCCCGGCGGCCACCTCCGCCAGCCGACCGAGGTAATGGGCCCAGCCTTCCGCATGGCCCGCGCATTGGTCAGCATTGGGCAGGCCGGTGTGGGTCAGGCGCAGCAGCGTTCCATCTGGCGGCTGGTCCATCAGATCGATCTCGACCAGGCTCGATCCCGGTGGCACCACCTCGCTGCCGTCCCAGCCGAAACTGTAGGCCAGGCGGTGCACCGGCACCACCTCACGGAAGGAACCGCGAGCGAAGCGCGCGCCGGTGACATTGACGAGATAAAGGCCGCCAGGCTGCGGCTCGAGCTGCGCCTCCGTTCCCATCCAGCGGAGAATCTTCTCGGGATCGGTCAAAAGCGCGAACACCGCGGCGGGCGGCGCCGCGATCCGCGTCTCGCGACGGACAATGAGGTCCTCTTGCATCGATCTCCTCCACAGTTGCGATGCCCGCCGCGGTCGGGCAATTGGAACCTTGTCGCGAAGATAGACCGGCGACACCGGCTGCGCCATCGTGGCGGACCACGGGGTTTTGAGCACGAATCCGTTCTACCGTGCGACATCGCGGCAAGAGAGTGACAAGTGTGACAGGATTTCCATGGACTCGATGATCACGGCCGCGGCCCACGCGCTCGCAACCGGCGATGTCCTCGGCGCGCTGAAACGGGTCGCCTTGCGCGAGGACGCGCCTGCGCTGGCGCTGCGCGGCATCGCGATGGCGCAGCTCGGCGATCTCGACCGCGCCAAACCGCTGCTGCGGCGCGCGGCGCGTGCCTTCGGCACGAAAGAGGCCGTGGCCCGCGCCCGCTGCGTCGTCGCCGAGGCGGAGATCGCACTGGTCTCGCGCGACCTCGGCTGGCCGGCGAAAGCACTTGACGTTGCGCGGACGACGCTGGAGGCGCACGGCGATCGCGTCAATGCTGCGCACGCGCGAACGCTCCAGGTCCGGCGCCTGCTGTTGATCGGCCACCTTGACGAGGCCGAGCATGCACTCGCCGGGCTCGACGCAGCGACCTTCCCGCCGGCCTGGAAGGCCGCTCATGAACTGGTCGTCGCGGGAATCGCGATGCGCCGCCTGCGGATCGGGATTGCGCGCGCTGCCCTTGGCCGGGCCGAGCGAGCCGCGCGCGCAGCGGACATCCCTGCCCTGACCGCGGAGGTCGAGAGCGCGTCGCTTGTTTTGAAGACGCCGGCGGCGCGCCTGATCACACAAGGTGAGGAGCGGCCTCTCCTGCTCGCGGATGTCGAAACGCTGTTCGCATCGAAAACGCTGGTGGTGGACGCCTGCCGCCATGTGGTGCGCGACGGCCGCGGCATCGTCTCGCTGGCCACGCGCCCGGTGTTGTTTGCGCTGGCTCGCGCGCTTGGCGAAGCGTGGCCGCAAGACGTATCTCGGGACACACTGGTCGCGCGCGCATTCCGCGGCAAGCAGGCCGATGAATCGCACCGTGCGCGGCTGCGGGTCGAAATCGGACGGCTGCGCAAGGCGCTCCGCCCACTCGCCGATGTCAGCGCGACCAAACAGGGATTCGCACTCGTGCCACGTCGCGCGCGCGACATGGTGGTGCTGGCGCGGCCCGTGGACGAAGAACATGGGGCGGTGCTCGCCTTTCTCACCGATGGAGAATCCTGGTCGAGTTCGGCGCTCGCGCTGGCGCTCGGGGCCAGCCAGCGCACCGTGCAGCGCGCACTCGACGACCTCGCGGCGGACGGCAAGGTTCAGTCATATGGTCGCGCGCGGGCGCGGCGCTGGATGGCGCAGCCGCTGCCAGGATTCACGACAACCTTGTTACTCCCTGGCCCGCTGCCCAGCGACTAACTTGCGACACCGACGACGTGCGACGTAGACAGTGGAAGGACATACACATGAAACGATCTCAAGCCGAAATCATCCGCGAGTATGGCCCCTTTCCGGGTGTCGACCGCGTCAACGGCGTGACGTTCGACGGACAGCATGTGTGGTTCGCGACCGGTGACAAGTTGAAGGCCCTCGATCCGGCGACCGGGACCACGGAGCGCACCATCGAGCTCGCCTCCCATGCCGGAACGGCCTTCGACGGCAAGCACCTGTTCCAGATCGCCGAGGACCGCATCCACAAGATCGATCCGGTGACCGGCAAGATCCTCGCAAGCATCCCGGCGCCCGGCAACGGCGGCGACTCCGGCCTCGCATGGGCCGAAGGTTCGCTCTGGGTCGGGCAGCACCGCGGCCGCAAGATCCTTCAGATCGATCCCGACACCGGAGCGATCCAGCGCACCATCGAGTCCAACCGCGTTGTCACCGGCGTCACCTGGGTCGACGGCGAACTTTGGCACGGCACTTGGGAAGGTGATGACAGCGACCTGCGGCGGATCGATCCGCAGACCGGTGACGTGCTGGAGCGGCTCGACATGCCTGCCGGGACAGGTGTGTCGGGGCTGGAGTCCGACGGTGGCGATCGCTTCTTCTGCGGCGGTGGCGGCAGCGGCAAGCTGCGCGCGGTGCGGCGGCCCAAGCGAGGCTAGCCAGCTCGGCAACCATGCAGGCGTGACGATTGAGGGATTGCGGCCACGTGCCGTAATCTCACTCGCCCAGGTCCAGAAACGAACGAATGATCTCGCGCTTGTCTTGCGACAAGCCGGCAAGGAGATTTTCATCCAGATAGCCCTGCCGAATGAGGCGAGCAAAGACAAAAGGCAGCTGCGAATAGCGATAGTCGAACATCTCATCGATCTCCCGCCGCTGCCCTCGCAAATAGTCTTCTATCTGCCACATCTCGGACGGCAACGTCACGGCGCTGGCTTTCCCCTTAAACTCGGCCATGACACTTGCGAGCGCCGCCTCCAGCGCCGCGTCGTAGGCACGGCGCGCGACCTTCTTTTCAGATGGAGACCAATTGAGATCACGAAAATGCATGAGATACGTCACCGCGTTTACGCGAGCTTGCGCCCATCCACCACAGCAGAGAACAACTCCACTTTATTATTCCCTTACGGAGCTCAGTCCAAGAGCTTCATGAAATTGCGCTTGCGACCATGGCGTACCCTGAGATCTGCCACAAAGGCGGCCTGCTCGGCCGGAGTTCGGAGCTTCTTCATCCGGGCGATCTGCTTGACTGCTTCTGCATAAGCTCCGAAGCCGGCAAGATGCTCGACCTGCGCGGTATAGAAAGCAAGCGCCTCGCGCGGGTAATCGCTTTCGGTGGCGACAACAAGCGCCTCCTTGGTGTGGGCTGAAACGCCGAATTTGTGCACGACAGACCACGCTGCATCGAACCGCTTTTCGTGCATGAAGAGTTCAACCAGCAGATCCGGGCGTTCGTGCCCGTTCCCGCCTTTGCTGTTGGCAAGCCGTGATTCCAGATATGCCGCCGCACGCGCCGCCACGGCTTCGTCCCCAATGCGGCGAAGCTGCTGATAGATCCCGAGGCTCGGCGCTTTCTCGAACGCGCGCCACAAATGCGCCTCGGCATCCGCTTTCCGCCGCATCTTGGTCAGCAACTTCACGGTAAAGAACAACAGCTGTTCGTCCGGTCGGCGGTCCTCGAACAACCAGAGCCCCTCCTCCGCGCGCTTGAGGGCCTCCGCCTCGCGACCTTCCGAGAGACAGAATTCGGCGAGTTGCAGATAGCCCCACGGTGAAGACAGGTTGCTGGCGCGAAGAGCGATTCGCGCTTCGACGTTGCCGTCCCGCTCGGCAAAGAAATCAAGGATACCTTTCAACGCCAGATCGGAGAATTCGGCGGCCGAGCGAGTTCGGTCCGGGCTCGCGTGCCGAGTATCCCACGTCGCCGTTGCAAGCCGCCGGTATTCCGCCAGACCGCTCTCGCCAAGCACGTCGGCGTAGTCGGCCAATGCCCCCGCGAATATATCGAAATCGCCTTGCGTCTCGCGCTTGAACAGGTCGCGAGCGAGGGTAACGGGGTCCGGCTTGGCCGCGCGTGCCGCGATCAGGTGAATATCGCACGCGCTCTGAAGCAGCCCGCCGAGAACACCCTCCGAATCGTCGATCGACTCGAAGGCGCCTCCGATGCGATCCAGCGCGTGTTCGACAAGCCTGAGCGCGATTGGTGCACGCGGTCCCGATGCAAGATCGGCGATCGCATCGAGTGCGTTATCCACCCCCGTTCGCCAGCGTTGAGCCTGCCTGTAGTCTACGAAGGTTCCCGTATGCGTCGCCGCATCAATTGTCTTCCGCAGACGCGCTTCCAGCGTCTTGTCGTCGGCGTGCGCAACGGCAGAGGCCATGTCCAGCTTGCGGAACAGAGCGGGGTCGTCCTCCGCCAGGTCGAGGAGCATGCCCACCAGCTCGTCCACGCCCTTGCTTTGAAGGTATTGCCGTATTCGCAATTCCGCGCCGGCCTCCTCCGCCTCAGCACCGGCTCCGCCGGCGTTCGCGGCAAGCGCGGTCGCAACCATATGCTTGCAAAAACCATGGTCCACGAAAGCGGGGCACGAACATTCGCCGCCGATGTCCGTCCCTTGTCCGGTAACGACCGTGCGATAGTCTTCCGTGCCAGCAACCTGCGCGACGACGCGTTTTGCATTGAGGGAGGTGATTTCCACGCTTCCGTCGCGCCAGTAGTCTTCACCGCGCGCAAACGTCTTTCCGCCGGCAAGCTCTCGCAGCGTATCAAGATCAAAGCGAACGGGAGATTTATCCTTCATGACCGTGACCGCGAGTAATCCCCATTGACGTGGCACCTATCATACGCTTGACGGAACGTCTTCAAGCTCCGCGTATGCGGTGCCATGCCCTCAGCGTCCACGCCGGCGGATCGACGCCGATTGCCGAAGGCAAGCGCTTGTCGGAACCAGCCCGCTTGGGCCGCGTGAGGAAATTTGCCGCCAGCCCGATCGGTCGTCGAGCTTAATGGACTGATTTTCCCCAGTTTAAAATGTCGGCGAGCCAGCCCTCACCCCGTCGTCGCGACCAACAGTTCCTCTGCATTGCTCGGCGGCCGAAGGCCATCGGCTCTGCCGGCGAAATAGCGCTCGGCGAGTGTCGCCGCCGGCACGTGCCGGGCGTCGCTGAAACCGGCCTTGCGGGCGAGCGCCAACATTTCGGTCGGCGTGAAGAAACTTAGGAACGGCGTGCCGCTGGCACCCGCGGCCTTCACGGCCAGTTCGAGCCCGGGACGCACCTCGGCATCCGCGAATTGCAGCGGCACCAGGAATGTCATGGCCAGCGTCGAGCCCGGCGCCAGCGCCGCGACCTGGCGCAGCATCGCCATGATCGCCTCGCTCGTGAGATACATGCTGACACCGATGGACGCCACCACGGCCGGCTTGCCGGCGTCGAAGCCGGCGTCTGCCAGCCGTTGCCACCACGCGTCGCCCGCTTCGAAATCGACAGGCACCAGTCGCAGCCAGTCCGGAACGCCAAAGCCGAGTTCAATCAACCGCCGCCGCTTCCAGGCCTGGGGACCCGGCGGATCGACTTCGAATACCGTCAGGCGGGAGGCAATCTCCGGCTTGCGCTGGGCGAAGGTATCGAGACCGGCGCCAAGGATGACGTATTGATCGACGCTGCGGCCAGCCTCGTCCGCAACCAGATCCTCAATGAAGCGCGCCCGCGCCACGATGGACGCGCGGAACGGACGCGTGAAGTTCGGGTCCATGTCCGGGCGTTGCTGCCAGTCGTCACCCGGAGCCACCAGCCTAAGGCCGATATCATCGTCGAGCACATGTGGAGGTGCGTCGATCCGAACGTGCAGCGCTCGCCACAAGGCGACCCGCGCCGCCGTGCTGTCCATAGCCTCGGCGTGGCGACGATCGGATGCCGCGGTCATTTGTTCGCCTTCAGCGGCGCCTGGAGCCGCCAGATGCGGCCGTCGGGATCACGCACCGTCATCTCCTGGGTGCCCCAATGCGTGCGTTGAAACGGCGTGATCACATCAAGCCCGGGATCGAGCTGAACTGCCGCCGCATCAGGCACTTTCAAAACGACGTGGGCCTCGGGCGCCTGCTTTTCGGGAATCTCCGCGATGAAAATGTAGGGACCCGCGCCGTTGCGAAGCTGGCCGGAGTTGTGGTCGGTCTCGAACTCCAGCGCGAAGCCCAGCGATTGAAAGAATTTCGCCGCCTTGCCCCAGTTGTGGGTAGTCAGGAATATGGCCTCGATGCCTTCCGTTGTCATCTCACGACTCCCTGTCAGGTGTTCTTGTTGTCCGGTGTCCTTGCAGATGGTCCGCGCCGCTTCCCCTTGAGGTAAGCGCGCAGCGCATCGGCCACCAGCGCCGAGAGCGACAGCTCCGCCTCGATGGCATGGTGCTTGACCTGCCTGATCAGGTCGACCGGCAGATACACGTTGAACTGTTTGACGTCGTCCTCAGCCATAGCTTGCTAATTTGCTAGCATTCTAGCCATGTGTCAATCACCGCCAGGCCCGAGCCGCGGCGGACGGTTGGCGTGTCTGCAAATCGGACGGAGATCGCGATCGCCGCGGCGATCACTCGTTCACCGGACTGCCCGTGAGAGATGATCCAGTAGGCCTATGCGCTCCGGCCTTCGCTGCATTGTGCAGCAAACCCCTGCAAGCGTTTGGCGTAGCCGAGGACGGCTCTCCTGTCCTCGCGTGATTTCAAACCGGAGAACACCTGAACCAGTTCGAGGCACTGCGCCGTGAGCTCCCGATCGCCGGGATTCACGCCGGCGACATCGAGCAGCGCAGGCGTTCCCGACGGATCATCATTGCTCATCATGGAAATACCTCATGCGTTTCGGACAAAGCCGTTCGATCAATATCGACGTCGCCATCATGTCTTCATTTGTACAAGTCCCGCACGAACAGGTTTGGCCACCAGTCTACTCTGGTTTGGCATAACGAACCCTGATTGGCATACAGAATACCGTTCGACTGCATTCGCGATTCGCGTGCGTGCAGCGCCGCTGTTGCTATAGTCGCTGCCCGTTCATGGAGGCACCGAGCGATGTCAGGCGCGGCAAAAACACCATCAGCCATCGTGTTTGAAGCCAGCACTACGGACATCGCGGAGCGAGAGCGGGCTGACTACTGGATCGCCGCATGCCGCTCCGTGTGGGGCGACATTCACCTGCGCAGCAGCGGTGCCGGCGATATCTACGGTGCCCTGCGCTCCGTTCGGATCGGATCGTCGCAAGTCACCTGGACCTCGCTCGGCAGCATGGATTTGAGCCGGCCGCGCGCGCAAACGGCGCCGTTCTATTCGGTTGCATTTTCAATCAGAGGACAATCGACGATTGTGAACGACAGCCGCGATGTCACACTTAAACCGAACGCGGTCTTCCTGATCGACAGCTCACGCCCGACAGCCTTCCACGTCAACCGCCCCCGTTCCAGCGCGGACGGGATTAGTGGCGTGCATGACAAGTTCAGCATTCAGCTGCCAGCGCACATGATTCGCGACCGGCTCGGAGCCGACCGCGGCTTTCCGCCGGTGCGACTGAATCGCACGTCGGCAGGCGCGTCCGTCGTATGGCAGTTCGCCAGGGCCTTGTATGACAGCGGGCCTGCACTCGACGAGTCTTCGGCGAGTTTTCTCGAGCGCCAGCTCTGCGACCTCATCGCGTTCTGCTTCTCCCCGACCGCGGGCGCATTTTCGGAAGACAGCACCCTGCTGATCGCGCATCGCCGGCGCGCGACGCAATGGATCGAACGACACTACGCCGACGAGCGGATCTCGCCGCAGGCGATCGCGGCCGCCTGCGGCATCTCGGTCAGCTACCTGCACAAATTCTATCGCGGCACCGGCCGCAGCGTCATGGAGCATGTCCGCGATGTAAGGCTGGACGCGGCGCACGCCCATCTCAAGCAAAGCCGCCCCACCACCACAATCTCCGAAATCGCCTACTCGGTCGGCTACCGATCGCTGTCCGATTTTTCACGTGCCTACAAGCAGCGCTTCGGCTATTCGCCGTCCTGGACGCGGCCATGATAGACGACATCAGCATGACACGGTGAGTGCCGCCTTAGCCGTCGCGTTTGCGAAAAGCCGCCTCTCCGGCGTCCGACACCGCAACCCATCTCGGATCGGGCGCGGCGTCCGGAACATAGCTCTCGTTCCAGTTCCACCATTTGTACGGCCGGCTCTGGGGATAGCCCTGCGGTGAATCCTCCCACTCCTCCTGGCGCCCCAGCGCCGTCATGTCGAGATAGCTCCAGACGGTGCCCATCGCCTCGTCGCCGCGGCTGCTGATCCAGTAGGTGCGGAGGATGCGCTCGCCGTCGCGGATGAACGCGTTGTGGCCGTGCCATTCGTCCACGCCGAAATCGGCATCGAAGCTGTCGGTGATGGTGACCCAGGGGATGTGGTCCCAGCCCATCCGTGCCTTCAGCCGCGCGATGTCGGCCTGCGGGGCACGCGAGGCATACACCAGGGTGGTGTCGCGCGCATTGAGGTGGGCCAGATTGGACACCTGGTCCGCCCCCAGCGAACAGCCGATGCAGGCATGCTCCGGCCAGCCGTGCACGCCGGGCTCGAAGAAGGCGCGGTAGACGATCAATTGACGGCGGCCTGCGAACAGATCGAGCAGGCTCATCTTGCCGCCGGGTCCGTCGAACACATAGGCCTTGTCCACGGCCATCCACGGCATGCGCCGCCGCTCGGCCGCCAGCGCGTCGCGGGCGCGGAGCTGCGCCTTCTCCTTGACGAGAAGCTGCGCGCGCGCGGCCTCCCATTCCTGCGGCGGCACCACCGGCGGCGTTGTCATGCCCTTCAATCCTTCAGTCCGGCCCGTCTCAGATGCTGGCGTCGTGGTCATCATCATCTCCCAATGAGAGCGATCTCTGATATTAACGGCTGGAACGCCGTAACGTTCAGGGGCGATCGCTGCTGCTCATGCGACTATTCTGCCGCGAGGTCGTCGAACGGTGGGAGTGACAAGTGTGGCGGGATTCGTGATCAGCCGAAACCCGCCGGGCCCTGAGCGTTCCCCTATGTCTGCGGCACCGGCGCGCTCATCGTGCTGCCTTGGGAACGCGCCAGCAGATAGAACGCGGCGACATGGGTGATCATCAGCAGGGGCACATAGATGATCGGGATCGCGTAGGTGGCACCCAATTCCCCTGCCAGCGCCGGAAGGCCGAGCTGATTGCCGTGATAGTAGTCGATGAGGATGTCGACGGCGCCGACGACATTGAAAGCGACGACCAGCGGCCAAAACAGCGTACGCCTCCTGACCGTGAGCAGCGCCAGCATGGCCAGCAATCCGGTCGCGAAGTCACCGTAGGCAGCGAACGTGGCGAAATCCGCAGGCAGATTGGTGCCGACGACGCCGGGGACGATGAAGACAAGCCCGAAGAAGCGGAAGCTGTGCAGCGTGGCGATGGCGCGCTGCGCATCGGTTCCGTCCATTGTCTTGAGTCTCGGCCACAGGTACGCGCTGAAGGCAAGCAGCCATGGGACGTAACCGAGGACGAGATGGATCTGGAAGACGATTGCCGGTGACATGTGAAACTCTCCCATGTGTTGATTACTCCCCGGGAGTCGCTCTGATTGCGAGCGCTCAGGGATTGGCGATGAGCAAGCGGAGCGGCAAAAGCGGACCGACTGCGATGTAGTCGTGGTCCATGAGATTTTGCTTGGCCAGCGGCAGACCCTCCATGATCGCCTGCGCCTCGGCGACATCCTTCGAATCCAGCAAGAAGATGACTCCACGCCCATCGCCGCGCGAATACCATTCACGAATTTTCCCATTGAGATAGAGCTGCACCGTCTGCCGAATTTCAGCCGGCATGACGGCCATGACTTGGTCCCGTGTAACGCCCGCCTTCACGGTCAGGATGACCATCACCCCGGTGATTGTGGGCGAGGTGGTTTGTGCCTGGGCAACGGATGGATGGGCCATGGTCGTGATGCCTATCAGAGTTAGAGTGAATACCAGGATGACGCTGCGGATTGCTTTCATCGGTCTCGTTTCTCGGGTCACGGCGGTCGCCTTTGTTCCTTGAGATGGCATGGTGTCGCGAATGTTGGACCTCGACATCGCCATAACTTCCGGTTTTCAAGCCAGATATACGGCCGCTTCCCGTGGGCGACTATCCGCGATAATGTCGATGGGCCATGAAGCAGAACTTCACAGTCCGGCAGGGCGCGCTCGACGGCGTCGAGGCGTTTCTGAGCGTGGCCGCGCACCGCAGTTTTCGCCGCGCGGCCGCGGAGCTCGGGGTCACGCCCTCGGCGATCAGCCAGGCGGTGCGTGCGCTCGAGGCGCGTGTCGGCGCGGCGCTCTTCATCCGCACGACACGCAGCGTCGGCCTGACCGAAGCCGGAGACCGCTTCCTGTCGCGCGCAAAACCCGCCTTCGAGGAACTCGTTGCGGCCAGCGCGGCCGCGCGTGACTTAGGTTTGCGTCCCACCGGGCTGTTGCGCCTGTCCGTTCCCCGCGGGGTCGTCCCGCGGATCCTGGAGCCGGTGATCGCCTCGTTCTGCCAGGCTTATCCCGAAATCGAACTGGAAATCGCTGCAAGCGACGACCTGGTCGATCTCGCGGCCGGCGGGTTCGATGCCGGCATCCGGCTCGGCCAGTTCATCGCGCCCGACATGGTCGCGGTGCGGCTCACGCCACCGTTTCCCTTCGTGGTGGTCGGCAGCCCCGGCTATCTCGCGCGCAAGGGCCGCCCGGAGCGCATCGATGACTTGCGCCATCACGCCTGCCTGCGCATGCGCCGTTCGAACGGCGCCATCGCGCCCTGGCCTTTTATCAGCGGCAACAAGACGATCGAGGCCATCGTCTCCGGGCCGCTGATCGCGCACGACTACCCGACGCTGATCGGCGCGGCGATCCGCGATGTGGGACTTGCGCAGGTGCCCGGCCCGCTCGCTCAGGCGCCGGTTGCCAGCGGCCAGCTCCAGGCGTTGCTGACGCCCTTCGCCGTCACGACGCCGGGGGTTTTTCTCTACCATTCCGGCAAGCGCCAGGTCCTGCCCAAGCTGCGCGCGTTCATCGCGCATGTCAAAAACCAGAGCGCCGAGGTTGCGCGCGACAGGACGGCTGCGCGGAGGGTCCGCAAGGGCCACCGCGCGCAAGGTTCGTGATGTGAAGAAAGCCGGGACGCGTGGGATGGACGTAGCGTCGAGCCGGCCCGGCTTTCCCGGAACAATCACGCCCCTCCACCTCCCGTCAAAAATTTTGGGCCCGCATGTCACACAGGCGGTTTTCCGATCGTCATGATGTCGGACCCAACAGAAGGAAACCGACCATGACTGCAAGACTTGATCCCCTCGCCGCGGCACCGGCCCTCATGAAGACCTGGTTCGAGGCCTCGCTCGCGATCGACTCCAGCCTCGATCGCACCCTCGCCGAACTGGTGAAGGTCCGCGCCTCCCAGATCAATGGCTGCGCCAACTGCATCAACCTGCACACCGCCCATGCGCGCGGCAACGGTGAAACCGAGCAGCGGCTCTACCTGCTGGCGGCCTGGCGCGAGGCTCCCTGCTACAGCGAGCGTGAACGCGCCGCGCTCGGCTGGACCGAGGCGCTGACGCGACAAAGCGAAGGAGCTTCGAACGACAGCGCCTACGACGCCCTGAAGGCCCACTTCTCGGACGAGGACCAGGTCAAGCTCACCTTGCTGATCAACATCATCAACGGCTGGAACCGGATCGCAGTGGGCTTCCGTGGCTGGGCCGATCCGGCCGCCATCAAGGCGGCCCACGCCGCGAACAAGGCAGTCGCCGCGTGACCGCGAACGCAACGCCACAAGATGCAGCGGCTGCTTTCGAGCCGCTGCGCCCAAAACTTGCGCGCGTCGCCTACCGCATGCTCGGCTCGGTGGCCGACGCGGAGGACATGGTGCAGGAGGCCTTCATCCGCTGGATGAAGGCCGACCGCGGCGAGGTGCGTGAGCCCGAGGCGTTCCTGCGCCGCACCGTCATGCATCTGTGTCTCGATCATCTCAAATCGACGCGACGCCAGCGCGAGACCTATGTGGGTCCCTGGCTCCCCGATCCCGTCGTGGACGAGGACGGAGAGGATGACGTGACCTTGCCGCTGATGCTGGCTTTGGAACGCCTGTCTCCGCTGGAGCGGGCTGCCTTCCTGCTCCACGATGTGTTCGGGCTGGGATACGAAGAAGTCGCAGCGACCATCCGGCGCGACGCAACAGCCTGCCGCCAGCTCGCCACCCGTGCGCGCGCCCATGTCCGCGACGCGCGGCCGCGCTTCCAGGTGGAAAAACAGCGCGGCCTCGCGCTCGCCGAGGCATTTTTCGCAGCCTCACGTCACGGCGACATGAGGGCGTTGGCGGCGATGCTGGCTGACGATGTCAGCGTTCATGCCGACGGCGGCGGCAAACGCCCGGCCGCCACAACGCCGATTGTCGGGCTCAAAGCCGTGATGAAGCTGCACGCCCAACTGGCGATCCTGTTCGAGACAAATGCCTCGGAGCTTGTTCGTGCCGGCTTCGTCAACGGATTGCCCGGCTTCATCACGCGCGAGGCTGACGGTGAGTTTTCAACCACCGCTCTCGACATCGAGAACGGAAAGATCGCTGCCATTTATGTAGTGAGGAATCCCGACAAGCTCAGGCACCTGCATTAGGGCGTGGATTTGGGCCGCGCGGTTGAAACAATGGGCAACGGCGCCCCGCTCCGGCGTTGCCAGCCTGTCACAGCAATAGATCAGATCCGTGCCATTCGCCCGGTTTAATCTGGCATGACCCGCGCATTCAGTTGTGGTGATCCGATGCGCGGGCCTTGAAAGAAAGCCGGATTGCCGGGTCAAACCCAGGGCGAAGCCCGGCAATCACACAGAGGATGCGACAAGCCACCCCGCCATCCGCGCGCGTACGCGCGGGCCATCACCGCCCGCTAGAATGAGCCTCCGGCGTCATTTGTGAATCACCGGCCGCGTCGGCGTTGCAGCGGGCTCGTCCGGCGCCCAGAGCCGATAGCTCAGCGTGGCAAACACCGTGAAGCCCTTTGGAACGGCGGACATGTCCACGGCGCCTCCGGATGTTGCTCCCGACGCTTTCGCCGACACCTCGTCCGTCGCCCACACCGAGAGGCTCGCCACTCCAAAATTGTACCCAACAAGACCGCCGACCGCCCAGATATCGTACGTGTTGGCGTTCAGGATGGCGTTGCCATAGAACGCACTCGATTTGTCCTTGGAAACCTGTCCCTGATAGTAGGCGACGGGCCCAAAAGTCCATTTGCCAATGGTTTTGGTCGCGGTGAAATCCGCATGCAGGATGTTTCCGGTGGTGTAGCCTGTAACGCTGCTCGCCGTATTGAATTCCTGGTAGACTGCGGCAGACAGATTCCAGCCATCGGCGAGATAGGACACGATGATTTCCGGCTGGAAGGTCCAGTACGGCGAGCCGACGTTTCCAGTGCCGGCAATGCCGGTCTTGGTGCCATCGGGCATGTAGATGCCGAGACCGGTCTTCACACCAAAACCGCTATTGCCGATGTTGTTCCAGCTCAGTTCGACCGGCACCACATAGGTGTTGAACATGCCGCTTTGCTGGCTGTTGACCGGACTGCCGAGACTCTGCGACACAAACGGCTGCACCAGCACGGCATCATAGGTCGCACCGAGAAAACTCCAGCCGGGGACGAACAGAAAGCCCTGCGCGTCGACAAAAGCCTGCACGCCAACCTTGTTACCAACGGTTTTTGTCGCCGGTCCGGCAAGATTGCCCTGGAGGGTGAACACCTGGTTGAACATGTAGATGCCCGGCGGCGGGACGCCGGCGCTCGCACCGATGAAAGCGCCTGCCTTGGTCTGCGCTGGCGCCGCCTCGTACGCATAGGTCGGCGTTGCCGCCAGCGCCGCGATCCCGGCCGTGAATATAAGACCCCTCGTGAGTTTCATCCGCATTTCCCCCATTTGATTTTGTGACGACGTCAGCCCGCGCTCAAACTGATGAATCAGTTTGTCGCCCTTCCAGCTCCAACCGGCCCGCATGGTGCCGCTTGCTAGTCTTGTCGGCTTCTTGATCTCAGGAGCGATTCTTGAGAGCCCCGAGCGTGCACAGGATGAGCCGGACTCAAGGGAGGCGCTTGCGCAAAGTCGCTACATCTCGCGCTAGACGGCGAGGAGACCACGCCGGTGCTGACCGGTCTTAACGGGACGAGATATCTGCTGTTGGAGATGCAGACTTGAGACGCATCTTCGCGTCGTTGCCGCGCAGGAGCGCGAGCTTCCCGCAGGACGATCTGCTTTTGCTTCGAGGAAACGACGTCTCGCCTGAGTGAACGAGCGTCGACGCAAAGCTTCAGCTGGCCCGGGACAAGACGTAGTTCTCACCGAAGCATACCGTCATCCCGCGGGATCCATCCCGGATGGATTTGGGCTTCAGCCCGAACAAGGCTCTGATCGAGCGACTGAAGTGGCTGGAATCCGGGTATCCAAGATCGAGCGCGACATTCGTCAAGCTGTCGTCGGCGTTGGCATGATCCAAAAAGCGCCTCGCACGTTTCCATGTCCGCAGCGTGCGAAACGGAATTTTCGTCTCATCCTTGAACAGGTGCAGAAATCGGGATGTCGACAGGCGAACGTCGGCGGCGCAGGCGGCCGCGGAAAATTTGTCCTCTGGAAGGTCGTCGAGCAATCGGTCGAGAATGGTTTCGATACGGTGGTCGGCGTGCCTTCGTGGAAGAACCCTGCCAAGAACATAATCGTCAAATTCTCTGGTCGAGAATCCATCCACGGCGGTGTCGCTCATGATTTTTCGCCGGACGGTTTCAATGTGGTCCGCCAGCCGCCCGCCTTGGTCACTCTCGTTGATCTGCCTGAACAGCTCTTCCGTGTAGGCCCAATCGACGGTTTCCGACTCGAAGCAAGCGGTCGCAATCGAATCGGCGGACGACCACAACTGGTGGGGCGTGAAAGGTTTCAGCGCGAAAATCCGTCGCGATTGCCAGCTCCCGCCTCCGACCTTGATGTCGAAGCTGCCGCTGGTCGCCACGTGTACCGTGAACGACCCGAGCCGGCGCGTTTTTCGGGAGTTGCCAAGCAGACCGGTATAGAAAAGCCGTTCGCGGCCAATCAGCATTTTTCTCGATTGGGTATCCGACGCCACCATCTCAATATCCTCCCGCCTGTTGCGGCCGCGACGTCTTTGACTGGTCGCGTACCAGCGCAGTGATCTTGCCGACATGATCGCGCGCCGCTTTCTCCGCCGCAGCGCCATTCCCCTCGAGGATGGCCGTCACGATCCGCCGGTAGTCGTCGAAACGCTCGCGCGTGGTCAGCGGGTAGTTTCGCCTGACGAGATGAACGTGAACGGTCGGAAAGATCCTCTGAAGTTCGCGATTGCGGGAGAGATCGGTCATGACACGGTAGAAACGATCGCGCGCGCGAACGAATTCGTAGCCTTCGCCGGCGCCTTCAAAATTCAGCAACGCGGCCCACGCCGCCTCGAGTTTCACGCGATGTCCAGGCCGCTCGATGCGTTCCGCAGCGAGACGCGCGGCCAGCCCCACGCACATCTGCATGACCAGTGCGGCATCAAGCGCCTCGTCCGGACTCATCCGGCGGATGACCGCGCCCTTGAAGGGAACCACGTCGACAATGCCCTCGGCCTCCATGCGGCGGATGCTCTCGCGGGCGGTGCTGCGGCTGACGCCGAACCAGTCCATGAGCTCCGGCTCGGACAGGCGCTGACCGGCGACATAGGCGCCCTCGTACAGACCGCGCATGATCTCGCTGACAACGCGCGCGGACGAGCTTTTGGCGGCGGGACGGGTCATGCCAGCGCCAGGAGCTTCGACGCGCCTCGCCCGCACAGCAGCGATGCTCCGTTCAAACGGAAAGACACGGCCTCCCCCACATAGATTTCCCCACTCGGCCATGCTGCCTTCGTACAACAATTTAGTCAAATGAAATCGTCTGACGATTTGTCTGGCGCCAAGCGACTGTGGCCCAAGCTGTTTTTGGCTATCGGGCCAATCCGTCCGTCACCGAGACGTGAGATCGGCCTTCGTCTTGATTGGACTGAGAATTGAAAATCTGCGGCGACCGGAAAACCGGAGTCGACCACCAGGCGCGAACGCGGACACCCCACCGGGTTAGCCTTATCGACGCGTCACACCGAGGTGCGTCCTTCGGCTGAACGCAGCATGTCGAGGCCCAGCTCGGCGAAGAAGGATACGGAATTGCCGAACGCCAGCGACTGCTCGGAGACCGCCGTCCCCAGCAGGGCGCGCCGCCTCAGCCCCGCAGACATCGCGGCATGACGAAACAAAGCGAAGGCCTTGTAGAAGCTTAGATCGGCAGGCGCCTGCCCCGAGATCGAGAAATATCGTTCGGCTTGCTGAGCTTCCTCGGGAATGCCCAGGGCGTTCCGGTCGCAGCCGGCAAGTCCGGGCATGAGAAATCCCGGGGGGAACGCCTGCACGGCAAGAAACTGGCCGAGATCCGCCAGCGGATGACCCAGCGTGGCGAGCTCCCAATCCAGCACGGCGACCGGCCGATCCTGCGACCGTGAAAACATCAGATTGTCGAGACGGAAGTCGCCATGCAGCAAAACCGGTGCACGATCGTCCGCCGGCATGGACTGCCTCAGCGCGGCGGCAAGCGCATCGAAGGCAGCATCGCCTTCAGGCAAAGCGACGGATGCCTGCTTCACCCACCGGTGCAACTGTCGTTCGAAGTAATTCCCGGGACGTCCGAAATCCGATAATCCCAGGCGCGCGACATCGAGCCGATGAATGGCTGCCAGGATGCCAATGGCAGCGTCGAACACCCCGCGCCGACGCTCCCGTTCGACATCGCCCAGCCGCACGTCGCGATGAATTCGGCCGTCGACGAAATCCATCAGATAGAACTGAACGCCGATGACGGACATCTCGTTGCAGAGCACGTGCACCGGCGCAACCGGCACCTCGCTTTTGGCCAGAGCGCTGAGCACACGATATTCCCTGTCGAGGGCGTGGGCGGATTGCAGCAGTTCCCCGGCCGGCTGGGTGCGCAGGACATAGGCGCCGCTGTCCGCCTCCACGCGCCAGATCGGATTTGAGTTTCCGCCGACGATGCGCGTTGCCGAGCGCAGGCCGTGGAAAGACCCCACATGGAGCTCCAGCCACTCGCCGAGGCGTTGCAGATCGAGGACGGGAGCGCTCGATACGGAGGTGCTGGTCATCGTCCTCAAGCCGGCTTTAGAGCGTTTTCCAGCGAAGTGGATACCGGTTCGCGTGAAGAAAACGCGTCAAAACAAGAATCTAGAGCTTCCGTTCCAATTCAATCGGAACGGAAAAAGCTCTAGTGGGCTGGATACTGCTTCAGCAGGGCCTTGCCGAGCGCATTCATATGAACCTGGTCCGGCCCGTCTCCCATCCGCATGTATCGCGCGTAAGCGTACGCTTCCGGAAGGAACGTATCTCCCGTGACACCGGCGCCGCCATGCACCTGGATTGCGCGGTCGATCACCCGGCAAGCCATCTCCGGCACGACGATCTTGGCGGCTGCGATCAGATCACGCGCATCCTTGTTGCCGCACTCATCCATTTTTTCCGCCGCACGCAATGTCAGCAGGCGGGCCTGCTCGATATCGCAGAACGACCTTGCAATGTCCTCGCGGACCGAGCCGTGCTCGCCGAGATAGTGACCGAATGCAAATCGCGAGTTGGCGCGCTGGCACATCAGCTCGAGCGCGCGCTGAGCGCAGCCGATCAGGCGCATGCAATGGTGAATACGCCCGGGGCCGAGTCGTCCCTGCGCCACCTCGAAGCCGCGCCCTTCTCCGAGGATCATATTCTCCGCCGGCACGCGCACGTTGTCGTAGATGATCTCGGGGTGCCCCACCGGCGCATGATCATAGCCGAACACAGTCAGGTCGCGCACAATACGCACGCCCGGGGCATCCCTTGGAACCAGGATCATTGACTGCTGAAGATGCCTGGGAGCCTCGGGGTCCGTCTTGCCCATCACGATCAGGAGCTTGCAATCCTCATTCATCGCCCCGGAGGTAAACCATTTGCGGCCATTGATGACGTAGTCGTCGCCATCGCGGCGGATCTCGCAACGAATGTTGGTCGCGTCGCTCGACGCGACTGCTGGCTCGGTCATCGAAAAGCTCGACCGGATTTCGCCGTTCAGCAAGGGCTCCAGCCACCGCTTCTTCTGTTCGGGAGAACCATACTGGGCCAGCACCTCCATATTGCCGGTGTCCGGCGCGGAGCAATTGAAGACCTCGGATGACCACCCGATCCGCCCCATCATCTCGGCCATGGGCGCGTACTGCGCGTTGGTCAGGCCCGCGCCATGCTCGCCCGGCAGGAACAGGTTCCAGAGTCCGGCAGCCCTGGCCTTCCGCTTCAGGTCCTGCACGATCGGCGGCGTCCTGTTGATCGCAGAGGCCCGCGCCTGCTCCTCGTAGAAGTGCTCGACCGGAACGATCTCTCTCTCGAAGAACTCCCTGAGCCGCTCAATGAGAGCGGAGTCGGAGCGTGTCGTGGCAAAGCCCATCATCAATTTCCTTCGCGATTGCGAGTGACCCGCGCCTTCGGCGGTCGGAGACGCCCAGCCTGTTTCAAACTCTTTGATCCTGTTCACTTACATGGCGCCGCAACAGTTCACTTGTGTCAACAGGCTGAGCGACATCTTGCATATCGGCCGGCTAATGGACTGCCGCGTACATGATCTTTTCAGTTGTCGCGTCGGCTGGTGAGAACTCCTCGACGACCCTGCCCTGGCGGCTCACCAGGATGCGGTCCGAAATCGCCAGGACTTCCGGCAGATACGACGATATCACGATCACGGCCAGGCCGCTGTCGGCGAGGCGGCCGATCAACTGATGGATCTCGACGATTGCACCGACATCGACGCCCTTTGTCGGTTCGTCCAGGATCACCACGCGCGGCTTCTGCAGCAGCGATCGCGCGATCACGACCTTCTGCTGGTTGCCCCCTGACAACTCGATGACCCGCGCGTCACCGTTGATCGCCTTGATCCGCAGCGTCTCGACCCAGTGATCGGCGACCTTGCGCAGCTCGGCCAGGTTGAGAACCGATCTCGTGTTGAGTCCGGCCGCCGCCAGATTGATCTGGAGGTTTTCCGCAATCGACATCGTCTCGAAGAATCCCTCGACCTTGCGATCCTCGGTGACATAGACGATGCCGTCCTTGACCGCTTGCCGTGGCACTCTGTAGCGGACCGGCTTGCCATTGAGCGTGATTACGCCTCCATTTGCAGCCTTTCTCTTGAGAATGCCTGCGATGATCTTTGCGGTTTCTGTCCGCCCGGATCCGATCAAGCCGAAGATACCCGTCACCTGTCCCGCATAGACTGAGAAGGACGTGTTGCGGACGATGTTGCCCATGGATACGTTCTGCACGCTCAGAACCCGGGCCCCGCGGCGGCGCGCCTTCCTGCTGCCGGCCTCAGAGTAGACCTCGCTGGAGAGCGTCCGGCCGACCATGGCGCGGATGATCCGGTCCCGGTCAAACGATGACGCGTCGTCCGTCACGACGTGTTCACCGTCGCGAAGAACCGTGATGCGATCGGAAATCTCGAGCGCTTCCTCAAGGGCGTGCGAGATATAGATGATCGTCACGCCAAGCTTGGTGAGGCGCCGGATCAGCGAAAAGAAATGCCCCTTCTCCTCCGGTGTAAGGGACGCGGTCGGTTCGTCGAAAATGACAATCCGCGCGTTCGCACGCACCGAGCGGGCGATTTCAACCATTTGCCTCTGGGCCGCGCCGAGCGAGGCCACGTCATGGGTGGGATCGACGGGAAAGTTCAGGGATTGCAGAAACTGCTGTGCCGCGATGTAGACGCCGCGCAGCCTGTTGAACGGCTTTTCCGCACCAAGATACAGGTTCTGTGCGACCGACATGCTCGGCACCAGGCTGGTTTCCTGGAACACCATGGCGACGCCGCGCGCCACGGCATCGGCGGGCGACGAAAACGACACTTCGGCGCCATCCAGGATGATCTGGCCGGAGCTGGGCTGCACGACGCCGGCAATGATCTTGGTCAGGGTCGACTTGCCCGCGCCGTTCTCTCCGAGAATGGCATGCACCTCCCCTGGCCGAAGATCGAAATTGACGTTCTTGACGGCAGCATTGCCGCGATACTCTTTTGTGATCTCTTTGAGCTGGAGCAAAGGCACCATGTGTCAGGCCTCACCGAACGACGCGACCGGTATCGACAGAATGACGTCGCCGCCCTTGCTCGTCACGAACAGCTCCGCCCCCCATGGGACGCAACTGGTTACCCCATGACGGTTTCCGTCCGACCGGCTGTGGGCGCTTCCTGTTGGCTGGC
>JBGMOD010000135.1:0-67142 GCA_041424235.1 Hyphomicrobiales bacterium
TCGACAACTTCAAGAAGGGCGACATGGTCAAGGCCGTGGTGCTCGACGTCGATGTGGAGAAGGAGCGCATCTCGCTCGGCATCAAGCAGCTCGAAGGCGATCCCTTCGCCGAGCCGGGCGATGTCAAGAAGGGCGCCGTCGTCACTTGCGAAGTGCTGGACGTGAAGGAAGGCGGCATCGACGTGCAGATCGTCGGTACCGACTTCAACACCTTCATCAAGCGCTCGGAGCTGGCGCGTGACCGGTCTGAGCAGCGCTCGGAGCGTTTCGCGGTCGGCGAGAAGGTCGATGCCCGCGTCATCCAGTTCGACAAGAAGGCCCGCAAGGTCCAGGTGTCGATCAAGGCGCTGGAAGTGGCCGAAGAGAAGGAAGCCATCGCGCAGTACGGATCGTCGGATTCGGGTGCGACGCTCGGCGACATCCTCGGCACCGCGCTCAAGCAGCGTGGCGACAAGTAAGCGATTAAGGGTTTTCCCTTAGATCACGTGATGAGGGCTCCGGTTGTGCCGGAGCCCTTTTTCATTGGTGACGTGGCTTGATGATCCGGCCTGGGACGACATGGCGGGGCCGGAAACATGCAACGGCATTGATTTGTCACATCCGTTGCGATTTCCCCTTGGCCGGAAAATACTCTACCTGAACGGCTGGTTCGCAAACGCCACACTCGCCGCGGCGCTTGATTGCAACCCCCAACTGTTGCGTAAATGCCCGCACCACCATGGTTTCTTCATATTGCGTTGCAATTGATCAAATCAGGTTACGGCATTTCAATGCTGCATCGACATGACCGTGTCGCGAAGCCTCTGGAGACCACCGATGTCATACGAGCCCGATGTGATAGTCGATCGCCGCCGGATCCGCCGGAAGCTGACCTTCTGGCGTGTCCTCGCGACGGTGGCGACGATCGCCGCCATCGTGATCCTTGCCGTGGTGGCGACACCGGCCGGGCGCAATGCCATTACCGGACGCAACGCCATCGCGCGGGTGACGATCGAGGGCCTGATCCAGAGCAATCGCGACCGTGTCGAAGCGCTGGAGCGGCTGGAGAAGTCATCGGCCTCCGCCGTGATCGTTCATCTCAACTCCCCCGGCGGCACCACGGCCGGCTCCGAGCAGCTCTATGACGCGCTAGTGCGGCTGAAGGCGAAGAAGCCGCTGGTGGTGGTGGTGGACGGTCTCGCGGCATCGGGCGCCTACATCACCGCGCTGGCGTCGGATCACATCATTGCGCAGCAGACATCGCTGGTCGGTTCGATCGGCGTGTTGTTCCAGTTTCCCAACTTCTCCGAGATTCTGAAGACCGTCGGCGTCAAGGTCGAGGAGGTGAAGTCCTCGCCGCTGAAGGCCGCGCCCAACGGGTTCGAGCCGACCAGCCCCGAAGCGCGCGCCGCGCTCGAAATGCTGGTGAAGGACTCCTACGCCTGGTTCCGCAATCTGGTCAGGGATCGTCGCAACATGGACGACGAGACCCTGCAGACCGTGGCCGATGGTCGCGTCTTCACCGGTCACCAGGCCATCGGGCTCAAGCTGATCGATCAGCTCGGCGACGAGAAGACCGCGATTGCGTGGCTGGCGGCGGAGAAGAAAATCCCTGCCGATACGCCGGTTCGCGATTTCAAGCTGACGCCCAGCTTCAGCGACATGACATTCCTGCGCGCGGCGACGTCGCTGACCCTCGATGCAGTGGGACTGTCGGCGATGGCGCGGCGGCTCGAGCAATCCGGCGTTATTCAGGCGGTCGATCGTGTCAGTCTCGATGGCATGCTCGCGCTCTGGCAGCCGGGGACCTCGCAGTGAGTGCCGTGAATCTCGGTTTTCAACGCGGCGCAGCAAACGAATGATGCGGCGGCAAACCGTTTTTTGGGCATTTGTCACGCAGTTTCGCAGTGTCACAAAAGCAATTAACGTCTTGACAGTTCCTCGGGTTTTCACGGAAATGGTAACCCGCACGATCCATGGACACCGGTGTCGATGATTAAATCCGAACTTGTTCAGCGCATCGCCGAGCACAATCCGCACCTCTACCAGCGGGACGTGGAAAATATTGTGAACGCGATCCTCGATGAAATCGTCGCCGCACTCGCGCGCGGCGATCGGGTTGAGTTGCGTGGGTTTGGTGCATTCTCGGTCAAGCATCGTCCGGCCCGCGCCGGTCGCAATCCGCGAACCGGCGAACATGTGCCGGTCGATCAGAAGAGCGTTCCGTTCTTCAAGACCGGCAAGGAAATGCGCGAACGCCTTAACCGCGAGCTCAATGGTGAGAGTGTCGCCACGCCGGTTCCCGCTGGCCCGGTCTGAGATCCCGCCCGTCTGATATCCGACGCGTCGCGGGCCCGCAGGGCCGTTTGTGCCTCATCATGCGGGTTACTGTTCCACCGGCTCATGCGCGGTGCTAAATTGATCCAGAGCGTACTGTTGACGGCTTTCTGTTGAAGGCTTCCTGTCGTTTCTGTTGCTGTCGAACCGGGTTTGCCTGATCGTGGCGCGCGAGGGATCATGTTCCGAAAATTCGTCAATGCCCTGGTGCTGATCCCGCTCGCGGTGATCTTCGTGGTGTTTGCGGTCGCCAACCGTCACCTGGTGACGGTGTCGTTCGATCCGTTCAACAGCAGCGATCCCTCGGTCGCCGTCACCCTGCCGCTGTTTGTGGTCATCATCCTGGTTGCCATATTCGGGGTGGTCGCCGGTGGTGTCGCCACCTGGTTCCGGCAGCGCCGTTGGCGTCGCGCGGCCCGCCAGCACGAGGCGGACGCCCGCACGGCCCGCCTGCAGCTCGACGATCTGCGCGCCAGCGTGGCGTCGGCTCCGCGCACCGTTCCGGACCAGGTTCCCGCCCTGATGCAGCGCGCACGATAGGCGCTTGGCGGAGCCGTCCCCAGAGGTTGGCAAGAGGGGTCGGCAGGGGCCGGAAACCCCCGATCCCAGCGAGACATCTGAGCGAGACAAGGGCGGCACAACGTTGTAGAACCCGCCCCGTCGATCCGCCCGAACCGTCTGTCCGGAAACCCGTTTTCAGCGATGTCCCTGCTCGTCAAAATCTGCGGCCTGTCCACGCCCGAGACGCTTGAAGCGGCGCTTGTGGCCGGTGCGGACATGGTGGGCTTCGTGTTCTTCGCCCCGTCACCGCGCAATGTCGGCCTCGGCGTTGCCCGCGATTTGGGCAAACAGGTCAAGGGCCGCGCCGTCAAGGTTGCGCTGTCGGTCGATGCCGACGACGCCGCGCTGGCCAACGCCATCGAGGCGTTGCAGCCGCAGATGCTGCAGCTCCATGGCCACGAGAGCGTGGCAAGGGTGCGCGACATCAAGCAGAAGTTCGGCCTTCCGGTGATGAAGGCCATCCCGGTGGAGACCTCGGCCGATCTTGCGGTGCTGCCGGGCTATGCGGCGGTGGCCGATCGCATCCTGTTCGACGCGCGCGCGCCAAAGGATGCAACCCGTCCCGGCGGACTTGGCAAATCGTTCGACTGGCATCTGCTGCAGCATCTCGATCTCGCGGTTCCCTTCATGGTGTCCGGTGGGCTCGATGCCGGCAATGTGGCCGAAGCGCTGCGCGTGACCGGCGCCAGTGGCGCCGATGTCTCGTCGGGTGTCGAAAGCGCGCCGGGTGTGAAAGACGTCGAGAAAATTCGTGCCTTCATCAGTGCCGCGCGGGCCGCGGCAGCCGACCTGAAACCCACTCTCACTGCGAGCCGCGCATGACCCTGCCGTTACCCAACTCCTTCCGCAGCGGTCCCGACGAGCGCGGGCATTTCGGCCAGTTCGGCGGGCGTTTTGTCGCTGAGACGCTGATGCCGCTGATCCTCGATCTGGAAAAGGCCTATGCGGACGCCAAGGCCGATCCGGCGTTCCGGCGCGAGATGGATGGCTATCTCAAGGACTATGTCGGCCGTCCGTCGCCACTGTATTTCGCGCAGCGGCTGACTGAGCATCTCGGCGGCGCGAAGATCTATCTCAAGCGCGAGGAGCTCAACCACACCGGCTCGCACAAGGTCAACAATGTGCTGGGCCAGATCATGGTGGCGCGGCGGATGGGTAAGAAGCGCATCATCGCGGAAACCGGTGCCGGCCAGCATGGCGTCGCCACCGCGACGCTGTGCGCGCGTTTCGGGCTCGAGTGCGTGGTCTATATGGGCGCGGTCGATGTCGAGCGGCAGAAGCCGAACGTGTTCCGCATGGAAATGCTCGGCGCCAAGGTCGTTCCGGTGCAGTCCGGTGCGCGCACGCTCAAGGACGCCATGAACGATGCGTTGCGTGACTGGGTCACCAACGTCAGCGACACCTTCTATTGCATCGGTACGGTTGCGGGGCCGCATCCCTATCCGATGATGGTGCGCGACTTCCAGTCCATCATCGGCGACGAAACCCGCATCCAGATGCAGGAGGCGGAAGGCCGGCTGCCGAATTCGCTGGTCGCCTGCATCGGCGGCGGCTCCAACGCCATGGGCCTGTTTCACCCGTTCCTGGACGACGCCGGCGTCGAGATCTTCGGCGTGGAAGCGGCTGGCCATGGCCTGACGCAGCTGCACGCCGCCTCCATTGCCGGTGGCCGTCCCGGTGTGCTGCACGGCAACCGTACCTACCTGCTGATGGACGCGGACGGCCAGATCGAGGAAGCGCATTCGATTTCCGCGGGTCTGGATTATCCCGGCATCGGGCCGGAACATTCCTGGCTACATGAGACAGGCCGCGTGACCTATCTCTCCGCGACCGACGAGGAAGCGCTCGCCGCGTTCCAGCTGCTGTCGAAGCTCGAAGGCATCATCCCGGCGCTGGAATCGGCGCACGCCATCGCCAAGGTGCAGGAGCTCGCGCCGAAGCGTCCAAAGGATCACCTGATGGTGGTCAACCTGTCCGGCCGTGGCGACAAGGACATCCCGCAAGTTGCTGACATCCTGAAAGGCCGCAAGTGACCACGCGCATCGATACTCGTTTTGCCGACCTGAAACGCGAGGGACGCGCGGCGTTCGTCACCTTCGTGATGTGCGGCGATCCGGATCTCGCGACCTCGCTGGAGATCATCAAGGCGCTGCCGAAGGCCGGCGCCGACGTCATTGAAATCGGCATGCCGTTCACCGATCCGATGGCCGATGGCCCGGCGATCCAGGCTGCTGGCTTGCGGGCGCTGAAGGCCGGCACCACGCTGAAGAAGACACTGGATGTGGTGCGGAGCTTCCGCAAGGAGGACAACGCCACGCCGCTGGTGCTGATGGGCTATTACAATCCGATCTACATCTATGGCGTCGACAAATTCCTGAGCGATGCAAAATCCGCTGGTGTCGATGGCCTGATCCTGGTCGACCTGCCGCCGGAAGAGGATGACGAACTCTGCATCCCGGCGCTCAAGGCCGGTCTGAACTTCATTCGCCTGGCGACGCCGACCACCGACGACAAGCGGCTGCCGGCGGTGCTCGCGAACACCTCGGGCTTCGTCTATTACGTCTCGATCACCGGCATCACCGGCAGCGCCAGCGCCGACAGCTCTGTGGTCGGCCAGGCGGTCGCCCGCATCAAGCGCCACACCGGCCTGCCGGTGTGCGTCGGCTTTGGCATCCGCACGCCGGAGGCGGCGCGCGACATTGCTGAGCACGCCGACGGCGTGGTGGTCGGCACCGCGCTGGTCGATGCGGTGCGCGGCAGCCTCGACGCAGAGGGCCGTGCCACCGGCAAAACCGTTCAGGCCGTCGCCGATCTGACCTCCGCGCTCGCCCAAGGGGTCAGGAGTGCGGTGAGGGGCGCGGTCAAATAAACGGCCAAAAAGAAGGCCAAGTAAGGTCTTACCTTGTTCGACCCTGCCCCTTGTGGGCCGGGTCCCAGCGCTGCACATAATGCTGCACATAATGCTGCAGCGATGGAGCCATGACATGAACTGGATCACCAACGTCGTCCGTCCGAAGATCCGCAGCATCCTGCGCCGCGAAACGCCGGAAAACCTCTGGATCAAATGCCCGGATTCCGGGCAGCTGGTGTTCTACAAGGACGTCGAGAGCAATCAGTTCGTCATTCCCGGCTCGAACTATCACATGCGCATGGGCGCGGTGGCGCGGCTGAAGTCGATCTTCGACAACGAGACCTGGTTCGATGTGGCATTGCCGGATGTTGCGGCCGATCCGCTGAAGTTCCGCGATGAGCGCAAATACGTCGATCGCATCAAGGACGCCCGCGCCAAGACCGGCCTGAACGATTCCGTGAAGGTCGGCTACGGCAAGCTGGAAGGCGCGCCGGCCGTGGTCGTCGTGCAGGACTTCGACTTCATGGGCGGTTCGCTCGGCATGGCCGCGGGTGAAGCCATCATCAAGGGCCTCGAGCTCGCGGTGGAGAAACGCTCGCCCTGCATCGTGTTCGCCGCTTCCGGCGGCGCGCGCATGCAGGAAGGCATCCTGTCGCTGATGCAGCTGCCGCGCACGACAGTGGCCGTGCAGATGTTGCGCGAGGCGAAGCTGCCCTACATCGTGGTGCTGACCAATCCGACCACCGGCGGCGTCACGGCTTCTTACGCCATGCTGGGAGATGTGCAGATCGCCGAGCCCGGCGCCCTGATCGGCTTTGCCGGCGCGCGCGTCATCGAGCAGACCATTCGCGAGAAACTTCCCGAAGGCTTCCAGCGCGCGGAGTACCTGAAGGACCACGGCATGATCGACATGGTCATACATCGCCATGAGCTGCGCCCGACCCTGGCACGGCTCTGCCGTCTGCTGATGAAGGCGCCGGCCGTCGAGGGGGCGTCGAAGCCTGCGCGGTCCGAGGCGCTGCCGGCGCCGGATCCGGCCGTCATCGCTGCGCCATCCGCGTGAGTGCTCCCGCAGCAAAACCGCTGCCGCCGCTCGACGACATCCTGGCGCGGTTGTCCGCGGTGCATCCCAAGCGGATCGACCTGACCCTCGACCGGATGTGGCGGGTTCTCGACCGCCTGGATCATCCGGAGCGCAAGCTGCCACCGGTGATCCATGTCGCCGGCACCAACGGCAAGGGATCGACCGTCGCCTATCTGCGCGCGATCCTGGAGGCCGCCGGGTTGCGCGTGCACGTCTACACCTCGCCGCATCTGGTGCGCATCAATGAGCGCTTTCGTCTCGGCCAGGTCGGCGGCGGCGTGCTCGCGACCGACGATCAGTTGCGCGCGGCGCTGGCGCATTGCGAAGCGGTCAATGATGGTGCGCCGATCACCGTGTTCGAGATGGAGACCGCGGCGGCCCTGACGCTGTTCGCGCAGCATCCGGCCGATGCCGTGGTGCTGGAAGTCGGCCTCGGCGGCCGGCTCGACGCCACCAATGTGATCGAGACGCCGGCGGTGAGCGTCATCACGCCTGTCGGCATCGACCATCAGGATTTCCTCGGCAACACACTGGCCAAGATTGCCGCTGAGAAAGCCGGCATCATCAAGAAACGCGTGCCGGTGGTGTGCGCCGAGCAGGCGCCGGACGCCGCCGCCGTGATCGAAACCCACGCCAGCCGGGCCCGTGCGCCGCTGCACGCGGCGGGGCAGGAGTGGCATGTCAATGTCGAGCGCGGGCGCCTCGTCTATCAGGACGAGCGCGGCCTGCTCGATCTCTCGGCGCCGCGCCTGTTCGGCCGCCACCAGTTCGACAATGCCGGGCTCGCGATCGCGGCGCTGCGCGCGACCGATGCCTTCAAGATCGATCCGGCCGCGTTCGAGGCCGGCATCGCGCGCGCGGAATGGCCGGCGCGGATGCAGCGGCTCACCGCCGGCGCCCTGATCGGCATGGCGCCCGCGCACAGCGAAATCTGGCTCGATGGCGGGCACAATATCGATGGCGGGCGCGTTGTCGCCGCCGCGCTGGGCGATCTCGAAGAGCGGGTGTCGCGTCCGCTCGTCGTCATTGCCGGCATGATGGGCAACAAGGATGCGCGCGGATTCCTGGCGAACTTCGCCGGGTTGACCCGGCACATCGTCGCTGTCGCGATTCCCGACCAGGACAATGCGATGCCGGTGGACGTGCTGGCGGACGCGGCGCGGCATCTGGGCATGCGCGTGGAATCCGCGGCCAGCGTCGAGGCGGCGCTGCGCGCCATCGCGCGGCTTGCCTACGAGGTGCCGCCGCGCATCCTGATCACCGGCTCGCTCTATCTCGCCGGCCATGTGCTCGCGCTGAACGGCACGCTGCCGAAATAGCAGCGGGTGAGATTTCGCCGCTGGCCCTATGGCTTCGTCGCGAACATGAGCTCCTGCATTCTGGCCTGGTCCGCGTTGGCGCCGGCTTCATCCCCGACCTGCCGGCGGGCGGTGGCGCGCAGGGCGTAAAGTCCGGCGTCATCGGGAGCAAGCCGGATGGCATCGTCGAAATCGACCAGCGCGCGCGCCGGATTGTTCCTGTTCATATAGGCCATTCCGCGAAGCGACAGCGCCTTGTCCGATTTCGGATCGATGGCGATGGCGCGGTCGAGATCGGCGAGGGCGTTGTCGGGGTCGCCGAGCCAGCCCCGGATCGAGGCGCGGGTCGCGAAGAACTCGGCCCGGGATGGATCGAGGCGGATCGCATCATCGAGATCGTGCAGCGCCCGTGGCAAGTCCCGCGTATACAGCAGGTGCGTCTTGCCGCGCCGCCAGTACGCGCTCGCCATGGTTGGTGCGAGCGCGATCGCCCGGTCGAAGTCGGCGAGCGCCCGCGCGTACTCTTTCGGCGCAGGCCCATAGAGATCGCCGCGATCGAGCAGCACCGCGGCGAGGTCGGGGCCAGACAGCCCGCCGCTCTCGATCAGCTTGGTGCAGGCCGCCAGCGCCCGATCATGGCCCGTGACAATCGCCGGCACATAGATCGTGGCGACCGTCAATTTCTGCTCGGCGCTGCCGTCACGGCAGGTCTGGCGCAAGTCTTCAGTCGCGGTTGCGGGATCGGGCGCGGTGCTGCCGCTTTCTGCCGCAGCGGTCGTGATGGCGCTCATGACCAGCAAGCCGAAACCGGCGAGGATCGCCGAGGGCGAGACGGAATGGGGCGGCACGCTTGTTCCTTCATGTTGTTGCGAGGGCCTGAATTTTCTGGCGGATCGTGACCAAAACGCGGTCGCTCCAGTGTGCTGAACGCGAAGTTCCTGTGACCGTGCGGCGAACTCTTTCAGGAACTTCGCGTTCAAAAAGCACACTGGAAGCTCTAAAACTTACCAGTGTCCTTGTCGAATTCGAAGTTCGCTCAGAGTTTGCTGAAAATGCAGCGAACTTCGAATTCGGGACACTGGTGCCACGCAATCTCGCTTTATCTTTCCTTATGCTCGTGATCTTTTTCGGGAACCAATCTGGCTCTTTTCCTGCCGACCTTCGAAAGGTTTCTCCATGCGGTTTGCCGCGATCGCCGATATTCACGGGAACAGTGACGCGCTGGCGGCCGTGCTGGCCGATATCGATGCCCAGGGTGTGACCGAGATCGTCAATCTCGGCGACGTGGCGAGCGGCCCTCTCGATGCACGGCGCACCATCGAACTGCTGATGGCGCGCGACATGGTCACCGTGCGCGGCAATCACGATCGTTTCCTGACCGACCTGACGCGCGACGCCATGGGACCGTGGGAGGCCGACGTCCATGCCCAGCTCGGCGCCGTCCATCTCGACTGGCTGCGCGCATTGCCGATGACGACGGTGTTTCGCGACACGGTCTTCCTGTGCCACGCGACGCCCCAGCACGACGAAACCTATTGGCTCGAGACGGTGCATCCGGACGGCACGGTCGCGATGGCGCCGCTGTCGCAGATCGAACAATGGGCTAAGGGCATCACCCAGTCGCTGATTTTGTGCGGCCACAGCCACCTGCCGCGGGTGGTGCGCTTGTCCGATGGTCGTTTGATCGTCAATCCCGGCAGCGCCGGCTGTCCCGGTTATTACGACCCGACGCACAGCGTGCCGCATGTGGTGGAAACCGGCACGCCGGACCCGTGCTACGCCATTCTCGATGACAAGAGCGGCCGCTGGCAGGTGACGTTTCGTCATGTGCCATACGATCCCACGCGCATGATCGCCATGGCGCGGGACAAGGGGCGGAAGGCCTGGGTCAGCGCTCTCGAAACCGGCAGGGTCCGGCGAGGCTGATCGGGGGTAACGCACTCTCGCCGCCGTGCGCTCGCTCCTTGTTGACCGAGGCGCTTTCCCATTCTCAGCCGTCATGCCCGGCCCTTGGGCCGGGTATCCACGACGTCCCTTGCAGCACGTCCGTCAAGGCGTGGATGCCCCCGGCGACTCGGCATTGCCGAGTCGCCGATCAAGTGCGGGCATGACGGCGGTGGGTGGGGTGCGCTCAGTGCCCATCCGATGCCGCTTGACTCCCATTATATGTGCGCTTATTATAAGTGCACATATTAAGCGGAAGGCGGCGACAATGAACACGGACCTGGTTTGGCGCGGCGACTACAGTATCGAGACGGCGGCGGGTGCGAATGTGATCTGGTCTTTGTTCTGCGATGTCCCCGGCTGGAAAAGCTGGAACGCGGGCATCGCGGACATCGAGATCGATGGGCCGTTCGCGACCGACACCTGGTTCACCATGACACCTCCGGGCGAGGATCCGCTCCGATCCCGGCTTGTCGAGGTGCAAGAGAACGTCTGCTTCGTAGACGAAACCCGTGTCGGCGATCTTGCCATCACCGTCGCGCATCGGATTGAACCGCTCGGGACCGGGCGCACGCGGGTCACTTACGCCGCGGAAGCCCGCGGGCCGCAGGCCGCACAGATTGGTCCGGCTGTCGCGTCGGACTTTCCGCAGGTGCTTGCCGCACTGGTCGAACGTGCCGAAGGGAGGTCCGCATGACCGCGTGGCTTGGTGTGGTGTCTCGGACGCATGTCCGGCGCGGCGTCGCCGGCGGTTTCGCGCAACTGTGCCACGGCAAGGTGCAGCCGCTGCGCCGGATGCAGCGCGGCGACTGGCTGGTTTACTACTCGCCGACCATCGAGATGGGTGGCGCGCCTTTGCGGGCGTTCACGGCCATCGGGCAGGTGGACGGCGCGGAGGTCTATGCGCATGACATGGGCGGCGGATTTGTCCCGTACCGGCGCGATATTCGTTATGTCGAGGCGCGGGAGATTGCGCTGGACATGATCAAGCCGGAGCTCGCGTTTTGCGCGCGGCCCAATTGGGGCATGGCGCTTCGCCGCGGCCATCTGCCGCTCAGTGATGCCGACTTTGCCGTCATTGCCGCCGCCATGGGCGTTCGGCCGGCGACGCGAACTAGCGCGGAGGCGGCATGAAACGTGCGGGGCCCCCATTGCCCTCAAAAGTCAGTGGTCCGGCGGAAAGCCCCGGATTCCTGCTGTGGAAGATCTCGAATGCCTGGCAGCGGCGGCAGCGCGCGGCGCTTCAGCCGTTCGGCCTGACCCATTCGCAGTTCGTGGTGCTGGCCACCGCAACCTGGTTCGGGGCATCGGAAACCCTGACCCAGGCGCGCATCGCCCAACTGACCGGCATCGATCCGATGACCACGTCCCAGGTGCTCCGCGCGCTGGAAGCCGCGTCGCTGATCGAGCGGGTCGATCATCCGAGCGATCCGCGCGCCAAATCCATCATGGTCACGCGGGCGGGGCGCGACGTGGCGCGCAAGGCCATCGTCGTGGTCGAGGAGACCGACGCGGCTTTCTTCGCGTCGCTGGCGTCGGATACGCCGCGGCTTGTCGAGATGTTCCAGAAGCTTGTTCAGGGTAATGAGCGAATGGAAAACAATACTGATTGAGGGGCATGCCGGGACGAGACCGCGCCGCGCCCGTGCCACCAAAAACAAGACGGTCGACAAATCGCCCGCCGTTTCAGGTCACGCAGGATGGGCCGCTCAACTTGCCAGGCTCCGCAGCGCTGCTTCGTGCCGCACTTCTTCTGCGCAACGCTTTACGGCATTGCCGACCTGGGTGATCGTGTCGTCCGTCAGGCTTACGCTGAACAGTAACGCGGCCAGGTAAAATACCGGATCGCCCAGGCCGTCGCATATCGGAGTGGCGATCACGGTGATGCCGCGGCTGCGGAATCCGCGGTCGACCGCGTATCCCTTTTTCGCAACCGCTTCGACCTCGAGGGACCATTCTTCGAATGTGGGTTTGATGTCCCAGGGCATCTCGCCGAAAACGCGCGGCCAGTCGGAGCGATCGGGGTGATGAAGGTAGGTCGCAACGCGTCCCATCGCGCCCTGATAGATGGTTTCGAACGAGCTGATGACCGGATTGCGCGCGTGTTCGGGCGGCTGCGCCAGATCCACCAGCACGCCTTTTTCATGCTGAAGCCGGCCGATGAGGTAGACGGTTGCGGTGAAGCGGCGTGACAGCTCCTTCATGTGCTCCCTGCGCTTGAGCGGAAAGCCATCCGACGGCGCGGTTTCCGACGTTGCCACGAGGTCGCGCAGGCCGGAGGAGAGCGAATACTTCTTCTCCACCGAATCAAAATGGAGCAGGTCGTCCTGCACCAGCGTTCGGAGCAGCTGGTAGCAAGTGCCGGGATACATCTCCACGGCCTTTGCCACCTGGGTCGCGCCTTCGCCGCGGCCTGACTGAGCAAGATACCTCAACACACGAATCGCGTTCATGACCGAACCGACCGGCCGCAACTTCCGGCCGTCCTTGGGCGCACGGTGCGGCTTTGGTGACGATTTTGTCTTGGTGGTTGCTGAATTGCTCATCTGCCGGAGGATCTTGAGTGAACGGGATGCTGCGATGAAGCGTGCGCGGCCGAGGAGTGACACTGCCACGGGGAAGCTCGTGCACCAACTCGAGCAGATATAGCAAATCAATATTTGCTATTGCAAATTCAAATTTGCGCCGTAAGTTGGCCGGCACCAACGCCCTCTCGCCCGGTTTCCGGGCGCCCAGGATGACGATGACCAATGCTCCCTTGTTGTCTGTCCAAGACGTCAGCCTGTCGTTTGGCGGCATCGCTGCGCTTCGCGAGGTGAGCTTTGACGTGCCGGCGTCCGCGGTGACGGGGCTCATCGGACCCAACGGCGCGGGGAAGACGTCGCTGTTCAATTGCCTGAGCGGCCTGTACACGCCGCAATCCGGGCGCATCGCACTGGACGGAGTCGACCTGGTCGGCGTCCCAGCGGCCCGCCGTGCCGCGATCGGCATGGCGCGAACTTTTCAAAACACCGCGCTGTTCGAGTCGTTGAGTGTGATCGACAACGTCAAGCTGGGCGCCGATGCATCCCATGCGCCCAGCCTTCTATCCACGCTGTTTGCGTCACGCCGGTCGCGTGCGCAGGAGCGGGACGTGGAGGCGACCGCGCTGGAAGCCCTCGAATGGGTGGGCATTGGTAAAATCGCCGATGCGCCGATAGGCCAGCTGACGTTCGCGACGCGCAAGCAGGTCGAATTGGCCCGCGCGGTGGCGTCCCGGCCCAAGGTCATCATGCTCGACGAGCCTGCGGGCGGCTTGAACCATGAGGCCGTGCAGGTCCTGGGAGCCCTGATCCGCCGGCTTGTCGACGCGAAGGGCATCACCGTCCTGTTGATCGAGCATCACATGAATCTCGTGATGGACGTCTCGCAGCATGTGGTTGTGCTCAATTTCGGAACGAAGATCTGCGAGGGAGCGCCCTGCCGGGTGCGGCGCGACCCGGGCGTGGTTCAGGCTTATCTGGGGGGCGCATGAGCGCCCACGTGCTCGCCATAAGCGGCATGTCCGCGGGCTATGGCCCGACGACAATCCTGCGCGACGTTTCCCTTGTCGTGCCCGCCGGTGGCGTGACCTGTCTGCTCGGCGCCAATGGCGCCGGCAAGACGACGACGTTGCGCGCCATTTCCGGAGCGATCTGGCGCAAGGGCGTGATCGAATTCGACGGGCAGGACGCCAGCGCCGAGTCCACGGAAGTCCTCGTGCGCCGCGGTGTGGCGCATGTGCCCGACGGCCGGGGCACGTTTCTCGGTCTCACCGTTGAAGAAAACCTGCGTGTCGGCGGCTACGTCGCCCCTAGCGAAAAGGTTCGCCGCGAACGCATCGGCTGGATCTACCAGCTGTTCGGCCGCCTGAAGGAGCGCCGCAGCCAGCAGGCGGGAACGCTGTCCGGAGGCGAGCAGCAGATGCTGGCTGTCGGCCGTGCCCTGATGCAGTCGCCGAAACTGTTGCTGCTGGACGAGCCATCGTTCGGCCTTGCGCCGATCGTGGTGCGCGAGCTGTTCCAGACCATGGCGCGGGTCAATCGAGAGACCGGAATGGGGATTCTCGTCGTCGAACAGAACGCAAGGCTGGCGCTCGACATTTCCAGCCGTGCCTACGTGCTCCAGGACGGCGCCGTTGCGATCGGCGGTTCGTCGGAAGAGGTCGGCAGCACCGAATCCATTCAACGCGCATATCTGGGAGGCGCCTGATGGAGCAGCTCGTTCAGATCTTTTTCGCCGGCATCGTTTCGGGTGCGCTTTACGCCAGCCTCGCGCTTTCCCTCGTCCTGGTTCATCGCACGACCGGGGTCATTAATTTTGCCCAGGGCGAGATGGCGATGCTCAGTACCTACATCTGCCTCACGCTGATCGAGGCAGGATGTACCTACTGGATCGCTTTCGGGTTCACCGTGGTCATTTCCTATGTCTATGCCGCCGCCATCGAGCGGCTCGTGATGCGGCGCTTTCGTGGGCGCAACCATCTGGTGGAAGTGATTGTCCTGATGGGGCTGCTGGTCACGATCTCCAGCGTCGCCGGAGCCGTGTGGGGTTATAACGTCAGATCGTTTCCGTCGCCGTTCGGCGACGCGGCGTTCGAGCTCCTGGGGTTTCATTTTCGCCGCCACGATGTCGGGGCGTTGGCGGTGACGCTGGTGACCCTGGCGCTGGTATTCGCCTTCTTCCGTTTCACCATGGTTGGGCTGGCCATGCGGGCCTGCGCGCAGAACAGCGCCTCGAGCCGGCTGTGCGGCATCTCGGTCTCCTGGATGCTCTCCGCGGGCTGGGGTTTGGCCGGCGCCGTCGGCGCCGTGTCCGGAATGATGATTGCGCCGGTGGTCTTTCTGGATCCCGGCATGATGACGGGAACGCTCACCTACGCCTTTGCCGCAGCATTGCTGGGGGGTGTCAGCAGCCCGATCGGCGCGGTCGTCGGCGGCCTCATCGTCGGTATCGCCGAATGCGCCGTGATTGCGCTGATGCCCACAATCGGCAGCGAGCTCAAGCTCACCTTCGCCCTGCTCCTGATCGTGTCGGTGCTGCTGGTCTTTCCGCAGGGCCTCTTCGGACAACGAACAGCAGTGCGCGTCTAATAGCAAGGACATGACCATGACCAATGACACACTCGATGTGAGAACCAGCAACGGTCTGGGAATCGTGACGCTCAATGACCCGGAGCGTCGCAATCCGCTGTCCCTGGCGACGTCGCGCCGGCTGCTGTCGACCTTGCGTGAATGGCGCAGCGATGACCGCGTCAGGGCGTTGATTGTGACGGGTGCGGGGAGCGCATTCTGCGCCGGCGGTGACATTCAGGGCTTCGGTAATCCGACCCCGTTGGAGATGAAGCGAAACATGCTGATCAGCCAGCAACTGATCAGGGAATTTGTCGATACGCCGCTGCCCGTCGTGATGGCGATCAACGGCGCGGCGGCCGGTGCCGGCTTCGCGCTGGCTATGGCCGGCGATATCCTGATTGCGTCCGAGCAGGCGCGGTTCATTCCCGCATTCAACCAGATCGGCGCCGTCCCCGATCTGGGGCTCGCGCGCTTGCTGCAAAGATCGATCGGCCTGCACCGCACCCTCGATGTGCTGCTGTCCGGAAACACGTTGAGCGCGGTTGCCGCGCGGGAGGCCGGCCTGGTCAGCCGCGTCGTGCCCTCCGCGGAGCTGCTGGATGTGGCGGTCGATGTCGCGGGCAAGCTTGCGCGCGGGCCGACGGCGGCGCTGGGGCTGACCAAGGCGCTGATCCGCAGCGCGGCGTCGGAGTCGTGGGATGCCTATCTCGACGCGGAAGCCAGCGCCCAGACGATCGCATTCTCCACCGCCGATTTTGCCGAGGGGGTCCTTGCCTTCAGGCAAAAGCGCAGCCCGGTATTTCAAGGCCGCTGACATCGAGCCGCTCCTCTTTCCCAATCGGGATAGCATATGACTCACCGCAACCTCTTGTGGCTCACGTCGACGCTGCTGGCCGTGTCGGCTGCGCCCTTTCTTCCCGGGTATCCCGCGTTCATCCTGGCGCAGTTCATCGTGCTGCTGGTCGCGGTGCACGCTCTCAATATTCTCGCCGGCTACAATGGACAGATTTCGCTCGGCAATGGCGCCTTCTTCGCGATTGGTGCGTATGCCTGTGTGCTGCTGATCAAGAACCTTGGCGTTCCGTATCCGCTCGCGGTGGTAACGAGCGCCCTGCTGTCATCGCTGGTGGGTGTGCTGCTTGGTTTCCCGGCGCTTCGCCTTGGCGGCATGTACCTGGCGCTCGCGACGTTCTCGGTGGCCACGGCCATTCCACAACTGCTCAAGTTCAGTCTGTTCGAGCCCTTCACCGGAGGCGTCGGCGGATTGATGATTTCTGCGCCCAGCGCACCGTCATGGTTCAATCTGAAGACGGATCAATGGCTGCTGATGTTCACGGCGGTCGTTGCGGCGATGGTGCTGTGGATCGGAGACAATCTGACGCGAAACGCCGCGGGGAGGCGGCTTCGCGCCATCAAGGACAATCCATTGGCGGCGGGAGCCTGCGGAGTCGATGTCGCAGGTTATAAAGTGCTGGTTTTCGGGGTCGCTGCCGGCATGACCGGCGCCGCCGGCGCACTCAGCGCGCTTCTCGTGCAATACGTCTCACCGGACAGCTTTACATTCATGCTGTCCGTCACCCTGCTGGTGGGCGTGGTGATCGGCGGCCTGGGATCGCTGGCGGGCTCGGTCGTGGGGGCGATCTTCGTCCAGGTCGTGCCCAGCCTGGTCGATGAGGTTTCAAAGACCCTCACCGGCGCCGTCTTCGGCATCACGCTCATTCTCATCATGTCGCTGATGCCAGGCGGCCTCGCCGGTGCGGGCGCCAGCCTTCGGAAGCGGTTCTCGCCCAAACCCGAGCTTTGACGGAGTCGTATCATGCAGCGGAAGATTCTCGCAGTCGCAAAGGTTGTTGTCCTGGCGCTGAGTTCGGCGCGCATCGCGCTGGCACAGCCCGCGCCGGGCGTGACGGAGACCGAAATCACGATCGGCAACATCTCTCCGTATACCGGTCCGGTCTCCGCCTATGCCGCCGTCGGGAAAACCATCGAGGCCTATTTCAACAAGATCAATGACGAGGGTGGCGTCAATGGGCGCAAGCTGCGTCTGATCTCGGTCGACGACGGCTATAGCCCGCCTCGCACGCTCGAGCAGGCGCGTCGTCTGGTCGAGCGGGACGAGGTCTTCCTGATCGCCAGCGGTATCGGGACCGCCGGCATCGCGGTGATCCAGCGCTATCTCAACGCGAAGGGAGTGCCGCAGTTGTTTCCCAACTCCGGCGCCTCCCGCTGGAACAATCCCGGGGAGTTCAAATGGACGGTGCCATCGCTTGGGCGTCCGGACCAGCAAATCGAGGCTGGCACCTACGCCAGCTACCTCCAGCAGTCGAATGCCGAGGTCAAGGTGGGTGTGCTCTATCAGAACGATGATTACGGCAAGGATTTCCTGACCGGTTTCCGGCACGGTTTCGGGGATCACGTCGCGCGCAACATCGTCGCCGAAAAGGGCTACGAGGCCAGCGACGCCACCGTCGATGCCCAGGTGGACGCCCTGCGGGCGGCCGGCGCCGACACGCTGGTGCTGTTTGCGCTGCCGAAGTTCTGTGCCCAGGCGATTCGCCGGGCATCGGACACCGGCTGGAATCCGCGCATCGTCGTCGGCATGGTGTGCTCGTCGGTGGATTTTGCACTGAAGCCCGCAGGGCTCGACAAGGCCAAGGGCGTGATCACCGGTCTGGCGATGAAAGATGCCAACGATCCGCGTTATGCGAACGACGCGGACGTCAAGGCGTTCAAGGCCTTCATGGCCAGGTACTACCCCTCCGGCAGCATCGATGTGATCACATCGGCGACCTACATGTCGGCGTATTCCCTGGTTGAAGTTCTGAGGAAGGCCGGCCGCGATCTGACCCGGCAAGGCGTGCTCGACGTCGTCACGTCGCTCAAGGACTGGCGCGAGCCGTTGCTGCTGGATGGCATGGCGTCGAACCTGACCAAGACCGATTACGTTTCAATTCGGTCGGTGCCGCTCGGAAAATTCAACGGCACCGGATGGGATTTCATCGGCAACACCGTTGCCGGAAAGTGAGGCGAGCCATGAACGCGGATGACTTCGAACACATTCAGTATGAACGCCCCGTCGATGGCGTTGCGCGGATCGTGATGGCACGCCCGCATGTGCGGAACGCGCAGGGTTTGCGCATGACCTACGAACTCAACCACGCGTTCGATCTCGCGGTGGATGATGCGGATGTCCGTGCGATTATCCTGGCCGGCGAAGATCCGCATTTCTCGGCTGGCCATGATCTGAGCGATCCCGGCGGCGACGATTTCGCCCGGGTCGGGACGTGGGGCGACTACTGGAGCGGCGGGGCCGCCGGTCGATTTTCGCACGAGATGGAGATCTATCTCGGCATGTGCGAGAGATGGCGCAACCTGTCCAAGCCCACGCTTGCCCTCGTGCAGGGGAAGTGCATTGCCGGCGGACTGATGCTGGCCTGGGCCTGCGACCTGATCATCGCCTCGGATGATGCGAGTTTCCGCGACCCGACCATCGACATGGGTGTGATGGGTGCCGAGTTCTTCATGCATCCCTGGGAACTGGGTGTCCGTCAGGCCAAGGAGTTCCTGTTCACGACAGAATGGCTGCCGGCGCAACAGGCGAGGGAGCTCGGCATGGTCAACCGGGTCGTGCCGCGTGAGCAGTTGCAGAGCGCCGGTCTCGATCTCGCGGAGGCGATCGCAAGGAAGCCGGAATTTGCGGTGCGATCGGCCAAGCTGGCGATCAATCAGGCCCAGGACCTGATGGGGCGCTGGCATGCGATGCGCCACAGCTTTGCATTGCATCACCTGACGCATGCCCACAACGAACTCAAGTTCGGTGTACCCACCGACCCGCGCGGCACCAGCGCCAGGGTTGGTGAAAAAATGCTGGACGCCAATCGCGCGCACGTGCAGCGAGCGGCAGGCCGCTGATCAATCGTCGTTTGAGACACGAAAGGATCCCTTATCCATGGGCTCATCCGATCACACGCCTGTCGATGGTGCTGCCGTGGTGATGGTCGATCGCCGCGGCCCGGTGGTTCTCGTGCGATTGCACCGGCCGGAGGCGCTCAACGCATTCAGCCCCGAGGTGATCGTGCGATTGCGCGACCTGTGGCGGCAGCTGCGCGAGGAAGCCGCAACCAGGGTCATCATTGTCACCGGCTCGGGTGATCGCGCATTCAGCGCCGGCGCCGACCTGCGGCTGCTGGTGCCCTTGCTTTCGGGGCGACGGCCGCCCGAGACTCATTGGGATGAACAGCTTCTGAGCGACCCCGGGATGGTCAGCGAGGCTTTGTTGAAGACCTTTGACGTGCAGCGGCCTGTCATTGCCGCGATCAACGGTCTGGCGATTGGCGGCGGCTTCGAACTGGTCCAGTCCACGGATCTGCGCGTGATGGCCGACACGGCTGCGCTTGCGCTGCAGGAGGTCAAGTGGGGACTGTTTCCCGCGGGAGGGTCGACGGTTGACCTGCCGCGGCAACTGCCGCCGGCGCGCGCGATGGAAATGCTGTTGACCGGGGAGTTCATGTCCGCAGCCGAGGCGCTGCATCACGGGCTGGTCAACAAGGTGGTCGGCCTCGGTTCGCTGGAACGTTGCGCGATCGATCTGGCCACCAGGATTGCGGATTTCAGCCCGGTTGCAGTGTCTGCGATCCGCCGATCGGTGCGATCGCTGCAAGGGCTGCCGCTTGTCGAGGCCTACGCACGTGAGATGGACATCGCAAAACCCGTCTTCGAGACCGCGGAAGCCACAGCCGGACTCGCCCGCTTCACCCGACGCTGACAGCGAGCGGTCCATCCACCTGCAACGAAAAGGCATCAAGTGACCATCGAATTGACTGGGATCGTGTCAGGCTCCCAATGCACCAGTGAGCAGATGTTCGGCGACGCGGTCGCCAGGGCCACGTCCGGACTTCGGTCACTCGGCGTCGCGTCCGGACATTCGGTGGGGTTATTGCTTCGCAACGACGTGAATTTTCTGATGGCGCAGGTCGCCGTCGGTCGCGCGGGCGCCTATCCCGTGCTGCTGAACTGGCATTCCGGTGCGAACGATATTGCCTATGTGCTGCGGGATTGCGCCGCAGATGTGCTGATCGCTCATGCCGACTTGCTCCCCAGGGTTCGCGGGGTGCTGCCGCCCGGGTGCCGAATCGTCTCGGTTTCAACACCGGCGGAAGTGCAGGCGGCCTTCAGCATCCCGCCCGCCGATTGCCGGGTGGAAAAAGCCGACCTCGACTGGCGGGTCTGGATGCAGGACCCGGCTCCGGCTGTTGTCGAAGACACCGGGAGCCGCGGCGCGCTCTACTATACCTCGGGAACGACTGGACGTCCGAAAGGCGTGATCCGCGAGGCTGTTGATGCAGCCGGTGCGCGTCGCATGCAGAGCATCGTGGATGAGGTGTTCGGCGTCGCGCGCGAGCAACCGGTGCGTGTTCTGGTCTCGGCGCCGATCTACCATGCGGCTCCAAACTTCTTCGCAAACCGCGGGGCCGAGCCGGGCTCTCTGACCGTCCTGGAGCCGCGCTTCAATGCGGAGCGCACCCTGGCATTGGTCGAACGCCATCGCATCACGCATCTCTATCTCGTCCCGACGATGATGATCAAGCTGCTCGAGCTGCCGCACGAGGTGCGATCGAAATACGATCTGTCATCGTTGCAGCGGGTTATCCACTCCGCCGCGCCCTGTCCGCGCGACGTCAAGCACCGGATGATCGCGTGGCTGGGGCCGGTCATCTATGAGTTCTATGGCGGCACCGAAACCGGCTGCGTCACGTTGCTGGGCAGCGACGAGTGGCTGCGGAAGGTCGGTTCGGTGGGCCGGCTGATGAAGGAAAGCGGCCTCAAGGTGTTTCTGGATAATGGTGATGAAGCCGCCAGAGGCGCCGTCGGCGAGATCTACGCATGCAACTTCCGGCTTCCCGCTTTTACCTATCTCCACCTTCCCGAGAAGCGTGACGAGGTCGAGCGCGACGGGCTGATCACGGTCGGCGATCTCGGCTATCTCGACGACGACGGTTACCTTTTTCTGTGCGACCGCAAGCGTGACATGATCATCTCCGGGGGCGCCAACATCTATCCCGCGGAAATCGAATCGGTGCTCCACGGCATGCCGGGCGTCGCCGATTGCGCCGTGTTTGGAATTCCGGACGAGGTATTTGGCGAATCGGTCTGCGCTCATGTCGCGCTGAAACCGGCGGCGAAGCTGTCGTCCGCCGATGTGATCGCATGGCTGAAGGAGCGGCTTGCCAGCTATCAGGTGCCGAAGATCGTCAAGATCGATGGTGATCTTCCACGAGAGGAAAGCGGAAAGATCATGAAACGCAGGATCCGGGATCTCTATTGGGAGGGAGCCGGCCGGGCGATCTGATCGCGGCGGCAGGCGGCAAAGCCATGAACGAACGGGATGATGTTATCCAGGCGCGGGAAGCTGACCTTCGGCAGGCGCAGCTCAGCGGCGATGTCGCGGCCCTTGACCGGCTGATCGATGACGATTTGATCTTCACGGCCATCGATGGGTCGCTTGTTGCAAAAGCCGATGATCTCGAGATGCATCGGTCGGGGCGATTGAAGATCACAATGATGGAGCCACGCGACTGGAAAATCCGGCATCTGGGGAGCGCCGCGATCGTGAGCGTGCGCATGGCCTTCGAGGGAGTGATGGACGGGGCAAATGTCGGCGGAGCGCTGCGCTACACCCGCGTCTGGCAGGAATGGCCAGACGGATGGCGCGTCGTTGCAGGCCATATGAGTCGCGTGATGGTCTGACCGGGCTCTCGCTGCTTGCGGCGGTGGGGCAGCCTGGCGTTTGCGCAAAATAAAAACGGCCGGCGCGAGGCCGGCCGTTTCGAAATCAAATGCGAGGCGATCACACCGCGGTGTTGATCCACTGCTGCAGCTTCGCCTTCGGTGCGGCGCCGACCTGACGCGAGGCCATCTCGCCGCCCTTGAAGATCATCAAAGTCGGGATCGACATCACGCCGTACTTCGAGGCGGTCTGCGGATTCTCGTCGACATTGAGCTTCACGATCTTGACCTTCTCGCCCATGGTGCCGGCGATCTCGTCGAGCGCGGGCGCGATCATGCGGCAGGGGCCGCACCACTCGGCCCAGAAGTCGACTACGACCGGTCCCGACGCCTTCAGGACCTCTGCTTCGAAATTGGCGTCCGATACCTTGCCGACTGACATGATGAGCCTCGTTGTCTGGGAGAGCGCGGAGATTCGCGCGGAAAATGTAGACCGAACCTATGAACGGCCTGTTGCCGGGTCAAGGCTCCTCACAGGGAGATGATGCGGGCCAGCTCTGCGTCCAGGACGGGCGCGGGAAGCTCCATGATTTCAGCGGCTTCGGTCCAAAGCAGGGCGGCGCGGACCGGCCTGTCGCCGTGCAGGCCGGCGAGCAGCGCGCGGTACAGCGCGAGCTGGCGAAGGTAGGCCGGCGGCGCCTCGGCCGCGGTTTTCGGCGGATTGTGGTTGGTCTTGTAGTCGACGATCAGGATTTCCGAAGGCGTCACCACCAGCCGGTCGATCTGCCCGGACACCAGCACCGGCGGCTGGCCGGATCGCCGCAGCCGGCCCACGATCGGAACCTCGGCGCGACTGCCGGGGGCGAACACCGGCGCGAATCGCTCCGCCGCGATCAGGGCCACCAGCTGGGTCGCCAGCGCCTCCCGCTCCGATTCGCTCCAGGCCGTGGCGTTGCGGGTCAGGTAACGCAGCGCGGTGTCGCGCCGGCGCTCGGCCGCGATCTCCGGCAGCGATTGCAGCAGCCGGTGCACCAGCACGCCGCGTTGCAGGGCGCGGGCGCGCTGGGCCGCGGTTTCTCCCGGCTTGATCTCGTGGCCGCCGGCGGCGTCCGCGTCCGAGGGTCGCAGCAGCACGGTGTCGACGCGATCGCGCATCGCGCCGGCGCGCAGCCAGGATGGCAGCGGTGGCGAGGTCGCGACGGCAGCAATGGTGGTCGCCGGCGCCGGCAGCGGCGTGTCGTCCGCCTTGGTGTAGCAGAGCACGGGCCCGTGCCGGGTGGTGATGGTCTCCACCGCCAGCGGAGAGGCCTCGAGGCCCTTGCGGATCAGGTCGTACCAGGAGTGCTCCCGCACATCGTTGCGGTTGCCGGGCCGGCAGCCGCCGACAATCAGCCGGTCGGCGGCGCGCGTCATCGCCACATAGAGCAGCCGCCGGTATTCGTCCTCGGTGTCGCTGGTCATGGCGGCGCGAGCCGCCGCGACCATCGCCGGATCGTCGGCTTTCTTGCCGGCCCACACCACGCAGCCGCCGGCCGAGGGATCGGCGCCGCGCGGCAGCCGGATCAGGCTGAGCCGCTGGGTGTCGGTCGGCGATGACGTCGTGTCGGCCAGGAACACCACCGGTGCTTCCAGGCCCTTGGCGCCGTGCACCGTCATCACTCGGACTTCGTCGCGGGTGATTTCCATGTCGCGCTTGATGTCGGTGTCGGCGGAGCGCAGCCACGCCATGAAGCCCTGCAGCGAAGCGGGTGCGCGCCGTTCGTAATTCAGCGCGAGTTCCAGGAACTCGTCGAGCGCGTCATTGGCTTCCGGCCCGAGCCGGGCGAGGATGCGCGCGCGTCCCTGGTCGCCGCCGAGCAGCCAGGCATAGAACGCGAACGGCGTGTCGCGTAACGCACGCGCCTCGTAACGCTCGAGCCGGCGCAGCGCCGCCGCCAGCATCAAATCGTCGCGGGCGTGCAACGTCAGCGCCTCGCGCAGCGTGCCCTGGCGGTTCCAGGCCAGCCGGAACAGGTCGTCGTCGGTGAGGCCGAACAGCGGGCTTTTCAGCGCCACCGCCAGCGCCAGATCGTCGCGCGCGAACAGCAGCGCATCCGCCAGATGCATCAGGTCGATGATGGCGATGTGTTCGGTCAGTTTCAGCCGGTCCGCACCGGCGACGGGAACGCCGGCCTGCTTCAGCGCCTGGATCACCGCGCTGAAGGTCTTGCCGCGCCGCCGCACCAGGATGAGGATGTCGCCGTAGCGCAGCAGCCGGCGTTTCGAGGCGATGCCGGTGGCGGTGCGGTCCGCGATCAGCGCCTTGATGCGGTCGCGGATGCGCTGCGCCAGCAGCACCTCGGGATCGGTTTCCAGCACCGCGTTGAACGGCGCCTGCCAGCCTTCGATGTCTTCGCGATCCGCCGGCTCCTGCAGCTCCCACAGCTCGATGGCCGCAGGCGCGGCGTCGTCCAGCGCCATGTGCGGCGGCATGCCGTCGCGGTCGGAGGTGATGCTCCTGTAGATCTCGGGCGCCTGGAACGTGCTCTGCACCGCGTCCAGCACGCCGTGGCCGGAGCGGAACGAGTAGGTGAAGGAGATCGGTTCGAACTTCAGCGCCGCCGCCTCGAAGCGCGCGCGGAAACGGCCGCGCCGCAGATCGAACTCGCGCGGGGCCGCGCCCTGGAACGAAAAGATCGACTGTTTCTCGTCGCCCACCGCAAACACCGTGCGTGTCACGGTGCCGCGCGCGCCGGCGCCGCTGGTGAATTCGGACGCAATATGTTCGACGATGTCCCACTGCCGCGGGCTGGTGTCCTGCGCCTCGTCGATCAGCACGTGGTCGACGCCCTGGTCGAGCTTGAAATGCACCCAGCTCGACGATGTGCGGTCGAGCATGGTCAGGGTCTTGTCGATCAGGTCGTCATAGTCGAGCAGGCCGCGCTCTTCCTTTTCGCGGCGATAATTCGCCGCCGCGGCGGTGGCGATCACCAGCACCGCCTGGGTGCGGTCGCGAATGGCGATGGCGCGGCGCTTCTGCACCAGCGCCTGCACCCGCGGCGCTTCCCGCTCCAGCGATGCTGCGAGGCCCGGATTGTCCCTGGCGAGCGATTTGGTCAGGATCGATTTGCGCAGGTCGCCCGTGCCGGTGAAATAGACGGCGAGATAAGCGTCGGCCTGTTCGGCGCCCGACAGCGACAACGCCTGCCGCAGGCGATCGGCCTGGTCCTGATCGGACTTGGAGCCTTGCGCGAACTGTGCCGCGACAGCCGCCCAGTCATCCCGCGGCAGATGCGGGCCGTCGACGATGTCGCTGATGACCTGCGCCATGGTCTCGGCGGGCGTCAGCTGCAACGCCTCGAGCAGTTGCGCCATCGCGACATCGAGGGTGCCGGCGGCGTGGGTCCAGGCCTGGAAATGATCGCGGCTGAGCACCGCCTCGCGCACCACGTCGCGGAAGGTGACGTCGGCGGCGCTGGTCATGGCGGTGGCGAGCGCGCGGCCGGCGAGGCTGTCGGGATTTGCCGCGGCATCGAGCAGCACCTTGAGGCTGGCGCGCTCCATCAAATCGTTCTGGTCGCGATCGTCGAGCACGCTGAAGCGCGCCGGCACGTTCGCCTCGAACGGGAATTGCTGCAGCAGCCGCGTGCACAGTGCGTGGATGGTCTGCACCTTCAGCCCGCCCGGCGTCTCCAGCGCGCAGGCGAACAGTTCGCGGGCGCGGCGTCGCATTGCCGGGCTGGTGTGTGCGCCGGCCTCGGTGATCGCTGCGTCGAGCGCGGTGTCGTCCAGCGTGATCCAGTGCCCCAGCGTCTCGAACACCCGCTCCGACATGTTGGCGGCGGCGGCCTTGGTGAAGGTGATGCAGAGGATCTTTTCCGGCGCCACATCGGCGAGCAGCAGGCGGATCACCCGCTGCACCAGCACGTGGGTCTTGCCCGAGCCGGCATTGGCCGACACGAACACCGAGGCGGCCGGGTTGGATGCGCGGGTCTGTTTGTCGCGGGCGTCCAGCGGAATGCTGCGGGGCGTGGCGCTCATAGCTCTTCTCCGCCGTCGCCCGCGGCCGACCATTCCTTGATCCGCGCCAGGTCGTCATAGTCGCCGTAACGATTGGCCCACATCGACAGGCTCAGTGATGTGTAGGCCTGGTCCTCGTTCTCGAAGGCGCGGATCAGCGCCTCCAGCTTGGTGCGGGCGTCGATCGCGCCTTCGTCGGGCGAGATCGGCGGTTCGCTGCGCCTGTCGCGGGTCAGCTCCAGCGGATCGGCCTTGCCGGGCGGCGTGTTGCCGCTGAGCCGGACGTACAGCAGTTCGCCGACGGAGGCGCCGGCGGCGATGCCGTCGAAACCGCCTTCGCGCAGGATCGCGGCTTCCAGTGTGAGCTGCGGTGACAATCCCATCCGCACCTGCTTGCCGGTCGGCGGCGCGCCGGTCTTGTAGTCGAGGATGGCGTAGTCGCCGTCGATGCGGCGGTCGATGCGGTCGGCCCGTGCGGAGAGTTCGAAGGTGCGGCCCTTGCCGAGTGGAATCTGGATCACGCCGCGGATCTCGGCGATGACGTCGCTGATCAGGGTGCGCCGCTCGGTTTCCCAGTTGGCGAACCAGGTCGCGATGCGCTGGAAGCGCGGCCACCACAGCGCGCGCGCCTCCGGGCGGTCCATCAGCGGCGCGAAGGCCTTTTCGCCCATGACGCGCAACGCGCGCACCGGATCGTCCGGCAGGTGGTCGCGATAAGTCTGGGTGAATTCGCCGACGGCGCCGTGGATCGCCGAGCCGCGATCGGCCGCCGACAGCGGCATGTCGACGGGATCGAGCTTCTGCAGGGCCAGGATGCGCCGCGCGTAAATCGTGTAGGGGTCGCGCAGCCAGTCCTCGATTTCGGTGACCGACATTTTCAGCGGCCGGGTTGCGCGCGGCGGCTTCGGTTGCGGCTGGCCGATCGGCTTGACCACATCGGGCCGGTCCAGCGCCGCCGCCCAGGTGAGATAATCCGCGCCCTTCGCCTTGGCCGCGATCCAGCGCGTCTCGCCCGCCACCGCTTCCAGCCGGTGCAGGAACCGCGAAGCGACCGCCGGCGCGCCGCCGATCTTGGCGGCATGGGTGAGAATGATCTCCTTGGCGCCGAGCAATTGCGCGAAATCGTGGGCGGAGAGGCCGATGCGCCGCTCCGGCAAATCGAGGCCGAGCTGATGCCGCATCGGCCGGTTCAGCCAGGGATCGATGCGCGGGTCCGGCGGCCAGATGCCTTCGACGAGCCCGCCGAGAATCACGCGGTCATTGGTGGTGAGGCGCGCTTCCAGCGGGCCGTAGATCCGCAGCCGCGCGTTCGCGACCAGCGGCCGCCGCACGATGCGATCGCCGAACGCGGTCTGGAACACGTCGGGATAATCCGCAAGGCTCAGCGCCACGCCGCTGGGGCCGCCGTCGGCGGGCAGTTCGTCGAACGCCTGTGTCAGCGCCTGCCCGTCATGGTTTTCAAACGCCAGCGCGACACCACCGGCATCGGACGAGAGCTGCGCAATCGCATTGCGATGACGCGTCACGATGTCAGTCAGATCATGGGCCTTGCCGGTGGCGAGCTGTTCAAGCGGCGCCAGCGCCGCTTGCAGCCGCGCGATCAGGTCGTCGACGGCGGCGAGCGTTTCGGCATCGAGCCGGGCCCGCGGTTCGGAGCGATGCAGCAGCGACGGCTCGCCGCGCGCGAGCTTGGCCAGTTCGCCGCGAAACACACCGAAGTCGCGGCGCAGTCCGGCGCTGCCGGCCTGCGGGCGGGTGCCACGCAGCAGCGCCAGTTCAAGCGTGGCAACGGCGGATGCGATCGCACCGGCGGGAAGCCCCAGCCGGAACAACGGATGTTTCAGCAGCGCCAGCAGCGTCGCGGGGGCCAGATTGTCCGCGGCGACGGCCGCGGTCAGCCGCGCGAACAGGCCGGCGGAGGTGTCCATCAGCGCGTCGCCGCCGGAATCGTCGAATTCCAGCGTCCACCGCTCCAGCGAGGCCATCACCCGGCGGGCCAGCGCCCGGTCCGGCGTCACCAGCGCCACGGTCTTGCTGGTGTGCTCGTAGGCTTCGCGCATCGCCACCGCGATGGCGAGCGCTTCCATGTCCGAGGTCGGCGCCTCCACGATGGCAAGATCGGCCATGCCGTCGGCGATGCGTTGTGCGATCACCGGATCGGTGAGCCGCTGATGCCATTGCGCGGTGGCGTTGGCCGGCCGCAATGCTTCGGAGGCCAGCGTCTCGCGGCCATGCGGCGCATGCGCGGCCAGCGGCGTCACCTCGTCACGGTTGATGCCAAAGCGCGTCAGCAGCGCCTGCAGCGCGAACTGCGGGTGCCCTGGCGCGGGGAGCGTGCCTTCGGAGCGTGCGGTTTTCTCGATGCCGCCGATTAGGCCCCAGGCATGAGCATCCAGATCGGTGTCGAGGCCGGGCAGCACCACCGCGCCATGCGGCAGCCGCGCGATGACGTTCAAAAACTTGGCCGTCGCCGGCATCGAGCCGGTGGATCCGGCGGCGATCACCGGCCCCGTCGGGCGCGCCGCCAGCCGCGCGGCCTCCGCCTCGATCAGGCGATCGCGCCGCTGTGCCGGCTCGATCTTCTCGCGCTCCCGCAGATAATTCGGCCAGGCGTCGGCGGCGATGCGCAGGAATTTCAGGGTCTGCTGCCAGTAGATGTCGAGCGTGTCCGGCACCAGCCCGGCCAGCGCCTCCCAGGGCACCTCGCGCGTGGTCATGTCGTCCATCAGCCGGGCGAGGTCGTCGGCCAGCGCCAGTGTCGAGGCCGGGCCGCCGATCACCAGCGGCGCTTCCGCCGGGTTCGCCGGTGTTGTCGTCTTGGCCCAGGCCGCGATCAGTTGCGACAGCACCAGCCGGCGGTCGAGGCCGCCGAGCGCTGGCGGCAGGTCGAGTGTCGCGGCCGGGTCTTGTGCGGCGGCCTGCGCGAAGGCGAGTTCGTCCTCGTCGATGTCGCCGAGCGGCAGGATGCGCGGCAGCACCACCGCGTCGGTCTGCAGCACGTCGAGAAACACCTCGCGCGCCATGCGGCCGGCGCGCCGCGTCGGCAGGTACAGTGTGACGTCGGCAAGACGCTCCGGCTGCCGGCGCGCCTCGAAACCGTCGATCAGCCGGCCGTCGACCAGCGCCGCGATCACGGTCGGCAGAAATGGAACCGACGAGGGAACATTGAAGACGTGCATGCCAAATCCAGAGCCGCGCTTGATCCTGATTCGGGATCAGCGCCATCATCGCATGCCTTAAAGCATGTTTTGGCGGCGTGGCGATGGCAGAATCCGTCGTGCGATCGTTGCGCGGTTCGGCGGCCCGGAACGGGCCGTGGGGAACAGCGTTCTCGTTGACACATTCTGTCGAAACGGCGAGCCTGCCGGTCGTGGACGGATGGCGCCGCGGATCTGCTGGCGTCCGACGAGGAGACTGCGCATGGCGAGCCCCCACACCCATTCGGCACCGGTCGCACGCCACGCGATGGCTTATGTGCTCGCCGGCGGCCGCGGCAGCCGCCTTTTGGAACTCACCGACAAGCGCGCCAAGCCCGCGGTGTTCTTCGGCTGCAAATCCCGGATCATCGATTTCGCCATTTCCAATGCGCTGAATTCGGGCATCCGCCGGATCGCGGTGGCAACCCAGTACAAGGCGCACAGTCTCATTCGCCACATGCAGCGCGGCTGGAATTTCCTGCGGCCGGAGCGCAACGAGAGTTTCGACATCCTGCCGGCAAGCCAGCGCATGGATGATTCCATGTGGTATGCCGGCACGGCAGATGCCGTGTACCAGAACATCGACATCATCAAGAGCCATCGTCCGAAGTACGTGGTCATCCTCGCCGGCGACCATGTCTACAAGATGGACTACGAGCTGATGCTGCAGCAGCACGTGCAGTCCGGCGCCGATGTCACCGTGGGCTGCATCGAAGTGCCGCGCGCGGAAGCCACCGCCTTCGGGGTGATGGCGATCGACGAGACCGACAAGATCGTCTCTTTCCTGGAAAAGCCGGAGGATCCGCCCGGCATGCCGGACAATCCCGACATGTCGCTTGCCAGCATGGGCATCTATGTGTTCGAGACCGAGTTCCTGTTTGACCAGCTGCGCCGCGATGCCGCCCACACCGGATCGAGCCGCGATTTCGGCAAGGACATCATTCCGTTCCTGGTGCGGCAGGGCAACGCCGTGGCGCACCGCTTCTCGGATTCCTGCGTCCGCAGCAGCCCGGATGGCGAAGCCTACTGGCGCGATGTCGGCACGCTCGATTCCTACTGGCAGGCCAATATCGACCTGACCGATCCGCTGCCCTCGCTCGATCTCTACGATCGCAACTGGCCGATCTGGACCTTTGCCGAGGTGACGCCGCCGGCGAAGTTCGTCGGCGACGGCAATGGCAACACCGGGGTTGCGGAGGACTCGCTGGTCGGCGGCGGCTGCATCGTGTCCGGCGGCAGCGTCAAGCGTTCGCTGCTGTTCACCGGTGTGCGGCTCGATGGCGGCGCGCGTGTCGAGAACACGGTGGTGCTGCCCGATGTGCGGGTCGGGCGCGGCGCCCGCCTGGTCAACGCCATCATCGATCGAGGGGTCCGGATTCCCGATCGCCTGGTGGTGGGCGAAGATCCGATTGCGGACGCGGAGCGTTTCCGTCGCACCGACAAGGGCGTCTGCCTCATCACCCAGCCGATGCTCGACCGCCTGACCAATCGTTGATGCGGAGCGGGACGATCTGGAGCGAGATGAGATATGGTGTCATCCGTCATCCTGAGGTGGCCATTCGCAGAATGGCCCTCGAAGGATGACGGCCGCTGACTCTCGGGCCGTCGCCCTTCGAGGCTCGCCCAGCGGTGCAAGTGCACCGCAAGGCTCGCACCTCAGGATGACGGAGTTGATTCAGCGCAGAGTCATCCGCTCCAGCCTGGTGGTTCCGAAATCCCTCTCATCGGCTACACTCGATCCATGAAAATTCTCTCCGTCGCGTCCGAAATCTATCCGCTGGTGAAGACCGGCGGCCTCGCCGATGTCGCCGGCGCGCTGCCGCTGGCGCTGGCGCGCGAAGGGGTCGCCGTGCGTTCGCTGCTTCCCGGCTACCCGGCGGTGCTGGAGAAGATCGGCAAGGCCGAGATGCTCCATCGCGAAAGCGATCTGTTCGGCGCCGAGGCGTGCGTGCTGCGGGCCGAGGCCGCGGGGCTCGATCTGCTGGTGGTCGATGCGCCGCATCTGTACGGCCAGGGCGGCAATCCCTATCTCGACGCGTCAGGCCGCGATCGCGCGGACAACTGGCGGCGCTTTGCGGGCCTCGCACGGATCGCAGCCGCGATCGGCCGCGGACTGCTGCCGGATTTCAAGCCTGATATCGTCCACGCGCACGACTGGCAGGCGGGTCTTGCGCCCGCGTATCTGCGCGCGGACGGCGAGACGGCGGTGCGCACCGTGGTCACCATCCACAACCTCGCCTTCCAGGGCCTGTTTCCGGCGGCGATCTTCGGCGCGCTGGGATTGCCCGGCCGCATGATGGCGATGGAGGGCGTGGAATATTACAGCCAGGTCGGCTTCCTGAAAGCCGGGCTGCATTTCGCCGATGCCATCACCACGGTGTCGCCGACCTATGCGGCCGAGATCATGACCCCCGAGGGCGGCATGGGCCTCGATGGCCTGTTGCGGGCGCGATCCTCGGTGCTCTCGGGCATCTGCAACGGCATCGACACGCAGGTGTGGAATCCGGCCGCCGATCCGCAACTGCCGGCGCCCTATGACGCGGCGCGGATCGCGGCGAAAGCGGCGAGCAAGACCGCGCTGCGCACCGCCTTCGCGCTGGAGCGTGATGCGGCCGGCCCGCTGTTCGGCATCATCAGCCGCCTCACCGATCAGAAGGGCATGGATCTGATCGCGGCGCTGATCCCGGAACTCGTCGCCGGCGGCGCGCAGCTTGTCGTGCTCGGCACCGGCGATCGCAGTCTCGAAGCCGCTTTCTCGCAGGCCGCCGCCACGTATCCCGGCATGGTCGCGGCGCGCATCGGTTATGACGAAGCGCTGGCGCATCTGATCCAGGGCGGTTGCGATGCGCTGCTGGTGCCGTCGCGATTCGAACCCTGCGGGCTGACCCAACTCGCCGCGCTGCGTTACGGCACCCTGCCGGTGGTCTCGCGCGTCGGCGGCCTGGCCGACACCGTGATCGACGCCAACGAAGCCGCGCTCGCCGCCGACGCCGCCACCGGCTTCCAGTTCGCGCCGGTCACCGTGGACGCACTGCGCCACACCCTGGAGCGCGTGATGCGCGCCTGGCAGGATCAGAGCTTGTGGCGCCGGCTGCAACGCAGCGCCATGGCCAGCGATGTCAGCTGGGAACGGCCGGCAAAGCAGTATGCGGCGTTGTACGAGGGGCTGGTGCGGGCGTTCTAAGCCTCACGCAGACGATGTTTCGTGAAAAGATCATCACCTTCGAGCAGATCGGTTCCAACAAGAATATCGAGCTTGCTCCGAGCACCGCAAAAGACCATGTCGACGTTCGCGACAGCAATCGGCTACGCTTGACCAAACCGCGCGACATCGCGTTTAACTCGCGCGCGCGCCGAGATTTGGGAGTGGTCCACCTATGCCGAAGCGATGCCTGATGCTCGCCATTCCGTTTGCGTGCGGCCTTGCATCGGTCGCGCTGGCGGATGACCTCAAGCCCCGGCGCCGGCGAATGCGGACGTGACCATCTGCCTGAACGGCGGGGAAACCGACGCCGAGATCGCAGCGTGTCGTCGTGTCATCCAGGACGGCAAAGCCAGTGTTGGCGACCGCAGTCTGGCTCACGGCGTGTTGGGATATGCCGATGTGAACACCGGCGCATTCGATCCGGCGATCGAAGAGTTCGGCAAGGCCATTGCGCTCGATCCGAACGCGGCCTTCGCCTACAACGGCCGCGCCACCGCACTGTTCTCCAAGGGTGATTACGACAGGGCGGTCGCCGACGCCGGCAAGGCGGTCGAGCTGCGGCCGAACGATTATCCCGATGCCTACGTCGTTCTCGGGACGCTCGCGGACCGCAACGGCGATCACAATGCCCGGATCGCCTATATGAGCAAGGCGATCGCGCTCAAGCCGGATTATGCGGAAGCCTATGCCGGGCGCGGCAACGGATATTTGCGCAACAACAATTACGACATGGCGCTGGCGGATTTCGACAAAGCCGTCTCGCTCAAGCCGGACCTGGCAGGCCAGCTCTCGCAGGCCTATCAGAATCTTTATATCGAACGCGGCGGGCTGTTCGAGAAGAAGCGGGATCTTGCCGCCGCGATCGGCGACTACACCAAGGCGCTTGCGCTCAATCCATCGAATGCCAGAGCCCTCAATGATCGCGGCGATGCCTACAATGCGCTGGAGGACTTTCCCAAGGCGCTGGCGGATCTGACCCAGGCCGTGGCCGCCAATCCGAACAATGCCGTCACCTACAGCAATCGCGGTGTCGCCTATTATGGCCTGCACGATTACGATCATGCGATCGCCGACCAGACCACGGCGATCTCGCTGCGTCCGGATTTTGCGAACGCCTACTTTCTGCGCGGCATGGCCTATAACGACAAACCCGACCTCGCTCACGCCGTGCCGGATTTCGAGAAAGCGCTGTCCATGACGCCGCCAAGCGCCCCCGCCTACAAGGGGATGCAGGCCGTTGCCGTTGCGAAACGGGCACTGCTGAACAGCCAGCCGAGGTAGGGTTTGGTTAAACGGGCGGGAGTGCTTGTTTCACCTCGCCCCGCTTGCGGCTGTCGGATGCACACATCTCGATCAGAGATTGTCCATATTGGGCCGACGTTTGTGCGGCTCCCTCCCCCCTTGTGGGGGAGGGCTGGGGAGGGGGGTGCCCCCGCATTCTGACATTGTGGCGTAACGGCATCCGATCTGCCGCGCTGCGGATTGTCGCCACCCCCCTCCCTAACCCTCCCCCACAAGGGGGGAGGGAACTAGCCTTTGCCGAGTGGAGACACGTGCGAATACGACAGTCGCAAGCGGAGCGAGGGAGAAGCAAGCAAGCGCCGCTCACTCGGCGCGGCTGCCTCACGCCACGCTGGCGAGAAACGCTTCATCAGCGGCTTCCACCGCATCGGGTGTGCCGACATGCATCCAGGTGCCGTCGAGACGCAGGCCGAACAGCCGCTCGGCCTCGTTGGCCTGATCGAAGATTTTTGTCAGCGAGAACTCGCCCGTCGGCGCGTCGGCGAACAGCGCCGGCGACAGGATGGCGACGCCGGCATAGACGAACGGCACCACCTGATGCTCCTTGCGCTTGCGCAGCGCGCCGTCCGGCGCCATCGCGTAGTCGCCGCTGCCGTCATAACCGATGCTGCTCGCGGTCGGCGCCAGCAAGAGCAGGATGTCCATGCGCGCGGGGTCGAACGCTTCGGCGAGCCGGGTGAGATTGGGGCGCACGCCGTCGATCCACATGGTGTCGGCGTTGAGATGGAAGAACGGTTTGGTGCCGAGCCGCGGCAGCGCCTTCACCACGGCGCCACCGGTGCCGAGGATCACATCACGTTCGTCTGAGATCACCACATGTGGGTGCTTGCGCCCGGCGACATGGTCGATGATCTGGTCCGGCAGATAATGAACATTGACCACGGCGGTGTCGACGCCGGCATCGGCGAGCTTGTCGAGCACGTGGTCGAGCAGCGGCTTGCCGGCGACGGGCACCAGCGGTTTCGGCATGCGGTCCGTCAGAGGTCGCATCCGCACGCCGAGACCGGCGGCGAGGACCATGGCTGTGGTGGGGGTTACGGGCATCTTGGATCTATCTCGGCGGTCAATCAGCTCAATGGCTTTGGGATATTATCATCGAATATGGCCGCGCCCAGCGTCCCGGCGGGACGCGGCTGCAGGTGATTCGCAACTTAGCCAGCAGTAAATATTGAACGTGACGGAGTTGCGACGCGGGGGCCGCAACACAATCAGCCGTCAACAGATTGGGTGCGGCGGCCGCTACGCTTCTTCTTGTCCACTTGCTTCAGAAACGTGACACCGATCTGGTCGCCATTGACCCACGACAGCTCGCAGCGCCGGTAGGCCAGTCCGGTCGACGACAGCAGCAGGAAAAATTCCTTCAGGTTCAAACCTTCGACCGAGCCCTCGACCGTCAGCTTGGCGCCGGTCTCGGACACGTCTTCCATGATGCAGTTGCGGCGCCAGGTGCCGTCGATACCCATCATGTGCGCGGAAAAGCCGCGCTCGAAACTCACTCGCTCGCCACTGCGGCGCTCTGCCATCATTGTCGCTCCCGTCGGACAACTGGGCTCTCAAGCCAACTGTCCAACAGTAGGTCGCCAGTGGCTAATGGATGGTAAACAGCCGGTAAATGCCTGCGGCCGGCGGCCAGGGGGACTCATGCCGCTCCCCTTCCGCGATATCTGATTCACACATCTCGACTTGCTGCCGCTTGATGCCGAGGTGATGACTTTCGGCTCCCTCCCCCCTTGTGGGGGAGGGCCGGGGAGGGGGGTACCCAGCATTCTGACATCGTGATGTGATGCAACGATATCCGATCAGACGTGCTGCGATGCCGCCACCCCCCTCCCTAACCCTCCCCCACAAGGGGGGAGGGAACAGTTCATTGCGCGGCGAGATATCGACAATCGACCGAGGGCGGAGATGTGTGAATTCGATAGCCCGTTGTAGGGGAGGGAGCACACGCGCAGAACGGCGTCGCGATCTCAGCAACCTCAAATCGCGATGCGTGAATCTCCTGCGGCCGTCACCCCTGCGGCGGGGGGACGTGGGCCTCGTACCAGGCGCCCAGGTCGGCCAGCGCCGGGTGGGCCAGCGAGCGGTTGAGGTAGGTCCAGATCCGGGGCTGGTGCTTGAGATACTGCGGCTTGCCGTCACGGCGGTTCAGCCGGGCAAAGGTGCCGAGCAGGCGGGTGTTGCGCTGCGCCGACATGATCGCATAGCTCTCGACAAAGGCAGCCGCGTCGAACGCGGGGTCGGCCTCGCGCCGGGCTTTCGCATAACGGCTCAGCAGCGCGATTTCGAGCGTGTCGGGAACGTCGATCCGTGCGTCCTGCGCCAGCGACACCAGGTCGTAGGCCGGCGGTCCCAGCACGGTGTCCTGGAAATCGATCACGCCGACCCTGGCGATGTCCTCGTGGTCGTCGAGCCAGATCAAATTGGGCGAATGGTAGTCGCGCAGCATCCAGGTCCGGCGCGCCAGCACCGGCCGCGCCAGCAGCTCGCGCCACATCGCGACGAAGGCGGCGCGCAGCGGTGCGCCGAGCTGCACGTCGCGGTCCGGCAGATACCACTCCAGCATCAGGCCGATCTCGATCAGCATGGCGTCGGTGTCGAAGGCCGGAATCGCATAATCGAGCTGCGGCGCCAGCGGCAGCGTCTCCGGCAGCGTGTCGTGATGCAGCTTCGCCAGCAGGTCGGCGGCGGCGTGATACCGCTCAGGCATCGGGGCCGGCGGCGTGCCGTCGACAAAACTCGCGGTGCCGAAATCCTCGGTGATGAGAAAGCCCGCGTCGAGGTCGGCGTGATGGATCGCCGGCGCCGAGATGCCGTGGGCGCGCAGGCCGTTGGCGATGGCGACAAACGGCTTGACGTCTTCGGCGAGATGCACGGCGGCGCTGTAGGACTTGCCGTCATAGATCGCCGCGCCGTCGGGGCGCCGCGGCGAATTCATCAGGATGCGGCTGCCGTCATCCAGCAGCAGGCGCGCATAACTTCGGGTCGAGGCATCGCCGGGCATCCGCACGCGCTGCGCGGTCATGAAGCCTGAGAGATCGAGGAATTGGCGCAGGCTTTCCAGCCGCGCCACCTGCGCGGCGGCGGCGCCGTGGCCGGTGATCTCGGCGGCGCGGGCGTTTGAGCCGAGCGCCGGGCGATGGCTCAGCGTGATGTCGATGCGATCCGCCGGCAGCAGATTGCCGGCGCGGTCCGGCCACTCGATCAGCGCCACCACGCCGTCTGGCAGCGGAACCAGTCCGATTTCCTCGAGCTCGTCGGGATGATTGACGCGGTAGAGGTCGGCGTGCAGCACCGGGAACGGGGCGAGATCGTAGCTTTGCGCCAGCGTGAAGGTCGGGCTCGGCACCTCCAACCCGTCGTCGGCGGCGAGATACCGGATCAGCGCGCGGGCGGCGGCGGTCTTGCCGGCGCCGAGGTCGCCGGTCAGCGTGATGACGTCGCCCGGTCCGATCAGCAGCGCCAGATCGGCCATCAGGTGCGCGGTGGCCGCTTCATTGGCCAGCGCGAGCGAGAATGTTGTTGATGCGGTCATTCGGCTGCGGTGCGATGCGCAGCCTGGTCAAAAGGGAAATCGCAGGTCACTGACGTGCCCTTTCCGACCACTGAATCGACCTTCACCTTGCCACCATGCAGTTCGACGAACGAGCGCACCAGCGACAGCCCGAGGCCGGCGCCGCGATGGCGCGAGCCGTTGGTGTGGCTCTCGAACCAGTCGAACACCTTGTCCTTGACGTCGGCCGGGATGCCGGGGCCGGAATCGCTGACGGTGAACGACACGGTTTCGCTGGAGCGCCGTGCGCTGATGGTGATGACACCATCCTGTGGCGAGAATCCGACGGCATTGGCCAGCAGATTGTACAGCACCTGCACGATGCGCCGCTCGTCGGCGACGAACGCGCCGATATCGGGATCGGCGTCGATGGTGAGCTTGATGTGGTCGCGCGCCAGCCGGTCCTGGATGCCTTCGGCGGCGGCCTCGATGGCGCTGCGGATGTCGACCGAGCCGAGATTGAGGGTCATGGCGCCGGCGTCGATGGTGGCGAGATCCAGGATGTTGTTGATGATCGCCAGCAGCGCGTTGGTCGAGGTGGTGATGTAGCCGAGATATTCGTCCTGCTTCACGGTCAGCGGGCCGGTGGCCGGATCGCTGAGGAAATGCGCGAAGCCGATGATGGTGGTCAGCGGCGAGCGCAGTTCGTAGGAGACGTGGTGGACGAAATCGACCTTCATCTGGTCGGCCGTCTCCAGCGCCTCGTTGCGCTCGCGCAGCGCGCGCTCCACGTTCACGGTGTCGGTGACGTCCTGGAACGTCAGCATGGTGGCGCCGTCGGGCAGCGGCATCGTCATGCAGTCGAGCACGCTGCCGTCCTTGCGCTCGATCTTGAGCGGCACCGGCTTGCGGTTCTCGATCCCGGTGATGGCATCGCGGATGGTGCGCCAGGTGGCTTCGTCGTCATACAGCGGCCTGCACCAGCCCTCCACCGTCTCGATGTGGGGATGCTCGTCCATGGCTTCGGACGACAGCTTCCACATCTTGGCGAAGGACGGATTGAACAGCTGGGCGCGGCCGTTGCTGCCGAACACCGCCACCGCCTCGGCAAGGTTGTCGAGCGTCTCGCGCTGCACGCGGATCAGGCCGTCGAACTGCCGCTCCAGTTGCAGCCGCTCGGTGACGTCGTCGAACAGGTAGGTGACGCCGCCCTCGGGATTGGGCGTGGTCACGACGCTGAGCACGCGGCCGTCGGGCAGGTACCAGACGTCCTTGGCGGTCTCCACCGCGCGATAGGCCTCGTGCAGCTTGGTCTTCCACTCGCGGAAGTTCGGCGGCTCGGGAATCTTGCGGGTGACGCGCAGCCGGTCGAGCACGCTGGAATCGTCGGGATGGCCGTCGAGGAAGCCCTGGTCGAGGTCCCACAGCCGCCGGTAGGAATCATTGTAGAAGGCGAGCCGGCGCTGGCCGTCGAACACCGCCACCCCGGACGACAGCTGGTCGAGGGTGCGCCGATGCGCCTCCGCCATCCGGGCCAGCGCATCGGTCAGGGCCGCCACCTCGCCGGCATCGATCGCGATGGCGGCGCTGCCGCCGGTCACCTTGAGCGCGCGCACGTCGAACATCCGCCGCTGGCCGCCGATCACGACCGGCCGCCGTGCGCTGAAGCTTGCGGTGTCGGTGAGCGCGCGGACCATGTCCTGCCGGTCGCCGCTGTCGAGCAGTTCGAGATTGCGCGCCATCGCGTCGCCGACGTCGGCGGCTTCGGTCGCGGTGGCATAGGCGGCGTTGGCGAATGTCAGCGTGCCGTCGGCGCGGCGCGCCCACATCGGCCACGGCAGCGCCGCGGCGAACGCGCGCAGGGTTCCGCTTTCCTCCTGCAGGTCGCGATAACGCCGGGTCATCTCGGCGAGGTCACGGCGCACGCCGCTCAGTTCCCGCAGCCGGACGATGGCTTGGCCGCCGATCGCACGTCCGATCGCTTCGATCGCCCGTCCGGTCGATGTCATCAGGTTCAGCGCGAAACTCGTGCCGTCGGCGCGCAGCGCATCGACGGCGTGATCCATGGCCAGCGCCTGTTCCGGCGGCAGCCAGGTGCCGAACGCGAGGATTCGCTGCGGCGACTGCTGCGCCGCCTGCGGCAGCAGCAGAGCGAGATCGCCGCTGATGTCGGGGCGGGTTCCCGCCGCCGGCCAGGAGATCAGCACCTGCGGTTCGGTGAACAGCAGCGCGCGCAGGCTGTCGGTCTCGGCCTGCAGCCCCCGCACATCCGCCCGCAGCATGGTTTCGACCCGGCTGGCGCGCAGCCGCGTGCGCATCAGCAGGATGGTCGCGACCACGGAGAAGCCGAGGATGCCCGCCGCCGAGGACAGCGCCGCGATTTCCTGCTCGCCGAGATTGAAGATGCCTTCCAGGGTGCGCGCTGCGGTGCCGTCGGCCAGGGCCGGCGTGATCGGCGCAAGCGACATGGCAGCGAAAGACCCGGCTGCGAGCACAGCCGCGCGGCCGCCCCGCACGAGTGCGGTGCCCGACATCAAGGTCCGACGTATCGCCCTGACCACGCCCGACATGATCTGCCCCTGCCGCAATCATGGTCGTCGGTCGAAGGCGGGCGACCGATTGTCCGTGATGCAGCGTCGAATTCCACACGGCCGCGCGTGGTTCGCGCGGCGAAGTCCGCAAGTTTATCCGCGCAGCGTCCGCTCCGCCGTTCGCGAATCGTTTCACAATATCCTCAAGCGGACTCGGCCGGTAAGAGTCCAGATCGTGAACGTGGTCGGAGCCGCTGAAATTGAGTGCCGGCGCAAATCGAGCCGGCGCAGCATGTGGCTACTCGTGACCCAGCACCACTACATGTTGCGAATGGCGCTGGAACCTATGACCTCCGCGGGAGCGCGTCTGCGCGGGCCGACAGGCGTCCGTCCGGGCGGATCCGCATCACGGGCCGGTTGAGATCATCGTTGTTCAGAATCACATCCGCCACCTCGGCCGGTTTGCAGAGCTGCTCGTACAGGACGAAGGCAGGCTTATACCTGTCCGCATAAAGCCGGCGCGCCGCCGCGATGCCGCCCAGCCGATCGGCATCGCGATTGATGCCCCGCTGTTCGGACGTCTGCTCGGAGGTGGCGACAAAGATCGCCAGGTCCCAGCCGTCGCGCAGCTCCGGTCGCTGCAGGAATGTGCCGTCGACAATCAGGATGGCATCGGCTGGGGCCGATTGCGGCTCTTGCGCGACCGGGTGGTCGTTCTCCAGGTCGAATGACGCCGTGCGATACTGCCGATCGCCGCCGGGCCCCAGCGGCGCGAGCAGAAGCGCCATGACAGCGGAGAGATCGCGCGCGTCGTGATAGTAGCCCTCCGCGGAAAACCGCCCGCGTGCATAACGTTCCGCCTTCGGGCGGTGGAAACCATCGATCGAGGTGCGAATCACCACGCGGTTCCCGCGCCGGATCGCCGCGGCGAGCTCGTCCGCGAGCGTGGTCTTGCCGGAGGCGGTGCGGCCATCGATGGCGACACGAATCGGCGTTGCCGCGCCGCGCGCGATGATTCTCGCGGCGAGATCATCCAGCACAGCCGCGCGAACGGGTTGCGTCATTCGCGGCTACCGGCCGGTGGAGCCGAACCCGCCGCTGCCGCGCTCGGTGGTGGAGAGTGCGGCGACCCTGGTCAGTGTGGCCTGCACCACCGGTGCGACGATCATTTGCGCAATGCGTTCGCCACGGCGAATCACAAACGGCGCATCGCCGTGGTTGATCAGCGGCACGCCGATCTCGCCGCGGTAGTCGGCATCAATCGTGCCCGGCGAATTCAGCACGGTGATGCCATGCTTGACGGCGAGGCCCGAACGCGGCCGCACCTGCGCTTCAAAACCGGGCGGTAGCGCAATGGCGAGGCCGGTGGGAATCAACGCGCGCTGCCCCGGCGCCAGCGTCACCGGCGCATCGTCGGGAACAGCGGCCTGCAGATCCATCCCGGCGGCGTGTGCGGTCTGGTAGGCGGGCAGCGGCAGATCCTGGCCGTGCGGCAGTTGCAGCACTTCCACGGTGATCGGCGATGTCATTACGGGGTCTCTCCAACACATTTTGCGATGCGCTCGACCAGCGCAACGGCGACTTCGTTTTTGGTCATCACCGGCCAGGTCTCGACCGCGCCGGTTTCGACGGTGTCGCGCCTCAGCAGATGGATGGTGTTGCGGTCGCCGCCCATCACGCCACCGGCGGGCGACACGTCGTTGGCGACCAGCCAGTCGCAGCCCTTGCGCTTGAGCTTGGCGCGGGCGTTGTCGAGCAGGTGTTCGGTCTCGGCGGCAAAGCCGATCACAAGCCCCGGGCGATTGTCCCGGAGCTTTGAAATGGTGGCCAGGATGTCGGGGTTTTCCGCAAAGGTCAGCGACGGCAGGCCGCCCGCGGTTTTCTTGATCTTCTGCTCGCCGGCATTGGCGACGCGCCAGTCCGCGACGGCGGCGGCAAAGATCGCGATGTCGACAGGCAAAGTCGCCTCGACCCGCGCCAGCATGTCGCGCGCGGATTCCACCCGCGCCACGGTGACGCCGGCGGGATCGGGCAGGTTCACCGGGCCCGAGACCAGGGTGACGGTTGCACCGGCCGCCGCGGCGGCCGCGGCAATCGCAAAGCCCTGTTTGCCGGAGGAGCGGTTGGCGATGTAACGCACCGGATCGATCGGCTCGTGGGTGGGGCCCGCGGTCACCAGCACATGCTTGCCTTTGAGCGGCATCGGCCGCGGCGGGCGCAGCGTCTCCAGCGCCGCGGCGGCGATCTGCAGCGGCTCCGCCATGCGGCCGACGCCGGCTTCGCCGGCCTCCGCCATCTCGCCGGCATTGGGGCCGATCAGCGTCACGCCGTCGCGGACCAGTTGCGCCACGTTGCGCCGGGTGGCGGCGTTGTTCCACATCAGCGGATTCATCGCCGGCGCCAGCAGGATCGGGCGATCGGTGGCGAGCAGGATGGCGGTGGCGAGATCGTCGGCATGGCCATTGGCCATTTTCGCCATCAGGTCGGCGGTGGCGGGCGCCACCACGATCAGGTCGCAGTCGCGGGCGAGGCGGATATGGCCGGCATCGAATTCGCTGCGCGGATCGAACAGGTCGGTGTAGCAGGGCTCATGCGCCAGCGCGCTGACGCTGAGCGGGGTGATGAACTGCTGCGCCGCCGATGTCAGCACGCAGCGCAGATGCACCTTCTGCTCCTTCAGCCGCCGGATCAGGTCGAGCGACTTGAAGGCGGCGATGCCGCCGCCGATGATCAGGGTCACCCGCTGCCGGCCGCCGGGCGCCGACAGGGCGGGAGGGGGGACATCGGAGTCCTCCGACACCAGGCTCGGGTCGGCCGCGCCAGGGGCGGCGGGCGGGAGCTCGAACGCCGCGTCCCGCAGGATCATCCGCACCTCGTCTTCCACCGAGCGGCCGTTGCGGGCCGCCCGCAGCCGCAGCTCGGCCTTCAGGTCCTCGTCGAGCTTGCGAACCGTCAGGCTGGCCATGTCTGTTGCCTTCGCAAAATGTCTGTTGCCTTCGCCAAAAGGGGAGGCCGGACGCTAGCAAATGATATCAATGCCATCAACGCGTGATTGCAATGATATCATTCTTGCAGGTCAGCTGATCTTCCAGAGAATGGCCAGGAACGTCAGCGCGATCACCCAGAGGGCCCGGGTTTGCCAGCGGTTATGCCGCGCCCCGGCCCGGCTGATCGCCTCAACCGTCTCGGAGGCCAGCACGAGGCCCTCCCGGGTCATGCTCTCGACCTGCTCCAACGCGGTCACCGCGCGGCCGGCGATGGCGGGCAGGCCGGACAGCACCTTGCCGAGCTGGCCGGCGCCGCTCATGGCGCCTTCGATCCGGCCCATCGGCCCGAGATTGCGCTCGATCCAGGCCCGCACCACCGGGTCGGCGGTCTTCCAGATGTCGAGCCGCGGATTGAACGAGCGGGCGACGCCCTCGACCACCACCATGGTCTTCTGCAGCAGGATCAGCTCCGGCCGGGTCCGCATGTCGAACAGCGCGGTGACCTCGAGCAGCAGGGTCAACAGCCGCGCCATCGAGATCTCGTCGGCGCGGCGGTTGTGGATCGGCTCGCCGATGGCGCGGATCGCCTGGGCGAAGTTCTCGATCGAGTGATGCGCGGGCACATAGCCCGCCTCGAAATGCACTTCGGCGACGCGATGATAATCGCGGGTGATGAAGCCGAGCAGGATCTCGGCCAGGAAGCGCCGCTCCTTCAGCCCAAGCCGGCCCATGATGCCGAAATCGACTGCGACCAGCCGCCCGCTGTCGTCGACGAACAGGTTGCCCGGGTGCATGTCGGCGTGAAAGAAGCCGTCACGCAGCGCATGCTGCAGGAAGCTCTGGATCACCTTGCGCCCGAGATCGGGCAGGTCGACGCCGGCCGCTTCCAGCCGTGGACGATCGCTGAGCGGAATGCCGTCGATCCACTCCATGGTCAGCACGTGATGGCTGGTGCGGTCCCAGTCCACGGTCGGGATGCGGAAATCCGGATCGTCCCGGGTGTTTTCCGTCATTTCCGACAGCGCGGCGGCTTCCAGCCGCAGATCCATCTCCATCGCCACCGAGCGCGCCAGCGTCTCGACGATCTCGATGCTGCGCAGGCGGCGCGCTTCCGACGACAGCCCCTCCGCGGTGCGCGCGGCGAACATCAGCGAGCCGAGGTCGCGGCGGAAACGATCGGCGATATGCGGCCGCAGCACCTTCACGGCGACCGGCAACTGGCGTACGCCGTCCTTGTCGATCTCGGCGCGATGCACCTGCGCGATCGACGCGGCGGCGACCGCCGGCCCGAACACCGCAAACGCCTCTTTCAGCGGGCGCTCCAGCGAGGCCGCAACAACGGCTTCGGCCTCGGCCTGCGTGAATGCCGGCAACCGGTCCTGCAGCCGTTCCAGATCGCGCGCCATCGCAACGCCGACCACGTCGGGCCGTGTCGCCAGCACCTGGCCGAGCTTGACATAGGTGGGGCCGAGCCGGGTCAGCGCGCGCGCCAGCCGCGGGCCGGACTTGGCGTCGCGGCGTTCGATCAGCCGCGCCACGCCCAGCATGAAGCGCAGCGGCGCCGGCAATGGCTCCGGATCGACCACGGCGAAAGTGCCCTCGCGGGCAACGACAAAGGCTGCGCGGGTCAGGCGCAGGACATGAGGGATCGCGGAAATCACAAACGCCAGCCCGAATGCAGTGCGACGATGCCGCCCGACATCGCCTGGTGGCTGACGCGTGCGAAGCCGGCGGTGCGGATCATCTCGGCAAAGACATTCGGCTTGGGAAACTGCCGGATCGATTCGACGAGATAACGGTAGGATTCGGCGTCGCCGGTCACCGCGCGTCCCAGCGCAGGAATGACATTGAACGAATACAGGTCGTAGATCCGGTCCAGCCCGGGCAGGTCGGCGGCGGAGAACTCCAGGCAGAGGAAGCGCGAGCCCGGCCGCAGCACGCGATAGGCCTCACGCAGCGCGAGGTCGATGCGCGGCACGTTGCGGATGCCGAATGCGATGGTGTAGGCGTCGAAACTGCGGTCCGCGAAGCCAAGTGCTTCCGCATTGCCTTCGACGAAGGTGACGCGGTCGTCGAGCTGCTGCTTGACCGCACGGTTGCGGCCGACTTCGAGCATGTCGGTGTTGATATCGCAGACGGTGGCGTGAAAGCCGGATCCGGACGCCTTGGCGGCGCGAAACGCGATGTCGCCGGTGCCGCCGGCGACATCGAGCAGCGCGAACGGCTGGTCGCCGCGCGGCGGATTGAGCGCGGTCATCATTGCGTCTTTCCAGAGGCGGTGCAGGCCCGCGGACATCAGGTCGTTCATGATGTCGTAACGCGATGCCACGCTGTGAAACACATTGTTCACCAGCGTCTGCTTGTCGCCCAGGGGCACGTCCCGATAGCCGAAATGGGTGGTTTCGTCGCTTCGATCCATCATACTCTCTCCGCGGCGGGACCATAGCGCGGCGCGTTCCCCCGCGCTACAAGCTAGGTTCCCTCAACGATCACCCCGTCTTGACACATGTCGTATGGTCAATCCCGCCGGTCCGTTCAAGTGCCAATCTGGCGCATCGGGTCCGGCCCCATGGTCTTGTCATGACACGTCACACATCGCAGCGGTCGCATGCCCGAATTACCTGAAGTTGAAACCGTCCGTCGCGGCCTGCAGCCGGTGATGGAGGGCGGCCGCATCGCGCGGGTCGAAGCCCGCCGCGGCGATCTCCGATTTCCGTTCCAGAAGGATTTTGTCGCACGGCTCGAAGGCCAGACCATCGTCGGGCTGGGGCGGCGTGCGAAATACCTGATGGCCGATCTGTCGTCGGGCGACGTGCTGCTGATGCATTTGGGCATGTCCGGCTCGTTCCGGATCGTGCAGCACGCCACGTCGAAGGCGCCCGGCGCGTTTCATTATCCGCGCGGCGAGGATCGTGCGCACGATCATGTGATCTTTCACATGGCCTCGGGCGCCATCGTGTCGTTCAACGATCCCAGACGCTTCGGCTACATGAAGATCGTCCGTCACAGCGAGATGGACGAGGAGCCGTTCTTGCGCGGCCTCGGCCCGGAGCCGCTGAGCAATTCGTTCGATGCGGCGATGCTCGCCGCCGGCTGCGTCGGCAAGAAGACCAGCCTGAAAGCCGCGCTGCTCGATCAGCGGGTGGTGGCGGGCCTCGGCAACATCTATGTCTGCGAAGCGTTGTTCCGCTCGCATCTGTCGCCCAAGCGCCAGGCCTCGACACTGTCGCTGCGCTCGGGCGCGCCGTCCGATCACGCCAAGCGGCTGGTGGACGCGATCCACACCGTGCTCAACCAGGCGATCGAAGCCGGCGGATCGTCATTGCGCGATCATCGCCAGACCTCGGGCGAGCTCGGTTATTTCCAGCACTCGTTCCGCGTCTACGATCGCGAAGGCGAAAAATGCCAGACCAAGGGATGCAAGGGGATCGTCAAGCGTTTCGTCCAGAACGGGAGATCGACGTTCTGGTGCCCGGTGTGCCAGAAATAAAAATGATGAATCGTAGGGTGGGTTAGCGCAGCGTAACCCACCGACGCACGTTTTCCGCATATGCGTAATCCGCCGTCATGTATATGTGGTGACGTGCGTCGGCGGATTACGCCTTCGGCTAATCCGCCCTACCGACTACTACTTCCTCACGCAAATCACGCGCACGACCGCCGCTTTCGCATCGAACGCTCCCGTCGCCGCGGTCACCTTCGCCGCGCCGAGAAACATCCGCACGATCTCCGCGGGCACCAGCGACGCCTGCACCGGGGCGGGCGCAGGCCCGGCGACCAGCGGCGTTTTCAGCAGCGCGAGCCCCGCGAACTTGCCGTCGGCATCAGTGACAACCGCGCCGGAGAAGCCGACGCCGGGCGCGGGGTCGAGCTTCACATCGCCGCCATTCGACGCGAGGCGTGAGGCCATGCTGCTGACTGCGGCGCCGCCGCCCTGGTTTTGCGGATCGGCGATGCCGGTCACGCTGACGTCCGACTTGGCCGGGGCACCGGCGAACGTCACCGGCTTCAATCCGCTGACGCCGTACAGGCGCAGCAGCGCCAGCTCGCGCGCCGGATCGTCGGACACACGCGCCGCATTGCCATGTCCGGTGATGACGATGGTCTCGCAGCCGTCGACGGCGTTGCGGTCGGTGACGATGGCGCCGTCCGCGCTGACCACGATGCCGGTCGCATACTCGACCTTTTTGCGCGGCGCTGGTGCGGGGGTCTGCGCGATCTCGCTGCCGCTGAACGGCGCGAACGCGCTCGACATCGCAATCACCACCGGCTCCATGCTGCCTTCGGTGGCCTGGTCGTAGAGAATGGTGACGCCGCGCACTTCGCTGCCCTTGATCTGGCCGCGCACGTAGAACTTCTTCAGCCCCTGCAGGCCGGACAGCACGAAGAAATCCGGTTTCACCACGCTGTAGTCGATCCTGCGGCCGGCCGGCTCCTTCTTCTCCCGGTCGGCGACCGCGGCGATGGTCAGGTTGGTGTCCTTGTTGCGCCAGGTTTCGATCTGGATCTGGCCCTGCGCCGACGACCATTTGGTGCCGGTGGCACCGGCGCTCTGGATCGGCGCCAGCCTGGTCGGCAGCCCCAGCTTGATGCCGTTGACGGGATCGAGGCCGATCTTCCAGCCGGCATGGTCCTGCAGCGCCTTGGAGGCGGCGGCGAGCGCGGCGCGCTCCTGCGGATTGAGCACACCGGTGGGTTTGCCGCTGTTGTCCTTCTGGAAGGTCTTGATCGCGGTGATCATGCGCTCGCTGGCTTCGCCGTTGATCGCGCCGTTGTAGGCGCCGACCCAGGCGAGGTCCGACTGGATCGCCTGCCGCTCCTGCGCCGCCATCGCGCCCGCGGTATCGACCGGGGTCTGTGTCGCCGGCCGGGCCGGCGCCGTGGTTCCATCCGGCCGGATGGTGGTGGTTCTCACCGGCTTGGGGGCGGTCGAGGCAGCCGGCGCCGTGGCCGCTGGCTTCGTCGCTGCCGGTTTCGCTGCGCTTGGCGTCGGCGTTTGCGCCAGGGCCGTGCTTGCGCAGAGTAAGGTCGCGCTCGCGGAGAGTGCGACACCAAGTGCGGCGGCGGTCATCGGTCTCATGCGGCGCCCTTCGCGGTTTGTTCTAGCTGGCAAGGATGGTGGAAGTACCATATCTGCTTGGTCGGCAATAGATTGCCGGCGGTTCACTGCCGGCGGGAAGGGATCCACCACAAGTGTTGAGTGCGGACGAACTCGAGCGTTATGCGCGTCATATCGTGCTGCGCGAGGTCGGCGGCCCGGGGCAGGCGAAGCTGAAGGCGGCCCGGGTGCTGGTGATCGGCGCCGGCGGTCTCGGCGCGCCGGCCCTGATGTATCTGGCGGCCGCCGGTGTCGGCACGCTTGGCGTGGTCGACGACGACACGGTGTCGCTGTCGAACCTGCAACGGCAGATCATCCATGCCACGCCCGATATCGATCGGCCGAAGGTGGAGAGCGCCGCGGACAAGATCCATGCGCTCAATCCGCATGTGACATTCCGAACCCATGCCACACGCCTCACCGCGGCCAATGCGCTGGAGATGATCGGTGACTACGACATCGTCGCCGACGGCTCGGACAATTTCGCCACCCGCTACCTGGTGTCGGACGCGTGTTATCTCGCGAAGACAACCCTGGTCAGCGCCGCACTCGGGGTGTTCGACGCCTCGCTGACCACCATCCGCGCCCACGAGACCAACGCCGCCGGCCAGCTCAATCCGACCTATCGGTGCCTGTTTCCGGATCGGCCGCCGCCGGGCACGGTGCCCACCTGCGAGGAAGCCGGCATCCTCGGCGCGCTCGCCGGCGTGCTCGGCTCGATGACGGCGCTGGAAGTCATCCGCGAGATCGTCGGCTTCGGCGAAGGTCTGGTGGGACGACTGCTGATGATCGACGCCCGCGCCATGCGCTTCGAGACGCTGCGCTATCAGCGCGATCCGTCAAATCCGCTCAATGGCGATGATCCGACGATCAGGGATTTGAGCGGGCATCGCTGAGCAGTGAGTTGATTGTCGAGAGTCCGGGATGACGCTACGAGATTTACACATCTCAAGATCGCGACACGATCGCCCTATTTTTGTCGTTGCCGAGCTTGTCCTCAGCGACTTCGGCTTCGCCGAAGTCGCGGACACAACCCCGAGTAGGGACGCACTGCGCTCCTAAGCGAGATCCATAGCAACTCGACTACGTCGAGTTGCGTTCTTAAAGAACCCAAGTCGGATATATCCGACTTGGGGGACAAGCCCGGTGATGACAATGGTGGGTGGGACAAGACCTCACCCATGCGCGCCCTTCTCGCTATCCAGATGCGCGAGCTGCGCCTCGGCGTAGCGGCCGCCGGCGGCATCGCCGAGATTCGCCAGTTCGGCGAGATCCTCCGGCGACAGTGTCACGTCCAGCGCGCCCAGCGCTTCGGTAAGACGGTTGCGACGCCGCGCACCGATCACCGGAACGATGTCGTTGCCCTGCGCCAGCACCCAGGCGATCGCGACCTGTGCCACCGAGACGCCGCGCCGGTTGGCGATGGTCCGCAGCCGCTCCACGAGCCGCAGGTTGTGGTCGAGGTTCTCGCCCTGAAAGCGCGGATTGTGGCCGCGGAAATCCCCGGCACCGGCACTGTCTTTCGACCAGTGGCCGCTGATCAGGCCGCGCGACAGCACGCCGTAGGCGGTGATGTCGATGCCGAGCGCGCGGCAGGTCGGCAAGATCTCCTGTTCGATGCCGCGGGAAATCAGCGAGTACTCGATCTGCAGGTCGACGATCGGATGCACCTTGTGAGCGCGACGGATGGTGTCGGCGCCGACTTCCGACAGGCCGATGTGCCTGACATAGCCGGCCTTGATCATGTCGGCGATGGCGCCGACGGTGTCCTCGATCGGCACCGCAGGATCGAGCCGCGCCGGGCGATAGATGTCGATGTGATCGACGCCGAGGCGCTGCAGTGAGTAAGCGACGAAATTCTTCACCGCGGCGGGGCGGCTGTCGTAGCCCGACCACGCTCCCTTCGGGTCGCGCAGCGCGCCAAATTTGACGCTGATCAGCAGGTTGTCACGGTCACGGCCCTTCAGCGCTTCGCCGATCAGCATCTCGTTGTGGCCCATGCCGTAGAAGTCGCCGGTGTCGAGCAGGGTGATGCCGGCGTCGAGCGCCGCATGGATGGTGGCGATGCTCTCGGCGCGGTCGGCGGGGCCGTACATTCCGGACATGCCCATGCAACCGAGGCCGATGATGGAGACGTTCGGGCCATGGGTGCCCAGCTTGCGATGTTTCATGGTGGTGCCTCCGGGACAGGGAGCATACGCCTTGTTGGCGAACTCCGAAGCTGCAGCGGTGCGCTGCTTCCGGCACCGATATGGCGCGATAAGATTACGGCGATAAGCTGGACAATTATAAATAGCTTGTTCAGTATATCGAACAATGAGGGAGTTCGACCTTCGCGATCTCAATGCCTTTGTCGCCGTGGCGCGGACCCGCAATTTTCGTCGCGCCGCGCTCGAACAGGGTGTCTCGGTGTCCAGCCTCAGCCAGCGGCTGCGCGCCCTGGAGGAGCGGCTCGGCATTCGCCTGCTGAACCGCACCACCCGCAGCGTGGCGCTGACGGAGGCGGGTGAGCTGCTGCTGGGGCGTGTCGGCCCCGCCATGCGCGATGTCGGCGACGCGCTCGATCAGGTCCGGGGTCTGCGCGCGGTGCCGTCGGGCAAGCTGCGCATCAATGCGCCGCCGCCGGCGATCGATCTCGTGCTGGCGCCGATGGTGGCGCCGTTTCTCAAGCGCCATCCGCAGATCGAACTGGAGATCGTTGCCGAAGTCGCGATGATCGACATTGTCGAACACGGCTTCGACGCCGGCGTGCGCTACGGCGAACATCTCGCGCAGGACATGATCGCGGTGTCGATCGGGCCGCCGCAGCGTTATGCCGTGGTGGCGTCGCCGGATGTCATCGCGGTCCATGGCAAGCCGAAGCATCCCAGGGACCTGCTGCCGTTTCCCTGCATCCGGACCCGGTTTCCGACCGGGGCGCTGCTCGAGTGGGAGTTCGAGAAGGCGGGGCGGGTGGTCAAGCTGTCACCGCCGGCCGTTCTCACCGGACTGGGGGCCTCATTGCAGTTGCAGGCGGCGCTCGATGGCGTCGGCTTCTTTGCGACATTCGAGGGCTATGTGCGCGAGCACGTGGCCGCGGGCCGGCTGGTCAGTGTGCTCGATGACTGGTGCCAGCCGTTTCCCGGCCCCTTCCTGTACTACCCGAGCCGCCGACAGCTGCCTCCGGCGCTCGGCGCGTTCATCACGTTCGTGCAGGAGTGGCGAAAGGTTGGACAGCTCCGCGCGACCTCGTAGAGCAGCGGGCCTCCGCCTCAAGCTTTCTTGACCGTATGCCGCTGTGACGGAGCGAACGCACGAACCAGACGAGCCATGGCGCGCCGGGCATGCTTTTCGATATCCCGGGTGCTCGGCGGAGGAATGACGCCCAGCAACGCCTGGGTATAAAACTCACCCCGCAGCAATCCGATGAAACTGTTGCCGTAGTCCTCCGGGTCGTCGATCTCGATCAGGCCCTGTTCGATCAGGCGCGTTGTAAGCATGCGCCCCAACCCTTTGCCGTGGTCGCGCGTCAGACTGTTGAATATTCGGCCGACGTCCGGCAGTCGTCCGCCTTCGGCCACGGCGATTCGAAACAATGCGAGCTGTTCCGGTCGCATCATCTGGGTGAGCAGGCGCACCGCAAAGCGGTCCAGCGCCGCCCTGGGATCGAGCGTTTGATCGTGGGCGATGGCGTCCAACGCCTCGGTTCCCTGGCGCGTTCCCCACATAAGCAATGCGTGGAACAGCGCCTCTTTGTTATCGAAGCGGGCATAAAGCGTGGTCTTTGAGGCGCGTGCGCGGCTGGCAACGTCGAGCATGGTCGCGCCGTGGAAGCCCTTTTCGGTAAAAACCTCGAACGCAGCGCGGAGAATTTCTTCGTCCCGGGGGTCGGCAGCAGCCTGCGGCGATTTCGACCGCACTGCGGACGGATGTGCTTGTGCGACCTGCGACGGCGGTCGCCGCCTTGACTGAGTACCCATGGGTACTATATGACTCAGTACCCGTTGGTACTCAAACTCGATTCTCGGGACATGTCATGCCCAGTGATTCGCGCGGTGCTCATGGTGGCCTGTTGCTGCCGCCGGATGTGATCCAACCCTTTCCGCTGCGGTTTCGCCGCGAAGACTTGCACGTGATGGCCTTCTTCGGCGGTCATGCCGACTACGAGGCTGTCGAAGCCATGATCCAGCATCGCGGCGACGGCGAATCCTCCATTCGCGCCATCCTCACGCGGCATGACCAATCGCAGATCGACCACGTCAACGACGCCGCCCTGCTCGCGCAATCGCGCGGCGTTCAACGCGAGACTTGTTATCGATCCATCGCATTGAAGGTCGAAGCGCTGGGCGAGGTGCGGCGCGCACGGCTGGCATTCGAATCGCATATCGGTGAGCACGTCGTTCTCGACGTGACCACCATTGGCCGGCCGGATCCCAAGGGCGGCGGCCTCAGCGATCCCGGCAGGCACGCGCCAACCGGCAGCCTGCCGCTGATGTGGCGCGGCGCCAGCACCCTGGCAGGGCCGCAAACCCAGGTGACCATCGACGGCGTGCGATACGGTGTGCCGGTGAGAGTGCGTTCCGGTTCGTTTGTCGCCCATGAAGGCTACTACACCGAACCTCACGCCATGGGAGCCATCCGGGCCGGAACGGTCAATGCCCGGCTGATACGCAAGCCGGATCGGATCGACGTCGATGCCGCGTGGGTCTTTGACATTGAAGAGCGCGACATCGTCTATCGGGTGGAGGCACGCGATGCCGGCGGGCGTCTGCGCATCGCGAAGCTCAATGGCTCCGGTGAAACGATCACCGCTTACGCGGTCGATCAACGGCTTGAGGTGATCGGGATCACGCTTCCGGCCGATGCGGGCTCGACGGGCGGTCTTGTCCTGGCGTTCGATGGGCCCGCAGGCTTCAGCCTGTCCATGGACGAGGCGCAGGATCTCGTCACGGGTGATGTGGAGATTGCTGAGAGCGCCGCGGGCTCTGTCATCAGCCTGCGCCCGTCCCAGCCCGGCTGGGCCGTCGATCGGCGCGTCCGCATCGCGTGCGCGCGGGACGGCGAGCGGACGATGGTCGTGACAACGATCGGCGATGCGCGATGTTAGAGCGGGATGGGTTTGAATCAAATCGACGCAGGCGTTGATCTCACCTCGCCACGCTTGCGGCCGTCGGATTCACACATCTCCATCGATGCACTTTGACGTCGAGGTGATGATTTTGGCTCCCTCCCCCCTTGTGGGGGAGGGCTGGGGAGGGGGGTACCCAGCATTCTGACGTCGTGATGCAACGACATCCGATCTCTGCTGCTGCGGTTTTGCCGCTCCCCCCCTCCCTAACCCTCCCCCACAAGGGGGGAGGGAACGAGTCTCTGCTGGGTCGAGATGTTTGGATTCGACAGCAGCAGCGAGATTTTACAGCATGCTCGGCAGCACGCGGTCCGGCGGCTTGTGGCCGTCCAGGAAGGTGCGGATGTTGATGATCACCTTCTCGCCCATCTCGACGCGGCCTTCGATGGTGGCCGAGCCCATGTGCGGCAGCAGCACCACCTTGCCGGCGCGCGCCAGCCGCACCAGCTTCGGGCTGACCGCAGGCTCGTGCTCGAACACGTCGAGACCGGCGCCGGCGATGTCGCCGGTTTCGATCAGCTTGGTCATGGTCTCTTCGTCGATCACCTCGCCGCGCGCGGTGTTGACGATGTAGGCGTCCTTGCGCACGAGCTTCAGCCGCCGGGCCGAGAGCAGGTGGAAGGTGGCCGGCGTGTGCGGGCAGTTGACGGAGATGATGTCCATCCGCGCCAGCATCTGGTCGAGGCTTTCCCAGTAGGTGGCGCCAAGCTCTTCCTCGATCTTCGGCGCGACCGGGCGGCGGTTGTGATAGTGGATCTGCAGGCCGAAGGCGTGGGCGCGGCGCGCCACGGCCTGGCCGATCCGGCCCATGCCGATGATGCCGAGCCGCTTGCCGCCGAGCCGCTTGCCCAGCATCCAGGTCGGCGACCAGCCCGCCCAGTCCTTGCCTTCGGTGAGAATGGTCGCGCCCTCGGTGAGGCGGCGCGGCACCGCCAGGATCAGCGCCATGGTCATGTCGGCGGTGTCTTCGGTCAGCACCTTGGGCGTGTTGGTCACGGTGATGCCGAGGCTGTGGGCGGCAGTCACATCGATGTTATCGACGCCGTTGCCGAAATTCGCGATCAGCTTCAGCTTGCGGTCCGGCTGGTTGAGCACCGCTTCATCGACCTCGTCCGACACGGTGGGAACCAGGATGTCGGCGGTGCGGACCGCGTCCGCAAGCTGCTCCTGGGACATCGGCTGGTCGTCGAGATTGAGCCGTGCGTCGAACAGTTCGCGCATGCGCGTTTCGATGCTGTCCGGCAGTTTCCGCGTGACGACAACAAGAGGTTTTTTCCGCACGGTCATCGTGTGTGTTCCACGGCCATAGACAACAAAGTGAAGCGACGAGCCCTGCTCAAATCCAGCCGTCGCCTTGCGTTTCCCGAAGCTTCTGCCCGGCCATTGAGGTCTCGTTAACCGGGCTGTCCGAAACTGCCGTTCCGCGCCGGTCGCAAGCTCTCGTCGGCTCTTGTGGTGGGTCTCGCGTTCGGTCCTCTCTAGCAGAAGGCCCGGCCAAGACAAGAACCCAGCCAGGAACCCGCAAGCGGGCTTGCAACAGCGAAATTTCGGGATGTCAGGCCGCCACAAGGGGATGTGGCGGCTCTGCAAGATGTCGGCAGGGACAAGGCAATGGGGTTCAAGCGTTATTTGGCGGCGTTGGCGCTGGCCGGATTGGCCGGCAATGCACAGGGTGCGTTGGCGGCGAAGGATGCCACGGGGCCGGTGAGCGGCCTGCCGGTGCCGCGTTACGTCAGCCTGAAATCCGATCACGTCAATGTTCGCGGCGGTCCCACCAAGGACAATGACGTCAGCTGGGTCTACACCCGGGCCGGACTGCCGGTCGAGGTCACCGCCGAATTCGAGAACTGGCGCCGGGTGCGCGATTCCGAGGGCGCGGAAGGCTGGGTCTATCACTCCCTGCTGTCGGGCAAGCGCACCGCCGTGGTGACGCTGAAATCGAAGGACGATCTCGCGCCGCTGTACGACCGGGCCGATCCGACCAGCGCGGTCGCGGCGCGGCTGCAGTCCGGCGTGGTGGCGTCGGTGAAACGCTGCACGTCCGGATGGTGCCGCGTCACCGGCACCGGCTTCGACGGCTGGATCGAGCAGCAGCGGCTGTGGGGCGTCTACGCCGACGAGAAGATCGATTAGCGAGACCGCCTGAAACAAGACCGCATGAAAAAGGCCGCGCTGGGCGCGGCCTTTTTGCTTGAGATGATCTCGACCGGGGTCCGCGTCAGCGGATCTTGCGCAGCCGCACCACCATGTCGATGCGGGCGATCTCGTAGCCGGCCGGCACGTCCGGCATCTTCTGCAACATCAAATGCGGGTCGGGAATATCGACCAGCTCGTGGTTGCCTTCCATGTAGAAGTGGTGATGCGCGGTGACGTTGGTGTCGAAATAGGTCTTGGTGCCGTCGACGCTGACCTGGCGCAGCAGGCCGGCCTCGGTCAGCTGGTTCAGCGTGTTGTAGACGGTGGCGAGCGACACCGGCACCTTGGCCTGGGTCGCTTCCTCGTACAGCATTTCAGCGGTCAGGTGACGGTCACCCTTGCCGAACAGCAGCCATCCCAGCGCCATGCGCTGGCGGGTCGGGCGCAGCCCCACGGACTGCAGCATCTCGTTGACGTCATGCCAGGGGCAACCGGTCAGCGCAGGCGCGCGGACGGCTCCGAGGATTTCGGCGTCGGTCTGTTCGTCGGCGATTAAGTCACTCATTTCACAACGGGAAAACGCCCGCCCTATGCACAGGATTTATGTTCTGGGGATTATAGGAAAGGATGCAGTTACATGCAAGTATTTCGCAACTAAGGCAATCGCGGGATATCGGGCCGAACCTCTGCGATTAAGCACAAAACGGGGCAATTTGCCCCTATTGTGTTGATCCAAAGCGGCTTTGCGCACTGGAAGGCCTATGATAGAGAGCGCCCGAACGCGTTTTCAGGCCCATTCCTGGGTTCTTTTTTGGGTTAATTTGGGGGTATGCACGGCATGCACGATCGGCGCAGCAGTTATGACTATGAAGATCTGCTGGCGTGCGGCCGCGGCGAAATCTTTGGTCCCGGCAACGCGCTGTTGCCGCTGCCTCCCATGCTGATGTTCGACCGCATCACCGAGATCACGGAAAACGGCGGCGAGTACGGCAAGGGCCTGATCCGTGCGGAGCTCGAGGTCAAACCGGATCTCTGGTTCTTCGGGTGCCACTTCAAGGGCGATCCGGTGATGCCGGGTTGTCTCGGTCTCGATGCGCTGTGGCAGATGGTGGGATTTTTCTTGGGCTGGCTCGGCGGCGAGGGCCGCGGACGCGCGCTCGGCCTTGGCGAACTGAAGTTTTCAGGTCAGGTTCTGCCCGATGTCACGAAGGTTGTGTACAATATCGACATCAAGCGCGTGATGCGCTCGAAGCTCGTGCTCGGCATTGCCGACGGCTGGCTGTCGACCGACGGTGAGATTGTCTATCGCGCCAAGGATCTGAAGGTGGGCTTGTTCCGGCAGGACGCCGCATTGCAGCCCGGAACATAACGCAGGATTTTCAGGAGCAGGGCCGCCGGGATCGGCGGCGTCATCAAAGCGGCAGAGCGCCTTCAAATCTGCATCTGCCAGATCTGCATTTGCAAAGTCTGCATCTCCATCTTTTCAAAGTGAGGGTACATCATGAGGCGGGTTGTGGTGACGGGGATGGGGATCGTCTCGTCCATCGGAAACAACACTCAGGAAGTGCTTTCGAGCCTCCACGAAGCGAAGTCCGGAATCTCGCGGGCCAGCAAGTTTGCCGAGCTCGGCTTCCGCAGCCAGGTGCACGGCGCGCCGAGCCTCAACTCCGCTGAAGTCGTCGATCGCCGCGCGATGCGTTTTCTCGGCGAAGGCGCGGCGTGGAACCATGTCGCCATGGAGCAGGCGATCCGCGATGCCGGCCTCGAGGCCGGCGACGTGTCCAACGAGCGCACCGGCATCATCATGGGATCGGGCGGCCCCTCGACGCGGACCGTCGTCGAAGCCGCCGACATCACCCGCACCAAGGGACCGAAGCGGGTCGGACCGTTCGCCGTGCCGAAGGCGATGTCGTCGACGGCGTCGGCAACGCTTGCGACCTGGTTCAAGATCAAGGGCGTGAACTATTCGATCTCGTCGGCCTGCGCGACCTCCAACCATTGCATCGGCAATGCCTACGAGACCATCCAGATCGGCAAGCAGGACATGATCTTCGCCGGCGGTTGCGAGGAACTCGACTGGACGCTGTCGGTGCTGTTCGACGCGATGGGCGCGATGTCCTCGAAATACAACGATACCCCGGCGACCGCGTCGCGCGCCTATGACGTCAACCGCGACGGCTTCGTGATCGCGGGCGGCGCCGGCGTCGTCGTGCTCGAGGAGCTCGAGCACGCCAAGGCGCGTGGCGCCAAGATCTATGGCGAAGTGGTCGGCTATGGCGCGACCTCCGACGGCTACGACATGGTGGCTCCCTCGGGCGAAGGCGCCGAGCGCTGCATGCGGATGGCGCTGTCCACGGTGCAGGGACCGATCGACTACATCAATCCGCACGCCACCTCGACGCCGGCGGGCGATGCGCCGGAAATCGCCGCCATCCGCAACGTGTTCGGCGCCGGCGAGAAATGCCCGCCGATCGCCGCCACCAAGTCGCTGACCGGGCATTCGCTCGGCGCCACCGGCGTGCATGAGGCGATCTATTCGCTGCTGATGATGAACAACGGTTTCATCTGCGAAAGCGCCAACATCCAGGAGCTCGATCCGGCGTTCGCCGACATGCCGATCGTGCGCAAGCGCATCGACAACGCCAAGGTGGGAACCGTGCTGTCGAATTCGTTCGGGTTCGGCGGCACCAACGCCACGCTGGTGTTCAAGCGGCTCGATGCGTGACGTCGATTTGAGCGCGACTTTTCACACCACCACTTTTCATCTGCTCCGCCTGCGCGGAGCGTGCCGGGCTCCGCATCTCATGTCCTCCTCGCGGCGTTCGGATTGCCGGACCACCCGCCTTGGCGGTGCGGCCGGTGTCTTAAATCATGGAGCGTTGCGATGACGGGGTTGATGCAGGGCAAGCGTGGATTGATCCTCGGTATCGCCAACGATCACTCGATCGCCTGGGGCATCGCGCGGACGCTGCATGCCCACGGCGCCGAAATGGCATTCACCTATGCCGGTGAAGCCCTCGCCCGGCGCGTGAAGCCGCTGGCGGAATCGCTCGGTGTGGATACGGTGCTGCCCTGCGACGTCGAGGACATCGCCAGCGTGGATGCGGTGTTCGATGTGCTCAAGAGCAAGTGGGGCACGCTGGACTTCGTGGTGCACGCGATCGGCTTCACCGACAAGAACGAGCTCCGGGGGCGCTACGCCGACACCACGCGCGACAATTTTTCACGCACCATGGTGATCTCGTGTTTCTCGTTCACCGAGATCACCAAGCGCGCTGCCGAGATGATGCCGAACGGCGGCTCGATCATCACGCTGACCTTCGGTGCGTCGATGCGGGCGATGCCCAACTACAACGTGATGGGCGTGACCAAGGCGGCGCTGGAAGCCTCGGTGCGTTATCTCGCCGCCGATTACGGTGCGCAGAACATCCGCGTCAACGCCATCTCCGCGGGTCCGGTGCGAACGCTGGCCGGCTCCGGCATCGGCGAATCGCGCGCGATGTTCGCGTTCCAGGAAAAGCACTCGCTGCTTGGCCGTGGCGTGACGCTCGACGAGCTCGGCGGCTCGGCGCTGTACCTGCTGTCGGAATTGTCCGGCGGCGTCACCGGTGAAATCCACTATGTCGATTCCGGCTACAACGTGGTCCTGATGCCGCGGCCGAGCGCGCTCAAGGACGACGAGGCCTGATCGCAGGCGACCGAACAGCCATCGGCACCGGCGCTCGGACCTCGATGTTCCCGCACGAGCGAGAACATTGAACCCGGATCACCCCTCGGGGGCAGCCCACCTCTGAACACTGACATCCGCCAGCGCCGCGAATATCGCCGGCGTGCGTTCCAGGCGGGCGATCGTTCGCGCGCCTTCGAGGGCGGCGACCAATGCGGCTGCGGTCGAGGATGCGCGCGCGGGCGCGAAACCGCACCCCCTGAAATGCTCCGCAACGATCGCGGTCGAATCAACAAATCCGCGCGCGACCCGTTTGGTCAGCTCGGCGTCGAGCGCGGGCAGCTCATTCGCCAGATTTTGCATGAGACATCCGTACTGGAAATCCGAGGCGACCATTTCGGCCGCGAATGTGCTGAAAATCTGCCGAACAAAATTCAGCGCATCGCCCGCCGTATCCGCCGAGATATTGCGCAAGACCGCCATTCTCGCCGCAACGTAATGATCGATGGCTTCTTCCGCGAGCTGTGCCTTGCCGCGTGGAAAGTGAAAGTAGAACGATCCTTTGGGCGCACCGCTTTCTTCAATGATCTGGGTCAATCCGGTCGCCGTGTAGCCCTGGATGCGAAACAGGCGTTCGGCCGTGGCAATCGCGCGAGCGCGGGCGTCAGTCTTGCGTGGCATGCCCTGCACATAACACGTTTCGCTTGACGCTTCTATGGTGATCGCCATACTATGGCGATCACCATAGAAGGAGTCCCGCCATGCCCCTCCACCCAGCTGGTTCCAAGCCATCGGCGTCCCGGCGAGCCGTTCTGGCGATGGGCGCGGCCAGCCTGGTCGCGGCTTCACTTCGACCGGCCCGCGCCAACCCCACAGGAGGACCTGATTTGACCGCATCACCATATGGCGAGGGAACGCTTCCCAAGGGGGTCCGCTCCCGCATGATCCATGGGGTCAACGGCCTCGATGTCCATGTTCTCGAGGCCGGTTACGAAAGCCAGGGACGGCCGCTCGCGCTGCTTCTGCACGGCTTTCCGGATCTGGCTTACGGCTGGCGACACCTGCTCCCGCTACTTGCTGACGCCGGGTACCATGTGGTGGCGCCCGACCAGCGGGGTTTTGGCCGCACCACCGGCTGGGTGAACGGCTATGACGTGCCGCTCGCGTCCTTCAGCCTTCTGAACATGACGCGCGACGCCCTCGGACTGGTTTCGGCGTTGGGCTATCGGCGCACGGCCATGCTCGTCGGGCACGACTTCGGCTCGCCCGTGGCGGCCCTTTGTGCGCTGGCGCGACCGGACGTGTTTCCCTCGGTGGTGCTGATGAGCGCACCGTTCCCCGGTCCGCCGGCGTTTCCGTTCAACACCGCGGACAGCGAGGCATCGTCGGTCCAGCCGAACACCGACAACCAAAAGTTGGCGGCCGCGCTGGCGGCGCTCGATCCGCCGAGAGAGTATTACCAACAATACCTGAGCACACGGGAAGCGAACGATGACATGTGGCATCCCCCTCAAGGTCTACACGCGTTTCTTCGTGCATTCTTCCACGTCAAGAGCGCTGACTGGCCGGGAAACAAGCCGCACCCATTGAAGGCGCGAACAGCCGTCGAACTTGCACAAATGCCGACCTATTACGTCATGGATCTTGGCAAGACGATGCCCCAGACCGTCGCTCCATTCCACCCTACCGCCGCCGAGGTCCAGGCCAACAAATGGCTCACCGAGCCGGAACTTGGCGTGTACACGCAGGAGTATGGCCGCACCGGGTTTCAAGGCGCCCTGCAGGCTTATCGCGTCTATTCCGATCCTGACCTGAACGCTGAGTTGCGCCTGTTTTCGGGCAAGACGATCGATGTCCCGTCGCTTTTCATCGGCGGGACGAGCGATTGGGGCACCTATGCGGCGCCGGGCGCGGTCGATCTGATGAGGACGAAGGCGGCGACGCGGATGGGCGGCATCGAGCTGATCGACGGCGCCGGTCACTGGATTCAACAGGAGCAGCCGGTTCGGCTCAGCACGCTCCTGCTCGCCTTCATCAAGGAGGTGGGACCATGCGCCGGTGCTGGTTCGGAGCTCGCCACGCGGCCTGGCGCGGCCTGCATTTTGCCGGGTCGGTGAGGACAATCCATTGATAATGCTTGAGAATTCGTTCGACGGCGATGCGTCTGGCCGCAGTCATGGCTGGTGATGACCGGCGCGGTTAACGCCGGTCATCAGGATGCGGCTCAGGCCGCCAGCGCCATGGCGCGCTGGAACGCGGGCCGGGCAAAGCAGCGCGCGAGATAACGATCGAACGACGGCCGCGTCGGCACCATCTTGAAAATATTGATCGCGAAGTTCAGGCCGGAGCCGATCATGATGTCGGGGGCGGAAAACTCCTCGCCGAGAATCCACGGACCCTGTTCGAGTGCCTTGTCCAGCACATCGAACACCTGCGTCGCTTCGCCCCAGCCGGCGGTCGAGGCCGGCACCTGGATCTTGGTGAAGATCTGCATGACGGCTGCTTCGATGCAGGTCGCCGCAAAGAACATCCAGTACAGATAGCGGGCGCGACGGGGATCGCCCAACGGCGGCGCCAACCTGGCGTCCGGATAACGCTCGGCGATATAGGCGCAGATCGCCGCGGCTTCGCCCAGCATCGCGTCGCCGTCCCTGAGCGCCGGCACTTTGCCCATCGGATTGATGGCGAGGAACTCCGGCGCCTTCTGTGCGCCAGTCGCGATGTCGGTCAGCACCCGCTCATAAGGCAGGCCGGATTCTTCCATCAGCCACAGTCCCGAAAACGAGCGCGAGCGGGGTGAGTAGTAGAGCTGGATCACGACAGGACCTCCCAAATGATGAAGGGGTGGCATGCCACCCCTTTCTTCTTTTTCCATGAAACAACGATGCTGTGCTGCGCCGAGTGTGATCGACGCAGGACGGAGAATCAATCCTCCGGCGCCAGCAGGATGTTCCAGATCAATCCGCCGATGGCGCCGCCGATCAGCGGCGCGACCCAGAACAGCCAGAGCTGGCTGGCGGCACCGGTCTCCGCGAACAGTACCACCGCCGTGGAGCGGGCCGGATTGACCGACGTATTGGTCACCGGAATCGAGACCAGATGAATCAGCGTCAGGCAGAGACCGATCGCGATCGGTGCGAAACCCGCCGGAGCGATCTTCGACGTCGATCCCAGGATGACGACAAGGAAACCCGCGGTCAGCACCACCTCGATGAGGAAGGCAGCGAGCAGGCTGTAGTGTCCCGGCGACAGGTCGCCGTAACCGTTGGATGCGAAGCCGCCCGCCTTGAAGCCCGGAGCGCCCGACGCGATGGCATAGAGGATGGCCGCGGCGACGAGGCCGCCGATGACCTGCGCGATCCAGTAGGGGATGAGTTCACCCCAGCTGAAACGTTTGCCGACAGCCAGCCCAAGCGAGACGGCTGGATTGAAATGCCCGCCCGAGATTCCGCCGACGGCGTAGGCCATGGTGAGAACCGTGAGGCCGAACGCCAGCGCGACGCCGGCGAATCCGATCCCCAATTGCGGAAAGCCGGCCGCAAGAACCGCGCTGCCACACCCGCCGAACACCAGCCAGAACGTCCCGAAGAATTCTGCCGCCAGCTTTTTCGTCATTGGTCTTCCCCTGCTCAACAACGCGCGGTTGAATCGCGCACCGTTTGATATCAAATCGAAGTGGTCAGTTCCAGCAAGTGAACCTGCCCGAACTTTAAACCGTTGATATTGCTCGCACCCGAAGTGGGCTTCGCGCCGTGAGTGCATGGCCGTGCGGGTCATGTTGCAGCGCGTTCGCGCCAGCGAATCACGCGCGCAAACAAAAAGGGCGGCCTCGCGGCCGCCCTTCGTGTTGGTCTGTTGCGCAGCGATTACTCGCCGGCGGCTTCGCGCGGCTGGGCCGCGCCTTCCGCCTTCTGCTTGGCTTCGAGGTCTTCGCCGGTGGTCTGGTCGACCGCCTTCATCGACAGCCGGACCTTGCCGCGATCGTCGAGGCCGAGCAGCTTGACCTTGACCTTGTCGCCTTCCTTGACGACGTCGGAGGTCTTCTGCACGCGGCCGCCGGCGAGCTGGCTGATGTGAACCAGACCGTCCTTCGGGCCGAAGAAGTTCACGAACGCGCCGAACTCCATCACCTTGACGATGGTGCCGTCGTAGATCTGGCCGACTTCCGGATCGGAAGCGATCGACTTGATCCACTTGATCGCCGCGCGGATGGATTCGCCGTTGGCGGACGCCACCTTCACAGTGCCGTCGTCCTCGATGTTCACCTTGGCGCCGGTCTTCTCCACGATTTCGCGGATCACCTTGCCGCCGGTGCCGATCACTTCGCGGATCTTGTCGGTGGCGATCTGGAACACCTCGATGCGCGGCGCGTGCTCGCCGAGCTCGGCGCGCGCAGCGGTCAGGGCCTTGGCCATTTCGCCGAGAATGTGAACACGACCGTCCTTCGCCTGGGCGAGGGCGACCTTCATGATCTCCTCGGTGATGCCGGCGATCTTGATGTCCATCTGCAGCGAGGTGACGCCCTTTTCGGTGCCCGCCACCTTGAAGTCCATGTCGCCGAGATGATCCTCGTCGCCGAGAATGTCGGAGAGAACCGCATAGCGGCTGCCTTCGAGGATCAGGCCCATGGCGATGCCCGCGGTCGGCCGCTTCAGCGGCACGCCGGCGTCCATCAGCGCGAGCGAAGCGCCGCACACCGAGGCCATCGACGACGAGCCGTTGGATTCGGTGATCTCGGACACCACGCGCAGGGTGTAGGGGAACTCATGGTGCAGCGGCAGGATCGGATGGATCGCGCGCCACGCCAGCTTGCCGTGGCCGATTTCGCGGCGGCCGGGCGAGCCCATGCGGCCGGTTTCACCGACCGAGAAGGGAGGGAAGTTGTAGTGCAGCAGGAACGTCTCTTTGTACGTTCCGGGCAGCGCGTCGATGTACTGCTCGTCCTCGCCGGTGCCGAGCGTGGTCACCACCAGCGCCTGGGTTTCACCGCGGGTGAACAGCGCCGAGCCGTGGGCGCGGGGCAGCACGCCGACTTCGGCGACGATGTTGCGCACGGTCTTGACGTCGCGGCCGTCGATGCGCCGGCCGGTGTCGAGGATGTTCCAGCGAACGATCTTGGCTTCCAGTTCCTTGAACACGCCGGCGACGCGCAGCTTGTCGAACTTCGGCTCCTGGCCTTCCGGGAAGAAGTGCGTCATCACCTTGGTCTTGACGACGTCGACCGCCTTGTAGCGATCCTGCTTCACCGGGATGGCGTAGGCGGCGCGCAGTTCCTGCTCGGCAATCCCGAGCATTTCCTTCTCGATCTCGGAATTGTCGATGGTGGCGATGTCGCGCGGCTCCTTCGCCGCCTTCTCCGCGAGCTCGATGATCGCCTTGATCACCGGCTGCAGGTGGCGGTGACCGAACATCACGGCGCCGAGCATCACTTCTTCCGGCAGTTCCTTGGCTTCTGATTCCACCATCAGCACGGCGTCGCCGGTGCCGGCGACCACCAGGTCGAGCTGGCTCTCGGCCATCTCGTCGAGCTGCGGATTGAGCACGAACTCGTTGTTGATGAAGGAGACGCGGGCCGCGCCGATCGGGCCCATGAACGGCACGCCCGACAGCGTCAGCGCGGCGGAGGCCGCAACCATCGCAACGATGTCCGGATCGTTCTCGAGATCATGGGACAGCGTGGTGACGATGACCTGGGTGTCGCAACGATAGCCGTCGGCGAACAGCGGGCGGATCGGGCGATCGATCAGGCGGGAGATCAGGGTCTCGCGCTCGGTCGGGCGGCCTTCGCGCTTGAAGTAGCCGCCGGGAATGCGGCCGGCCGCGTAGGTCTTTTCCTGGTAGTTGCAGGTCAGCGGCAGGAAGTCGATGCCTTCCTTCGGCTTCTTCGCCGACACCACGGTCGCGAGCACGATGGTCTCGCCGTAGGTCGCAACCACTGCGCCATCGGCCTGGCGCGCAATCTTGCCGGTTTCGAGTTTGAGGGGGCGTCCGCCCCAATCGAGTTCGACGGAATGTACATTGAACATAGCTATGTCTTTCATTGGTTCGTCGTCGGCCGGCGCGCCAAAAACCAAAAAGCCATGCCAAGATGGCGAGACGCTGCGTGCAAATGAATTGCGACGTCAGCGTCCGGCGATCCTGCCATGGCTTTCATGTTCTGAATAACGTCCGTCCTTCGATTCACGGGCCCCATGCCCGTCACCGCCTGCCGCCGTATTGCGGCGGGCGGATCATGCAGGCTGTCGCGACTTGCTCAAAAACGTGATGCGCACGACAGGGACTGCATGACAAAACGCGCGCAGGTCATGCGCGCGTGGACTTGTCTTAACGGCGGATATTGTGCCGCTCGAGGAGCGCCTTGTAGCGCGCCTCATCTGTCTTCTTCACGTAATCGAGAAGCGAACGGCGGGTGGAAACGAGCTTGAGCAGACCACGACGGGAATGGTTGTCCTTGACGTGGGTCTTGAAGTGCTCGGTCAGGTTGTTGATGCGCTCCGACAGGATCGCGACCTGAACTTCCGGCGAACCCGTATCACCGGCCTTCTTTGCATTCGTCTTGATGACTTCCGCTTTGCGTTCTGCGGTAATCGACATCGTCAAACACCTTGGTTGCGACTGGAACTGGCTGTCAGCCCGGTCAGGTTGAACACGCGCTTGGGGATGAGTTCGCCATTGCCAATTTCGGCGAGGGCCAGCAAACGGCCTCCGACGGTGACATAGACTGTGCCGCTCGAATTGGGCGCATCCCGTCCGCGCAACAAAACGGCCTGGCCCCGATGGAGCCTTGCCGCATCAGCCCGTGTGACGGCCAGTGCCGGGATGTCGTCCAGCGCGGTCTCAACGGGCAAAAGCGCGTCGGCGAGGCTAGCCCCGCCGGACGCGGCTCTATCGCACAAAGCCTCCAGTTGTTCCAGCGGAATCATGTCGTTCTCGACGAATGGGCCCACCAGGGTCCGGCGCAGGGAACTGATATGCCCATGGCAGCCCAGCAGGCGGCCGAGATCGCGCGCCAGGGCTCGGACATAGGTTCCCTTGCCGCACTCGGCTTCGAACACCGAACGGTCCCTATCCTGCTGTTCCACAAGGGTTAATTCGTGAATTTCGACCGGGCGCGGTTTCAGTTCCACCACCTCGCCGTCACGGGCAAGGTCGTAGGCGCGTTCGCCCTGGATCTTGATGGCCGAATACTGCGGCGGGATCTGCTCGATCAGGCCGGTAAATTGCGGCAGCAGCGCCTGGATCGCCTCCGCGGTCGGGCGGCTGTCGCTGGTGACTGTGACCCGGCCCTCGGTGTCGTCGGTGTCGCGTTCCTCGCCCCAGCAGACCGTGAAGCGGTAACGCTTGCGGCCGTCCATCACGAAGGGAACCGTCTTGGTGGCCTCGCCCAGCGCAATCGGCAGGCCCCCGGAGGCCAGCGGATCGAGCGTGCCGGCGTGCCCCGCGCGCTTGGCCTGGAACAGCCGCTTGATCACCGCCACCGCGTGGGTCGATGTCATCCCGATCGGCTTGTCGAGAATCACCCAGCCGTGCACGTCGCGCTTGTCGCGTTTCGGCTTGCCGGATCGATCGCCGCCTTGCTGTCCGCGCTGATGCGCGCGCGGCTGCTGTTCCCGTTGCGCGCGGAAATCCTGTTCGCTGTTAACGGCCTGCGAACCAGCAAAATTATTTTGCGCGCGCGCGTCGGACTCCTCCGATAGGGCGAGATCGATGTCGTTTTGCGGGTGTCCGTTCATTCGTTTTCGTCCGATTCTTGTCCGAGATCTTTTTGAACCGCAGGTGTTCTCAGTAGCTTCTCTATTCGTTCCGCTTCGTCGAATCGTTCGTCAACGCGAAAGCGAATATCAGGCGCAAATTTTAAGTTAATGCGCCGCGCGACTTCACCGCGCAGAAACTTCTTGTTGCGGTCGAGCGCGGGGATCACCTTGTCGATGCCCTGGCCGCCGAGCGGCATTACATAGACCGTGGCGAGCTTGAGGTCCGGCGACATCCGCACTTCGGGAATGGTGATGATGTGACCTTCGAGGTCCGGATCGTGCACGCTGCCTTGTGACAGCAGGTCGGCCACCGCATGGCGTACCAGTTCGCCGACGCGCAGCTGGCGCTGCGAACCTTCGGTGCCGGAAGCCTTGCTGTGGCCGCGTTGATGATGGCGGGGCATGATTTTACGTCTACTCATTGCCTCACGGACTTGAGACGCGCGGCGGGCCGCGCGTTTCACCATGAGAGATTGAAGATTTACGGCCTCATCGCGATCAGCCGCCCGTGCGGCTGATCGCTAGATGAGGTCAGTCAGTAATGCGAACCTGACTCGATGTAAGACTTGGACTTACAGCGAGCGCTGGATCGTCTCCACGCGATAACACTCGATAATATCACCGGCCCGCATGTCCTGGTAATTTTCGAAGGACATGCCGCATTCCTGTCCGGCAACCACTTCCTTGGCGTCGTCCTTGAAGCGCTTGAGCTGACCCAGCTTGCCTTCATGGATGACGACATTGTCGCGGATCAGGCGCACATTGGCGCCGCGTTCCACGGTGCCGTCGGTGACGC
>JBGMOD010000136.1:0-65556 GCA_041424235.1 Hyphomicrobiales bacterium
ACAGGCAGCAATGATGAATGCCGCGAGCCTGGATCACCCCGGCATCACAGAGACGTGCGACATGAAGATCGTCGCGAAATCACAGGCGGCGCATCCGTTTGTGCCATCTCCCCGCCTTGCTCGGACTAACTATGTATGTGGTGTGCGTTCCCCGGATTGTCCTTGGACATTTCTCGCCAAAAACGTGTAATAGGTTGTTAACTATCGGAGTTCGCTCCTCATTATGACAACGGTGCCGTGTCTATGCCTCCTGCCCCCTCTCTCGCGTGTCCCGTGGCCGATGGCCGCGAATCCAGGCTCTAACGGCACCCCCTGACCATGACGAGACCCACCGGAACCCGACAATCCCCTATTGCACGCATTTGGGGGCTGCTGAATCAGCCCCCGCATTCGTACCGTCCGGCGACCACGATCTTTCTCGATCTGAATGTGAATCGCGTCGCCGACGAATTGCAGCTCGCAACCAAGGGACAGGAGAGCGGCTCGGAGAACCGGCCGACGCCTGACGCACAGACGCTGGACGATGTCGAGCACCAGATCGTCGAGCGCATCGAGGCCCACAAGCAGGATGCGCACACGCTCTACCTCGATCACCTGCACACCTATGACGAGCGGGTGACGGCGCTAAGCTTCGAGGAGCGCTTTGCCGTCATCCAGCAGGCCGCCCCCGAAGCGGTGGGCGACTTCAGGGCCGAGGCCACCATGGGCCGCGACGAGCTGTTCGCACTGCGCCGCCGCCTCAACGAATCGGAGCTCGAGCGCGAGAGCTTTCGCGCACGCCACCGGATCGAACGCCCCGCGCGGCTGAGCAGCCCCGGAAAAGTCATTCTCAAGATCGGTGTCCTGGCCATCCTGTTCATCATCGAGGTGATGATCAACGGCAGCTTTCTTGCGAAAGCCAATGTCGGCGGCCTGCTCGGCGGCGCGGCGCAGGCCGTCACCTTCGCCGCGCTCAACATCATCGCCAGCTTCCTCTGGGGCCTGGTGCTGATCCGGCTGATCAATCGGCGGAACTACATTCTCAAGCTTGTCGGCCTGTTGTCGTTTCTCGCCTACATCGCCTTTGCCGTGGCACTCAACCTGACGCTGGCGCACCTGCGTGAAATTCCACCGATGATCAACGTCGATGTCGGGCAGGAAGTGCTGCGGCGATTGCTGGCGGAGCCCACCAAGCTGACCGACATCAACTCATGGGTGTTCTGCAGCGTCGGCTTCATCTTCTCCCTGATCGCGATGGCCGACGGACTGATGTTCTTCGATCCCTACATCGGTTACGCCGGCCTGGAGCGGCGCTGGATCGAGGCGAGCAACCAGTTCGCAAAAACGAGAGGCGACCTGATCGAGCGTCTGCGGGACATCCGCGAGGATGCCACCGAGGCCATGAACGGCGCCGCGCACGATCTCTCGGTCCGCCGCAGCGAATACGATTCACTGCTGCAGGGACGCAACCGCCTCGCCCAGCGCTTCAGCCAGCACCAGAACCAGATCGAGCAGGCCTGCCGCGCCCTGCTCGAGATCTATCGCGAAGCCAACCGGCGCGCGCGCACCACGCCGGCGCCGGGCTATTTTTCCAGGGCCTACGCCATGGAACGCATCGCCTACACCGGCGGCGAGCCCGACACGAGCGCACGCGAACATCTGCGCCAGATGATCGCGGAAACCCAGGACCTGCTCAAACAGCAGATCGCAGCCATTCATCAGGCCTTCGACAGCGCCGTGAAGACCTACCGCGAAATCGACGAGTTGCTGCCCGAGAAGACGGAAAAGACAACGGAGAAGACCCGTGGCTAGGCGGCCTCCCCGACGGCGCAGCGACCCCGGCATCGGCTGGTCGGGCATTGCCGGCATTGCGCTGCTGCTGCTGGCCATCGGCTCCGGCGGCGCGCTGGCCTATTTCTACTTCTCCGCGCCCGCCCGGCCGACGCTGGACGCGCAAACGCTCTGCCCGGTCGACGGCCCGCGCGGCATCACGGTGGTTCTGGTCGACACCTCCGACGACCTGCCGGAAACGACGCGGCGGGAGGTGCTGGGCACGCTCGACGACATGATCTCGACCCTGCCGCCGCTCTACAAGCTCGACATCCGTGTGCTGGACATCGCCGGCGCGCGCAGCCGCTCGCTGTTCTCGAAATGCAATCCGGGCGACGGCGGGGGCTTGAGCGAATGGACCGACAATCCGCGGCTGGCGCGGTTGCGCTGGATCGAGAACTTCCGCAAGCCCGCAGCGCTTGCCGTGATGACCAGCGTCGCAGCCGCCAAGGCCAACAGTTCCCCGATCATGGCCGCGATCCAGGATATCGCGCTCGACCAGTTTTCCAGCGCGGCCAGCAAGGACGCCAAGAAAACCCTGTTCGTGATCTCCGACATGATCGAATACACCAAGGATTACAGCCAGTATCCGCGCGCCGGCGATCTTTCGTTCCTGCGCTACAAACAATCGCCAGCCTATCTCAAGTTCCGCACCGACCTGCATGGCGCCGACGTCGCCATCCGCTACGTGAACCGGCTGGTCAAAGGCCAGCCGATGGTCGACGGCACGCAGCATATGGACTTCTGGAAGTCCTGGATCGAGGATAATGGCGGCGTCTGGGGCGGCGCCAAGCGGCTGCAGGGAGCTTAGACTTTGGCTGCCGACGACATCAAAAAGGATCTGCCGCCCGGCCTGCTCAGCGGCCTGCTGTTCTTTGCCATCGTGCTGGTCGGCAGCGGCTACATTGTGTTCTCGAAGCTGCACGACTTCAGTGCATTCTTCGTCACCACGGTGCCGGTGCTGATCATGATCGGCTACGCGCTGGTGCTGGGCTTCGCACGCCTGTTCCGGCTGCGCGACGACCAGTCCGGCGACAATCTCTACTACATGGGCTTCCTGTTCACCCTGACGAGCCTGGCGGTTTCGCTCTACCAGTTCTCGGCCGCCGGTTCCGCCGAACAGATCGTGCAGAATTTCGGCATCGCCATCGCCTCCACCATCACCGGCATCACGCTGCGCATCCTGTTCAACCAGATGCGGCGCGATCCGGTCGAGGTGGAAGCCACGGCGCGAATGGAACTGGCCGAGGCGTCGCGCCGGGTGAAGCGGGAACTCGACAGCACGGTGCTCGAGTTCGCCTATTTCCGCCGCATGACCCAGCAATCGATCGGCGATGCGCTGGACGAGATGAGGGAAACCCTGGGCGAGGCCCGCGCGCAGCTCACCGATGAGTTCAAGCAGTTCGCGGTGACCGCGGGCAAGCCGATCGAGGATGTCTCGAGGCGGTCAGGCGAGTCGCTCGACAATCTCAATATCCGGATCGTCGACACGCTGCAGGCCGTCTCCGAACGGCTGGCGCGCGAGGGCAATGCGCTCTCGCGAAGCACGGCCACCATCGTGCTGGCGATCGACAGCATGGCGACCCGACTGGCCGCGCTGCAGACGCCCGACCAGGTCATCGAGGTCAAGCTCGGCCCGATGATCCAGGACCTCACCCGCGTCATTGACTCCTTCAACAAGAGTGCGGAGACACAGGCCCAGGTGATGGAAGCCAATCTCCAGCAGACCCTGGCCGTTGGCGCCGCCGTGACCCGGCTGATCGAGGACACCCGCGCCGCCGAAGCCAAATCCGGTGAGTTCAGGTCCGGTGAGTTGAAGTCCATCGCGCCCAAGCTCAGTGAACCCAAGTTTGGTGAGACCAAGCCTTTCGAGCTCAAGCCTGTCGAGACGAAGCCGATCGAACGCAAGCCCGTCGAACTCAAGCCGGTCGAACTCAAGCCGGTCGAAACGAAATCGAGCGAGTCGATGTCGATCGGACCGGTCGCCATCGAAGCGAAATCCATCGAACCCTTGTCCGTAGACCCCCTGCCGATCGCGGCCTCGTCTCCAACCCGTCACGACGGATAGGGCTCAGGAGATCGGCCATGGATGGCGAAATCGCCAAGCAGCGCACATCGTACCGGCAAGGGCTGGTACTCGGCCTGACCATGGCCGAAATCATGCTGCTGCTGGTGTTCTGCCTGCTGATCGCGATGGCGACGTTCCTGAAGACCGAGCAGACCAAGCGGGTCGCCGCCGAGCAAAAACTGCAGGAGCAGACCGAACGTGACCGCGAGCTGATGGCGGCACTGCAACAGGACACGTCGGTGGTCGAGAAGATCAAGAGCCTGTCCGGCCTCACCGACCCTAAGGACATCGATCAATACTGGCGTGAACTGGTGGACAGCCGTACCGCGATGGCCAACCTGGAAAAGAGCGGCGTCTCGGTGAAGGAGTTGCGCGACCGGATCACCGACATCACCAAGTTGAAGGCCAACAACATCGATGCCGACAAGGCGCTGCGCGACGCCGCCATCATAGCCGCCATCGACCGTGCGATGACCAAGCCGGGAGAACCGCCGGCAACGACCTCAGCGATTCTCGACGCGATCGATCGTGGCATCAACGGAGCCGGACCCAGCGGCCATCAATGGCCCCCGATCATTACGCTCAGCGAAGCCGGCGGCTATTCCTTCAGAACCGGAAGCGCGGAGCTGTCGCCGGCATTCCACGATGCCCTGCTCTACAAGACACCCGCTGTCATTCTCGAGAACATCAAGAAGTACGATGTCGATGTGGTCGAGGTGGTCGGTCACACCGACGAACAGCCGCTGAGCCTGCGGCAGTCCAACCTTGACCGCGATCTGACATCGGTGCTGGAGAACGAAAGCGATGTCGCCACGCTGGTGCCGGCCGACAATGCGGGGCTGGGCCTCGCCCGCGCCGTCTCCGTCGTCAGTGTGCTGCGCCAGAGCCCGCTGTTGGCCGGCTACAAGCTGATCCCGCTGTCGGGCGCGCAACTCGTCAACACCGATGAAACCCTCGCGCTGACGGGAACACCCGGCGATATCCCGCAGCGGCGGCGCATCGAGATCCGCCTGCGCAAATCGGTCCCGCGCGACGCCAGCGCAAGCATCGCGCTGCCCCCGCCGATGCTCGGACCCGCGCCGATCATGACGACATCCCCCCGGCCACGCCGTCCCGTTGCGCCACCGCCCGTGTCCCTCGCACCGAGGACGCCACCGGAGACGCCACCAAGGCCGTTCTCCGCGCAACCCAATTGGTTCCTCGGCCGCTGAAGGGCCTGACCGTCCCGCATTACACCGCCCGGCCCCGCTCGCGCAGCGCGTCCACCAGCACCGCGAACGCCGGCGTCGGCTGCCGGCGGCTCGGGTAATAGAGGTGATAGCCCGCAAAGCGCGGGCACCAGTCCTCCAGCACGCGGATCAGGCGGCCCTTTGCGACATACGCCTCGACCTGGTCGTCAGGCAGGTAGGCAAGACCGAGGCCGTCCAGCGCCGCGTTCAGCCGCAGCGCGATGTTGTTGAACACCAGCTGGCCTTCCACCCGCACCTTCAGTTCGCGGCCACGCTTCTCGAATTCCCAGGCGAACAGGCCGCCATACGTCGGCAGGCGCAGATTGATGCAGGCATGGGCCGTGAGGTCCTGTGGCTTCTTCGGCCTGGGCCGTGCCGCGAAGTAGGAGGGCGCGCCGACCACCGCCATGCGGATGTCGGGCCCGATACGAACCGCGATCATGTCCTTCGCCACCTGCTCGCCGAGGCGAACGCCGGCGTCGTAACGCTCCGCCACGATGTCGGTCAGGCCATAGTCGATGATCAGCTCCACCTTGATGTCAGGATAACGCGGCAGCAGTTTCGCCAAAGCCGGCCAGAGCGCGACCTTGGCGGCGTGCTCGCCCGCCGTGATGCGGATAGTGCCGGCGGGTTTCTCCCGAAGCTCGCCCAGCGCGGCGAGTTCGGCGTCGATTTCCTCGAACCTCGGCCCCACATTGCGGACCAGACGCTCGCCTGCCTCGGTCGGCGCGACGCTGCGCGTGGTGCGGGTCAACAGCCGCACGCCCAGCCGCTCCTCGAGGCCGCGGATGGTGTGGCTCAGCGCAGATTGCGACACGCCGAGCTTCGCCGCGGCGCGGGTGAAGCTGCGCTCGCGCGCCACCGCTAGAAAAGCCAGCAGGTCATTGGTGTTGTTGTCGCGCATTCATGAGTCCCGTTCATAAGTTCATGCGCATTTTTATGCCTAATCGCAGGTGCTTGCACCGACTAAATCCACGCTGCGTCAGGGTGACGCCGACCGATGCAGGGCGTCGAAGGAGATCAGCGATGCAGACACGCAAACTCGGAAACAGCAACCTCGAAGTCTCGGCCATCGGACTCGGCTGCATGGGATTGAGCTTCGGTTATGGTCCGGCGGTCGAGACACAGCAGGGCATTGCGCTGATCCGCTCCGCCGTGGAGCGCGGCATCACCTTTTTCGACACCGCCGAGGTCTACGGCCCGTTCACCAATGAAGAGCTGGTCGGCGCGGCGCTTGCGCCAGTCCGCAAAGAGGTCGTGATCGCGACCAAATTCGGCTTCGATATCGATCCCGCGACGGGCCAGCAGCGCGGCCTGGACAGCCGGCCGGAGCGCATCCGCCAGGTGGCCGAGGCCTCGCTCAAGCGACTGAAGACCGACGTCATCGATCTGTTCTACCAGCACCGCGTCGATCCCAACGTGCCGATCGAGGATGTCGCCGGCGCGGTGAAGGAGCTGATCCAGCAGGGCAAGGTCAGGCATTTCGGCCTCTCCGAGGCCGGCGCATCGACCATCCGGCGGGCGCACGCGGTGCAGCCGGTCGCGGCGCTGCAAAGCGAGTATTCGCTGTGGTGGCGTGAACCGGAAGCCGAGATCCTGCCGACGCTCGAAGAGCTCGGGATCGGTTTCGTGCCGTTCAGCCCGCTGGGCAAGGGCTTCCTCACCGGGGCGATCAACGACACCACCACGTTCGACAAGAACGACTTCCGCAATATCGTGCCGCGGTTCACGCCGGAAGCCCGCAACGCGAACCAGGCCCTGGTTGATCTGCTCGGCGACATCGCCGCGCGCAAGCAGGCAACGCGCGCCCAGGTCGCGCTGGCCTGGGTGCTGGCGCAGAGGCCATCACAGCATCCATGGATCGTGCCGATCCCCGGCACCACCAAGCTGCATCGGCGGGCGGAGAATGTCGCGGCCGCCGCCGTCACACTGACACCGGAAGATCTCAGGGAGATCGACGGCGCCGTTGCCGGCATCACGGTGCAAGGCGGCCGGTATCCGGAACACCTGCAAAAGCTGGTCGGCCGCTGAGAGCGGCTGGCGGCTCCGGGATCATGACGCAACGTTGGAGAGGACAACCCATGGCACACGGCATCAAGGACAAAGTGGTCGTCATCACCGGCGCCAGCAGCGGGCTGGGTGAAGCCACCGCACGCCGTCTGGCGCGGAACGGCGCCAAGCTCGTGCTGGGCGCGCGGCGTCTCGACAGACTGCAGAGACTGGCGGGAGAGCTTTCACTCGGTGATGGCGCCGCCGTGCAGACAGACGTGACGGAGCTCGCACAGGTCAAGCATCTGGTGGACCGCGCGGTGCAGTCCCATGGGCGCATCGACGTGATCCTCAACAATGCCGGCCTGATGCCGCACTCGCCGCTCGAACGCGGCAAGGTGGACGACTGGGAGCGCATGATCGATGTGAACCTCAAGGGCGTGCTGTACGGCATCGCCGCCGCGCTGCCGTACATGAAGGCGCAACTCGGCGGCCACATCATCAATGTCTCGTCGGTGGCCGGCCACAAGGTGCGGCCGGGAAGCGCCGTCTATGCCGCAACCAAGACCGCGGTGCGGGTCATCTCCGAGGGGCTGCGGCAGGAGGTCAAGCCTTACAACATCCGCACCACCATCATCTCGCCGGGCGCGGTCGCCAGCGAACTGGCCGACAGCATCACCGAGCCCGACATCGCCCAGGCGGTGCGCAAGGGCTACGAGATCGCTCTTCCCGCCGAGTCCTTCGCAAGCATGGTGGCCTTTGCGATGAGCCAGCCCGATGACGTCGACATCAACGAAATCCTGTTCCGGCCGACCCGACAGGAGCTTTGAGCCGATCGCATGGCATTCGGCTCCTGGCCGCAGCCGGTGGTGCTGGGGCAATCGCCCCCCTGCGTCAGTTCCCCGCCTCCACCGAGCGGCCGAGGGACAGCGGCGCCGAACGGTGCATGGAGCGATCACCGTGCACGCCACCGCGCGCTGTCCCGTCGAACCTTCTGTACCCCTGGAGCGACAAAAGCGGTGGGCGATCCGCCCGCTTTTCAATCGATCCTGCGCAGGGGGCCGGCGTTCGCGATGGATGACAATTTCAACGAACTTTTCACCGTGATCGCATCGAAGGACGGCGATGCAAAAACCGATCTGCTGAAGGGACCCGCCAACGCCGTCGAGCGGGCACTGCGATTGATCGCGGCCGGATGGACCGTGAAGATCAGCGGCAATGCCGGTGCCGGCCGACGCGAATGGCTGCCGCCCGAGTTCACCGACCTGATGAATCATTTCGGCAACGCCCGCTGACGAAATCCCGGCCCACACCGAACCGCGTGGCGCGAGACACATCTCCGATCATGTCCCAAACAAGGCAATAAAACGGCCCGCGACAGGCACCCCGATCAAAGGGGCGGCCTCTCCCGATATTTTATAATATTACAGGGCCGTCGAACGGCTCCCGCCGGCTGGACCGACGTCAAAAAGCCCAGCAACGTTGCGCAATGTCGCATGACGCGTGCCGCCCTGACGATGGCGGACGACCCACACTGTCCTGGTCCTGGGAGTCTTGCAAAACATGCAGGTTGCGTTGCCGATGTCGCCGGTCTCGTCAGCCAATATCCTTCTTGTCGAGGACGACGCCGAGATATCGCGGATCCTGGTCGATCTTCTCGACACCAATGGCTTCAAGACGTCGGCGGTCGCCTCGGCCGGCGAGATGGATGCCTGGCTGAATGGGGGCGACATCGATCTGGTCATCCTCGACATCCTGTTGCCAGACGAAGACGGATTGAGCGTCTGCAAGCGGTTGCGAAGCGTCTCCGGAATTCCCATCATCATGCTGACGGCCCTCAAGGAGGATGTCGACCGGATCCTCGGTCTCGAAATCGGCGCCGACGATTATGTGACCAAGCCATTCAATCCGCGAGAGCTGATCGCGCGCGTTCGCGCGCTGCTGCGGCGCGCGCAGAGCGACCTGCCGGATTCGACGGGTGAAACGGAAGCCTACAAGTTTGCGGGGTGGCGGATCGATTGCACCGAACGCCAGCTCTACGACCCGGACGGCGCGCGGGTTTCCCTCACGACCGCGGAGTTCGATATTCTCGCTGCATTCTGCCGCCACTCCCGCCGGGTGCTGTCGCGCGAACAGCTTCTCGAATTGTCTCACGGCGGCCTCGCAGGGCCGATCGAGCGCACCGTCGACGTTCATATCTTCCGGATTCGCCAGAAGATAGAGGCCGACCCCGCGCAACCGCAATTGATCAAGACCGTGCGTCTTGGCGGATATGTGTTTACGCCGGCGGTGGTTGCAGCATGACCCGGCTCCGCAAAATTCTGCCGCAGACCATCAAAGGTCAGATCACCGGCTTGCTCGTCGTCACCGTGGTGGTGTGCATTGTCTTTGTGACGAACGTGATCCAGTTTCTCCAGCCCAAGCCTTCCCCGCTGGTGCTGCACGCCGCCGCAATCACGCAGATGACAACCCTGGCTCAACTCGCCAGGGCCGGTTCCGCCTCCGAGGTCGATACCCTGGTCGCGCTCGCACGCCGCGCCGGGCTTCCGGTCGACCGCGCGTCCCGGGCTGAACTTGAAACCCGGGCAACGCCAGCCGACCGTGCCCGCCTCGCGGCGCGGTTGTACAGCTTTGAAAATGTGCCTGAGCATGCGATCCTCGAAAGCGCCATCCCCCTCGACGGCAACGCCGACCGCCTTCTGATCAGGCTGCGGCCGAACGATGGAATCGTCGTACAACTGTCGTCAAAGCGCATGCTGCTGGACGGCATTACGGTCCGAGCGGTCGCCGGCCTCGTCCTGATCGCATTCACTTCCATTGTTCTCTCGGTCTACGCGGCCCGCTGGATTACATCGCCATTATCTTACTTTGCGGATGTCGCGGATTCATTCGGGCGCCAACCGGACGACGACCGGGCTCTCAGCGAAAACGGCCCCCGCGAAATCGCGCAGGTCGCCAGGGCGCTGAACGATATGCGCGCCCGGATTCGCAGCATCGTCGAAAGCAGGACGCTGATGCTGGCCGCCATCGGCCATGATTTGCGCACCCCGCTGACGCGGCTGCGTCTCTATCTCGAAGTCGCGCCGACGGCCGCCACACAGGTGAGCATGGCCCGCGAGATCCGGACCATCGACAACATGCTGAGCGAAACGCTGGCCTATCTGCGTGACGAGTCGCGCATCGAAATCACATCCCCGGTCGATCTCTCGAGCCTGCTGCAAACCATCTGCTCCGATTTCGCCGACATCGGCCATCAGGTCTCGTACCGCGGCCCGAACAGAATTCGCTACAACGGCCGGCTCAATGCACTCACCCGCGCCATCACCAACCTGGTTGAAAATGCCGTCAAGCACGGCTCGGAAGTGTCGGTCAGCCTGCGAAACGATGGGCCTGACGAAGTGACCATCGAAATCGCCGATGACGGCCCCGGCATTCCGCCTGCGCTGAGAGGAAGGGTGTTCGAGCCCTTCTTCAAGGTGGACACCGCGCGTGCGTCATCGGAACGCACCGGCTTCGGCCTGGGATTGTCGATCGTCCGCGACGTCATCCGGAGCCACAGCGGGGAGATCGAGCTTCGCGACCGCGTGCCGCATGGGCTTAGCGTGCTGATCACGCTGCCCGTTCTCGCTCCTGGTGATCCGGTTTTCTCCACGCAGGCGCTTCGCGTTAGTCGCGAGAAAGCCGATGCGCTTTAATTGGCTGCCTGTGCCTCGCCTGGTGCGCCCTTGTCGGTCCAGTCGGGCGGCAACGCCATCGAACCCGCGATCAGGTCGGACATTCCGGTGCGGCCGTAGGCGTCGCAAGCGGCTTCCTTCGGCGCTCCACCCATTTTCGACACCAGGCTCTGCATCGATGGCAGCGACGGCGTTGTCTTGAAGGGGCTCTTGCCCGTCACCAGCAGCTTGCTGAAATCCTCGCCAAAAGAAGCGCTCAGATCGTAGGCATCGCCATCCGTCGAGACCCGCGGTTTGCTGGTGAGGATATCCGCGCCGCGTGCCCACATCATGGCCGCCTTCTGCCGGCCGGCCGAATCGCGGGCCTCGGCCTCCAAAGCCAGCCCGCCAAGACCAATCGGAAGCCGCGACAGCGGCATCGGTGCCGTCACATTCATGGCCGATGTCGCGATACTCGTCCCCAGCGAAATAACTTTGGAAGCAGCAGCGGCTTTTTCGTCGGTCGGAATCACCTGGGTGATCGTCGCGTGCACGATCAGGTCTGGGGGCGGCCCCTCCGGTACGATGCTGAAACGATCGCTCATGCCGATGCACAACGAGCGGCTGATGGCATTGGCAAGCAGTTTTCGCTGCACGTCCGAGAGTTTCGATCCAGTGTCCCCCGCGTAGGATGTCGGCAGAATGCGAACCGTCCTGGCAGCCAGGACCTCGTCGTGACTGACGGCCACGCGCGCGTGGGTCAAAACCCCGTCGCTGGGCACAAGCTGATCGTAGGATGACAACGATCCGGCCGGCTGCAGCGGCACCGAGGCACAACCGGAGATAACCGGCAGCAGAAGAAAGGCAAGCAGCGAGGCCACGCATCGGCCCGGATTCGCCGTCTGCCCGGGATCGGGCGGTGCCGGCGGCATCGCAGGAGGTACGGGAACTCTGCGGAGGCCGCTGAAATGAAACCGTAAAACGACCGGCCCGCTCACAGATTCATCAATCGCAGAATCATGAACCCCTGCAAGGTGCACGCCATGCCGCACGTCATTCATCGATGAATTCCAGTTGATCCTTCCGTCGCCCCCGACAGGTGGATGCGTTCATGTGCCCGCGCACACCGTACACGGCGGCGAAATCCGCAGGATTTCGTTTTGTTAAGACGGGATGATGAGTCGTTGAAGCGATATCGTCCCACAGGGCATCCTGCCCCCCGCACCACGCACTCCGGTGCCGGACCTCGGCCGCATTTTGGGTGAGTGTTAAGGTTTGTTTTCTATGAATGACCCGGACGATCGGAAGCCGGCCTCCCGATCCATGATGCCGGTCACGGCATCCGGAGCCGCCGGCTTCGCAATTGACGCATCCGATCCAGGGGTTGCATCCATGAAGCCAGTGATTGCCGTCGCACTTGCCCTCGTTGTCACGTCGCAAGCCGCCTTCGGCCAGAGCACGACAGCCACGCCCGCACCGGCGAAGGCGCTGGCGGCCACCGCCGCGCAGGGCGCCGCAAGCGTCCCTGCCGCGGCGCAGCCGGCAAAGCCGGCCGCATCCACCCCCGCATCACGCTCGGCATCCGCCCTGGCCTTGTCCGACGAACCGATCTTCGACCAGGGAACCGCGGAGCGGATCAAGCAGGCGGCGCTGAGTTACGGCGATATCAAGGTGCGCGGCGGCTGGCCAACCATCCCCACAGAGGCAAAATTCGCGCTTGGCGTGGCCGGCCCCCACGATGACCTGCTGCGCCGGCGCCTCACCATCAGCGGCGATCTCGCCACCGAGAAAATGAGCGGGCCGTTCGACGACACGGTTGTCGCCGCGGTCAAGCACTTCCAGTTGCGCCACGGCCTCGCCGCGACAGGCACGCTCACCCCGCGCACGCTGGCCGCGCTGAATGTGCCGGTGGCCAAACGCATCCAGCAGCTGGAGGCCTCGCTCGAGCGGCTCGCCAACATGCCGTTCGCCTTCGGGCCGCGTTATGTGGTGGTCAACATCCCCGCGACTTATGCCGAAGCGGTCGAGAACGACAAGGTGGTGCGGCGTTATCGCGTGATCGTAGGCAAGACCGAGAAGCCCTCGCCGACGCTCACAGCCGAGATCACCAACGTCAACCTGAACCCGACCTGGACGGTGCCGGCCTCGATTGCCAAGAACGAGATCGTCGCCCATATGCGCAAGGACCCCGGCTATCTCGCCCGCATGCACATGCAGCTGCTGGATGCCCATGACGGCGTGATCGATCCCGCGTCGGTGGACTGGGCCACGCTGAAAGACCCCAATTTCACCGTGCGCCAGGAATCCGGATCGTGGAACGCGCTGGGTTCGGTGCGCATCGACATGCCGAACTCGTATTCGGTCTACATGCACGACACCAACCAGAAGAACCTGTTCACGGACGACTACCGCTTCGATTCCCATGGCTGCGCGCGGGTTGATAATGTGCGCGACCTCGCGGCGTGGCTGCTCCGGGACATGCCGCAGTGGGGCCGCCCCGAGATCGACGCCGCCATCGCCACCGGGCAGCGCACCGACATCCATCTGCCGAAGAAGGTGCCGGTGGCCTGGGTCTATCTCACCGGCTGGATGTCGCGGGACCAGACGATCCAGTTCCGCAACGACATCTACGATCAGGACGCTCAATTGCTGGAAGCCACCGCCGAGGAAGCCGCGTTCTTCAACCAGGCCACGGCACCTGCAGCAGAGCGGCGCAAGATGGATTGAGGCTACGCCACCCGGGCAGCTTCAGAACTGTTTTGCCAGCAGGGTAAAACTTTGGCGGAGATAATGGGCCAAGGGGTGCGCCGCGTCGTTCTGTTTCCACTTGTCCAGCGCCAGGCGCAGCGTGCCCATCGCCACCATCGCGACCAGCCGAAGCCCGTCCCGCCGCGCCGGTGACGGCCAAAGCTCATACATCGCCTCCAGCAGGATCTGCTCCGCCTCGACGAAAACCGCTTCCTTCCGCGCGCGGAGCGCTTCAGTCGATTGCATCAGGCGGTCGAAGACGACGGACTCCTTCGTCTCGTAGCGCGAGGCGAGCTTGATCAGGCACTTCTGAACGGCCTCGAGGGGAGCCTGATCGGACAGCTCTTCCAGCATTGCAGGCCTCAGCGCCTCCCGGAAGCCGCTATCGTGCGCCGCCAGCAGGACGTCCTCCTTGGACTTGAAATAATAGAAGAAAGTCCGGCGCGAGATGCCGGCGGCCTGCGCGATGGCCTCGAGCGTGGTGCCGTCATAACCGTTCTTCACGAACAGTTTCAGACCCTTAGCGATGATCCGCTCGGACGTCTCCCGCCGCTTGCGTTCCCGCAGGCCCTGCGGCCGTTCCGACACGCCTTCCATCTAGAACCTGCCCCCGTTTTGGTCGCTTGCAAAATTACACTCAGTGCGATAATAAATTACACTCAGTGCGATTTTTATAACCGTATCGGCGACGCACCTCAAGTGAACGTTTGGCCCGCTCCGGAACCTTCGGCAAGGCGGACATGCCGCGGATCGCGGCCTGAGATTGGATACCGACTGGGAGAGTTGTCCTGATGTATGATGTCGTGATTGCCGGTGGCGGCCCCGTCGGCTTGTTTCTCGCCTGTGAACTTCGCCTCGCAAATCTCTCGGTGCTGGTACTGGAACAAAACGTGAGCCCGCTCTCTCCCCTGAAGCGGCTCCCCTTCGGTTTGCGTGGGCTTTCGGTGCCCACCATCGAAGCCTTCGACCGTCGCGGCCTGCTGGACGACATCGCGACGCCGCGACACGCGAAAGATGGCTCCGGCGGCAGCGCTGCGGCTTCAGCACACTGGATGCAACAGCCGCGCCGTCCCGGCGGCCATTTCGCCGGCATCCAGTTTTTCCACGACCGCGTCGATACCTCGAAGTGGCCGTATCGCTTGCCCGATCCGACGAGCAGCAGCATCGCGGTCGAGATGGAGCGCCTCGAAACCATCCTGGCCGCCCGCGCCAGCGCAATGGGCGCCGAGATCAGGCGCGGCCTCGGCGTCGAGGGCGTCGACCAGTCGGGCGAAGAGGTAACCATTCGCGCCGCTGGCGAGACGTTTCGCGGACGCTGGCTTGTCGGGTGTGACGGAGGCCGCAGCACGGTTCGGAAAGCCTGCGGCTTCGCGTTCGTCGGCACCGATCCCGAGTTCACCGGCTATTCCGTCGACATCGAGATGGCCGATCCGGACAAGCTCGATCCGGGACGCCATTACACTCCGACGGGCATGTATACCTATCAAAAGCCCGGCACCATCGCGATGGTCGATTTCGACGGCGGCGCTTTCCACCGCACCGAGTCGATCACGCTCGAGCATGTGCAGGCGGTCTTGCGCCATATCTCCGGTGCCGATGTCACCTTGACGGCCCTCAAGCTTGCCACGACCTGGACGGATCGCGCCCATCAGGCGACCACATACCGCAACGGAAGGGTGCTGCTTGCGGGCGATGCCGCGCACATCCATTCTCCCCTGGGCGGCCAGGGGCTCAACCTTGGGCTTGGCGACGTCATGAACCTTGGATGGAAGCTGGCCGCCACCATTCGCGGTGACGCGCCGGCCGGCCTGCTCGACAGCTATTCAAGCGAACGGCATCCGGTGGGCGCGCGGGTCCTCGACTGGTCGCGCGCCCAGGTTGCGCTGATGCGGCCGACCCGCAGTACCCGCGCACTCGAAGCCATCATCCGTGATCTCATCGACACGCGCGACGGCGCGACATATTTCGCCGAGCGCGTGTGGGGCGTGTCGCTCCGCCATGATCTTGGTGGCGGCCACCCGCTGGTCGGTCTCAGCGCGCCCAACTTCGCGCTGACCGACGGGACAAGGCTCGCAACGCTTCTGCGGGCAGGGAAAGGCCTGTTGCTGGACTTTGACGCGCAACCACAGCTTCGCGCGCTCGCAGGCCGCTGGAGCGATCGCATTGTCTATGTCGCTGGCGACGCCAGCGATCGGCTGGGTTTGAGCGCCGTGCTGGTGCGCCCGGACGGCGTTGTCGCCTGGGGTGCCGAGGGCGCCGCTGACCATGAGCAGGCTGCTCAGGCCGCGGCGCGATGGTTCGGCGAACCGGATGCGTGACCCCACATCACGCTTTGCCTAGAACGGGTAATGCGGCTCCTGGCCTTCGATGGTAAGCCACCGCAGGTTTGTGAATGCATTGATCCCCGCCACGCTGCCGAACTTTCCATAGCCGCTCGCCTTGACGCCGCCGAACGGTACCGGCGCTTCGTCCTGCACCGTGGGGCCGTTGATGTGGCAGATGCCGCTCTCAATGCGGCGACCGACGGCGAGCGCGCGCGACACATTAAGGCTGTAGACCGACGCCGACAGGCCGTACTCGGTATCGTTGGCAATGCGGATGGCGTCTTCATCGCCGTCGGCCCGCACGATGCAGGCCACCGGGCCGAATGATTCTTCGTGATAGATACGCATGGCGGGCGTCACATGATCAAGCACCGTGGCATCCATGATCGTGCCCTGGCGCATGCCGCCGGACAGACGCTTGGCGCCCTTCCCGATCGCATCGGCGATCAGTGTGTCGACCCGGTCGGCCGCATCCTGCCCAATCAGTGAGCCGAGCGGCGCATCGCTGGTGCGCGGATCACCGGCTGTCAGCGAGCGCGCCTTGGCGGCGAAACGATCCGCGAAATCATCGGCCACGCGGCGATCGACGATGACGCGTTCGGTGGACATGCAGATCTGTCCTTGATGCATGAAGGCGCCGAATGCGGAGGCCCGCACGGCGACATCCAGATCCGCATCGTCGAGCACGAGCAGCGGCGCCTTGCCGCCGAGCTCGAGCAGAACCGGCTTCAGGTGACGTGCGGCCTCCACGGCGATGATGCGACCGGTGTGGCTCGAGCCGGTGAAATTGACATGGCGCACCGCCTTGTGGCCGATCAGCGTCGAGACAATCGACGCCGCGTCTTGCGGCGCATTCATCACCACATTCACGGTTCCCCGCGGAAAGCCCGCAGTGATCAGCAGTTCGCCGAGCAACCGATGGGTTCCCGGGCAAAGTTCGGAGGCCTTGAGTACAACGGTGTTGCCGCAGGCCAGGGGCCAGATCATCGAGCGCATGCCCAGGATGAGCGGCGCATTCCATGGCGCGATGGCGAGGCAGACGCCGAGCGGTTCGCGCACAGCCAGCGAAAGACAGTCCGGCTTGTCGGTCGCAAGCACCTCCCCGGCAAAAGCCGTCGTGACTGCCGCGGCCTCCCGCATGATGTTTTCGGTCAGCCGGACGTTGAACCGCGACCAGGCCTGCGACGCTCCCGTCTCCTGCATCATCAGGGCGACGAGATCGTCAGCGCGGCTTTTCACCAGATCCGCGGCGCGCGAGATCAGCTCCCGCCGCGCAGTGGGAGTGGTGCGAGACCATGTCCTGAAAGCTGCCGCTGCCGCGTCTGCCGCAGCCACGGCATCTGCCGGATCCGCGGCCGCGGCGGTGGTAACGACGTCGCCGGTGACCGGATGCCGGCGCTCGAATGTCCGCGCGGTCGGGCGCGCTGCGCCGTCGATCAGGAGTGTGACGTTGAACATATCTTCCTCTCAAGCTGTGTCATCGAATGCGATACCGGGACGACGCTGACCTCACGCGTCCGCCGCCCGGTCGTAGAGATGCGGGATCTGCGGATCGACATCAACCTCGACCAGCCGCGGGCCCGGCGCCGTGCACGCCTGCTGCAAGGCGTCCTTCAATTCATCAGCGCGGCTGACGCGAACGCCCGGACAGCCGAGCGCCGCCGCCAGTTGCACAAAATCCAGTCCCGGCAGATCGATTCCCGGAGGGTTCTGCGCGCCCAACACCTGGCTGAAGGCCCGCATGGCGCCGTAGCCGCGGTTGTTGACGATCACGACCGTGACCGGAAGCCGATGTTGCGCAGCCGTCCAGATGCTCTGGAACGAATACATGGCGGAGCCGTCACCGACCAGGCAGACCACACGCCGCGTGGGATCCGCAAATGCGAAGCCGACCGCGCCCGGCAGTCCGAATCCGAGGCCGCCGCTCGCCATGGTGTTGAACGACCCCGGTCGATTGAATGGCAGATGCTGCTGCATCGCCGGGCGATGCGACGGCACCTCCTCCACCAGCACACTGCGCGCGGGCAGCACCTCCGACAGCAGATGCAGCAGATATTCGGCACGGATCGGCGTCGTGGCCTCCGGCGCCGGCGGCAGGGTTCGCTGCGGCGGCAGCGTCCGTTTGCGCGGTTCGATCATCCCGGCGAGAACCGGCAAGCCGAGACGCAGGCTGCCGACAATGCTGGTGCCGACCGCGGCGCGTGATGCGGACGCCGGATCGTCCGTGATCTGGAAAAGCGGCACCCCGCGCTCGAACAGCCCGCACTGGCCGGCGACGTGGAAGGTGAACACCGGCGCGCCCAGCACGATGACCATGTCGTATGGCGCAAGCGCCGACCCGACGGCGCCCGGAGCCGCGGGCAGGAAACCCTGGAATAGCCGATGATCCTCGGGAAAACTGGCGCGGCTGGAAAACGGCGCAACCCACACCGCGGCGCTTGCCGCCTCGGCCAGCGCGATCGTTTCGCGCCAGACGCTCTCATGATCGATCTGCGGCCCGACCACGATGGCAGGCCGCTCGGATCGGCTAAGCGCCTCCGCGAGCAGCTTCAGCAACCCGGGATCAGGCGAGACATCGCGGCTGACCGTCCGGACCGGCGGCATCTGCGCCGGTGTCTTCCAATCGTCGATCGGAATCGAAACGAAGGTCGGCCCGCACGGCTTCTGCATCGCGGTGTAATAGGCGCGCGCGATCGCCGCCGGCACATCTTCCGCGCGCGCCGGCTCGCAGCTCCATTTGACGTACGGCTTGGGAAACTCCGAGGCCTGTTCGGCAAACAGATAGGGATGCATCGGCAGCAGTTCGCGCACCTGCTGCCCGGCCGTGATCACCATCGGCGTCTGGTTGCGAAACGCCGTGTAGATGTTGCCCAGCGCATGCCCGAGGCCGGCGGCGGAATGCAGGTTGACGAAGGCGGCATTGCCGGTGGCCTGCGCGTATCCGTCGGCCATTGCCACGACGGAGGATTCCTGCAGGCCGAGCACATAACGAATGTCGTTGGGCCAGGATCCCAGGAACGGCAGCTCGGTCGAGCCGGGATTGCCGAACACCGTATCGATGCCGAAGCCGCGCAGAAGATCGAACACGACGTGCTTCACCGTCGGAGAAGATGCACTGTTCATTTCAAGCCGTTATCCTTTGATGGCAGCCTTGCGGGCCGAAGAGAGTGGCGGCTGCGGCAGCATCCCGGACAAATCTGTCACGGGATGCGCCAAAGCCACGCAGAGAGCCCCCAGGAGCGAGGGCACGATCGGAAGCATCAGGATCTGGTAGGAACTCCATCCCCATGCGAGCGGAAGACCGACCACGGTGGGACTGATGATGGAGCCGATGCGCCCGACCGTGAGTGCCCAGCCGACGCCCAGCGAGCGAATGGCGGTGGGATAGCGCTTGGCCATCAGCATGACCACGGCGGCCTGGCCACCGATGCATCCGGCGCCGGCGAAAAACACACCGACCATCATGAACGTCAGGTTGCCGGCGCCGGCGACCATGACCAGCAGCGCAACTGAGGTCACCACGAACGTGGCCGCGGTCACACGCTGCTCACCAAATCGCGCGCAAACCGGGCCGAGCGCGATGGTCGCCAGGATGGCGCCCATGTTGAGCGCCGCCGTTCCCAGAACGGCGCGCTCGATCGGGATGCCGGCCTCGCGAAACAGCGTCGGCGTCCAGTTCACCAGCACATAGAAGATCATCAGCTCGATGATCTCGGCACCCCAGAACAGCAGTGTCATGCGGCCTCGCGACTCGGTGAACAGCGCTGCAACGGACGTGATCTTCTGGTCCGCGGGCGGCAGCACGAACTCATCGGCGTCCGTGTATCCTCCCTTCGGATCGAGCCGGCCGAGTATGGCCGCAACGCGCTTGCGCTGCTGCCCCCTCAGGGTCAGAAAATGCGTCGACTCGGAAACCAGCAGCGCGAACAACAGCAGCACGACAATGCTCACAGCACCCGCCGCGTAGAAAACCGATTGCCAGCCATACGCCGGAATCATCCAGGACGCCGCGAACCCGCCGACGAAGCCGCCGAACGGAATGCCGACCAGCGCCCACAGCGTGAGGGTCGCCCTGCTGCGCTCCGGCACGGTTTCGGCGATCAGGGCCGCGAGAGCGGATGGCAAACCGCCGATGCCAAGGCCACCGACAAAGCGGACGATCATCAATTGCTGCAGCGTCGTGCACCACGGCGTCAAAAACGTCGTCACGCCGAAGCATAACGCAGCGATCAGGAGCGCCTTCTTGCGCCCGAAACGATCGCCGAACCAGCCGCCGACGAACGACCCCACCATCAGCCCGATCAGACCCACCGTAAAGACGGGCACGAACGCCGGCATCTTGTGTCCCCACTGGGCCGCGATGACCGGCGCCGTAAAAGCCAGCGCCTGATTGTCGAGACCGTCGCACGCACCCAGCAGTCCGCACATGAGCGTCACGATAATCGGCATCGCGCCGAGCTCTGCGCGGGTCGTGACGTCGACCACATCGATGACACGGCGATCCACTGACGCCTCCCCCTTGATGGTTTAAGTTTTTATATGTGAACTAGTTTGAATATTAGAAATTGAAAGGCAACGGCTGTCAAGCAATCCCGGACCCGGCGACGGGCGCGCGGGTGAGGACTTGCCATTCCCGTTCGGAGCCTAAGAGGCAACCGTCGCGTCGTTCGGCTTGCGATACGGTGACACGTTGCGACGATTGCAGGAAACCACGCCGAATCCGGCCCGGAACCGACCGCGGCGCCGATCTGCGTCACCGTCTTGCCGAGACAGCGTCGATGATCATCAGCGCCGGCAAGCAGCAACCTCTTCCTCCTTTCTCGTCCTTTGTCATCGGACGTGCCGAGATCGCAACGATCGCCGCCACAACGACACGCTATGTGGTGCTGCACAGCAGCTGCGCGTTTGATCGCGTCATGATGTTGGAGTCGATATCACTCAGGGAAAAATCGGGAACATAATCCGTTCTGGCGCATTGCATTGAACCCGCGTTCTGCGGGCTTCGAGGGAGACAATTTCATGAAACGTCTGATGCTTGCCGGCGGCGCTCTGGTCGCCGTGTTCCTCATGCCCACACTGCCGGCAAGCGCCGTGCCGCTTGGATCGGGCAAACTCGCCGTCACCCAGAGCAACGCCGATACGGTGCTGGTCCGTGGCGGCCGTGGCCATCACTATGGCTGGGGGCGCGGCCATCGTCGCGGTCATCATGGCTGGATGCGTGGCCGCCACCACAGGCACTGATCGTCCCAACGCCATTCACTGTTGCAGAGGCTGCCTTTCGGGCGGCCTCTGTCGTTGCGGAGATGGCGAGTCTGGGGTCCAGCCCGGCGGAGCGGGTCAGCTAGCGGCCCGAAAACGGAATGACACGGCCTTTTGTCTGCTTGATCGTGGAAATGGCGCGCGCCAGATCTTCTTGGAGGAAAGGTTTCGACAACCGGACAGCCTGCAGCTCTTCCGATGCGGGCAGTTCCGCATACCCCGTCGCAAGGATGACCGGAAGACTCGGCCGCGCGGCCGCCACTTTCTGCAGAAGCTGGACCCCGGTCATCTGCGGCATGATCTGATCGGTAATCAGCAGGTCGATGTCGCCTTCCCGCGCCAGGATCTCCAGCGCCTCGGCGCCGGACGTCGCGGCGAACACCTTGTGCCCGAGATCTTCAAGCATGAGGACGGTGTTCATCAGAACCAGCCGGTCGTCGTCGACATACACGATTCGCTGCTGGCCAACGCTCGCCAGGCGGGGCTGCTCGGCCTTCGGCAGCGGCGCGACCTCGTCGTCGATCGCGGGCAGCCAGATCTCGGCCGTGGTGCCTTCACCGAGCCGGCTGCGCAGCAGGAACCTGCCGCCAAGTTGCTCGGCCATGCCATGCACCATCGACAGACCGAGGCCGGTGCCCTTGCCCACGCCCTTGGTCGTGAAGAACGGCTCCCGCGCCCGATTCAGGGTTTCGGCATCCATCCCAATCCCGGTATCGGCCACCGACAGGCAGATGTAGTCGCCAGGATGCAGCCCCGTCAGATGCCCCGGACCCACGCTGTCTTTCCGCGCGGCGATCACGATCGTTCCCCCGTTCGGCATCGCGTCCCGCGCATTCACCGCAAGATTGAGCAGCGACATTTCGAGCTGGGTGACATCGGCGCAGACGTGATCGAGCGCCAGCGGAAATCGGGTATCGATCGAGACGTGAGAGCCGAGCGAGCGTTGCAGCAGGCCTGTCATGCCACGAATGACCGTCGGGATATCCAACGGCACCGGCATCAGTTCCTGGCGACGCGCAAAGGCCAGCATGCGCTGCGTCAGCGCGGCGCCGCGGTTGGCGCCTTCGATGGCATTTTCGACCAGCGGCGTAACGCGCGGATCGTACGGCAGCCGCCGCTTGACGATCTCCAGGCTGCCCAGCACCGCCATCAGCAAGTTGTTGAAATCATGCGCCACCCCGCCGGTGAGCTGGCCCAGCGCTTCGATCTTCTGCGATTGAAACAACGATTCCCGCGCCTGCTCGAGCTCACGCTGCGCCTCCCTGCGCTCGGTAATATCGCGCGTGACCTTGGCGAAGCCGATCAGCCGCCCGGCATCGTTGCGAATCGCGTCGATGACCACACTCGCCCAGAACCTGCTGCCGTCCTTGCGGATGCGCTGTCCCTCCTTTTCGTAGCGGCCATGGGCGATGGCAGCATCGAGCGCCTTTTGCGGCAGCCCGCCCGCGCGATCTTCCGGTGTGTAGAAGCGCGAGAAGTGCTCACCGATGATCTCGTCGGGCCGATACCCCTTGATCCGCTGCGCCCCGGCGTTCCAGCTCGACACCCGGCCGTGGGGGTCGAGCATGTAGATGGCATAATCGGTGACGCCGTCGACCAGCAGCTTGAACTGCTCTTCGCTCTGTCGCAGCGCTTCCTCGACCTTGACCTGCTCGCTGATGTCGCGGGTGATCTTCGCATAGCCGACGAGGTCGCCGTCGATGCGAATGGGATCGACCACCACATGGGCGAGAAACCGGGTGCCATCCTTGCGCAGGCGCCAGCCGCGATCCTCGAATTTTCCCTCGGTCGCGGCGGTGCGCAGTGCCCGATCCGGCAAACCGCTGGCGCGATCCTCCTCGGTGTAAAAGCAGCTGAAGTGTCGGCCGATGATCTCGGAGGCCGTATAGCCCTTGAAGCGCTGCGCGCCCGGATTCCAGCTGGCAACCCGCCCTTCGGCGTCGAGCATATAGACGGCATAGTCGGCAATGGCATGGACGAGCAGACGATATCGCTCGGCTTCCGTGGACAACTCCGCCAAGCGGTCTTTTTTCTGCATCATGGGGTCCCGATCACCCGCCTAACGCAATCGGAGCCGATTGGTTCCGGAGATCAATCGTAAAACGAGCTCACCCATCCCCTTCGCCGAGACGCTGACTTTCGTGCCCCTTGGAACGGATCGCTCGAAGCCCGCGCGGCCCAGAATCCGCTTGCAATGGAACTCGTATGATGTTTGCTTCAAGACGTCATATCTCCGGCTGTCAAGCAGCAGGACCTCATCAACCACCCCCTCCGCAACGAGCTTCGTCTCACGCATGCTGAGCCGCATTTTTGACGACCAACCGGACCAGCTCCGCGGCAAGATCATTGCAATCTACGTCGTCCTGATCACGGCGAATGTCCTGTCGTGGATCTGGGCGCTGGTCGCGTTTCGCGACTACCCGGTGCTATTGGGAACGGCGATGCTGGCGTACACCTTCGGCCTGCGCCACGCGGTGGATGCCGATCACATCGCGGCCATCGACAATGTGACCCGCAAGCTGATGCAGAACAGAAAGCGACCGGTCTCGGTCGGCTTCTTCTTCTCGCTTGGCCATTCCACGGTGGTCATCGTCGCTTCGATCTTCGTGGCGCTTGCGGTCAGTGCGCTGCAGTCGAAGTTCGAGAACTTCAAAAACATCGGCGGCTTGATCGGCACCGGCGTGTCGGCGTTTTTCCTGCTCGCCGTCGCTGCCGTCAACATCGTCATCCTCATCTCGGTGTTTCGGATGTTCAACGCCGTTCGGCGCGGCGAGCATCTGATCGCCGACGAGCTCGACATCCTGCTGGCGCAGCGTGGATTGCTCGGCCGCCTGCTGCGATCGCTCTACGGGATGATCGCGAAGAGCTGGCACATGTATCCGCTGGGCATCCTGTTCGGGCTCGGCTTCGATACCGCGACCGAGATCGGATTGCTGGGAATCTCCGCCGCGCAGGGATCGCAGGGCTTGCCGCTCTGGTCGATCCTGGTTTTCCCGGTGCTGTTCACGGCCGGCATGTCGCTGGTCGATACCACCGACGGCGTGCTGATGATCGGCGCCTATGGCTGGGCCTTCGTCAAGCCGATCCGCAAACTGTACTACAACATGACCATCACGCTGGTATCGGTGATCGTGGCGCTGGTGATCGGCGGCGTCGAAGCACTGGGCCTGATCGGCGACAAGCTTGGCCTCGACGGCTCGCTCTGGAGATGGATCGGCGCGTTGAACGAGAATTTCGGCGCGCTTGGCTATCTGATCATCGGGATTTTCCTGGCGTGCTGGTTGATTTCCGCGGTCATTTATCGCCTCAACCGGTATGACGATATCGAGGTTGTGTTGCGCTAGGGTCTATTGGGATGACGCGCGGCCTACGAAAGCAAACCGCACGTCAATACGACACGCAGCGGTGCGACTTGGCCAGAACATGGATCGTGCTCTCGTCATTTCGCCGCGGCAAGCTGATGATTGGACCAGGCTTCAAGGTCGTGCATGTCGGCCGACCCTTCGATGGTCGTGATCGTGCCGTCGCGCGAGATCAGCAGGGTGCGAGGGATGTCGCCCTGCCAGCTCGGATCGATCTCGAAGCGCAAACGCTCGACAAAGCCGTCGCTGAAAACCCAGTTCTCGGCGGGCCACAGACCGGCTTTCTCCAGCATCGCGCGGGTGGCGGCAGGCAAGTCCGGAACGAGATCGGCGCTGATCGTGACCACGTCGATCCCCCCATGATCCTTCATGAATTGTCCGAGCAGCGGCAATTCGACCTTGCAGGGCCCGCAGGTCACGCCCCAAAAATGCACGTCAATACGACACGCAGCGGTGCGACTTGGCCAGAACATGGATCGTGCTCTCGTCATTTCGCCGCGGCAAGCTGATGATTGGACCAGGCTTCAAGGTCGTGCATGTCGGCCGACCCTTCGATGGTCGTGATCGTGCCGTCGCGCGAGATCAGCAGGGTGCGAGGGATGTCGCCCTGCCAGCTCGGATCGATCTCGAAGCGCAAACGCTCGACAAAGCCGTCGCTGAAAACCCAGTTCTCGGCGGGCCACAGACCGGCTTTCTCCAGCATCGCGCGGGTGGCGGCAGGCAAGTCCGGAACGAGATCGGCGCTGATCGTGACCACGTCGATCCCCCCATGATCCTTCATGAATTGTCCGAGCAGCGGCAATTCGACCTTGCAGGGCCCGCAGGTCACGCCCCAAAAATGCACGAGCGTCGGCCGGCCGGCATGCGAACGAAGGAGGTCCTGCCAGCTTCCCCGCACGAACGGCCTGAGTTGCTGCGGCGTGTCGAACCCCGGCGCCGGGGCGAGAAACGCAACAAGGAATATCGCTGCAAGCAGATGGCGTTTCATGGCGCCTCTCCGATCGCCTGAAGTCGATATCCGTCGGCTTTGGTCATCCAGGACAGAAAGGTCGCCTGTCCATCGCTGACTAGCAAGGGATGGTCGGACGTGTCAGTCGTGGTAGCGACCTCGACCGGCTTCGACCATGTCAGGCCATCGTCGTGGGACGTCATGGCATTGACTGTGGTCTTCTCGCCATCGAACTCCTTCCAGACCATGGTGGTTCCGCGCGGGCCGGCGATCACATACGGCCGCGTCGGATTGCGCTCAGACCGGCCGATTGGAAGCGGATCGGAAAACGTCCGGCCCTGATCCTGCGAACGCGCGTAAAACAAACCCTTGCGGACCTTGCCGCCGGTGTACCAGGCGACATGATAGGTGCCCACCGGCGACACCGTCAGGCTCGGGCCGTGATGAGGACATGCGGCAATCTGCCAATCGTCGTGACTGACGCGGCGAACCTCCCCTGGCGTTGCCGGATCCGCGAACGTCACCACCGCGTGATCCCGAACGCCGCCCTCAAAGATGTTCCTGAACACGACAACCGGGTGGCCGGGCCCGGCGAAGGCCAGGCCGAGGCGACAGCATTCGCAGGTGTTGTCCGTCACGATCTGCGCGTCCGTATAGGTTGCGCCATCATCCTTCGACGAGGCGAAAAACAGCCCGGCGCCATCATAGGTCCGCCCGGCCCGCTGGGCGGGAACACGATTGCGCTTGTCGAGCCAGGCCGCGAACACCGTGCCGTCTGCATCGAGACCAAGGGCTTCGAAGCGCTGGCTCTCGTTGTTGGATGTGATCGGTCGCGGCTCGGCAAAACTGCGTCCTCCGTCGGTCGAGCGCGTGTAGAGGACCTGTCCGTTGAAGGCCTTGTCCCGGAAGATCGAGAAGGCCAGCGCAATGACGCCCTTGCCATCGACCACGATCTTGGGGCGCGCGTCAGGTCCCCAATCCAGATTGAGACGCTCCCTGGTCACTAGGGTCGGCGCCGAGAAACTGCGGCCGGAATCCTTGGAACTTGCAACGGAGACCTGCCCTCCCGCCATCCAGACCAGCCACAGCGTGCCGTCAGGGCCGAATGTCGGCGTCACCTTGGATGCGCAGCGAAGCGCCGGTTCGTCGCACGCCGCTTCCGAGGCGTGCTGATGGCTCATCTGCGCCGAGGCAACGGTTTGGCACAGGGCGAAGGCGAGTGTCGCAAACAAACCTTCTCGGAGCATGGCTTTGCGCCTTCCACGGAGGAATTCGACGGTCATTTGAACGCGATCCTCATGCCGGCAACAAAGGCCCGCGGCGAGCCGGCATAGATCGAACCGGTCGTGTTCGCCAGTATGTTAGCCGGATTTTGAACGCCGCCGCTCGTGACCGTGTTGGCAATATTGTTGGCGGACGCGATGTAGGTGCGATCAAACACGTTTCTGACTTCGACATACAGATTCAAGGTTCGGAAGTAGTCGGACACGAGATCTGTCTTGTAGTGCACGTTGAGGTTCACCAGTTCATATCCCGGTGCCTTCAACAGGTTGGCGTTGTCCATGTAGAACGAATCCTTCCATTGAAGCTCGACGAACGCGCCCAGTCCCGCAAATCGGCCGAACATTTCGTCGTAACCGAGCCGCGCCGTGAGTTCATTCCGCGAGATACCGGGAATCTTGTTTCCCGCACGGTTGAAACTGAAGACGGCGCCGTTGGTGATATTCTCCGTGTACTCGGTGTAGACTTCATCGAGGTAGGTGTAGATCGCCGTCAATCGCCAGCCTGGATGGAACTTCCAGTCCGCCGCGAGTTCGATGCCGCGGTGCTCCGATCTTGGCGCGTTGAAGGTGTAGCTGATGCCGGCCAGCGGCGTCGCCTGGCTCACAAGTTCGTTACGGAAAAACTCATAGAAGCCGGTCGCACTGAGTTTGAACGCACTGTTAGGGGTCCAGTCGAAGCCGAGATCGTAGCCCAGATTCTTCTGTGTCTCGAGCTGGGTGTTGTTGCCGGACAGGCCGGTGGGGAGCACGAACAGGTTCGAGACCTGGGGCGTCCCGTACCCAGTGGCGGCGCGGGCGCGGAACAGCCACTCACTGTTCAACTTGTACAACAGAGCCAGTTCAGGCGCGGTGTTCTGGAACTGCCTGTCGGCGGTGGTGATGGTGGTCGCCGCGGTGCCGGCAGCGCCGGTGTAGGTGTAAGCCGTATTCCTTCCCCGCAGGAGGGTGGTTTCCCATCCGATGCCGGCAATGGCCGTCAACGATGACGTCAGACTGAGCTCCTCGCGCGCGCGCAAACCGTAGTTGGTGGTGGTGGCGAGCAGGTTGCTCGACAAGCTCCCCAGCGTCGCGTTGCCGCCGGGCATCACGTTGCGGGTATCGCCTGACGCCGTCAGCGTGTTGTAGAAACCGCCGAAATAACTCACGGAGTCCAGCCCGAGAATTTCGCCGCGCTTGGTGACATCGCTCATGTAATTATAGGAGGGATAGTCTCCGATGGCGGTGGTCGAACCTGCCGGCTGGCTGATGTTGCGGTCGTCGAAAACGAACTGATTCCGCCAGGTCGTCGTATTGTCGAAATCGTGCTCCCACCGCCCGCCGACGATGGTCCTGCGATCATTGCGGCCGAGTCCGGCCTGGCTCGCCGTTTCCTTGTCGGTGCCGGCCGCACTGTTGAAGCCATTGTTGAACAACGTGACGGTGCCACAGCCCGCCGCAGCCGTGGCCCCGGTGGTGCAGCCCTGCTGGAAGGGGTTCTGGTAGAACTGGTTGAGCGAGGAGCGGATCGGAAGCCGGATGTTCAGGTCGTTGTTGATCAGCTTGAACGTCAGGCGATCGTCGGGCGTGGCCTGGAGCGTTCCGAGGAAGTTGACCGTTTGGGTGTTAAACCAGCTGTTGCCGATGAAGCCATCGCCGCGCGCATCGCTCGCGAACAGCGAGCCTTCGAAATTTCCAACCTTCTTGCCGGCCGCGAGATAATTGTTGAGATAACCGAAGCTGCCGCCATCGACGCCGTATTCCACACCATCGATGGTGCCGCCGGGGCGAGTGCGGAAGTTCAACGCACCGCCGGTCGCGTAATTGCCGTAGAGTGCCGATGATGGCCCCCTGATGACGTCGATTGCGCCGTAGGCGTGGGGATCAATCAGGTCGCTGCGCGACAGGCCGTCCGGCTGGGTCACCGGAAAGCCGTCGTCGAAGATCACAAGATTGCGAATGCCGAACCCGTTGCGGGCATTGGATCCGCGAATCGAAATCCCGAAATCCCGCGGCCCGTTGCCTTGCTTCACCGATATGCCGGGGCTGTCACGCAGGACATCGCTGACTGAAAACGAGGGCCTGTTGTCGAACTGGCTTCGATCGATCGTCGTCTGGATCTGTCCGTTCGGGGCTTGGTTGAGGGGTGCGCGCGCGGCGCTGGCGGTCACAGCCCCGCCCTGTGTCGGCGCGGTGCTGCTGGGAGCGCTGGCGAGTTGTCGTGTCGACCGGCGCGCCGACGATGTGCTCACCCGCGGTTTCCTGACGGCGGGCCTGGCCCGGACCTGCGAAGGAGCCTCGACGGTGACGGGCGGAAGCGCCTGTCCGGCCGTCTGGGCGCCGGTTTTCGAGGGAACGGCGGACAGCGTGCCGCAAAGCACGAGCAGGCTCGCACTGCTCAGGGTACGATAACGAAACATATGATAATCCTGACGCCGGCGCGGAGGCCGGTTGACTGAACGGCACAACCGGCTCGGCCACGGCCGCACCGATCGCTTGGAAGTTCGCTAGGTCAGGAGATGGACGGAGGCGCGCGCGCCTGAGCGTTGGAGCCGATCCGGACGATCGGCATCGTGTCCGCCGCTTGCAGCCATGAGACAAGCCGGTAGCGGCGTTGCAGAACAACGAAAATCAGCGGTGGAGGATCGAGCGCGATCACGCCACCATGGCCGGCCGCACAAAACGCACAGCAGTGCGGGCAGTCATGCGACGCCTTGCCAGGCGCTGTCTGCAAGCCTTCCTGCGCGGAAGCCATCTCTGAACAGAGCGAGGCCATGGACAGCGGGTCTGCGAATGCATTGGCGACAGCGCGAAACGCAACGACCGGCGCAATCAATTGCACCAGTATCGCTAGCAAAACGATTGGAATGAAAATTTCCAGCCGCCGTCGCATGACTTTCCCCAACACACCTTGGGTGTCGTACCACCCGGAGGCCTGCTTGTCGAGATTGGCCAGGGGCGGTCAGCCAAGGTCCCTCATCACTCGGCTTGTGCGCTGGATTCCGGAGCGGGACGACATGCGATCGGCGGGGTCGATGATGTCCGGGTGCCGGGTTAGGATCAGCTGATGTTCACTCGGCGATCCGCGGTCCCGGCGTTACTTTCCGGCGCCGATGTTGCCGCCCTGGATATGCCCGACGGAATTTGATCCGCTTCCCGAGTTGCCGTTGTTTCCACTCAACGCGGCGCTGCCGGGGATCGGAGCCAGCCCGGTCGTCATTCCGTCGGACGCATGTCTCATATGGTGGCGTCGGTGCTTGGCCGATGCGGGGGCGGCCGACAGCCCGGTGATGAGCAGCGCGGCGACCATGACTGAAAGACATCTCTTCATCTGGCGCGACCTTGATCCATCGTTGCCCCCGCTCCGTCAACGCCTGTCATGACGTCCCGTTCCCGGCTACGGAACCTTGAGGAAACGTCTCATCAGGGAAGCACGGATGCCGAAAGGGTCTCGGGGATTCCGAAGCTTCGGTGCTGGACCATGCGTGCGGTCGAGACCGACGCAAACTGATCGAAGGGACTGGCGCGCGAGGCAAGGTAGATTTGTCCGATGGCGAGCGATGCTCCTGCCAGGGCCAGCACCATCAACACCATGGCCGCGAGCTCAAAATTGTCGTCCATCGATGACCGTCCCCCTGTTGTCGTGGCCCGTGAGAACCCGGCAATGCCGTGAAGGTTCCGATTCCGCCCAGTGGCTGTGCTCGTCCGGTTCCAGCATGACCTCACGATCATGCGATCTGCGGCGAGGAACGGAGCGATTTGCACCGCATTGATCCGCCGCCTGACGTCAACGCCAACAGGAGACTCTCTCTATGCGCAAGACCATCATTGCCGCAACCTGCGCGGCCTTCATCAGCGGCACCGCCGTCGCCCAGACCAGCCAGCCGCAAACCGGCGCCAATCCGAGCACGACCAATCCGACCTCCGAGATGTCCAAGGAACACATGAAGAAAAGCACCACGGGCATGTCTCATGAGTCCAAGAGCAAGAGTGCGATGAAAAAGGACAGCATGAAAAAGAGCATGGAGCCGAACGACGGAACGGGCAGCAGCGGCGGCATGTCGAAGTAAGGCGCCGGATGATCATCGTCCCATGATCGCCGACGCTCGCGGCCCCGGCGCCATCCGCCGGGGCCGCAATTTTTTGACCATTTCATGTCCGGCCTCCGGAACTTCCGGCCCGTCGCGGAATTGTGAAGCAGTTCCGTGGAGCCATGCCGGCGCCAGTTTGAATCCGCCCGTTGATAAAGCGAGCGATCAAACAGCCGTATTCACACAGCCGTACTCGGACAAACCATGGGGTCGCCTCGTTTCGAGCTTGTCCCGTTCCTCTGCCTGACGGCTGCCGGTTTCGGCACCTGCCTCGCCGCCGTCGGGTTTGCCCTTTGGTTTACGATGTAGGGCGCGTCGGTATTGCATCTGCCTTCTCGTCACTGATCGGACGATCCGGCTCTGACGCCGCCGGGACCGCATGCTCATGATCGAACCGCTCCAACCCGGCGGTGATGACGGCGATCTCGTCCTCGATCTGCCCGATAGGCAGGCTGAAATCGAAGCCGGTGCGATTCTTCAGGTCGGCCAGCAAGCGGCGGCGGTGAGACATCAGGTTCTCAAGTGCCGCGCGATTGCCCAACCTGATATAGGCGTCGACAATATGTTCGATGGCTTTAGGCATCTCGCGTCCAGTTGATCAGGTTGATGGGGACCCAGACAGCAACGGGGCCGCCCGGGCTTGACACCGCGCGACCCCGACTGACGACTGCCCCGTGAGGGGTTCCGTCCTCCAACACACCAACAAACAAACCGCTGAGTGGTTCCGTACCGCTGGTTTTGCAGTGCGGTGTGTGCGGCAAGTCACAGACGAATTCGCAGAATCGCCCTAGCCTGTCCGTGTATGGCCGCAAACAAGGTAACGGCGGTACACGTGCTTGGGTCCTCCCGGGTAAAGTCTTGAGCCGCTGCCATCAGCGGCTCTTTTTCTTGGCCCCTGCCGCAATGATCGGATGTCAGTGGCTGCCCACGGTCTTTCCGGCTGCCAGATCCTGGGCCATCTCCAGATGATGACGGATGGTCGGAAGCGTCTTGCCCGCCCAATCCTTCAACTTCGGATTGTCGCCGTCCTTGGCGTAGCGTTCGAACAGCGATACGGCATCCTTGTGACCACTGACCTGATCGGAATTGTAGCGGGAGTTGAAGTCGGCACCGTTCAGCGACTTCAGCTTGTCGATCTCGCTCTGGTGCGTGCTATCCAGCGCAGCCGGCAACTCGGCCTTCACCTCACCACTCGCCACCATCGCTTTCAGTTCCTTGGTGGTCGTCTTGTGGGCACCGAGCATGTCAGCAGCGAAAACCTTCTCGGCCGGGTTGCCGCGCGCCTGCGCGAGCTCGCTGGACTGGATCTCGAACATGTCGCTGGTCGCAGCTTCCTTGACGAAGTCCGCCGTCGTCGGGCTGATGCCGAGCGTTGAATTCACGCCGGTCTTCTCGCCGACCGATTGGGCCTGCACGGGTGCGGCAAGAAGGACGAGCGCGAGGCCCGAAACCAGATTGGCAACAATGTGTTTCATAAGTGAAACCTTTCGTCGTGACAACAGAGGGCCCGACGCGACGCGCTGATGCGCGCACGCCGGCCTCTTGATGCGTTGTCAATCGGATGGCGGACCACGCGTTCCCTGCGCGCGCCGATCTTTCATGAGTTGCGCGTGCGAAGGTTGCGACGAAATTTCATGTTCCAGCCGCTGGCCAATTGGTCCGTCCGCCGCACAGGGCCTTTCCGAACCGCAGTCGTTGAGGAGCCATGGCAACAAATCGTCTGCGTGCCCGGACGCGCGACGGGAAACGGCTCGGCAGCGTGTGTGTGACATTGTCTGCCCCGCATTTACTGACGACAAGCGTCACGTCAGGCTGCAGGCTCGCGGTTGTGGCCCAGTAAAGTCTCGTAGTGCTGGTTGACGGTCGCGTAGCATTCGCATGCACTGTCCTTCAACCCTCCGACATCGAGAAGCTGGATCTTGCCGCGGCTGTACTGGATCAGTCCGGCGCGCTGCAGGGTCAGTGCCGCGGGCGAGACAGCGGTGCGCCGCACGCCGAGCATGTCGGCGAGAAACTCCTGGGTGAAAGCCAGCGTGTTGCCGCCGGAAAGGTCGCGCGCACGCAGCAGCCAGCGACACAGGCGGGCTTCGACATGATGCGTGATGTTGCAGGCCGCCGATTGCTGGGCCTGCGCAAACATCGTCAGCTCATGGCTGACGATGGCTGACAGCAGGCTTGGGCTTTGCATCACGCACGCCTTCAAGGTGGCGGCCTCGCACATCGCACCGCTGCCGCCGATCTGGACGATGGTGCGATTGAGCGCGTGCTTGCCGTCCAGGGCGGACATGGCCCCGACGACCCCATCGCGGCCCACCATGGCCGCTTCGACGCTCTCTCCAGTCGACAGCGTCACCACCAATGAAATCACGGCGTCCCACGGGAAGTAGACGTGGGAGACGAGGTCGCCGGTCTCGGAGAGAATGGACCCCTGCTCCAGTGCGACCGGGCTGAGATGCGGCGACAACAACGCATAATCGTCGGGCACCAGCGCAGACAGCAGGCGATTACTCGCATGAGGCATGGACGCTCTCCTTTCCCGGCGGGAGCACATCCGTCTCACGATCCGCCAGCGCCGGCGGTTTGCCGTTGACCGACAATCTAAGCCCTCCCCACAGCCGTCGCGAGCGATTATTTTTCGCCGCTATGTTCGGCAGGCGACAGACAGGAGCCGCTGCGGGCCACAGTGTAAGAGCGCCGACGCCCGATCGGAGCGCCAGTGCGTCATCCCCACGGACACGACAAGGGTCGGTTACGACAGAGATGAGTGACCCATCGAAGGATCGTGGAGAGCGACCTGACAGCATCCCCGCCATCATGATCGGCCTGGTCGTGGTGGGGGCTCTGGTCGCAGCAGCCGGCTTGTTCGCACTGATGAGGCTATGACCTGGATTCAGGCACGGTTGCGCTACGCGATCTGCCGTCATGTGGTGACGAGATCCTCCTCTGCCAGATAGGCCAGCGCCCAGGGCAGAACGGCATCCGGTCTAACGGTGAGAAACTGCACCATCTCCCGGCACGGCGGGCACGCGAACACCGTCGGCCCGGTCGCGTTCATCGGCTGCCCGCATTTGGGGCAGAGCGGAGTCATCGACGCGTCCTGGGTGCAGACAAGCGACATGTGCCGGGCTATGCAACGTTCGTTCCAGAGCGCCTCCGTTCCTGAAGACCGAGACCACCAGTGCGGCATCCTCCAGCCAACCGCCGACCAGCGCCATGAATCGCGCGGCCGGCGCCACGGCCACCTCCCCGCAGCAAGCAGACCCAGGGCAAACCCACCGCGGCGCAGGAAACACAAGGCGCGAAATCAGCGGATGCAGGCGATGGCGTTCGCCGCCTCAAATCCCAGGCGACCTGCTGACATCGCTGTTCGAGATCAGCGTTAACTTGCGGTGGGGAACGCGATCCTCCCGATGCCGTGCGCTGCTCTCCACGCTCTTCAAGCACGCGACATGGCTGTGATCACGGCCGGGGCCGGATTGCAAATCCGGTTTGCCAAGCCGGCGTCCTGCATAGCTGGGCCGCCGCGTCCCCCCTTGCGGATCGGTGCGGTTGCTATATTTGCGCGGACAAGACGTCGCCACAGTAACTGGGTGCTTGCCCGGGACACCCGATCATTCGAGCAGGATTGACATGACCGATCTCCGGAAAGCCGCCGAGGACAACAAGGATCGCATCGCCCACGCCGAGAATGCCGGCGAAGTGGTGCGCTGCATTTTCCGCAACCACGAAGTGGTTTACGGCCTGATTGGCGAAGATGGCCAGAAGTTCATCATCAAGGGCGAATGGTTCCTGAAGACCGATGGCGCCTCGTTCAAGACCACCGCGATGTTCTGCCAGGATATCGAGGAAGCCAAGGCACTGCGGAACATCTTCGGCGACGTCGTCCAGGCCTGAGGCGGGAACCGGCCCACCATCCACGCATGGCAGCAATGAGCCGGCGCGCGCGGCGGGGCGACCAAGCCTACGACGACAATCTGAAGGCGCCATAGCCGATATCAGCGTTTCGCCGCGCGGACGATCAGGGATGCGCCGTTTGCCGCGGCACGCGGCCCGGCACATGTCTGACCTTGCGGGGGGCCGCAAGCCAGATCGCCGCCGCTGACACGACACAGCACACGACGGCCAGGACGAACGCCAGTCGGTAGCTGCCGGTCGCGTCATGAATGGCGCCGGTGATCCATGGACCGGCCGCGCCGCCACCAATCAGTGCAACAGTGATGGTGCCGAAGATCGATCCATAGTACGGGCCCTCGAAAATCTCGGCGACGATCGGTCCCAGCACGGATGTCAGCGCATATCCAAGGAAGCCCTGGCTCAGCACCATGAGGTAGAGCAGCACGTTCGAGGGTGCGTGCTCGAGCGCGATCAGCGCAGCGTAACAGACGGCGAAGCCCAAGCAGCCGGCCGTCCATACCCACTCCCTGCCGATCCGGTCAGAGAGGCCGCCGAGAACGATCTGGCCGGGAATACCGACCACGCTCACGGCCCCAAGCGCCCATGCCGACACCAGGGGCGTGAAGCCGATCTCGGTAAGATACTTGGTCTGATGCACCTGCACGGCATACCAGGCCACCAGCGCACAGAAGTAGCCGAGCACGATCCACCAGAAGCGCGCCGTGCGCATTGCCCGCGCAAGGGTCCATTCAACGGCGGCCCATGCGGGATCGGCGATGGTCGCATCCAGGCGCTTGCCGGCTGCGGACGGCAGGAGGGCGTCGCCATCGGGCAGCGCGCCCACATCCTGCGGCCGCTTGCGCACCAGCAGGTTCAGAGGAGCAACGGCAAGCAGCACGAGCAGGCCGATCGCGAAACAGGATGCACGCCAACCGTCGGTCACGATGATCGACTGCAGCCAGGGCAGCAACACGATGGCACCAACCCCGACGCCGGAAAAGGCGAGACTGATCGCAAGGCCGCGACGCCGCACGAACCAGTTCGGCAGGAACTGCGAGTGCGCCGTGTACGTCATCAGGTTGGCGCCACCGCCGACCAGAACGCCGAGCGTCGCGTACAGATGCCATGGCCGCTCGATATAGGGGGCGAGAAACAATCCCGCGCTCATCAGCAGCACGCCGCTCAGGATGACAATGCGCGGGCCACGTGTATCCATGATCCGGCCGACGATCGGGCTGAGAACCGCCGACACGAGAAAGCCGAATGAAAATGCGCCGGCGACCAGCCCGCGATCCCAGCCGAACTCGCCGATCAGCGGTGGCATCAGCAGCGAAAACGCGGTGCGCGCCGTCACGCCGATGGCCATCGTCACGAACGCAATGCCGACGATCAGCCAGCCGTAGTAGAACGGCAGGCGCGACGACCAGTGGTGCAGGCCGTCCTGCGCGGCGCCCTTCATCCGACGTTCCCCTTCGACCGACCGTTGCGACGAATCCCCATGTAGACAGTATCCGGGCGATCACGATTCTGTTCAACCATGCAGAGGATCCTGCTACGCAGACACAGGACCCCTCATTGTTGCCGATCACCGTCTGCAGAGCTCGACGCCCGGCCATGCGGGAACAGCGGCGGGGCGCCCGCGTTTTCTCTTCATGATCGTCGCACTCATCAATGCCGACTCCGCAGCCCGACTGGTGGAGGAGGCCTACAACATCGCCTGGAATTACCTCAGCCTGTCGGGGCAGATCGACAGTCCCGAGCAGGGCCATCTGCTGCTGTCGGAAGAGATCTCGCGGCTGATCGTGGATGGCGAGCGCAATTCGCTCCGGCTCGCGAACAAGGCGATCGCCGGCTACGAGCGGCGGATTATGGCCTGACGGTATTCCTGCGCGCTCAAGGAGAGCGCTGATTGCGCGATGCAACTTTTCAGCGTCCGAGACGTTGTCATCCCAACATCACCGGAAAGGATTTCAGATGAAAACCACATTATTGGCGATTGGCGCTGCGGCCACCATTGCAATGACGACCGCGCTTGCACCGGCGCCGGCCGAAGCGCGCGGCGGACGCATCGCCGCCGGCATCATCGGCGGACTGGCTGCAGGCGCGATCATCGGCGGCATCGCCTCCAACTCATATGCCTACGGTCCGGGCTACGGCCCCGGTTATGGCTACGCGCCGGCTTATGGCCCCGGCCCCGCCTATTACAATTCCGGCCCCGGCTACTACGACCAAGAGTACGCGCGGCGGAACGGCTTCGTCTGCCAGCCCGGAACGACATTCCGCGGCGAGGACGGCCGGGTTCACCTCTGCCAGTAAGCGATCGGGTTGATGAGATACAAGAGGCGGCCTCATGGCCGCCTCTTTCTTTGTCCCGCATCTGAAACGCAGGCGGCGCTGTGACGTATCTCGACCGACGGCAGTCCGATCATCGTCCCTCGGTCGCTGACGTCAGCGGCCCCGGCGCGCCCCAAGAGCCGGGGTCGTTCTTGTTGGGGCCGATTTTTTGACACGCCGGCGGCCATCAGGCCGCGGTGTGACCAGCGGTGGTCTCGCCGTGCGGGTCGTGGTCGAGACTCCTGTGCGCCCACCAGGACAGCAGCATCGCGGGAACGAGGCCGGCCAGGCCGTACTCGAGTTCGATCGAGCCGCCGGTCGTGCCGGACAGCACCATGGTCACCACGAACGCGAACGCGCCGATCATCACCATGCGCAGCACCGGACCGATCCACCTGACGTGCCAGAGAATATCGTCCACCGCGGCGAACAGCACGGCCGGCAGAAAACCGAACATGTAGGAAATCGGCAGGGTCCGGCCGAGCACGATCAGGAAATTCAGCAGCGATGCGTCCGGCTTGTGCCAGTAGCCGGAGGTGATCGACGAGATCAGCATCAGCAGCACGCCGCTCAGCAGCGGCCCAACGATGGCGAACACCAGATAACGCTTCAGGAAGACATCCGTCGCGCTGGATTTCATCATGACATCATGTCCTGCCGTCCCATCCCCGCCGGTCGGGTCATGATGGCCCGGTGGAGGCAAAGGCACAATCCCAATCGCTGGTGCCGCCGCATGCCGGCCAAACCACATCCGGAGATGGACATATCGAGACAAATTCGAAGGTTATCCAGCCGGCGTCAGCGCCGCGATCGCAATGCATCCAGCGCGTGATTGCACAGCCGAACGGGATTGCACTCGCCCTGCGCGGCGTGATCCAGGATCGTCCGAGAGAGAAACGACATCACCGTCGACGACACCGGATCGGGCAGCGCCTCCCGGCACAAGGCAAGCCCCTCCTCCATTGCCGCCAGGGCCTGCGCGTCGTAGGCGCCGCCCATATCCTGCCGGAATGGCTTGGCCTGGAAGCCAACCGCCTCCGGCGTGTCGCGGCGCAGCTTGCCCGCCGCGATCAGCGCGCACAGATAGACCGCCGCGGCATCGCTCAGTGTCCGCTCGTCGCGTTCGCCCTGCTGTGCCAGCCACACGATGCGCGCGGCGAGCCTGGTGCGGTTGGCGTCCGTCGCCTCCTCCGGGCCGTGCAGCTCGATCATGCGCTCCCAGGCGTCATCCAGCACACGCGCCAAGCGCCGCACCTCCGCGTCGGGGGTCCTGACATCGGCGGTCATTTCGGCAGTCATGGTGTCGTCGGACATGATGGTCTCTCTCGCGGCTTGCGGTGAATGCCTGCGCAGCCCGGCGCCCGCCCCTCACGGCGGTGCCGATCTCCGGCGCAGGGATGTCACGGCGAAGGTGTTGCGCGCCTATTTCGGCGGGCGGCCCTTGCGCGGGATCACGATCGCCGCGAGGCCCAGCGCATGGCGCAGCAGGCCCGCCTTCTTGAGCGCCGCCGTTCGCTCCGGGCCCGGCGGCATGCCGCGCGCCGCCTCCAGGGCCTCTTCAGCGGCCGCGTTCTTGGCGGGATCGCGTCGTTGCGATTCCGGCTTGGGCGGGTCGGGCTTCGGTGGTGGCGTATCAGGCATCGGCTAGCTGCGCGCTCCGCTCTTGCCGGCCGGCTCGGGCTTCGTTTTGGGTTTTGACGTGGGCTGTGCCACACTCACCGGATCGGAGGCGGGAAACGTGCCCTCCAGCGCCTGGTCGAGCGTGTGGTCGCGATCCTTCTTGCGCGCCGTCTGCGGAGTTTCGGCGTGCTTGTCGAGCGGCGCCGGATTGAACTTGTCTGCCATAAGAAACCTCCAGCAAAACCAACACGGTTGCGGCTGCGAGGTTCCGCGCGTCCGCGCACGGATCGGTGATGCGGCCGATCCGGAACGTCGGCGGCAACGCGGCATTGAGCCGGTAACGCGATGAAGGACATTCAGATGAACGCAACCAATACGGACACGCGAGACGACCAGATCCGGCAGCGCGCTTATGCGCTGTGGGAGAAGAGCGGTAAAACCGAGGGCTCGGAAATGGATTTCTGGCTGGAGGCGGAGCGGCAGATCGCCCTGGACGCCGGCGAGACGGCGCCCGCCACGCCGCCCGATCTTCCCGAGGGCAAGCTCGAGTAACCCCAAACGCGAGCAACCCCAAACGCCAAGTCACCCAGAGGCGTCACCGCCAGCGCCGATCGGTCGCAGCGCGTTCGGCGGCCTCCGGCACCCTCGCCCGCACCGCAAAATAAATCCCCGCCTCTCCTGATTGCACTGCAACGAAAGCGGCCCGCGCCGGTTATCGGACGCGGGCTTGCCGGCCGCACGGCATCGGGGGATTTCGTGACAGACATCAAGACTGACGAAGCCATCATCGAAGAAGGCTTGCCCAATCCGCTGGGCGCGACATGGGACGGCCGGGGCACCAACTTCGCCCTGTTCTCGGCCAACGCCACCAAGGTGGAGGTCTGCCTGTTCGACGCGAGCGGCGCCAAGGAGACGGCACGGATCGCGCTGCCCGAATACACCGACCAGGTGTTTCACGGCTATCTGCCCGGCGTCGGACCCGGCATGTTCTATGGCTACCGCGTGCACGGGCCGTATGAACCTACCGCCGGCCACCGATTCAATCCCAACAAGCTGCTGCTCGATCCCTACGCCCGCGCCCATGCCGGCCAGTTGACCTGGAATCCGGCGGTGTTCGGCTACAAGATGGAGAGCGGCGACGACCTGACCTTCGACGAGCGCGACAGCGCGCCGTTCATGCCGAAATGCGTGGTGGTCGACCCCGACTACGACTGGCAGGGCGAAGCCGGCCGTCTCGGTATTCCGCGTGACCGCACCATCATCTACGAGACCCACGTCAAGGGCTTCACCAAGCTGCACCCGGGCGTGCCCGAAAAGCTGCGTGGCACCTATGCCGGCTTCGGCGCGCAGCCGATCGTCGATACCATCAAGGCGCTCGGCGTCACTTCGGTCGAGCTGTTGCCGATCCACACCTTCATCAACGACAGCAACCTGCTGGACAAGAAACTCACCAACTACTGGGGCTACAACACCATCGGCTTCTTCGCACCGGATCCGCGCTACGCCTCCGACGTGGCGAACTGCCTGCGCGAGTTCAAGGAGATGGTGGCGCGGCTGCATGCCGCGGGCCTCGAGGTGATCCTGGACGTGGTCTACAACCACACCGCGGAAGGCAACGAGCTCGGCCCGACGCTGTCGTTCAAGGGCATCGACAATGCCAGCTACTATCGCCTGATGCCGGACAAGAAACGCTACTACATCAACGACACCGGCACCGGCAACACCGTCAATTTGTCCAATCCCAAAGTGATCCAGATGGTGACGGATAGTTTGCGCTACTGGGCCGAGCACCTGCACATCGACGGCTTCCGTTTCGATCTCGGCACCATCCTGGCGCGCGAGGTCTATGGCTTCGACGAGCAGAGCGGTTTCCTGAAAGCCGTCGACCAGGACCCGGTGCTGACCACGCTGAAGCTGATCGCCGAGCCCTGGGACTGCGGCCCCGGCGGCTACCAGGTGGGCGGCTTCCCGCCCGGCTGGTCGGAATGGAACGACAAGTTTCGCGACACCGTGCGCGACTTCTGGCGCACGCAGGCGAGCGTCGCGGATCTCGCCAAACGCATCTCCGGCTCCGGCGAGATCTTCAACGAGTATGGACGGCGGCCCTGGGCCAGCGTCAACTTCGTCACCGCCCATGACGGCTTCACCCTGAACGACTGGGCGAGCTACAACGACAAGCACAACGAAGCCAACGGCGAGAACAACAAGGACGGCTCCTCCAGCAACCGCTCCTGGAATTGCGGCACTGAGGGCCCGACCGACGACAAGGCCATCCTCGCGCTGCGCAACCGGCAGAAGCGCAACATGCTGGCCACGCTCCTGCTCTCGCAGGGCACGCCGATGCTGCTGGCCGGCGACGAATTCGCCCGCACCCAAAACGGCAACAACAACGCCTATTGCCAGGACAGCGAAATCTCCTGGGTGAACTGGACGCGCGATGCCGACGCAGAAGCGCTGCTGGCCTTCACAAAAGACCTGATCAAGCTGCGGCAGACCTATCCCGTGCTGCGCCGCAGCCGCTTCCTGACCGGGGCGCACGACGAGACCCTGGACGTGCGCGACCTCACCTGGATCAACGCCAACGGCGGGGAGATGCAACAGGCGCACTGGAACGACGCCAACACCAAATGCCTGGGCATGCTGATCGACGGCCGCGCGCAAAAGACCGGCATCCGCAAACGCGGCGACGACGCCACGCTCCTGATCGTCATGAACAGCTATGAAGGCGTGGTCGACTTCACGCTGCCGGAAACCGAAGGCGGCCACGTGTGGACGCTGCTGATCGACAGCAACATGACCAGGGCCGAGCCGGACACGCAATTCACCGTCGGCAGTGTGTACCAGGTGACGGGGCGATCACTGCTGCTGTTCGTGCGGGCGGAGTGAGCGAGGGTCGGGGGATCGAGCCCCGCCGACCATAGCCGCTGGGCGCGGGGCAATCCTGCGGCGATGATATCCAGAGTCGGTGATTTGCCGTTACCGGGCAAGCCGACGATCGGGGGATCATGGGGTTAAGTGGGCGTCTTGGCCGCCGGGACGCGCAACAGCCGATGCCCACATGCGTTGACGATCACATCCCGCAACAGACCACGTCTTCGACCTTTTCCAACCCACATGACATCAGGACGTCCCTCAAACCCCGTCGATTGAATCCAGATCGGCCATCGCTGTCGTGATCCGCCCGATCATCGTGAGCGTCGTATCCTCCGGCTGCATGTTCGGCAGCAGCGGCGAGTGGCACAGCGTAATCGTCCACATCAGGAGCGCATGCACGATCTGCTCCCGATAGTGGCGAAAACTCTCGTCGAAATCCGGGCGGACGCCCGTGAGCTCGGCAAATCGCTGGAGATAGCGAAGCAGAAGATCCTTCTCCCAGCTGCGGCGGTCATCCGGCGCAAGCGCCGCCGTCACCGCGTAGGCGAAGTCCCGCGACCAATGTCCGCGCGAAAGACACTGCCAATCGCACAGGCCCATCCGTCCGGCAGCGGTCCGGTACCAGTTGCCGATGTGCACGTCGGAGTGGATCAACCCCTGCCCCTCGCCCTGGTGAACGGCAAGCGCGCGTATCGCAGCCGGCCACACGGCATCACGCCGGGCCAATACCCTTTCCGGGATGACATGCGACGCAGCGTCGAATGCCTTGCGCGTGTAGTGCTCCATGTCCATTTTTTCGGCGCCGACGGTGAACCATCGCGGATAGCCGGCAAGCCAGCGACATCGCGTCGCAAGCTCGCGGTCGCCATAAAAACGGGCATGAAGCGCGGCAAGCAAATCGATCATGTCATCCGCCATCGCGCGGGACACGCGGGTGTGGTGATTGCAGAAGGTCGCGGACTTGGCGGCCACGAGATCTTCCAGCAGCAGCATCGACGCAAACGTGCGGCGGTCGAACGCGGCGTGATAGCCGACCGGCGCCTCGATCTGGAGCAGCGGCCGAAGCTGCATGAAAAACTGGCCCTCGACCCGAGCCGTGCCGTTGAATCCACCGATCATGCGCGTGACCACGCTCGGCAACGACTTTGTGAAGATCAGAGTGGGCAGGCCGGCGCGCAGACCCACGTCGTTGTAGGTGACGACCAGCTGGTGGCGCGCGTGCGTCCCCGCGCTGGCCGACTTGACGTCGACCCGCGTGACCATGGCTCCCGGATGTTTTTCGCAGAGGACGGCCGTCAGCCATTCGGGCGTGATCGCCCTTGGCGAGCAAGGCACATCCTCCCGCCGCCGCGCCTTTGGCCGGGCGAGATGCTCGAAGGCGACGCGCCCCCCGATTTTCAGCGCGGCCAATGCCGTCGTGCTCGAGGCCCCCATAAGCCTTCCTCCGGTGACAGGACCGCCGTTCACCCGCATCAATCCCGCTGCGGGCGTGGCACCCATATATTCGTACGCTTTCGTACGACATGTATCATTTTCAGGACGGCATTCAAGGGCAAGCAAAAGTCGATAGACTCAGCTCGTCCTCAACAGCGCCTGCCCGCGCGGCCTTCGGCAAGGAAATGACGGTTTTTCTGGAACTGCAAGGTTTTATAGTATATGGTACACTTGTGTACTGATAAAGAAACGCAGCGGGCGCCGTCATAACACCGCGCGCCAAATCAAAAATCGGGAGGGGGAAGCATGAAGTTCCGGAGACTGGGCGTTGTCGCGTCCCTGATATGTGGCGCCCTCGCGGCCAAAGCCGAAGCCGCCGACAAGACATACGGCCCCGGCGTCACGGACACGGAAATCAAGATCGGGCAGAGCGTTCCCTATAGCGGACCGGCATCAGGCTTCTCCAGCTACGGCCGCGTCATGGCCGGCTACTTCCAGATGCTGAACGCGAAAGGCGGAATCAATGGCCGGAAGGTGACCCTGATCTCCCTCGACAACGCGTTCAGCCCGCCAAAAGCCATCGAACAGACCCGCAAGCTGGTCGAAGGCGATGAGGTTCTCGCCGAAGTCGGAACCGTCGGCACCATCCCCAACATTGCCATTCAAAAGTATCTCAACCAGAACAAGGTCCCGCAGGTCTTCATCTCGGCCGGCGGCCGGCGGTTCAACGACCCGCAGAATTTTCCGTGGACCGTGCCGTTCTATCCGCCGTTTGAAATCGAAGGCGCGACCTTCGGCAAGTTCATCCTCAAAAAGATGCCGGCCGCGAAAATCGCCGTGCTCTACCAGAACGACGATTATGGAAAGGATTATCTTGCCGGCCTCAAGAGGGCGCTGGGGACCGACGGCACGGCAAGGATCGTGGCGGAAGCGAGTTATGAAATCAGCAATCCGACCGTCGATTCCGAGGTGGTCCAGCTCAAGACGTCCGGCGCCGATACGCTGATCTATTTCACGACGCCGAAATTCGCCGCCCAGGCGATCAAGAAGGCGAACGAGCTGAACTGGAAACCCACACAATTCCTGGCGAGCCCGGTGAATTCCGTACAGGGCACGCTGACGCCCGCCGGGTTGGACAATGTGCAGGGTGCCTATTCGACCCAGTACACCAAGCAGGCCGGTGATCCCGACTGGTCCGAAGATCCGGAGGTCAAGGAGTATGTCGCCTTCATGAAGACCTGGGTGCCGAACGACAGTCCGAACGACTTCATCGGCCTGACCGGTTACATCACCGCACAGGCGATCGCGCGAGGCCTGCAGCGATGCGGCGACAATCTGACGCGCGAGAACCTCCTCGCCCAGGCGACAAACTTCAACAGGGAACGCGTCGGCATGCTGCTGCCGGGAATAGAGCTCAGCAACTCCAGGGAGAATTACGCGCCCTATCGCACGCTGCGCATGGCCATCTTCGAAAAAACGTCATGGAAGCTGCTGGATGAGTAGCAAGCCGCGGATCTCCGACCGGCGCATGGCCTTCGCGCCGATCGCACATGAACCGTTGGCAGTCAGCCGACGACATTGTCGCGGCGCAATTCGGCGATGCGCGCAGCGGACAGGCCCAGTTCGCCGAGGATTTCGTCGGTATGCTGCCCCGGCATTGGCGGCGGCAGGCCCGGGGTGCGCTCTTCCCCGACAAAGGTCACGGGATGCCCGACGCAGTTCAAACGGCCAGCCGCGGCATGATCGTACTGCATGATGAGCTTGTTGGCCCGGGTGTGCGGATGATCGAGCAATTGGGCCAGCGTATTGATCGGCGAACAGGGAATGCCGACCTCGTTGAGCACGCCGTTCCAGTGTGCAACGGTGTTGGCGGCAATCGCCGATTGCACATGGCGCAGGGTCTCAGCGCGGTGCGCGACCCGGTCCGCATTGGTGCGATAGCGGGGGTCGTCGACGATCGCATTCAGGCCCGCGGCCGCGCAGAACTTGCGCCAGAGATTGTCGTTGGCCACCCCGATCATGATCGGTCCGTCGGCGGCTTCGAACGCCTGGTAGGGGCACAGCGATTCATGGCTGGAGCCGCACTTGGCCGGCTGAACGCCCCGCTCCCAGAAGGTCTGCAGGTTATAGCCCAACAGCCCGAGCGCGGTGTCGAACAGCGACACCTGGATGGCGGATCCCTTGCCCGACTTTTCCCGTGCCAGCAGGCCGGCCAGGATGCCGCTGAAAGCGTGCACCCCCGTCATCTGGTCGATCGGTGAAATGGGGCTGCGAATATAGCCACCGCCCTCGTCCCCGGTCATCGACATGACGCCGCTGAAAGCCTGCAGAATCACGTCATAGCCGGGCGAGTTCTTCAAAGGTCCCGAGCGGCCGAAACCGGAGATGCTGCAATGGATCAGGCGATCGTTGAGCGCGCGAAGGCTGGCAGCATCGATCGCCAGCCGCTCGGCCACGCCGGTGCCAAAACTCTCGATGGCAACGTCCGCGGATCTTGCGAACTCATGCACCAGCCGTCGTCCCTCGTCCGACTTCAGATCGATCGCAATGCTTCGCTTGTTGCGGTTGGCACTCAGGAACACCGTGCCCAGACCTGGCGCCGGAAACGGAGGCCACCCCCGCGTTTCATCGCCTTGCCCCACCGCCTCGACCTTGATGACCTCGGCACCGAGATCGCCGAGATATTGCGCGCAGAGCGGGCCCGCAAGCACCTTCGAGAGATCGAGAACCCTGATACCGTCCAACGGTCCTGACACGATGTCGCTCCTCTACTTCAGACCGGACGCAAAAAGGCCGCCGAGATAGGCGGGAAAACCTTCCTGCGTGACCAGCAGATAATCAGCCGCCCGCAGTTGCGCCGCGTCCAGTTCCGATCGCCAGCGCGCGGCCGCAGCATCGGCCTGGGTCAATCGCGCGCGCAACAGCTGTTTGCCCGTCGTGGTCGGTTCGTCGTCAAACCAGTAGGAGCGACCCGCGACCCGGCCATCGAAATCGGACTTCTGGTCAACACGGAATCCCGCCCGGGCAAAAGCTTTCGCAAGCTCCGTGCCCTGCTCCGCCCGCACACCGAGCGCGTTCGAAACCGCAGCGACCGCCTCCGCGACTGCCGGATTCAAGCCTTGCTTTTTCAGCCGATCGTGATCGAGCCGGCCCAGGAACAGCGTCCGGATCATGTTGCGAGGTTCTCGCCGCTGGATCAGCCTTGCGAAGATCTGCATTTCGGTTCGAATGGCCACATCGAACGGTTGCGCAAACCCCTGTTCGACGCAATCGAGAATGGCCAGCGGCGCCGGATAATGCCCGAGCGTCTCGGCCAGGATGCCGGCCCGGCTTGCTGCAATGGCGGTCGCGATGCGCTGTGTGTCGCGCGCGTGCCCCGACGGACGATCCCAAGGCTGGATCGATGGCTGGGTGGCCTGTGGCCGCGACAGCACCCAGCGCTCGGCGGCCGCCACCTCCTCGCCCGGCGCCACGAGCTCATGAGCAAGGCCTGCGGCAATGGCCGCTTTGCCGCCGATCCTCGCACCGTCGAGCAACATCGGCAGCGCCGCCTCAACCCCGATCAGACGGGGCAGCCGCTGCGTTCCCCCGCCGCCCGGCAGCAAGCCCACGAGCGATTCAGGCAACCCGAACGTGGTCTGCGGATGATCGGCCATCACCCTGTGATGCGCAGCCAGGGCAAATTCGCAGCCGCCGCCCAACGCCAACCCCGAGACCGCCACCGCGATCGGTTTGCCGGCCGTCTCAAGCCGGCGCAGAGCGTGACTGAGACGAAAGAAATGATCGAAGGCGATACGGTCGCGCTCGCCAGGCGCGGCGGCCATGATCATGTCGTAGGCCGTCTCCAGCTCGGCGAGATCCGCGCCCGCGCAGAATGCCGACGACTTGCCGGAGCGGATGACAACACCCGCTACATCGCTTTGCTTGAGCCAATCGGCAAACAACCCGAGCTCGTCGATCGCGGCATTCGAGAACACGTTCATCGAACGTCCGGGCATATCGAACACCAGATGCAGCACCCGCTGCGGCGACACCTCGATCCGAAATTGCGTCAGTTCCGGTTCCGTCGGCATCGCTCCGTCTCCATCCCCATGACCGTTCGTTGGTGTACGATCACTCTTGCTTATTCGGCGCTCGAGGTTGTATAGCCAACCACAATACTGTACACTAGCAAACTAAATCAGACAGGACGCGTTTTGACAATGATCGAGCGCACGATCTTTCGCGAAGAGCATCAAATTTTCCGGGAAACGGTCAGACGCTTCGTCGACCGCGAGATCGTGCCTTTCCATGCCAAATGGGAGGAGGACGGCATCGTTCCGCGGGAGCTGTGGCTGAAGGCCGGCGCGGCCGGACTGCTGTGCTGCACCGTTCCCGAGCAATACGGCGGCATGGGCCTCGATTACCTCTTTGACGTCGTCGTCTTCGAGGAGCTGTGGCGTTCCGGCGCGAGCGGGCCCGGCTTTCTCATCCATACCGACCTGGTCGCAACATATCTCCTGTCCTTCGGCACCGAGGCGCAGAAGAGAACATGGTTGCCCCGAATGGTCTCCGGCGAGGCCATTGGTTCGCTCGGGATGACGGAACCTCATGCCGGCAGCGACCTGAAGGCGATCCGGACGCGGGCCACGCGCGACGGCGACGATTTCGTCATCAACGGCCAGAAAGTGTTCATTTCCAACGGGCAGCTCTGTGACTTCGTCGTACTCGCGACCAAGACGGACAGCCAGGCCGGTGCCAAGGGCGTGACCCTGTTCATTGTCGAGAGCGACCGGCCCGGCTTCAAGCGGGGCCGGAACCTGGAAAAGCTCGGCATGAAGGCGCAGGATACCTCGGAACTGTTCTTCGACAATGTTCGGATTCCCGCAAGCAATCTGCTGGGCAAGGAGGGCAAGGGCTTTGCGCAGATGATGACCAAGCTGTCCCAGGAGCGGCTCGCGCAGGCCATTCGTTCGGCGACAGTCACCGAGACGGTCATCGACTGGACGCTGCAATATACCGCCGAGCGGAGCGCATTCGGCCAGAAGATCGCCGATTTCCAGAACACCCAGTTCAAGCTGGCCGATCTCAGGACCAAGGCGGCCGTTGCGCGCGTCTTTACCGACAAATGCATCGCGCTCTTCATGGAGGGCAAGCTCGATCCGGTCGACGCGGCGATGGCAAAGATGTTCACCTCCGAGCTTCATTGCGAAACCGTCGACGAATGCCTGCAGCTGTTCGGCGGCTGGGGTTACATGTGGGAATATCCGATCGCCCGCGCCTACGCGGATGCACGGATTGTCAAGATCGCCGGCGGCTCGGTCGAAATCATGAAGACGATCATCGCGCGGCAAATGTACGCACAGCACGGATTCGAGCTGCAGAAGAACGGTTCCGTCTCGTGAGTTGAGTGTAGCATCCCCGTCCGGATGCCGCCTTCGCACGCGACGATCGGTACGAGACAACGATAAACAACAAGGGAGATCCGACTTGAAGGGCCTATCTGGAAAAGTCGCCGTTGTCACCGGCGGCGGACAGGGCATCGGGCGCGGGCTGACGCTGCGTCTCGCCGAAGAGGGCTGCAAGGTGGCCATCTTCGATATCAATCCACAGGCCGGCGAGGAAACCGCCGGGCTCCTTCCAACGGCAGTCATCAAGACCTACGCCGTCGACGTCGGCGACGCCGCTTCCGTCAACGCCGCGGTGTCCGCTGTGGAAGCCGAGCTCGGCCCGATCTGGCTGCTGGTCAACAATGCCGGCTGGGATCGGCCGATGCCGTTCCTGAAAACGGACAAGGATCTCTGGGACAAGATCATTCGCATCAATCTTTACGGACCGCTGAACACCCACAAGGCCGTTGCGCCCCTGATGGCCGATCGCGGCGGCGGCAGGATTGTCAACATCGCCTCCGACGCGGCGCGTGTCGGCACCAGTGACGAGGCTGTCTATTCCGCCTGCAAGGGCGGGCTGATTTCCTTCACCAAATCGCTTGCCCGCGAGCTGGCCCGCAAGAACGTGCTGCTCAATGCCATCTGCCCGGGCCCGACCAACACGCCGATGATGGCCACCGTCCTTGGCGAAGGCGAGCAGGCTGTCAAATGGAAGGATGCGATGGTTCGGGGAATCCCGCTCCGGCGCATGGGCGAGCCTGAAGACTATGGCGGGATCGTCGCGATGCTCGCCTCCGAAGACGGACGATACATCACCGGACAGACCATCTCCGTTTCCGGCGGAATGAACATGATCTAGCACGCGCGAGGACATATCATGACAGATCCCAAGCAGTTTATCGACGTCATCTATGAGGTTCGCGATCGAGCCGCATGGATCATCATCAACCGGCCGAAGGTCTACAATGCCTTCCGGGGGCAGACGCTGGAGGAACTGATCCAGGCCTTCCATCTCGCCGCCAACGATCGCCAGGTCGCGAGCATCGTGCTGACCGGCGCCGGGGAAAAGGCCTTCTGCACGGGCGGCGATCAATCGGCCCATGAGGGCCAGTATGACGGACGCGGCGTGGTGGGACTGCCGATCGACGAACTGCAGGGCCTGATCCGCGATGTTCCGAAGCCGGTCATCGCCCGCGTCAACGGCTTCGCCATCGGCGGCGGCAACGTGCTCGCGACACTCTGCGACCTCACCATCGCGGCCGACACCGCGCAGTTCGGCCAGGTCGGCCCCAAGGTCGGATCGGTCGACGCCGGCTGGGGCACGGCCTTCCTCGCCCGCCATGTCGGCGACAAGAAGGCGCGCGAAATCTGGTTCATCAACGACCGCTACAGCGCCGAAGAGGCTCGCGAGATGGGGCTGGTCAACAAGGTCGTTCCGATAGCGCAACTTGACGCCGCGGTGAAGGACTGGACCGACAAGCTCGCGCAGCGATCGCCGACCGCGATTGCGCTCGCCAAACGATCCTTCAACGCGGATTCCGACAATATCCGGGGCATCAGCAACTTCGCCCTCCATGCGGTGAAGCTGTTCTACGACACCGCGGAATCGAAGGAAGGCGTCGCAGCCTTCAACGAGAAACGCCAACCGGACTTCAACAAATTCAGGTCCTGACAATGCCGCAGCACAAGGTCATCATCTCCTGCGCAGTTACCGGGTCGATCCACACCCCCTCGATGTCGCCGCATCTCCCGGTGACGCCGGCCGAGATCGCGGACGCAGCGCTCGGCGCCGCGGCGGCGGGAGCCGCCATCGTGCACCTGCACGCGCGCAATCCGGACGATGGACGGCCGGATCAATCACCGGAGGCATTCGAGCCCTTCCTGCCCGTCATCAAGCAGAGTTCGAATGTGGTTGTGAACCTGACCACCGGCGGCTCGCCCTACATGACCGTGGAGGAGCGGGTGCGGCCGGCGGCAACCTGGAAGCCGGAGGTCGCCAGCCTCAACATGGGATCGATGAATTTCGGCCTGTTCCCGATGCTGAAGCGCTACAAGTCGTTCAAGCACGACTGGGAGCCGCAGATGCTGGAGGGCTCCCACGATCTCGTCTTCCGCAACTCGTTCAAGGATATCCGCTACGCGCTGGAGACGCTGAACAGCTCGGGCGCACGCTACGAATTCGAATGCTACGACACCAGCCACCTCTACAACCTGCATTATTTCTGGACCGAAGGCCTGGTCAAAGCCCCGCTGTTCATCCAGACCTGCTTCGGACTTCTCGGCGGCATCGGCTCGCATCCCGATGATGTCATGCACATGAAACGGACGGCCGACCGCCTGTTCGGCGACAACTATCGCTGGTCGGTTCTCGGCGCGGGCCGCGCGCAGATGGCGGTCGCCGCGATGGCCGCCGCGATGGGCGGAAACGTCCGGGTCGGCCTCGAAGACAGCCTGTGGATCGGCGCCGGCCGCCTTGCACAGGCCAATGCCGACCAGGTGACGCAAGTCCGCAAGATCATCGAAGGCCTCGGGCTTGAGATCGCCAGTCCGGATGAAGCGCGGGACATTCTCCAGCTCAAGGGCGGCGACAAGGTCGCGTTCTGAAACCTCCGACAGGCGGTTCGACACATATGCTGCAAAATCGTCCGGTATTCGATGAAGACCACGCGCTGCTGCGCGACAGCGTCCGCCGTTTTGCGGCGGCGAAGATCCAGCCGCATTTTCACGACTGGGAAAAAGCCGGGATCATCGACCCCGCCCTGTGGCCCGCGGCAGGCCTGGCCGGCCTGCTCTGCCCCCAGGTGCCGGAACAGTATGGCGGCATCGGCGGCGACTTCCGCCACAACGCCGTTGTCATCGAAGAGCTCGCTTATTCGGGGTTCGCGGGCCCGGCAACAGACTTCTCGGTCCACAGCGACGTCTGCTGCGGCTATCTGCTGCATTATGGCACCGAGGAGCAGAAGACAACGTGGCTGCCGCGCATGGTCGCGGGCGAAACCGTCTGTGCGATCGCCATGACCGAACCCGGGACCGGCAGCGATCTGCAGGGCATTCGCACCCGCGCAGTTCGCGACGGCGATGACTATCTCATCTCCGGGCAAAAGACCTTCATCTCGAACGGCCAGATGTGCGACCTCGTCATCGTGGTCACCCGCACCAACCCGGATGGCGGATCGCGCGGCATGAGTCTCATCCTGGTCGAAACCGACCGGCCGGGCTTTCGTCACGGCCGCAACCTCGACAAGCTCGGGCATCTCTCGTCGGACACGTCGGAGCTGTTCTTCGACGAGGTCCGCGTTCCCGTCGGCAATCTCCTCGGCTCGGAGGGCGGAGCGATGGCTGCGCTGATGAGCGAATTGCCGCAGGAGCGGCTGACGATCGCGCTGCACTCGATCGCGTCGGCGCAAAAGGCCTTCGACATCACCAGGGATTATGTCGGAGAACGCAAAGCCTTTGGACAGCCGGTCGGCGCTTTTCAAAACACCCGATTCCGCCTCGCCGATCTGAAATCCGACCTTTCGGTCGGCTGGGCTTATGTCGATCAGTGCCTGCGCGAACATGTTCGCGGCGAGCTGACGACCTACGCCGCGTCGACGGCAAAGCTATGGACGACGGAGATGCACGGGCGGCTGGTCGATCAGTGCCTGCAATTCTTCGGCGGCTACGGCTTCATGCGCGAATACGAGATCTGCCGGCTGTTTGCCGATGCGCGCGTGCTGCGCATCTATGGCGGCACCTCGGAAATCATGCGGGAATTGATCTCGCGCAACCTCTGACGGAGTCCGCCCGACAGAGGGGTCGAGCCGATCAATAGCTCTTCGGCAAGTCGAGCACTTTTTCCGCGATGAAGCTGAGGATCAGCTGTTCGGTGATCGGTGCGAGACGGGTGATTGCGACTTCGCGGAACAGCCGCTCGACGTGATATTCCCTGGCGTAGCCGAAGCCGCCATGGGTGGCGATGGCCTGCCACGCGGCGTCGTGACCTGCGCGCGCGCCAAGGAATTTGGCGCTGTTGGCCTCGGCACCGCATGGCTTGCCGCCATCGTAGAGCCAGGCGGCTCGCATCGCCATCTGCCACGCCGCTTCCAGATACATCCAGCGTTCGGCCAGCGGGTGCTGGATCCCCTGGTTCTGGCCGATCGGACGATCGAACACCACGCGCTCCCTGGCGTAGCGCGTCGCGCGGCGCAGCGCATCCTGCCCGATGCCGATGGCCTCGACCGCGATCAGGATCCGTTCGGGATTGAGGCTGTGCAGGATATAGGAGAAGCCCTTGCCCTCCTCGCCAATCCGGTCGGCTTCCGGAATGAACAGACCGTCGATGAAGATGGCGTTGGAATCCACCGCCTTGCGGCCCATCTTCGGAATCCGGCGCACCTCGATCTTCGAACGGTCCAGATCGGTATAGAAGATGGTGATGCCGTCGGTCGGCCGCTTGCAGTCCTCGAACCTGGTGGTCCGCGTCAGCAGCATGATCTTGTTGGCGACCTGCGCGGTCGAGGTCCAGACCTTCTGGCCGTGCACGCGGTAACCGCCATCCACCTTCTCGGCAAAGGTCTTGATGCGCGTGGTGTTGAGCCCGGCATCCGGCTCGGTGAAGCCGAAGCAGCACTGGTCCTCGCCTGAAACCAGGCGCGGCACCCAGCGCCGCTTCTGGTCGTCCGTTCCCTTCACGACAATCGGATGAGGCCCGAACAGGTTGATGTGCACGGCGGACGCGGACGTCATGCCGCCGCCATGGCTTGCCACTTCGTGCATCATGATGGCGGCTTCGGTCACGCCAAGACCGGAGCCGCCATAGTCTTCCGGCATGGTGATGCCGAGCCAGCCGGCCTCCGCCATGGCGCGGTGGAAGGCGCGGGGAAACTCGCCGTCCTCGTCGCGCGCCAACCAATATTCGTCGTCGAAGCGCGTGACGACCGCGCGAACGCCTTCGCGGATCGCGGCGTGATCGTCCGACACGTCGAGCTGACTGGACAATAACCTATTCATCGGAGACCGCCTCCCCAATCGACGCAAGGGTTCTACGCGCGGCGACGCGATGCGGCCTATCGTACATCTTGCCGTCAATGCCGACCGTGCCGACTGTCGGCGAGGCCGCGAACGCGGCGACCACGCGGCGTGCATGGTCGATGTCGGTTTCGGACGGCGTGAAGCAGCTGTTGATGGTTGCAACCTGATCGGGATGGATCGCTATTCGGCCGACAAATCCGTCCCGCCGCGCGATCCTGCAGCTCGCCGCAAGCCCGTCGCGATCCCTGAAGTCCGCATACAAGGTCTCCAGCGGCGCAACATCGGCGGCGCCGGCCGCGAACAGGCATTGTGCCCGCGCCACCTGGTAGGGGAATGTCCAGTTGCCGTCCGCCTCCTTGTTGGCGAGCGCTCCCAGTGCAGCACTCAGATCCTCCGCGCCCCAGGTCATTGCCACCAGCCGCTTGTTTGTCTGGACATAGCCGCTGAAGCCGATCATGGCGGCCGGCGTCTCCGTCGCCACCACCAGCAGCTTGACATGACCGGGCGTCATGCCGGCGGCAACCTCGAGAGCATCGACATAGTGCGAAACCAGGTCGACATCCGCGATGCCGTTGACCTTCGGAATCAGAAGGCCGTCGAGACCCGGGCGAACCACGGCCGCCAGATCGTCCAGCGCCAGCCCGCTGCCGAGCGGATTGATCCGGACCAGGAACGACCAATTCCTCTCCCCGCCCCCCAACAATCCCTTGACGGTCGCGCGCGCCGACACTTTCTGCGCAGGCGCCACGGAATCCTCCAGGTCGAGGATGAGCGCATCCGCGCCCGCGCCGATGGCCTTGGCGAACTTTCGTTCGCTGTCGGCCGGCACGAAAAGAAGTGAGCGCAACCTCATGCTGGCTGCCTCATCATCAGTGCATTCCTGCGGCAGTAGACCACTTCCTCGTCGCGCTGGTTGAGACCCCGATGTTCAAACGTCACGATGCCCTGGGTGGGACGCGACTTGCTCTCGCGTACGGCGATGACCTTGGTCTCGGCACGCAGCGTATCGCCGGCGAACACTGGACGCGGAAATTTCGTGTCCTCCATTCCCAGATTGCCGACAGTGGTTCCCAATGTCGTGTCCTGGACCGACAGCCCTATCACAAGGCCGAGGGTGAAGATCGAGTTCATCAAAGGCTTTCCGAACTCCGTGCCCTTGGCATATTCATGATCGATATGGACCGCCGCGGGATTGCAGGTCAGCGACGAGAACAGGATGTTGTCCATGTCCGTGACAGTGCGCCGAATCTCGTGAACGAACGTCTGCCCTACAGAAAACTGCTCGAAGTACAGTCCCGCCATATGTCGCCTCTTGCTGGGCCTAGATGTTGATTCCGAAGTGTTTGAAATCTCGGGGGCGCCGACGGCGCGCGCCGCGACGGCCTCCTTGTCTCCCATCCTGTTTCTATCGTATCGTGAGATCGTACACAAGCGTACGATATGGGAGATCGCGCATGACTGCCCGTACAAACCGGCTGGTGCGGCTCGTTTCACGGCCTCGAGGGATTCCGCAGGCGGAGAATTTTACGGTGGCGAGCGAACCTTTGGCCCCCATCGGCGAGGGCGAGATCCTGATCGGGAACCGTTACCTCTCCGTCGATCCCGCGCAGCGCGGATGGGCCAATGATGAGGGCAACTACAGCGCGCCGGTGCCGCTCGGCACGCCCATGCGCGCCCTCGCCGTCGGCGAGATCCTCGAAAGCAATGCGCCTGAATTCCGAACCGGTGAGATGGTGTACGGCTGGTTCGGCTGGCAGACCCATTGCGTCGCCACGCCGGATGCCGTGCTGCGCCGTGTCGCGACATCGGCGCTGCCGCTCAGCGCAAATGTGAGCCTGCTGGGCATCAACGGCCTCACCGCCTATCTCGCCCTTCATGCCCTTGGCGATCCGAAGCCCGGTGAACACGTGCTGGTTTCGACCGCGGCCGGCAGCGTCGGAAGCTTTGTCGGACAGCTTGCACGGATCGCGGGATGCCGCGCGGTCGGATTGACCGGCTCGGCCGAGAAAGCCGCCCTGGCGCAAGCGCGCTACGGCTATCAGGCAATGATCAATTATCGCGACACCGCGGATCTTGCGGCGGCAATCCGCGCCGCGTGTCCGGAGGGCAACGATATCTTTTTCGACAGCACCGGCGGCCCCATCGCCGATGCCGCCATCCGGTCCATGCGGTTGCGCGGACGGATCATCCAGTGCGGCACCGCTGCAAACGCCGCCTGGACGCCTGTTCCCACCGGACCGCGCCCTGAGCGGGAAATCCTGACCCGGCGCCTGCGATGGTCCGGCTTCATCATCTTCGACCACGTCGGCGAGTTCGAAACCGCCGCCGCTCGCCTCACGGAGCTCGCGCTCGCCGGCAAGATCGTCCACGACGAGGACATCCTGCGTGGTTTGGAACACGCGCCCGGCGCCATCGCCCAGCTTTATCACGGCGCCAACAGCGGCAAGCTGATCATCGCCGTCGATTAGAGCGCTACGCGCGCGCTTGTCGCTTCATCACATCGGGCAGTGTCGCGCGATGGAAGCCCTCGAACGGCGCGCTGCGGTTGTGCGGCTCGAGTTTCCATGTCGTGCGCGCATTGGGCGTTCCGCCGTCGACGCGGATGCAGGAACCGGTGATATAGGCCGCCGCGGGCGACAGCAGGTAGGTGATGGCGGCTGAAATCTCCGCCTCCGTGCCAAATCGCTGCAACGGCACGCGCTCGGTGAAGTCGTAGAGTTTCTTCTGCATCTCCGGCGTATAGGTATCGAAGCCGCTCGACACGATGCCGCCGGGAGCCACCGCGTTCACCCGCACGCCCGATGCCGACCATTCGCAGGCCGCAGTCTCGGTCAAGGTCAGCATGCCGCCACGGGCGGCCGCGGAGTGGCCGAACTCGGGCCAGCCATGCCAGATGTCGGCGATGATATTGACGATGGCGCCGCCATGAGCCTGCATCCAGCGGTTATAGACCTCGCGCATGAAGATGAAGCCGCCCGTGAGGTTGTTGCGTACGACCGCTTCGAACCCCTTGGTGGAGATAGTCTCCAGCGGAGAGCGAAACTGACCGCCGGCATTGTTGATCAGGCCATCGATACGTCCGTATTTCGCAAGCACCGCCTCGATCGCGGTAACCACCATCGCTTCGTCGCGGATGTCGCAGGCGTGGCTCATCACCTGTCCGCCATCGTCCTCGATCTCTCGCTGCACCGCGGTGAGCTTTTCGACCGTTCGGCCCAGGATGGCCACGTTCGCGCCGAGGGCGGCGAGTTCGTGAGCGGTGCAACGCCCGATCCCGCTGCCGCCACCGGTAACAATGATGGTCTGCCCCTTGAACAGATCCGGCCTGAACACGGACTGGTACGGCATTTCCGGGTCTCCCTCACCTCTTGATCGGTGCACGCCGCCGGCCGTCATCGGCCGGAAATCCGAGAGGACGTTGCGCCGGATTATTGTACACTATATTACTATCTGTCATCAAAGACAATCAGCAATGGGAGCACACCCATGACACGGCCGAACACGATTGCAGTGGAGACCCGCGGCGCGATCGATATCCTGACCTTGAACCGCCCCGCCCAGCTCAACGCCGTCACACCCGAAATGATCGAGGAACTCACCGGCTATTTCTCGGCGCTGCATGACCGGCCAACGACACGTGTCGTGCTCCTGCGCGGCAACGGGTCCGCGTTCTCTGCGGGCGCGGAGCTCGGATCGGACGCGTTTGCCGCCCCCGGCAAGGGGCGACCGCAACGCCAGCTCAGGATGCAACAGAACTATTCCGGCGTCGTGCGCCTGATGAGGTCATGTCCGCAGCCGATCATCGGGCTGGTCCACGGCGCCGCCTGTGGCGCCGGCTTTTCCTTCCTGCTGGCCTGCGATGTTCGCTTCGCCGCCCCGGATGCACGAATGAATGCCGCCTACATTCGTATCGGTGTCGGCGGCTGCGACATGGGCTCGGGATACCTGCTGCCCCGGCTGGTCGGCCTTTCCGTCACATCGGAACTGCTGCTCACGGGCCGTTTCCTCAAGGCGGAACGTGCAAGAACGATCGGCCTGATCAGCGACGTCGTTCCCGCCGACGACCTGCTCGCCACCGGTCTCGAATTCGCCTCCGACATGCTGCGCACGTCTCCGATGGGGCTGCGCATGACAAAGCAGGCCCTCAACGTCCTGATCGATGCGCCAAGCCTGGACGCCGCACTGATGATGGAAGACCGCCAGCAGGTGATGCTGCTGGAGACGCATGACCATAGCGAGGCCGTCGCGGCTTTTCGCGAGCGGCGCGACCCGTCCTATGCGGATCAATAGCGAGGAGATCGTCCAGCCACACTACCCTGCATCGGCAAACGCCGCGGCGATCTCCTTCAGCTTGAACTTCTGAATCTTGCCGCTGGCGGTGCGCGGCAGGTCGGCGACCACCTCGACACGTTCCGGCCAGAACTGCTTGGCCATCTTGCAGTCGCGCAAATAGGCCTGCACCGCCGCCAGATCGATGGCACTGCCGGGGCGCGGGACGATGAACGCGCAGCCTCGTTCGCCGAGCCGGGCGTCCGGGAAACCAACCACTGCGACCCCGGCCACCGCGGGATGTTTGTAGAGCAGGTTCTCGATTTCGACGACCGGGACGTTTTCCCCGCCCCTGATCAGGATGTCCTTCACCCGGCCGGAGATGCGGATGTAGCCGTCCTCGTCCATGTACGCGAGATCACCGGTGTCGAACCAGCCGTCGTGGTCGAAGGTCTGCATGTCGGGCCGCTTGAAGTAGCCCTTGAACATCTGGCTGCCACGAACCAGCAATCGTCCCGATTGGCCCGTGGGCACCGGTCCGCCATCGAGATCGGCAATCCGGACATCCATCCCGTCCTGCGGCCGGCCGTCAGTGCTCGCCGACTTCTGCGCGGCACGCGCAGGCTCGGTGAGCGTGCCTGAGAGCACTTCGGTCATCCCCCAGAGCGAGCACACCTTGAGCGCAAGCTCGGCGGCCGCCCGCTCGATCAGGACGGAGGGGATTGGCGCACCGCCACACAGGAACGAGCGCAGGCTTTGCGGACGGGGGGCACCGGCCTTCACGGCCTCGCAGATGTCTCCGAGGAACGGCGTCGAGGCCGCGGTGTAGGTGACGCCTTCGCGGGCGATCAGGTCGACGCCATGCCTCGCCTCCCAGACGTCCTGCAGGATCATCGTGCCGCCGAGATAGACCGAGAGCAGGACGACCGCGGCATAGCCGGTCATGTGACCGACGGGCGAAGCGACCAGCAGGACGTCGCTGGCATCCAGTTCGAACCGCCCAGCCAGCGCCTTGCAGCAGGCAATCAACGAGTTCGAGGTGTGCATGACGCCCTTCGGCTCGCCTGTCGTGCCCGAGGTGAACATCAGCACAGCCATGTCGTCCGGAGCCAGGCTCGAGGGAAGCTCTCCAGGTTCGGAGGCGAGCAGTGTCCGCTCGAAACTATCCTCGCCTTCGCCATCGACGACGATCACACGCTTGAGCCGGGGCAGCTCGCCGCGCATGCCCTGTGCCATCGCCGCATAGTCGAAGCCGCGGTAGCTCTTCGGCACGATAAAGACCTTGGCCTCGCAGAAATTCAGGATGTAGAGCAGTTCGCGCTCCCGCAGGATCGGCATCACCGGATTCATCACCGCGCCGATCTTGCTGCAGGCGAAAGCGGTGACGACAAACTCCCACCAATTGGGCAGTTGCACTGTGACGATATCGCCGCGGCCGATGCCGAGCCGGAGCAACGCCCCAGCCGCGCGACCGGCGAGCCTTTCCAGCTCGCTGTAGGTCAGCCGCGGCGCCTGCTCGCGATCGGCACGATCGGCGACAATCGCCACCTTGTCCGGCACCTTCGCAGCCGCCTCGGTGAGAAGCTGGTCGATGGTCTTGTCGAGCCAGTGTCCGGCCTTGCGAAACCCGGCATGAGACGCATCCAGTTGGGCGGCGGTCATGGACATTTTTCCCTCCGGCAATGCCTGATTTTCCGAATTCAATGTTCGGTTATTTGTTTGCTAGTGTACTTTATTGTATATTATCTTATCCTGCCAATTGGCAAGATTGTCGCTCCCCGGCCCCGCGGGATCCTCACATCCCGAGGAATGCCGGCTTGCGCTTCTCGACGAAGGCCTTGACCCCTTCGCGCGCGTCGGCCGTGCGCGAAATCGCGGCAAGCGTCTGAGCTTCCTGTTCCAACTGGCTTTCGAGTGAGCGATCGAGCGTCTCGGAAAACAAACGCTTGATCGCGCCGTAGGCCTCGGTCGGGCCCGCGGCCAGTTCCCGCGCAATCCGCTGCGCCTCGTCCTGCACGGCATTGTCAGGGACGACATGGTCGACGAGCCCCAGCGACAACGCGGTGTTGGCGTCCAGCGTCTCGCCCAGCAGGAAAAACCGCCTTGCACGCGCAACGCCGATCCGGCGCGTGAGCGTGGTTGTCGATCCGCTGTCCGGACTGAACCCGATCCTGGCAAAGGCCGACGATATTCGCGCCGTCTCCGCCATGACGACGAGATCCGCCGCAGCCATCAATGACACGCTTCCACCGGCGACATTGCCGTGAACGGCGACAACCACCGGGGCCCGCATCCGGACCATCCGGGCGATCGCCGCATGAAGGTCCGCCGTCCACGCCTTGATCGTCCTCGGCAGCGCGTCGCCCTGCTGCACCAGCGACATCAGGTCGCCGCCGACGCTGAATAACCGGCCGCGCGCGGAGATGAGGACCGCGCGCGCGTCGGCCCGCTCGCTGAGCTCCGCCATGCACAGGCTGAACGCGCGGCAGAACTCCCCATCAATGGGATTTCCGCGATCGGGCTGGTTGAGCATGATATGCGCGAGGCCATCGCCGATGGTGCACTCAAAGCTCGTGGTTGATGTTGCCAAACCCATCTGCGTCTCCTCTTTGGTTGTCCTGCCGCAAGCGGCCTGCGGGCCGATTGATTGCCGGCGCAACGCCGTCAGATCGACCGCGCCTGCTTCTCCCGCTGCACCGACGCCTGCATCGCTTCGCGAGCGCGCTGCCAATCGGCCGGCGACAGCTTTGCCAGGCCGGCAAAGGTGCTCGGCGCCGCCAGATGATGGCCGCCATCGATGCTGATGGTGTCACCGGTGATGTAGCTGCAGCCATCCGACATCAGGAAGATCAGGAGATTGCGCAATTCCTCCATCTTTCCGAACCGGCGCAGCGGCACCTCGTCGGCCTGGGTGGCGCCAATACCCGTCTCGGCAAGTGGATTGAGCTTGTCCCACGCCCCCTCGGTCGGGAACGGGCCGGGCGCGATCGCATTGACGCGGATACCCCTGGGCCCCCACTCGACGGCAAGCGACATGGTCATGGCGTGCACCGCCGCCTTGGCCATTGCCGCGGGCACGACATAAGCCGACCCGGTCCAGACCCAGGTGACGAGATTGCTGATGATGACGCCGGGCAGACCGGCGGCGATCCAGCGCTTGCCGCAGGCGAGCGAGGTGTAGAACGAGCCGTCCATCACCGTCGATCGGACGGCCTCGTAGCCTCGCGGCGACAGGCTTTCGGTCGGCGCCAGAAAATTGGCGCCCGCATTGTTGACAAGGCCGGTGAGCGGACCGTCCGCCCAGATCGCGGTCATCATGGCGTCGATGCTGTCGGGATCGCGAACATTGGCGATCAGGGCATCGGTTCGCCCGCCCGATATCTCGCGGATCTCGCGCGCCGCCTGGTCCAGCACATCCTTGCGGCGGCCGCAGATATAGACATGAGCGCCATGGGCGGCGAAGCCAATCGCCATTTCCTTGCCCAGCCCGGTGCCGCCGCCCGTGATCAGGATACGCTTGCCTTGCAGGACGGTGGCGTCGAACATGGGCGGTCTTCCTTCCCTGTGGCGCGATTTCGGTCGCGGCGTTTCTCTGCGGCACGGGCGCCAGCCGCATTTGAGGAATATAATACACTAGTGTACTTATTATGCAAATCGATTGCGGCGTTGAAACCGGCCAAACTAGTCTCCAGCCGCAACTCGGTTATGACATTTAAGATATGCTGCTGTATGGTATTGGTTGGGACATCGGCCTGACTCGGCCTATTCGCGCGAGCCGGCATCCAGTGCGTCGGAAAACGCTTTAGAGGGAAAAGAATGGTTGAACAGCCCGACTGGGATCTTCGGCTCGGCTACCTCATTCACGACGTGTCGCGACTCCGGAGGATGATGTTCGATCGTGCCCTGGCGCCGCTCGGAATTACCCGCTCGCAATGGTGGGTGCTGGCGTTCATCTCGCGCAAGGACGGCTTGCCTCAGACCCAGCTCGCCAACGAACTCGACGTCGGCAAGGTTGCGGTTGGAGCCCTGATCGACCGCCTGGAGGCCTCGGGCTTCGTGATCCGCCAGGCGGATCCCGTCGACCGGCGGGTCAAGCGCGTCTATGTCACAAAGCAGGCCCGCGGTTTCCTGGAAAAGCTGCGCAAGGAAACCGACAAGTTCAATGCCAGGATCATCAACGGAATCGACCGCAAGCAGCTGGAAGCCGCGTCCGACGCGCTTCTCGCCATGAAGCACAACCTGCTCGCCATGTCCGACGGTACGGTTGCCGAAAGCGCGAAGGACAGCGACAGGCAGGAGACGCCGCGCGCGAAAGGCCGGAAAAAACAGCGGGCGGCGGCCTGAGGGCCTGCCCTGCACCACTCGACGTTATCCCTCCGGACGACCCCACCTCCTCACCGGCGCGCACGACAAGACCGTGCACACGGGCGACCTCACCTGGATCAACGCCAATGATGGGGAGATGTTGCAGGCGCACCGGGAGGACGCCGACACCGAATGCCTGGGCATGCTGAGTGACCTATCTGATCCTCACCTCGACAAGCGCCTGTGTGCGATTCCGCTCGATGTGAGCGATGGCGGCGGCCAGCGCCGCGGGAAGTTGCTCCGGATCTTCAACCTGGACCGCATATCCCCTGCTGGCCTGCGCGACCTTGGTGAAGTCGGGGCTTGGCTGCAGCGACGTGAGCGGCATGGCGTTCGCCCGCGCCGCATATCCGTCCGGGTAAAGGTTGAGAACGGAGTGCCGCACCGCGGCCCACTCGCTGTTGTTGAGAACGATCAACAGCACCGGCAGGTCGAGAGCTTCCGCGATCTGATGACAGGCGACCGGATTGGAAAAAATATAGGACCCGTCCCCTATCGTCGCCACGATCAGACGCGCGCGATCCGCAAGCTGGATGCCCATGGCACAAGGAAACGCCCAGCCGAGCCCGCCTGAATGAGGCAACAGATGCCAGCTGTCGTGGGCCTTCAGCGTCAGCATGTCGAGCCTGCTGCCCAGTTCGGACAGCACCACCGCATCCTTGTCCCGAATCGCTTCGGAAAGGCACCGCGACACATAATCCTTCCGCATCGGCAGCGACGGCTGCGCATCGACATCCAGCTTTGCGCGAATGAGCGATCGACGTTCAACGATGAGCGCCCGACGCTCCATCAGCAGGCCGGACGCCACATCGGGCATCTGCGACATGGCCGTCACAAGGGCCGCAATGCCGTCTTCGATTTCGCAAGCGATCGAGAGGTCGGAGCGGAAATTACGGACCGGGACGCGCGTAAACAGCGGGTCCGGCCCGATCTGGATGATCCGGGCATCCGGCCTGGGCACGTGGATCGCGGGAGACCATGGCGCGAGGCTGTCGAGAACGAGAATGACATCGGCTTCGGAGAGCCATGGCTCGGGATCGGCGCCGATATAACACGGATGGTCGGTTGGAACCGCCGCCGAGACCGCCCACCACTGACAAATCGGGATCGAACGCTCCGACAACAGCCGGGCAAAATTCGCAAAGCCGTCCTTCGTTGCCGCCCCGCGCTGCGCGATGACCAGGGGCCGCCTGGCTTCGCTCATCCAGCGCGCGGCGGTCTCGATCGCCTCTGCGCTGGGACCGGATTTGACCGCGGCCATCGATGACGGCATCCAGGCCGGGCTTTTGGGCAGCGTCTCGCAGAGCACCTCGCGAGGCAAACTCAAATAAACCGGACCTTTTGGCGTGGAGTTGGCGATGGCATGAGCGCGGATCAGGATTTCGTCGATCTGCTCGGGAAAACGCAACTCGTAATCCCACTTGCAGGCTTCACGCACCAGCGCCGCCTGATCGCGCATCTCCTGCCCCCAGCCAACCGGAACCGAACGTCCGCCAAAACGCCCCCGTTCCGTGACCGGTGTCCTTCCCGACATCAGGATCATGGGGATTCCGTCCGCCGCCGCATTGATCGCCGCCATCGCACCGTTGGCGAGGCCGACATTGGTATGAAGCATGACAGCCTGCGCTTTGCCGGTCGCAAAGTAATAGCCATGGGCCATCCCGAGTGCCGCACTCTCCTGTGGAATGACGAGCGCTTCGGGCAGCGACACATCGTTGGCTGCCGCATCCGCCAGCCCCTCTATGATCGGAGGGAAATCCGTTCCGGAGTTGCAGAAGACGTAATCGACGCCGAGTTGTTTGAGCCGGGCGAGCATGACCGAGCCGACCGTCACGGTGTCGCTGCGATCCCCCGGGCCTTTGCCGGCATCTTTCAATGGGCTCGAATTGAGCATCGCGTCACCTCCTCGAGAACCACCAGGACTGTGGATGCCTGATGCCTGGTCCCGTCGTCATCGCGGATGTCAGATTTCATAGGGCAGCCCCAGCATGGAGGCGCGAAATCTCCTGGCGCCCACCTCGGTGTGCATCCAATGATTGAGCCGCTGATATTGCATGCGCGTATCGAATTCGGTCTGCCCCGGAAAAACGTGAAATGTGTCCGACATCGAACAGGACCAGTGCACCGTGGGCCAGATCCGCCGGAGACAGATCTGCGTGTACTCCTGAAAGATCCGGGAATCTCCGGTCTTGAGGCAGGAGCGAAGAGCCTCAGCCATGACACGCGCGTCACCGATGGCGAGGTTGAGCCCCTTGGCGCCGCTTGGCGGAACAATATGGGCGGCATCGCCGGCGATCAGCAATTTGCCATGCTGCATGGCCTCGCACACAAAACCGCGCAGCCGCGCGAGATTGCGTTCAATGATGGGGCCGCGGTTGAGCCGCTGACCTGAACTGTCTTCCATCCTCAGGTCCAGTTCGTCCCAGATCTCCTCATCGCTGAGAGCATTGACATCGAAATCCGGTTCGACCTGAAGATAGAGCCGCCCGATCGACTTCGAGCGGGCCGAGACAACGGCCAGGCCTCGCGAACTGTGCGAGAAACCACGCTTCTCTTTATGAGGCGTCGCTTCAGCCAGGATGCCGAACCAGGAAAAAGGATACTCCCTCAGGAACGATTTCTGCTTCGCGTCGGGAATGTAGCTTCGACTGATGCCACGATAGCCGTCGCACCCCGCCACGAATGCGCACGCCAGACGCCGCGTCTCGCCGTCTTGCGTAAAGTAGATCTTCGGTGCGTTTTCGATGTCTTCCAGCCGATCGACGGCCGCCTCGAACACAATCGGCAACCCGTCCGCCTCGCGCTGCTCGATCAGGTCGCGGACGACTTTGGCCTGACCATATGTCGTCAGCCGCCGGCCATTCTCTGTAATGACGATGTCGTGTCGTTCGCCGTTCCAGCGAATTTGCATGGAATCCATCGGGATTCCTTCCTGCATCAGCCGCTCGCCGATGCCGTAGGCCTTCAGCGTGTCGACCGTACCCTGCTCAAGGACGCCCGCACGAATGCGGCCGAGAACATAATCGCGGCTGCGCCGTTCCAGGATGACGGTGTCGATCCCGTGATGTTGCAGGATGCGCGCGAGCATCAGTCCGGCCGGGCCGGCCCCGATAATTCCAACTTCAGTCTTCATGGGATGTCCTTGTCAGCCGCGCGGTTGCGGAAGGCGAGATGGAGTGAGCCCCGTGTGCAGGCCCTTTTCCGCAAGCCGTTCCCGCATGCCATAGAGGTCCAGGCTCAAAGCGCCGGCGGCGAGCTGGGCGCGTTTCTCATTCTCGGCCGCGCAACGGGAATGCGCGCGATCCACGGTAGCGTGTCCCTGCTCTCGGGGAATGACGACAACCCCGTCGTCATCGGCGACCACAATGTCACCGGGCTCGACAAGGGCTCCGGCACAAACGACAGGCACGTTCACCGAACCGAGGGTTTCCTTGACCGTTCCCTGCGCGCAAACCGCCGTCGACCAGACCGGAAAGCGCATCCTGGTGAGATCGCGAACATCGCGAACGCCGGCATCGATGACCAGCCCTGCTCCCCCTCTCGCGCGCAGGGACGTCGCAAGGAGATCACCAAAGTATCCGGCGTCGGACGGCGAGAACGGCGCCACCACCAGCACATCCCCCTCCTGGATCAGCTCGATGGCG
>JBGMOD010000137.1:0-1244 GCA_041424235.1 Hyphomicrobiales bacterium
GCAGCATGCGTTCGTGGCCGTCGAGTTCGATCTCGATGGTCTGCATGTAGGGCTTGGCGTCCTTGTCCGGGTCGTAGCGGTAGATCTGGAATGTGCGCTTCATCGTAGTGACCTTGTGAATGCTTTGTATGAGCTGACTGTGAGCCGTTTGACCGTTCGCTTAGAACGTGCGGACCTTGGGCGGAACCGAGGCCACGGTGAGCGGCTGCAGCTTGACCGGCTTGTACGAGAGGCGGTTGTCCTGGCTGTACCAGAGCGTGTGCTTCATCCAGTTGGCGTCGTCGCGGCCCAGCGGTGCGACCGGGTCGTCCGAGGGACGCTCGTAGTCTTCCACCGTGTGGGCGCCGCGGCATTCCTTGCGGGCGGCGGCCGAGACCATCGTGGCCTGCGCCACTTCGATCAGGTTGTCGACTTCCAGCGCTTCGATGCGGGCGGTGTTGAACACCTTGGACTTGTCCTTCAGGCCGATCGAATTGACGCGCTCGCGCACGGCGGCGATCTTGACCACGCCTTCGTCCATCGAGGCCTGCTTGCGGAACACGGCGGCGTGCTGTTGCATGACGGCGCGGATCTCGCCGGCCACGTCCTGCGCGTATTCGCCGGCGGTGGTGGATTCGAGGCGGTTCAGGCGCTCCAGCGTGCGGTCGGCCGCATCCTTGGGCAGGGGCTTGTGTTCCTTGAGCTTGTCGTTGAACTCGACGATGTGGTTGCCGGCCGCACGGCCGAACACCAGCAGGTCGAGCAGCGAGTTCGTGCCCAGGCGGTTGGCGCCGTGCACGCTCACGCAGGAGCATTCGCCCACGGCGTAGAGGCCGTTCACCACGGCGCTGTTGTCTTCACCCTTCTGGATGACGACCTGGCCGTTGATGTTGGTCGGGATGCCGCCCATCTGGTAGTGGATGGTGGGTACCACCGGGATCGGCTCGCGGGTGATGTCGACATTGGCGAAGTTGTGCCCGATCTCCTCGACCGAGGGCAGGCGCTTGCGGATCGTCTCGGCACCCAGGTGGTCGAGCTTGAGCAGGATGTAGTCCTTGTTGGGACCGCAGCCGCGGCCTTCCTTGATCTCCTGGTCCATGCAGCGCGAGACGAAGTCGCGCGGCGCCAGGTCCTTCAGGGTAGGCGCGTAGCGCTCCATGAAGCGCTCGCCGTTGCTGTTGAGCAGGATCGCGCCTTCACCGCGGCAGCCTTCGGTCAGCAGCACGCCGGCACCGGCCACGCCGGTCGGGTGGAACTGCCAGAAC
>JBGMOD010000138.1:0-64220 GCA_041424235.1 Hyphomicrobiales bacterium
GAACTCCTTTTCGGACGCGAAATCACGCGCCCAAGTCCACAAGATGCGCCCGCGAAGGCGCAGGGGCAAACCGGTCGGCGAAATATTGCGTTTCGCTGGCCACCAGTCCGTCGCGGAATTCCATGATGCTCACCGTGTAGGATGGAACGCCGTCATAGGTCAGCACGAATTCGGTAACCCAGAGATCGCCGCTGCCGATCATGCGCTGGACCGTAAAACGTTTCCGGTTCGGCTGAAGAAACCGGCTCTGCTGGATGTTATGCCGGCCGCGGATCCGCTCGCCCGATTGCGGATAATGCAGCACGGCATCCTCGTGGTAGATGTCGTGCTCGGCTGTGAAATCGTTGGCGTCCGAAGCCTCCCAATGGCGCTGCAGCGCCGCCCGCACGGTTCGATCATCCATCTCAACCTCCCGCTGGCGAGTTAGATCCCGCCGGCCTCGATCCTTTCATTGAGCTTCTGGTCGACCACCTGGACCGTGCGGTCGATATTGGCATTGGTCATGCCCAGCTGATGCGAAATCAGTTTCACCAGCAGGTCGACCCGCTCGATGAACGGCGCGCCATTGGCGACCGCGCGGGCCGCGGACGAGGGCTTGAGCAGGCTCTCCGCCGCCTTGGCGTATTTTTCGAAAGGCACCTGGTCCTCCGCCTCCGCGCCCAGGCGCCGGGCGACGGCGTCGACATGGTCATAGATCGACTGCGACACTTTCAGATCGCCATGAACCGCGTCGCGGATCGATTGCGGTTCTTCGGGCGTGATGCAGCGATAGTTGCCGGTCAGCAGCATCGACCATTTCGCCAGCGGGACGAACAGTGAATCGAACACTTTCAGTTTCACCGGCACGTCCTTGCCGTCCAGCCTGACCGCGTCGATATCGGCTTCCAGTTCCCGCAGCAGCCGGTTGTGGGCTTCGTCGGCAAATGCGGACGCCTTGAAGTTCGTCGGCAGGCCCACATGCAGGACATTCGCCGCCTCTTCCGGCGGGCGGAAGGCCTGCGGATCGGGCGAGCACAGCGTGACCAAACCCGGTTTGAAGCGCTCCCACACCTGGGCATTGGTGTAGGCCTCCTCGAGGTCCATGTCCGCCAGCGCCGGGATCCGCTTGAGATAGGGCAGCGGCGGCATATTCATGATCGACAGGCACGGCAGGTTGGCCGCGGCGATCTTGATCATCAGAACGCGGATGGTGTGGTTGGTGTATTGCGGCTCCTGCATCGCAAGGCCAACGAGATCGTAACGCGAGACGTCGACGTCACCGGGCGGGGTCGCATCCAGTTTTCCCGGCAGGTCACGCGAGAAGATCGCCCTGTGGGTCGTCTCGTCACGCAGCTTGATGCGCACTTCGGTGCCGTCGCGGTTGATCAGTTCCGCGGTCTTGGCGCGGCACACGAGGGTCACGTTGTGGCCGGCCATCAGCAGTTTCGTTGCCAGCAACGAGCCATACGAGGCTCCGAGAATGAGAATGTTGCGCGCCATGGTCTTTCGTCCCCAAAATCATCGTCCGAGAATCATCGTCCAAGAATCATCGTCTTGTCGCCGGCCCGGAAGGCCTGGCGAAAATGTCGAATTCGATCGGACCCTACTGCATCGCTGCGCTGCAATCCAGAGAGCGGGCTCCGCGTAAATCCGCGGTGCGGAATTGAGCTCCCGGTGCGCCAATCTGTCCCGTCGGTGGTCGATGGCAGTCGCCGCACGATGCGATACTGTCGAAAAAAATCAGGGAGGGAGCCATGCCGGCAAGGATTCATCGCCGTCAATTCGTTGCCGCTGGCGCTGCGGTCGTCGCGATGCCGTTCCCTTTGCGAAAGTCCTCGGCGCAGGCGGCGTGGCCGTCGCGGCAGATCCGCATGATCTGCAGCTACCCTGCCGGCGGGCAGACCGACCTGCTCGCACGCGCCTTCGGCGAATTCATCTCCAAGCAGGTGAAGCAGACTGTCGTCATCGAAAACAAGGCGGGCGCATCCGGCGCCATCGGCACGGCGGAGGTCGCGCGGGCGGAGCCGGACGGCCATACGGTGCTGTGCTCGATCTCGACCACCTATGTGATGAACCGGGTCATGATGAAGACCCCCGGCTACGACATGGACAAGGATCTGACGCTGGTCAGCGTCATCCCCGGCGCCGGGCTGCTGCTGGTGGCGAGCCTGAAGTCCGGCGTCACCACGCTGGATGAATTCGTCGCATTTGCGCGCAGGAACGGCCGGGTGAATTTCGGCACCTACAGCGCCGGCTCGGCCCCGCACATGACGATCAACGAGCTGAACAAGCAGTACGGGCTCAGCATCGAGCCGATCCACTATCGCGGTGAAGCGCCGATGTGGACGGGGCTGGCGGAAGGCACGCTCGATGTCGCGATGGGCAGCTACACGGCGGCGCAATCCGTCCTGCAAAGCAACCGCGGCGTTGTATTCGCTGTGCATTCCAAGAAGGTCGACGCGATTCCGAATGTCAGGACGCTGCCTCAGCAGGGCGCGACCTCGCGCTTCTTCACCGTCAGCGGCTTCACCGGCTGGGCGCTGCCGAAGGCAACGCCGCAGCCGATCGTCGATCGCTTCGCGCAACTCTGCGTGGCCGCCAACGACGATCCGAAGGTCAGGGAGGTCCTCGCCACCTTCGCGCTGGAGCCAGCGCTCGGTTTCAAGGACAGCAATGCGCTGTATCAGCGCGAACTGCCGGTCTGGATGGAGAGCGCGCAGGCGCTCGGCTTGCAGCCGGTTTAGTTCGCTCGGCCTTCGCCGACAATTTCGAACGGCGCCCAGAATGCCGGATAGGCCGCGGTGGGATTTGAAGCGTCATTGAGGTAGGCCAGCATGGCCTGCCGCAGCGCTTGCGCGCGGCCCAGCGACGGTGTTGCCGCGAGGATGGCGAAGGTCGAGGTGGTCAGCCGGGTGGCGGCGGCGGAATCGACGGCCCAATGCGACACCAGCAGCGCCCGCGCGCCGGCATAAAAAAATGCGCGCGCCAGGCCGGACAGCGCCTCGGCGCCGGGCTTGCCGCCGGCGATGGTGTTGCACGCGGACAGCACCACCCAGTCGGCGTTGAGCTTGAGTTGCGCGATTTCGCTTGCGGTCAACAATCCATCGTCGAGGTCGGACGGTTGCGCCGGGATCGACAGCACCAGCGAAGGCTCGGCCAGCCCTTTGATATCCCCGGCCACGAGGCCGTGGGTGGCGAAATAGACGATGCGATAATCGGCCAGCGGCGCGGCCTTGAGCACCGTTTCGCTGGCGTCCCGGCCCAGATGAATGTCATTCGCCGGCGCGCCGAGCTTCTGCGCGACGGCCTTGAGTTCGAGCGCCGTGTCGGGCAGTTGCGGCAGCGCCTTGCTGAGCATGGTGCGGTCGACGCCCGCGCCGCGCCAGAAATCAGTATAGGGCACCACCACCAGGCTGCGCGCGGCGGCTTTGCGGGTGTCAGATGAGGTGTCCGGCGGCGCCGAAGCGGGATCGAACACGGGATCGCCGAACCCGATCAGTGGCTTTGTTTTGGCGCTGCCCCTGCTGCTGAATGCGCGCAGGGCCCTGAGGCTCGTGACCGACGGCAGCACCGAGACGGCCTGGCGCTTGATCAGCCACGCCGCGTCGCGATAGCCCGCAAGGCCCTCGGGCCGGGCCGATGGCGGCGCCTCGGTGACCAGCAGATGAAACGGCAAAGCTGTCAGCGCGCCCGAGGGCACCACGATCAGGCTTTTTTTGTCCTTCAGCAGCGCATCGACCGGGCCGAGCAGGGTGTCGAACAGCGCGTGGGAGAGCGCAAGATCGAACAACCCGGGCTTGCCCGACTGCGCCGACGCGTCCAGCGCGTCGAAATCGAGGCCCTGCCGGAATGCCGTCACCTTGTCCGTCAGCGCCGCTTTCCCGAGCGGGATCACCTTCCAGTCGAAACTGTCGTGGGTCAGGGCAAAGACGTAGCTTTCGTCGTCCCCGGCCTGGAAGAAGGCCAGCGCTTCGTCCGGCGCCAGCAACTGTTGCACGTCCTCAACCCGCAACGGTTTCGGACTCGTGAGCGACACGTAATCCGGAAACGTCTTGTCGATCTCGGCGGCATTCGCGGCCAGCCGGGCCTGGACGTCGGCAAGTTGCCGGCGCGCCGCGTCGTTCGCGGAACGGTCCTGCTGCGCCTGAGGCTTCGATTCCGCTGCGATCAGGCTCCTGGTCTGGTTTTGCCAGGCGACGCCGAGATCCTGGCGCCGGCGAACCAACTCGCCGAGGGCGCTGTTGCCGGCAAACCGCGCTGCCATCTGCTGCACGGCCAGGGCGGCCGTCGATGTGTTCGCCTGTTGCGCCATCTCCAGAGCTTCGCGGCCGAGCGCCGGGACCGGTTCGATCCCGTGGCGAGCAGCGAGCGCCAGATTGGCGACATGAACCTTGAAGAAATCCGCGGGCGACATGTTGCCGCCATTCGGCTCGGTCCCCTGATCGGCGCTTGTTCCTTCGTGCGCCATGTCTTCGTGCGCCATGTAGGCAAGTTCCGCCGCGCTCGCCTTGCGCGCATAGCCAAGCGCTCGTGCGATATCGCCGCCGGGCAGGTCATTGAGCAAGGCCATGTTGAGCAGGAGCTGCGCGACACCGGGATGCGCGGGGCCGAGTGCATTTTGATCGATGGTCAGCGCGCGCTGATAGGTCTCCTCGGCTTGCGCCAGATGTCCCTGCGCCGCGAACACGGTGGCAAGCCCGGCCAGACTTGCGGCGACGTCGGGACTGTCGGGCCCCAGCGCCTTCTGGCGGATGGCCAGCGCGCGCTGGAAGCCGGCCTCGGCCTGCGCGTGGTTGCCTTGGGCCTCGGCAACGAACGCCAGGTTCTGCACGAACGTGGCGACGTCCGGATTGTCCGGCCCAAGCGCGTTCTCCCGGGCCGAGAGGGCGCGTCGATACAGCGCTTCGGCATCGCCGTATTTGCCCTCGAACATGTAAAGGCCGGCGAAGTTGTTGAGGGTGGCGGCGGTTTCCGGGTGGCTGGGGCCGAGTGCCGTCTCGTTGATGGTCAGCGCGCGCTGGAAAAGTCCCTCCGCCTCTGCGGCGTGACCCTGCTCGCGAGAGAGATTGGCGAGGTTTCGCAGCACCAGGGCAACGGAGGGGTGCTGCGATCCCAGGGTCTTTTCGTCGATCGCCAGCGCGCGCTGATACAGCGCCTCAGCCTCGGCGTTATGGCCCTGCGCGTGGGCCACCTCGGCGAGGTTGTTTAAGGTTGCGGCGACGTTGGGATGGTCGGCTCCCAGCGTCTTCTGCTGAATCGCAAGCGCCCGTCTGAACGAGGCTTCCGACTCGGCAAATTTGCTTTCGGAGAGATAGACAACCGCGATGTTGCCGAGCACGTCTGCGACCTCGGGATGATCGGCGCCCAGCGCTTTCTCCTCGATCGCCAGGGCGTGTTGCAGCATCTGCTCGGCCTGGGCGTGCTTGCCCTGCGCTTCGTAGAGCGCGCCAAGGTCGTTCAGGTTATTGGCGAGTTTCGGACTGTCGGGGCCGAACAGTTTCTGCTGGGTCGCGAGCGCGCGCTGGTAGAGATCCTCCGCCTGCGGGTACCTGCCTTCCAGCTTGTAGACGGTGGCGAGATTGATCTGCGACTCGGCGACCGTCGGATCGGCCGAGCCCAGGGCCTTCTGCCGGATCGCGAGCGCTTGGGTGGCGGCTTTCTCGGCATCGGCGAACTTGCCTTGCGCCGCATAAATCCGCAGCAACTGGTTGAGCGCGATCACATAGTTCGGATGATTGGTGCCGAACCGTGCCTTGATGCCGGATTCGAGCTTTCGCGCCTGGACCAGCGCAGCGTCATAGTTGCCTGCCGCGGCGAGCTGATTGGTCTGGTTGAGGATGGCGTTGAGATCCTGCTGGGCAGATACGGGCGAGCACAAGGCCGTCAAAATCAGCAAGAGCGCGAAATGCCGCGTGAGGGCCGACAGCGTCTTGAATGTCATGTCGCCATTCTCTTGGGCAGGAACCTGCTGAGCGACAGCACCGGTCGCGACCGTGCTCATCAAGCTGATGTCAACTTCACTCCGTCGAGTGTTGGTCGGGACAACAGCCGATAGGTTCAAGCCGCCATTGCGCCATTTTGGCGGGAACGCCTGTTCACTTCCGATATCGGCCGGTCATCGTGACGATGCGGTGGCCGGCTGCGACCGCTGCGGCATGATCCTGAGAAAAATTCAAGCGAATGCTGTCGGGATGTGGACCAAACTCGGTTCCGGGCGTGACGACGACGTTCGCCTGGCGGCGGAGCAGGCGAACAAAATCCTGCAGGCTGACCGCAAGTGGCGGCAGTGTCGGAAACAGGTAGCTGCCCGCCTGCGGCGTGCGCGTGTCCAGCCCCGCATTTCGGAAGACGCAGAGAAGATCATCGCGAATCGCTTGGTGCTGCTGAATTCTCTCCTGCATCCATCCGTCCGGCTCGCTGAACCATGAGCGAAGAACCGCCTGATTGTAGCCGGCGGCGCGCAGCGAGACGATGGCCTGCAATTTCTCCATCCGTTCGACAATCGCGGGCGATCCGAAGGCGATGCCGAGCCTGTAGCCGCTCAGCGACTCGGTCTTGGATGGTCCCATGATGGTGATGACGCGGTCATCAGGCAATCCGCAGGCGCGAATATGTGTGTAGTCCTCGCCCTCGTAGCGTAGCCTGGAATAGAGCTGATCGGCGATGATCGTCACATCGAACGCGTCGGCAAGCGCGGCGATGTCCTCGATCTCGCGCCGGGAATAGACGGCGCCGGTTGGATTGTTGGGATTGGAGAACAGGAAGACGCGTGCACCGGCCTCGAAGGCGGCGCGAAGCTGAGTGAGATCGAGATCGGCGTCTGCCGAGGCGCTGAGATAATCGATCGACACGGGCATCACTTGTCCGCCGAAGAATTGGACGAGTTTGCGGTTGGCGAAATAGTCCGGCTGGACGATGGCGACTTTGTCGCTCTGATTCACCGTGGCTGCAACGGCCAGGAACAGGGCCCCCTGTGTTCCCGGGGTGACGATCGTGCCGTGCTCAGCCGAGACGGGTGCACCGGTGAACGCGGCCAGCTTTTCGGCAAGCTCGGCGCGGATATCGGCCGAGCCGCGATACTCTGTGTAGGCTTGCCGGCCTCCGGCCGCGACGGCTTCGGAAAATTGCCGGAACGCATCAGGAGGTGGCAGGAACGCATCGACGTCGCCGTGAGATAAGTCAACAAGCCGTCCCGGGAGGGACGTCCCGCGCATCATATTGTCGACGTTTCCTGCGACCTGGCGGACCTCCTGACCTGGGGCATTGTCGGTGGCCAGGGCGGCAAATTTGGCGTCGATAAGCATGGCAGCTTCGTCCTTCTCGGAAAATCGCAATGTCGGTCAGGCGGCGCGATCGGTGGCGCCGCCGTGTGGATCGAGGTCCAGAGCTTGCTTGAACACGGCGGGATCGACATTTCCGCCTGACACGATCACGAGGACAGTCTTTCCTCGAACAAGTTCCGGATTGCGCAGCACTGACGCCAGCGCGATGACACCTCCGGGCTCGGCGACAAGCCGGAATTCTTCATAGGAGAAGCGGATCGCCCGTAAAACGTCCTGATCCGAGACAGTCAGAACCCGCGACAAGCGCTTGCGGTTGATCGAAAACGGCAGTTCGGCGGGCGTTGGCGCCAGCAGGGCATCGCAAAGAGAGCCGGACAACGCAGCATTGACCTCTCTCTGGCCGCTGGCGAGAGAGCGTCGCGTATCGTCGAAATCCTCAGGCTCAACGGCCCACACCTCGGCTGGCGAGCCCATGGCATTGGTGGCAAGGCAGGTACCGGCGGCCAGTCCGCCGCCCCCGCAAGGAACGAGAATTGTCGTCACGTCGGCGATACCGATCTGGGCAAGGCCTTCCGCCGCCGCAGTTCCCTGGCCCGCAATGATGAACGGGTCGTCGCCGGGTGGCACGACGGCGACGGGCGATTGCGCGGCAATCTGGGCGGCGATGTCCTCACGCGACTGGCTGTTTCGATCGTAGAGGACGATCTCTGCACCATTCTCCCTGGCCTTTGCGATTTTCACCGTTGGTGCGTCGCTGGGCATGACGATGGTTGCGGGGATATTCAACATCCGTCCAACCGTTGCAATGGCCTGACCGTGGTTGCCGGTCGAATAGGCAACAACGCCACCCGGATAAGCCTGGCGATCGAGGCGCGACAGGCAATTGAAGGCGCCTCGAAACTTGAACGCTCCGGTATGTTGAAGGTTTTCGCACTTGACGAAAACAGAGGCGCCGACAAGGCGATCCAGGCGTTCGGAGCGCAGAATGGGCGTCTTGACCGCCACCCCTTCCAGGATTCGGCGGGCATCGAGAACGTCTTCGGCGGTCGGGATAGGCAGGTTCGTCATGTCAGTGCGCCAGGATTCGTGAGAGGAAAAGGCGGGCTCGTTCGGAGTCCGGTGTGTCGAAGAAGCGTCTGGTTTCGGTGACCTCGAGGATGCTGCCTTTGTCCATGAACACCATCCGATCGGCTGCGGCCTTGGCGAATCCCATCTCATGCGTAACCACGATCATCGTCATGCCTTCGCGCGCGAGCTCGAGCATGACGGCGAGAACCTCGCCGATCATTTCCGGATCGAGCGCGGATGTCGGTTCGTCGAACAGCATGGCAACAGGATCCATGGCGAGGGCCCGCGCGATGGCGATTCGCTGCTGCTGCCCACCGGACAGCTGCGCCGGATAGGCGCCTTCTTTCTCCGCCAGGCCGACCCGGTTCAGCAGCGTGCGGGCCTTGGCCTGTGCCACCTCCCTCGTTCGCTTGAGGACATGGATCTGCGCCAGGCAGATATTCTCGAGAACGGTCAGGTGGGGGTAGAGCTCGAAATGCTGGAAGACCATGCCCACGCGCGCGCGCATCTCGGCTGCTTCGCGGCCACGCAAGCGGAGCCTGACGCCATCGATCGTGACGTGTCCGTCTTCAAAATCTTCGATGCCGTTGATGCATTTGACAAAGGTGCTTTTACCGGAGCCGGAGGGCCCGCAGACGACGACGACCTCGCCGCGATGGACAGTCAAATTGCAGTTGTTCAGAACCTGCAAGGGGCCAAAGCGTTTCGAAAGTCCTTCGACCTTGATCATGTCGGGTGTGGTCATCGTCGTCTTGTCCATGGATGAAATGTCGGTCTGGATGGGCGGTTGACTCATGTCGCGGGCCGGATGCTTTTCAGCCGCGCAGCGACAGCGTTCCCGATCGAGCAGATGAGCAAGTAGACCAGCGCCGCGAAGACATACATTTCGACAGGGCGGTTGGTATTGTTTGCAACGATGCTGACCGACGTCATGAAATCGTGCAGCGAAACGACGTAGACGAGGGCGGTGTCCTGGAACAGGATGACGCCCTGCGTCACCATCAGCGGCCTCATCGTTCGCAAGGCTTGCGGGAGCGCGATGAGCCTGACCGTTTGGAGATAGCTAAAGCCCGATGCCTTGGCGGCTTGCCACTGCCCCGGCCGCACGCTCTGCAACCCCGCCCTCATGATTTCGGAATAGTATGCGCCCTCGAACATGACGAACGCGACCAGGACCGAATAGAGCGCGCCGACGGGCCTGCCCACCGCAACCGGCACGAGAAAATAGAACCAGAAAATGACAAGGATCAACGGGATGGCCCGAAAGCCATTGACGTAGAGAGCGGCAAGCCTGGCGGCCAACTTCAATCGCGACATGCGGACAATTGCGATGAATAAGCCCAGGACCAGGCCGCCGATCATGGCGACGGTCGTCAGCATCACGCTGAGGCCCAGACCTTCCAGCAAAAAGGGCAGCGAGCTGACGATGGTCGAAAGATCAAAACCGGACATGCACATCTCCCGATACGGTGCCGGGAAGCACCGTCCCGCTCTCCAGCAGGCGCATGATCAGCGTGACGCCCAGCGCGATGAACACATAGATGACTGTCGCAGCCGTGAACGCTTCGAAACCTTGGTAGGTCATGCTCTGAATTTGCTGGGTCTGCGCCGTCAGCTCGTAGACGCCGATGGTGAGTGCAATCGACGAATTCTTGAAAATCGTCAGGATCTCCGAAGTCAGGGGCGGGATGATGAGCCGCACCGCTTGCGGAAGCAGCACGAAGCGGTAGGTGTGCAGCGTCGAAAGCCCCGTCGCTTTCGCGGCTGCGCGCTGACCCGTTGGAACGGCATCGATGCCGGCGCTGATCTGTACGGCGATGCGTGAGCTTGTGAAGAGGGCGAGCGCGATGATCGCGGTGATGATCTCGGGATGGGGCAGGTCGCGCTTCAACCACCGGCCCACGCCATTCGGGAGGATCTCCGGAATGACGAAGAACCAGAGAAACATCTGAAGCAGCAGCGGCACATTACGGAACGTGTTGATATAGATGCCTGTCAGTAGGCGCGCGATTCGTCCCTGAGAACTGCGCAGAATCCCGATGGCCGTTCCCAAAACCAGTGCGATTGCCAGGGCTGCGATGGAAATGGCCATCGTCATCGCAAAGCCCCAGGCGAGCCATTGCGCGTAGGGGTTCTGGACGAGGATGCTCCAGTTCCAGGAATAGTTCATCGCGACGTCCCTTTGGAAGGCGGAGGGTGTTCGCCCGATGCGATCACTCGGGGATCGCAATCACTTTCAAGACGGTGGCAAGGACCGGCGAAAGCGGGACACCGACAGGGGCGAACCATTTTTCGTAAAGCTTTTGCAGCCGGCCGTCGCGGGACATGCGAGACAATGTCGCGTTGACGAGAGACAGGAAGACCGTGCTGTTTTTCTGAACCAGGAGGCCGTAGCTGTCGTAGGACAGCGGTGCACCGACAACGCTGTAGTCGGCCGGCGTGGGGGCCTTGCTGCGCAAGCCGAACAGCAGAATGTCGTCGGTCGAGAAGGCGTCGACCCGTTCGGTGGAGAGCGCAAGAAATCCCTCCGCATTGTCTTTCACCGAAACGACGCGGACGTTGAGCTTGTCCTTTTCGATGAGGGATTTGACGAGACGCTCCGGCACCGAATTGATCGGAAGGGCGATGGCTTTTCCGTCCAGGTCCTTGAGCTCGGAAATGCCGGACTTGCTTTTGACGAGCAGTCGCGTTTGCGAGATGAAGAACGGATAGGAGAAGTCCACCTGGCTCTGTCGGGCAATGGTATTGACCGCCGACTCGCAGGAGATATCCACCGTTCCGTTGGCCACCAGCGGAATTCGATTCTGCAGATTGACCGGAACCATCTTGATCTGAAGATCTGTCATGCCGAGCGCTGCTTTCACGCTCTGCGCGACTTCGAGACAGATGTCCGTGGCATATCCCAGGGGCTTGCCCTGCGCATCGACAAAAGAGAAGGGGATCGACGAGTCGCGGTAGCCGATCGAAATGGCACCTCTGGTGCGGATGCGATCAAGCACGCCGTCGCTGGATTGCGCCTCGGCAAAAGATATTGAGAGCATGGAAACAACGAGGGCCCCCACGAGGGCGCGCGGCTGAGTAGTCATGATCTGCCTCCTCTGTGTGTGATGCCGTTTCAGCGCAACGACTCGAGCATTTCGGCCAGGCTTGACACGGTGAGATCCGGGCGGGCCTCCGCGGCGCCTTCGCCCGACAGTCCGAGAAGGCGCTCCGGCCGGTTGATCCACACACACGTCATTCCGAGCTTGTTGGCGGGGGTGATGTCGGCGCGCAGGCTCTGGCCGACATGAAGAACGCGCGAGCGGGTGATGCCCATTACCGCGAGGTCGGCCAGCGCAGTGTCGAAATGCTCGGGGCCTGGTTTGTAAGCGCCGACCAGCTCGGCTGTGACGACAAGGTCGAACGTCACCGACATTTTGGCGCACGACGACGCGAGCGATGCGTTGTCGATGTTCGACAGTGCACCGATCCTGGCTCGGGCCTGCAACTGCTTCAGTCCGGCGGTGACGTCCGAATAGGCTGGCCACTGGTGTGGCGTGGCCGAGAACGCCTCGCGCAGGTCGGGATCGATGGCCACGCCAAACTCGCCGGAGATGCGATCGAAGCAGCGCCGAAGAACTTCCGGATACAGGTGGGCTGGTCGTTCCTTCTGGATCGTGGCGCGGGCGCGATCAAAGGACATGATCAATTCGTCGCCGGTGGCGGTCACGCCGTATTTGGCAGCCCAGTTGGCGAGGAATTCAACGATCGAGGGCTCCCAATCGATCAGGGTGCCGTAAACGTCAAAGGTGACGGCGTCGAAGTCGGACATGCGCAGCATCGGAAACTCTCGGGAAGGAGGGGTCTACAATCTATCGATTAGCGATAATCGTTAAATAAGACCGAGTCAACGATGGCGGGATTCCGGATCGGCATGTGCTGATTTTCTGAATTAAATCAGCAGTAGCAGAGATTTGTTGTGATTGTAGGCGGTTGAATGTATAGCTGCGACAGATCCTGGCGCTGAAAATTTATCGCTAAAATCACTCCCAGAGGAATTGATCGTGAGCTCTTCGGACGCAATCCACGAACCCGGCCGCGCCAATATTCACTCGGCGGCCACCGTCGTGGTCGATGAGCTGCGGGGCGCAATCTTGCACAACCGTCTCTCCGGCGGGGAGAGGTTGCGGCAGGATGCGATCGCGATCCAGTACGGCGTCAGCCAGATGATCGTCCGGGAAGCCTTCAAGCAATTGACCGCGGAAGGTTTCCTGAAAGCCGAACCGCGCCGCGGAGTGAGCGTTGCCATTCTGAGCGCCGACGAGGCCTGGGAGGTGACGCAGTTGCGGGCGCTGCTCGAATGCCAGGCCTTGCGATGGGCGATTCCCAACATGCTGCGCGGTGATTTCGTTCAGTGCGCGCGCGTCCTTGCCGATCTGGACAGTTCGGACACGGTCGACGCCAAGATTCAGCTCAACGCGCAGTTTCATGCGAGCCTCTATGCGCCGGCGCGCAGGGCACGAACGCTGGATTTGATCGGCAACCTCAGGATGAATTTCGAGCGCTACTTGCGTTACACATGGGAGGAGACCCATCATCTGGAGCAGTCGCAAGCGGAGCACCGTGAGATACTGAACCTTTGCGAGTTGCGCGACGTGGAGCGCGCCTGTGATGCTTTGCGCAAGCATGTCCTCGCGACGGGAGATTTGCTGGTCGATAGTTTGCGTAAACTGAAAGAGAGCTGATCGTTCATCGTTCGCGGGCGAAGCTCATGCCGTCACCACCATTCTTGTCGCCGCAGTGCGGCCGTGGCTCGACCAGGCGCGGTCTTGGTCCAAAGCTCTTTCATGAGACGAAGAGGGGCTCGCTTCGCCCGGTTTATCGCTGCAGCACGTAGCGATAAACGCCGTGAGAGCGAAGATAGGCGTCCAATTCGGGGTTCGACAGGAATTGGATGAGCTGCAAGGCTATCTCCGGACGGCTGTTTGTATGGACGAACATCGACATATCGATGTTCAGCCCCAACTCCGGGGGAAAGGTCGCAATGGGCGACACGCCGGGAGCGGCAATGATCCGCGAAAGCGGGGCAATGGCGTATTGCACTCGACCCGTTGCAGCAGCCATCGGCGGCTCGCCAGCCCCCATCGGGCGCAGGCGATTGTGGATCTGATCCTGCAGGCCCATCATTTCAATCGCCCTCAGGAAGGTTTTCCCGCTCGTTCCCGTCGACGTGTACGCAATCGAATCTGCGTTCAACAAAAGCCTGCGCACAGCCTCGTGCGAACTGGCAATCTCCCTTGGCTCGGGCCCGGCTGCTCCCATCGTCAATGGAACGCGCCCGAACGGAACGTGAATATCAGGAATGACACGCCCGAGCGAGATCATCTCGTCGACATACCAGGGATTGGTCAGTCCGACGTCAAAGTCTTCGCCGTCCATGACGCACTTCGCAACGGCCGGATTGACGTCGTATTTCACATCGACCTCGATCCCGCACCGGCGCTTGAACTGCGGCAACAGCTCCTCGATCTCCGCCTGTACCGCGACGGCGCTGATGAACGTTAGTCTGTCGTTGGTTGCCGTGCCCATGATCTGCTCCAATCCGCCGTTGATTCGTCGATGGCTTCGGTGGCCGGGTTTACGGAAACATCTCGCCGGCCCGAATGAACAAGTACGGGCAGTTGCTCGATGTTCGCCGGAACCGGCGTTCTGATCCTTACCGTGGATCTCTTATGAAGTTCACGATCGCGCTCCCAAGCAGGTCGTCCGATGTGCCGATATGCGCGATGGCGGAGGAGTGATTGTGACCGGGCAACCACATCATCGGAGGGGCCTTCCGCTTGGCTTCCGCCAAGCGAAACACCAGCTCGGCGCAGTAGACGTCGATCAGGGGATTCTCGAACTCCGCCCAGGCGACGAACGTCGCGACGCTGTCTCGATTGATGTGATGCACGGGAGAACAGCTTTCGAACCGCGAAGCATCGGTGCCGTAATATTGTTCGACCCTCTTCGCGTTCGGGTTCTCTGCGAGATTATCGATCCTGACCCTGCCGCTCACGACGATCATTCCGGCGAGCGGCGGTCTTCCGACTGACGAGAACGCGGGATCATATGCATAGCTTCCGGCGTGGGCGGCGCCGGCCGAATGGGACATCAAGAATACCTTGCCGGGATTCCAGCCATATTCATGTGCATGAGCGCGAGCCCAATCGACGACTGCGGCGATGTCCTGCGTCGCCCCGGGATAGGCCGTATGCGTGGCCAGCCGATATCCGACGTTGATCGCCGCGATGCCGCGCTGGGCGAGATAGTACAATACATTCGAGTATATCTGCTCGGTGCGGTTACGGTGGCCGCTGACAAATGCGCCGCCATGAACGAACAGCACGACAGGTGGCGCTATCACGTTCCCGGCAGGCAAGAACACATCGAGCTGTTGCCTTTCATGCGGACCGTAGGCGATGTCGCGATGCACGGTCACGCCCGCCCGGGAAGCCGATTTCAAGACGTCCGAGAATTCGGCAATCATCATGTCGACGTGACCTCTGGTGTCGTCGCGCCATTTTGGGCCGATCTCGGCCATGAGCACGCGCAACGGCTTGGGAATATCCGGCAGATTCAGATCGGAAGGCGTGGGTGCCGCGTGTCGTTGAAGAGATATGGCGTCTGACATGTGATCGCTCGTTCAAGGTATTTGGCGTAACGAAGCCAAAAATGAGACCATTAAATATTAATGGTTCATATGATCGGCTTATAATTGCAAGAATTACGAGGAATTTCGATAAAGACAATATCGAATAACGAACCATTCGTGTTTAATCTTGACATGTCGTTCGTCTGAGAACTACACCAGTTTTAAAATCGCCACGGACACGGAACGTGGATGCCCGATGCGATGCTGTTGGGCGAAGGTCAGGGAGGTTCACATGTTTGAGACGGACGTGGTGGTCGTTGGTGCCGGACCAGTCGGGTTGACAACCTCGATCGCTCTGTCTCAGCACGGCGTCGGGCATGTCGTGGTCGAACGCCATCCCGGCACCTCAGTCGCGCCCAAGGCCCGCGGCATCAATGCGCGCACCATGGAAATGTACAGGCAGATGGGTGTCGAAGACGACATCCGTGCCGCCGGGATGCCGTCGAGATTCGGAGGAATGATACTCTGGGCGGAAAGCCTTGCCGGGAAAGAGATCAACCGTCTCGCGCCGGGCAGGGCAATGCCGGCAGGGCAGGCGATGTCGCCGGTCACCAACTGTGGCTGCTCTCAGGACATCCTGGAACCGGTCCTGCGCCGCCACGCGGAAGCATTGGCGCCCGATGGCGTCAAGTTCAGCACCGAGCTCTGCGACTTGCGGCAAGAGGGAAGCGGTCTGAGCGGTGTTCTGAAGGACCATGTCAGCGGCGAGACACGTTCATTTCGTGCACGCTACGTCGTCGCTGCCGACGGGACGCGGAGTTTCGTTCGAGAGAAGCTTGGGATTGGCCGCACCGGCGAAAAAGACATCTACGATTCGGTGAATGTGCACTTTCGCGCGGATCTGCGGCCCTGGGTCGAGGATCGGCCGGCCGCCCTCTATCTCATCGAACAACCGGAGCTTCGGGCCACGTTTCTGACCGTGAACGGCGCCGATCGTTGGGGCTTCCTGGTGCATAGCCTGAGCGCCTACGGTTTCACGAAGGAGAACTTGACGCCGGAGCGATGCGTCGAGCTGGTTCGCCGGGCCGTCGGGGTCGCCGACCTTCCCGTGGAAGTCCTCGGCATCAACTTCTGGAACTGCTCGGCCATGGTCGCGGACAGCTTCCGCAGCGGCAACGTGTTTCTGGTCGGGGACGCCGCCCATGAGACCACGCCCAGCGGCGGCTTCGGCATGAATCTGGGTGTGCAGGATGCTCAGAACCTGGCTTGGAAGATTGCGGCCGTGCTTCACGGCGAGGCGGCCCCTTCGCTGCTCGATAGCTACGAAGCGGAACGCCGGCCTCATGCCTTGGAGGTCGTGCACGCGACGCTGCTGAACATGCAGAGCTTCGATCGCTCCAGGCGCCAGGCGGAGGCGCGGCTCCCGCGAAAGGAATTTCTCAACGAACGTGGCCTCATCTTCGGTGCGCGATATCGGTCGCTGGCGGTCGTGCCCGACGGGTCGAAGCCGCCGGACGTGAGCGATCCGGTCACCGAGTATGTGCCATCAGCTCATCCCGGTTGTCGCGCGCCCCACGTTTGGCTGGACAACAGGGATCGACGGATCTCGACGATCGATCTCCTCGGGCGTGGTTTTGTGTTGCTGGCGGCCCCCGGCGGCGCGTTCTGGCGGTCCGCAACCAGCCAGCACGGCCTGCCGCACATCGACGTGTGGGTTCTGGGAGAGGACATCGCCGATCCGGAGGATTCATGGATGGCCGCCTACGGGGTCGGGGAAGGGGGCGCAGTCCTCGTCCGCCCGGACGGATATGTGGCCTGGCGCGTGGCGTCGACGCCGGCCGATCCCGAGCGCGCACTCGCCGGCGCTTTCGGCCAGATCTTCGCTCGCGCGTCTTGAAACGAGTCGCCTCGTCATGATCACAGAGACAGAGTCCTCGCTGCTTCCGCCCGCCAGCCCGCAATCCCTCGGCCTCGACCCGGCGAAACTCGCGCGCGCATGCGAGATCGTCGTGTCCCATATCGCCGGCGATTTCCATCCGGGGGCGCAGCTTGCCGTGGCGCGGCACGGCAAGCTCGCGCTCTACCGTGGCTTCGGCAGAGCGACGGTCGACCCCTCTCGCCTGGTCGATGAGCGGACGCTCTTTCCGCTGTTCTCGAACACCAAAGTCATTACCGCGGCGGCGGTCTGGACGCTGGTCGAGGAAGGGAAGCTTCGCTTTTCGGACCCGGTCGCGGACCATGTTGGCGGCTTCGAGGCGCATGGCAAGGACGGCGTGACCGTCGCGCATCTTTTGACACACCAGGCGGGATTCCCCGCCGCCGAAGTGGCCCCGGAATGTTTCATGGATCGCGAACGGCTTCGACGTGCGGTTTGCGATTTCAAGCTCGAATGGCCGCCGGGTTCGCACTCGAGCTACCATCGCACGGCGGCCCACTGGGCAGTTGCAGTGCTTATCGAAACGATCACAGGCAACGACTTCCGCGACGAGATACGCAAACGGGTGATCGAACCGCTGGGACTCGCCCAGGAGATGTTTCTGGGCCTGCCCGAGACAGAGGATCACCGCGCAGCCGCGATGTACATGCCCCGGCAGACGGAGATGTGGCCGCTCGACCCGATGGTGGCGACGCCGTTGTTCAGGCGCGCGGGCATCCCGGGGGCGGGCGGTTACGCGACGGCGCGCGCGATGGCCGTGTTCTATCAGATGATGGCGCAGGGCGGCGTCTGGGATGGGGTGCGCATCGTCTCGCCGCGAATGATCGAGTATGTGACCCGCGACTTCACCGGCGATCTCGTCGACGACTACACCGGCTACGCGATGCATCGCGGCCTCGGCCCATTCTCCCGTGGTCAATCCGGTCATCCGGGCCTGGGAGCCATCGGGCACCCGCGCACGTTCGGGCACAGCGGCGTCGGCACGTCCTTCTGCTGGGCCGATCCGACCAGCGGACTGTCGTTCGCTTTCCTGAGCAACTGCCGTCGCGACAATGTCTGGAACAACAAGCGCATGGATACTTTGAGCACGCTCGCCCATGCGTCGATCCTGGAATGAGCGCTGACGGACCGTCGCGCATGACGCTTTAGCGGCGACTGAAAGGGAGGCCAGCCTTGACCATCGCCATTCCTGAGACGCCGGGCATTGCGCAGGCAGAGCAGGTCACCGCTCGCGGCACATGGTACGCGTGGTACGTGGTGTTCATCCTTGCGGGGTGCTACACGCTGGCTTTCGTGGACTCCAAGATCGTTTTTATCCTGATCGAGAAGATCAAGAGCGATCTTGCGCTGACGGATACCCAGTTAGGGATCATTGCGGGGCCGGCCTTTTCGCTGATGTACGCGGCAGGCGCTGTTCCAATCGCGAAGCTGTCGGACCGGATATCGCGCAAGCTCGTGATCGCGGCTGCCGTCTCCGTATGGAGCGCGTTCACGGCGGCTGGTGGCCTGACCCAGTCCTTTTTCCCGTTCATGTTGAGCCGAACCGGTGTCGCGTTGGGAGAGTCGGCGCTGACGCCGGCTGCTCATTCGCTCTTCGCCGACTATTTCGCGGAGGGCAAGCGATCGACGGTGATCGCCATCTACTCCTGCGGGATCGCGTTGGGCGCGACACTTGCCATGGTGCTCGGCGGAATCCTGTCCGACCATTTCGGCTGGAGGACGACCCTGATGATCGTCGGCGGAGTTGGCGTGGTGCTCTCCGCGCTTGTCGCTCTCACGGTCCGGGAGCCGAAACGGGACCTCGCGATATCAGCCCGGCAGATGTCCGAAGGAGGTCTGGCGGCACTGTTCGCCGATCCGGCGATCCGCCACACCATCATCGGCGGCACCCTTCTCGGGATCGCGAATGGCTCCGCGAGCGCGTGGGGACCCGCCTATGTCATGCGCAGCTTTCATCTGTCTGCGTCCGTGACAGGGGCCACCTACGGCAGCCTGCTGGGTGTTCTCGCGATCGTGGGTACGCTCGGCGGAGGCCTGATTGCCGGTTGGCTCTCGACCAGAAACAGCCGGTACGGGTTTCGGCTCCTGGCGATCGCCTTCTTCGTGGCCACCTTCGCCAAGCTGTTGTCTCTCACGACGTCAAGCTACGTTCTGTTTCTTGCGTTCGCCGCAATCTCCAGTCTCTTGCAGAGCTTCTATCCCGGTCCGACCTATGCGACGATCCAATCCCGCGCCAGGCCGAACGCGCGAAGCTTCGCTTCGGCCGTGACGATGTTCTGCATCAACGCCGTCGGTCTCGCCGGTGGTGCTTTCCTGACCGGGTGGTTGAGCGATCGCCTGATGAACGACTTCGGCGCGGAATCACTCCGCTATGCTCTCGGAATCATGTCCCTCATGTCGGCTTGGTCCGCGGTCCATTATTGGAAAGCGTCGTTCCATCTCGAAAGGTTCGATCACACGTGACGTTGTCATGCTTGCGCGATAGATCCGGCGACGTTGGCCAGCCCCTCCTGGAAGAAAGAAACGCCATGCGTCATGTGGCATTGGTCTCGGCACTCGTCGTTGCGTTGCTTGGGCTCGTTGTGGGGTCTCGGAACGCTCATGCGGCGTTTCCAGACCGCATCGTCAAGATTATCGTGCCGTTCGCTCCGGGCGGTCCGATCGACGCCATCGCACGCCCTTTAGCGGGGGCCATGCAGGACATCATGGGCGCGAGCGTGGTCATCGAAAACCGCTCCGGCGCCGGTGGCATGATAGGGAGCGAAGCCGTGGCCAGCGCTGCGCCCGACGGGTACACGCTCCTCATGACGACGGGCTCGCACATCGGAAACAAGTTGTTCAACTCCGCTCATGTTCGTTACGATCCGTTGCTGAATTTCACGCCGGTGACTGGACTGATCGAAACCAACGGAATTGTCCTTGTTGCGCACAAGGATATTCCGGCCGACTCGATTTCCGCGCTCAATTCCTATGCGAAAAGCAAACCCAACGGCCTGACTTACGGCCATGCCGGCATTGGCAACATTTCATACATCGCTGGGGAATTGCTCAGGACGCGGGCTGGCATGCCGCTTTCCGGAATTCCATATCGCGGCACTGCCGCCGTTTTGAGCGATCTGATCACCGGGCAGGTCGATCTATGCTTTGTCGGCTTTTCCGGTGCGCGCGGTTACGTGGATAATGGACAAGTCAAGGTCATTGCCTCGACTGGCACGGAACGTATTCCTGTGCTTCGCGACGTGCCGACGATGCGGGAGGCGGGCTTTCCGGATTTCGTGGTGCTCGGTTATATTGGCTTGTGGGCTCCGCGGGATACGCCGAAGGAGGTGGTGACGCGCCTTTATGACGCCGTCAGGGAGGCGCTTGCACGTCCAAACATGCGGGAGCTGCTTTCGACACTCGGAGCTGCGACAGATGCGACGCCCCCAGAGGAGTTTGCGCGCTTCCTGGAACGCGATTTCTCCATCCAGCAACGTTGGGCCCGCGAGCTTGGCGCCATCCCAAAATAAGACACGGCGTCAGCTCATGTCTTGCATCAAGTCCTGCATCAAGCTCAATCGATTGCCCGGATCGAGCCGGCACCGCTCCACGACGGCCTACTCGAAGAGATTTCGTTGCGTGTTCAAAAGATGGTCTCGCATCGCTCGGCTGGCATCATCGGCGGATCGTTTACGCAACATGTCGCAGATCGTGCGATGATGGGCGATTGTACGACGCCGCTTCTCGGACGTGATGGATGCGAGGCGCAAAGCCTGCCAATCACCTGAGGATCGTGCCTCGTTGAATGCGGTGACCAGGCCGATGAGAACGTCGTTTCGCGTCGCTTTGGCGATGGCAAGATGAAATGCACCGTCCCACTTTATCCAATCCTCATCGTTCTTGACCTCGGTCGTGCGTCGCATGCAGGTCTCAATGTTCACAAGATCGGCTTCACTGGCTTTGATTGCTGCGATCGCGGTCATTGAAGGCTCCACGACAAGGCGGGCTTCGAGGACGGATGCCGGACTTCCACGCACGATGCGACGGTCTATGCTGATAGGCCCGACCGTTCGGCGACCGAGAAAGGTGCCATTGCGGCGTCCTCGCCAGATATGCCCTTCGAGTTCCATTTTGGTGAGAAGATGTCGCAGCGCGCGACGGCTGATGCCGAGTTCGGATGCCAGTTCTCGTTCGGGCGGGAGCTTGTCGCCTTCGGCCAATTCGTTCTGCGCTATGAACGCGAGCAGTTCGTTGGTCTCGGCGACTTCGGATTGTTGGTCGGGTTTGGTCACTTGGGTTGGTCCGGTTCGATGAACTGGTGTTCGGGCCGAGCTTCCCGTCAAAGCGTTGCTCATGAGGTCATCGTAGCATCACGGATGGTGGCATCAATAAGAGACTATTGAGGGGTCGCGCGGCATCCACACTCAGGTCCAATCGGCGAGAGCGGGCGCGCACCGGTCTATCACGAGGCCTTCCGGTTCTCCGGGCGATGCGTCGCATCGTCTCGAGACGGGCTGGTCCTATTGCGTCATATGCAAACTCAACTCCTCATCCTGAGGAGCCTGCGTAGCGGGCGTCTCGAAGGACGAGGCCACAGATGCCGCAATTCGGGGCCTCATGGTTCTCCGAGCGATGCGCAGCATCGTCTCGCCACGCGCGTGCCGCGCTCCTCACCATGAGGAGATAGGACGCGGCAGTCCTAACCTGCCCGCGTGGTCCCGCGCGGCGTCAGGTGCACATCGATCTTGATGCGGTGGCTGGTCTTGCCATCGCTGATATCATTGCCCTCATCGGCTTCGGCGTAGCCCAGCAGATTGAGCAGCAGCGCTCCGGTCTCCCGCCCGATGCGGGCGCCGTCGACAGCGGTGGTGGTCAAGGCGGGCCGTTGCTTTGAACCGTTTACCTGAAGACCTGATACAGGACTTGTCCGAATGTCGACGCCGTTGGAATGAAGAGCAAAATGCTCCCCATCAGATAGCAGGACCCGACGATCAGGCGCACTATCGGATAACTCATGTTCTGCAAGACGTAGTATTCGCCCATTATGCCGCCGAGATAATAAAGGTCGTTTGAATCGCCCGGGCCGCGATTGCCAAGGGACGCGAGAACGACAGGCGTATAGCTGTGTACCTCTTTGTCGTGATGTATTAGGGCGCGGAGATAGTCGAAGTTGCGAGAGTTGGTGAAGTAGTACTTTTCGCTGTCGAAAAAATCGTTCGCGCCACCGTATCTTTTTATCAATGCGGGACAGTATAGCCCGTACAGAATGGAGCCAACGGCAAAGAAGCAACTCCCGAAATACAGGAAATGCAGCCGCCAAGAAACGGTACAGCCATCGCAAAAACTGGAATGGATTTTTAAATAGTCAATTAAGTCGCGGTGAAAAACGATCAGGTAGCCGAGAATCGGGACTGCGATCGACGCCCGGGCAATTGGCGAGTTACCGACGCCGCGTAGGTTGTTCCATCTTGATCTGTAGTTAAGCGTGGATTGATCAATTTTGAAGTCTGCCGTCTCCGTCGTCATGCCTCTTTCTCCCGTGGGGTAATTGCAATAGAAGCGCCCAGGTCGGTGGAATGTCGCAGGAGAAGTCAGTGGACGAGTCGGAGACATTGGTCGAGGCCTACTTGAAGAACATCGGATTTACCGATGTGCGCTATGAGCCGGATGGGAATGTCACGCCCGATTTCCTGGCCGATTGCCGGGTGGCCGTCGAGGTGCGCCGTCTTAACCAGAACTTTGATGATGGTAGCGGGAAGGGGCTTCGTGGCCTTGAAGAGGCGGCGATCCCGCTTTGGCAGTGGGTCCGAGATTATTTGACCGGGCTCGGCCCGGCGCCCGCATCGGGGTGCAGCTGGTATGTGTTGTATCGGTTCAGCCGGCCGACGCCGGCTTTGAAGGACTTGAAGCGGGAACTTGATGCTCTACTCAAGCCCTTCATGGCTGAGGCCGATCCTCAACCGTTTGAAGGCAAGCTTAATAGCAACTTTTGGATCAAGGTATCTCGATCGTCGTTGCCGAGGTCGACATTTTTTTTGCCAGCGGGGCACACTGATCGACAGTCGGGGGGCTGGATTTTGGCTGAAATGGAGACAAATCTCAAGCACTGCATCGCCGAGAAAGCGGCGAAGATCGCTACCCATCGTGCAAAATATCCGGAATGGTGGCTCGTCCTTCCCGATCATATTGGTTATGGCCTCGACGACTTTGAGCAAGGCCTGTTTCTTGACCAAGTGACTGTGCAGGGCGGTCCGTTTGACAAGGTCGTGCTACTCGATCCTCGTAACGCGTCTCGCTCCTTCCAGGTTTATCCATAATCGGCCTTGCTTAACTTTGACGCAGCGATCGGGGATGACTCTGTTGAGAATTTTAGGCGAGATGAGAAACGCTTACCGGTCGAACGTCCGCGCCATAGCCTCGCACGCTAATTCACTCGCGTAGTCCCCCGCGGCGTCAGGAGCACATCGATCTTGATGCGGTGGCTGGTCCTGCCATGATGGCGTCGATGTTAGGCCAGCACTTCAGCATCGGCGGCAATGCCGCGCAGCCCACAGCGTGCTGATCGGCGGTGCGCCTGGTCGTGCAGGCGCACCGAGCCGAGCTTCGCCTCCTTGATGGATCATGCCGGACTGCCAATGCACTGCGACGATGGCGGCGGTCGCTGACGCGCGCTCACACATAAAACTTGAACGGCTGGCGTTCCTCTCCCTTCGCTGACCCCATGGTGAGGACGTCCCCAACCATCCGCGCAAACCGCACAGTGACGGGCAGGCCATCATTGAAGTTGCAGGAATTGTAGTTGATTTTGGTGAGACCCATGATGTCTGCAAGTACGGTGCGGATGTCAGGCTTTGCGTTCTTACTGCGCATCACGGTGATGTGTAGCGGATTGGGCGTCTCCGGCCCAATGTAAGTGTCGAGCTGCGGCACATAGCCAGTCGTCCAAAGATAAGCCGTCTGATGATCGAGCAGGAGCGCGGTCCCGCGCAGCACAGGATAGTCGCCATCGCGAAAGAGCTTGGTCTCGCCGCCGGTCGAGCGAATCCGGACGCCGATGATGTTGGTCTCCTTTGGTGCCGCCTCTACAAAGGCGTTCCACTCCTCGTCGTTGAAATAAGTTTGCCCATGGATGAACAATTCTTTGGGCGGGCCGTCATGTGTCTCGGTGTATGTCTTCAGCACGAGGGCAAGCAGGTTCTTTGCCGCGGGCGCCTTGAGATGAAACTCATAGTCTCCGGTCTTCCACGGTCCGTTGGCGCCGCGGAAAACGACACCGTCTCCTTCGTTGAGAAACATCTGCGCCGCGCAGCAGGCATGCCCATCGGGGTCGTTCGGCAGGCTCTTGTAGACCATGCCGATGTAGCAGACCCCCGGTCGAACATCCGCCAGCCGCCAGGGAGGCTTGGGCTGTGTTTTGTAGTAGAGTCCGGTCGCCAGATTCCAGGCGACCGTTGCGGCGTCCTGCGTCTTGCGTAACGGATAGCCGGCCTTGTTGAGGAACGCATTGGGCGCAATCGTCGTCTCGCGTACCAGCTGCGTCGGAGCGATCGCCAGAAACTCAGCTTTGATCTTGCGATGGAAATCTGGAACGTCCTCGAAAATCGCCTCCTCGGTCTGATCGATGGCTCCCATGGCGGCGAGCAGCGGGATGTTCTCCTTCGCCTTCTGCCGCTTGGTGAAGTCCCCTTTTCCCATCGGCAGGCCGGTCCGCTTGGACTGAGGCCTGCATCGTTCGTAGACGATTTCGGGCAGCACCAAGATCCACACATCGACCGATCGTTCGTCGTTACGCAGGTGCTGCTTGACGCGATCAATGTACAGCCGCGCGACCTTGTCGACTGCCTCGTTGAGGTTGATGATGCGCGTTGCGCGATCGATATCCTTGAGTTGAATCGACAACGCGCTACATTGATCCGGCTCGAAGGAAATTCCGAAAGCCTCCTCCAGACCTGGAAAGTTCGCCAAGTGCAGCCGGTCAGCTTTCTCGCCTTTCCCGGGAGGCGGAACCTGGACAACCGATTTGAGCTTGCGGCCCCATGCTCGAAAATGCGCGATTCCGTCGGTGGTGCCTACCACGCCAACTCGGATTTCGCGGCTTTTCTTCGCCTTAGCGTGAGGCCCATACAGGAACAATCCGTCCTTAGGGTGTGGGCTGCGCTGCGAAAAAGCGAATTCCAACTGCGGTTCGCCGAAGTGTTCGACCCGAAGCGATTTCTCCGGAAATCTCATGCATCGGCCTCGTCATCGTTGTCGGGTCGACCAAGGGTGCTGATGTCAGATTCTTCCTCGTCAGCGTCGAGTACATCGGGGAGCGCGGTGCTCACCGGCGAGGTGAACAGCATCGGTGCCGCTTCAATCGCGAGCGCTACGTTTGCCGAAAGCGACAGCCGAATATAGGCGGACTCGCCGGACAAAAGCTCCAGGAACGCGAGCAGCCGCCCATGCCACTGCTTGTTGCGCCATCCCTTGCAAATGCTTCGGCGCAGGCGGTGCATCTTCCTGGCATCATCAATGCCGAGCCCTTCGGACGTCTCGTTGTCGACCGAGAACAGAACCCTCGACTTGAGCTTCAGATGCCAGAATGGCCAGAAGTAGGGCATCGCGGTGACGCCGAACTGCCAGATATGTCCCTTCGCAACATTGCGAAGCATCGAGGACCGCCGATCGCCTTGCTTGCCCCACGGGATGCGTCGCCCGGTCGGCGCTTGCACGGCCGACGCGTGGAAGCCGACAGCGTTGGAATAATGATACTCGATGAAGCCTCTTTCCCTGCAGAACAATAGCCAAGCTTTTTTGATCATCGCGATGATCAGATTGGATGCAGCCTGCCGCTCGATCCCGAGTGCAGAAAAGCCGTTCTCGACGAATTCCAGCAACGGGATCTCATGCTTCAGCTTAAAGTGGCCGGCAGATGCGAACGCGATATCGATTTCAGATTGATCTGCGAAGGTAATAATTCCGGAATCCTGTTTAGCGCACGGATACGGAAAATCGCGGAGCGCGCGCTCAAGCAGCCGTTCCTCGAGCGCGCCGGTGCTCTCGAAATATCGGATGACGTCGGGTGCTTCAGCCGCACGTAACCAGTTCGAGGTCAACCGTTCGGCTTCCTCTGCGAGCGGTATTGCGCCTCGTCGCCGGAAGATCTCCCAGTTCGGATCGATTACCGGCTCGCCAACGGGGCGTGGCACTTTCTGGCGTTGCAAGGTTTCAAGCAATAGGCTTACGCCTTCGCCCCAGCCGCGCACGAAGTCAACGGTTACAGCATCCCCGACGCCTTTGACCTTTTTCCCCGGCTCGAGTCGTAACGGAATGATGAAGCGGGTATCGCCATGTTCCTTGGCCATCTCCAGCGCGATGTCGAGATCATCCTGAACATGTGGGTCGGCGAGCGTGGCATCGCGACAAATGAGCAGAACTTTGGCCGCTCGGCACTGCAGTGCCAAGTTGATCTGCCTGCGCCATCGATCGCCGGGTTGAAGTGTTAGGATGTCAGCGAATACACGGTATCCCTCTGCCTCAAGCTTAGGTGCGAGCCAGAGCGTGAATTCGTCATCGATCGGTGATGCTTTGATTAGAAAGATAGTGTCGCGCGCTGCCTTTTCGATAGGTGCTGTATTACCCGTTGTCTCCGTAGGGGGCAGGAGATTGGCAAGAACTGTAGGGAGCGCTCCTGGATTTGACAGCGCCTTGTCCACAGCTGCCGTGACGACCGTTTCCAGAACCGTCGTGCTGTGCGCCCAAAGCTTTTGATGGGCTTTTTCGATCTCCGGATATTTGCGGAGTAGGGCGTTTAGGTCTCCGGGGCCGAAAATGTCGCCCGGTGTTTGCAGCGTCGGCCCTATAATTTGCGTCAACGTCTTCTTCTTATTCGGTGTAAGCGGGACCGATGTCACCAAGATGTAGCGCGTCGCCGCCAACCGATCGATCGACTGTCGCTCTTTGGTCATCTTCGACTTCAACGCCGCAAAGCCAGAGCCCTCGTAATGCTTGGCTTGCAAGATGATCGATCCGTCCGCGCATGCGTGGCGGCCGTCCATCCCGCCGTCCGGCCCCGCGGAAAATGCTTCGAAACGAAGCCCTGTCTCGCGCCCGACGAGATCGCGGGCCAAGTCTTCAAAATCGCTAGAGGACAGACTTGAAAAGTCATAATTCATCTGCCCAGAATGAGTGCTCATTTCCTGAGCAGTCAAGTAATCGAAAGCATTATTGCATCGCGGTTAAGTCTTACTAACAACAATATAAACCGGCTTTGTAACGGGCCGGGTCTAACAGGGAACGTTGCGATGGCGAGTATCGTTTGAAACTTGCCAATCAAAGATGCTGTATCAATGGACAACTATCCAGACCACTTAGCGCCTGAATTCGAAGAAAGTGGCGCCGTTAAGACTCCCTTCGATCCGTGGTGGAAGTGGGTGCAGCCTTCCTTTCCTAACGTTCCTGAGGATGTGGCGCGCGAATGGCTTCATAGGCATTGGGCGCATTCTCCCTATAGCTATCTGGCTTCGAGAAATTACAGGTTCGAACTCAGGAAGTGGCCAAAGCTCAAAAACATTCGAACGCTTTGGAGCGACTTCAAAGCAGAAAACGAAGGGGCTCTTCAGAAGGGAGAAGAGCTAGTTAATTCTATGCCAGGTTGGACGCCGTATGTCGCGCGATATATGCTCGAGCATTTCCGGTTTCCAACTCCCATAATCGTTCTTGATAATCGCGACGGCCATCACAACGCGGATTATCCAGAGGAGGGTCAGCTACTTGTTAGCTACATACTCGTTGAAGGCCATACACGCTTCAATGTCGGCGTCTATCTGGAGTCGATTGGCAAGTTCGAGCATGCACAGGTGTGGCTTTTGACAAGGTCTCACACTTGAGGGCTGGCGCACCAGCTAATCAACACTGGTCCGGAATGTCGCTAATTCGCTCATTAGCAAGATCGCGCCCTAATCCCCGCGCGTCGTCCCCCGCGGCGTCAGATGCACCTCGATCCTGATGCGGTGGCTGGTCTTGCCATCGCTGATATCATTGCCTTCATCCGCTTCAGCGTAGCCCAGCAGATTGAGCAGCAGCGTTCCGGTCTCCCGCCCGATGCGGGCGCCGTCGACAGCAGTGGTGGTCAAGGCGGGCAGGCAGCAGCGTGAGACCTCGAAGTCGCCGAAGCCGATGACGGCGAGCTGCGAGGGCACGCCGATGCCCATGGCCTGGGCCTCGGTCAGCACGCCGAACGCGCCGGGATCGGACACGCACATGATGGCGTCGAGATCGGGCCAGCGCTTCAGCATCTGTGGCAGCGCCGCGCGCCCCTGCAGCATGTTGATGGGCGGTGGCACCTGGTCGTGCAGGCGCACCGGGCCGAGCTTGAGCTCCTTGATGGCGCGCACGAAGCCCTGCCGGCGGCGCGCGCCGCGGGTGCCGCGGTCGTTGGTCTCGCCGAGATAGGCGAGGCGGCGATAGCCGCGCTCGGCGAGGTGGCGCACCATGTTGGCGGCGACATCCTCGTTGGAGAAGCCGACCACGTGGCCGATCGGCCGGCTCGGCCAGTCCCAGATCTGCACCACCGGGATGCCCGCCTTGAGCAGGAGTTCGCGCGATCTGGCCGAATGCCCGTCCGAGACCAGCACCACGGCTTCGGGGCGCTTCTGCAGCAGCGCGGCCAGCAGCGGCTCCTCGCGTTTGGTCTCGTAGTTGGTGTAGCCGATCAGGATCTGCAGGCCGGCGGTCTGCAGCGTCTCCGACAGCGCATGCGCGGTCTCGGCGAAATGCGGGTTGTTCAGCGAAGGCACCAGCAGCGCGATGAAGCCCGAGCGTTTGGACGACAGGCTGCCTGCGATCTGGTCCGGCACATAGCCGGTCTCCTTGATGATGCCCAGGATGCGGCGGCGCGTCGCGGGCGATACCGAACTGTCGCGCTTGAGCGCGCGCGACACCGTCATGGCGGAAACGCCTGCAAGTCGAGCGACATCGGCCATTTTAATGCGGCGCATCAAGAATCCAGTGCGGCAGTTGAGTCTGTCGGTTCCCAGCGTGACATTACTTGCCGGGAGCCGTCATCGATGTTATCGATAACATAAATCAAAAACAGGGACGGCGCCAGATCGTCCCGCTTGGGTGAAAACGCCGGCCGGTGATTCCGGTCAGGACAGGGGAGGATGGCATGAGAATTTCGCGTCGCGCGGCTCTTCAGGCTTCACTCGGATCGGCGGTCGCCGCCTTCGCCGCGCCCTATGTGGCGCGCGGGGCGGAGACCGGCTGGTCGGCGCTCAAGGGCCAGTCGATCGTCATCAACTGGCCGTCGCATCCCCATTACGACGTCGCCAAGAAGCTGATCCCGGAATTCACGGCGGCGACCGGCATCAAGGTCGAGCTCGACGAGATGCAGTACCTGCGGATGAAGGACGCCCAGGTGCTGCAGATGTCGAAGCCGCAGGGCGACTATGACGTCATCGTCTATGTCATCATGTGGAAGACCGAATACGTCCAGCGCAATTTCCTGACCGAACTGGCGCCGCTGTTCGCCGACGAACGGCTGGCGATGAAGGATTACGACAAGGACGGCATCATCAAGGCCTATTATGAAGGCCTCGGTCTGGTCGGCGGCCCGCGCGGCTATCTGCCGGGTCCGGGCGCCAAACTCTACGGCATTCCCTATGGCGCCGAGTGCAGCGTGCTGGCCTATCGCAAGGATATCTTCGCCAAGCACAACCTGCAGCCGCCGCGCAATTACGACGAGATGCTGACCGCGGCGCGCACCATCAAGGAGAAGGAGCCCGGCATGGGCGGCCTCGCGCAGCGTGCGCAGACCGGCCACCAGGTCACCGCCGGCTGGCTGATCCATCTGACGCCGTTCGACGGCCAGGTGATCGACGACAAGTTCGCGCCGCAGGTTGCCGCGCCCCAGGCCATCAAGGCGACCGAGGTTTATAAGGAGTTCATCGATACCGGCCCCGCCGGCGCGGCGTCGTTCGACTTCGGGCAGAGCATGAACGCGTTCCTGCAGGGCCAGGCGGCGATGTACTGCGACTCGATTTCGGTGTTCGGGCCCGCCCGCGATCCGGCGAAGTCGAAGGTCGTCGACACCGTCGGCTACCTGGTGCACCCGAAGGCCACACGCTATTCCGGCGAGCTCGGCGGTTTTGGCCTGGCGATCCCGAAGAACTCGGCGCGTCGCGAGGCCGCATTCGCCTTCATGCAGTGGATGACCGCGGCGCAGCAGGACGTGCGGGTGACCGCGCAGGGCGGCCAGCCCACCCGCTGGGCGACCCTGGAGCACCCCGACGTCAAGAAGATCTACCCCGTCGACGTCTATCGCGAGTGCCTGGAGATCGCCAATCCGGACTGGCGCCCGATCATCAATGAGTGGACCGAGATTTCCGAGAAGGTGCTGGGCCTGCGGCTGTCCGAGATCATCACTGGCAAGGCGCCGATCAAGCCGACCATGGAGACCGCGGCGGCGGAGATCAAAACCGTCCTGACCCGCGCCGGCTACTACAAGACCTGAGCCGGCATGTTGGCGCGCTGGGGTTTCGATCGCAGGCTGGCGCCGTATGTTTTTGCGGCGCCCGCCGTGCTGATCATGGTGTTCGGGCTGTTCTACCCGGTGGTCGAGGCGGTGCGGCTGTCGTTCTACGAGGTGCGGCTGGGTGAGCCGCCGACCCCGCAGGCGTTTCGCGGCTTCACAATCCTGATCGAAGCACTGTCGGATTCCTCGGTGCGCACCTCGATGGCGGTGACGCTGCAATTCTCCGTGCTGGTGGTGGCGATCGAGATGGTGCTGGGCGTCGCCCTGGCCCTGGCGCTGGAAAAGCCGATCCGCGGCATGCGGGCGTTCCGCACGCTGTTCGTGCTGCCGATGATGATCGCGCCGATTTGCGTGGGCTTGATCTGGCGGTACATGTTCGACGTCAATGTCGGGCCGATCAACGGCTGGCTGGCGATGTTTCATGTGAAACCGGCCTGGCTGGCGGATCCGAGCCTGGCGTTTTTCGCGCTGTGCGTCACCGACATCTGGCAGTTCACGCCGTTCGTGTTCATTCTCGCCCTGGCGGGGCTGCAAGGCATCGACCAGTCGGCGATCGAGGCCGCCAAGCTCGACGGCGCCTCGGTGCTGCAGACCATCCGTTACATCAAGATCCCGCTGCTGGCGCCGATCCTGATGATCACCATCCTGATGCGGCTGATCGATGCCTTGCGCGGGCTCGAAGTGGTCTACGCCATGACCAATGGCGGCCCGGGGCTCGCGACCGAGCTGTTTTCGCTGCACATCTACAAATCCGCCTTCGTGACCCAGCGCATGGGCCATTCCGCGGCGCTGTCGGTCTGCCTGCTGGTGGTGACGACGGCGCTGAGCGCGGCGCTGCTGATGTGGAGCAACCCGATGCGGCGGAAGGGAGGCTGAGCATGCACCAGCCTCTCGCCAGGCCAACGCTCGCCGAGCAGGTTGCTGCTGCCGAGACGGATTCCGGTGCGGACCGCGATTGGCTGCGGTTCGGTGCCCTGGTGCTGCTCGCCGCACTCTCGGTGCTGCCGATCCTGGTGATGCTGTCGACCTCGCTGAAGACCCAGCGCCAGATCTTCAGCGGCGACTTCTCGTTCTTCATGATGCCGACATTCGAGAACTACCGCGGCGTGCTCGAAGGCCGCTTCCTCGGCTATCTCGGCAACAGCATCATCGTCAGCGTTTCGGCAACGTTCCTGACGCTGATTTTCGGCACCATGTGCGCCTACGCCATCTCGCGGTTCCGCTTCTCAGGCCGCTCGCCGATCGCCATCGGCACGCTGCTGTTGCGCACCGTTCCGCCGGCCGTGCTCGCGATTCCCGCCTACTTCATCCTGACGCCGCTGCACCTCGACGGGCTGACCGGGCTCGTCATTTCCTATGTCGCGCTCAACCTGCCGTTCACCATCTGGCTGCTCTACGGCTTCATCGAGCAGGTGCCGACCGAATTGGAGGAAGCCGCGACCGTCGACGGCTGCGGGCCGTACCGGCTGTTCTTCACCCTGATCCTGCCGCTGCTCAAGCCGGGCCTTGCGGCGGCCGCGATCTTCACCTTCCGGATCGGCTGGAACGAACTCGTGCTCGCGTCCATCCTCACCAATCGCACCAGCCGCACGCTGCCCTACGGCGTCTATCTCTTCATCACCGATGTCGGGATCGACTGGGGGCAGCTGATGGCCGCCGGCATGCTGGTGGCGCTGCCGCCGCTGATCTTCACCTTCATCGCCGCCCGCCAGATCATCACCGGCCTGACGGCCGGCGCGGTGAAAGGGTAGCCAATTCCGAATCCTGTCCTCCAACCAAAAGGAAACTTTGCCATGGACATCAAGGGTAACCGCCAGGAAGTCGCCGTCACCTACGACACCACGATCGGTGCGTGGTTCGGCAAATCGTTGCCGATTCCGCACGCGGAAATGCAGAGCCGCGTGTTCCGCTTCGATCAATTGCCGTCGAGCGATGCGGCCTTCATCGATGCGGCGATTCCCGGCCACAACCGCACGCTGCTGGGGGCGCTCGGCCGCGGCACCGCGGAGGAGGATCTCAAGCACCAGGTGGAGAAGGCGGAGAACTATCACATCGACTACATCCGCGCCGACCCCGGCAACGGCGCCGCGCTGCATTCCCACGACACCGAGGAGACCTTCATCTGCCTGACCGGCAAATGGCGCGTGAGCTGGGGCACCGACGGCGAGGAGAGCGTCGAACTGAACTATCTCGACGGCATCTGCTGTCCGCCCGGCGTGATGCGGTCATTTGAAAACCTCAGCGACAAGCCGGCGCTGATGATGGCGATCATTGGCGGCCGCGAGCCCGGCAACGTGGTGTGGTCGCAATCGATCCAGCCCCGGATCGCATCGGGGCAGCGTTAACGGGAGTTGCTCCATTCCAACAAAGGACGCGGCTGATGGCGCAGGGCCAGAAGAGCAGGGATGACGAAGAGATGAGGGTCGCGCAAGGGCTGCGCCTCATCAAAGCCTTCGCGGCGTTGGACAATCAGCCACTTCGTGAAGCGCTGATCATCCTCGCCGAGTCCCTCGCCGCCGGGGCGAACCGTCGGAAATGAGGCGGTGAATCATAGCGTTTTCCAGCGAAGTGGATACCGGTTCGCGTCAAGAAAACGCGTCAAAACAAAAAGCTAGAGCTCCGTTCCGATCCTATCGGAACGGAGCTCTAGCGCGGAGGGACGACGGTCACGAGCAGGCTGGTTGCGGACTGGCCTGAATTCGGCGAAAAGCGGATTTCGTTCGAATTCAGTTCATTCGCAAAGAGATGCCTCGATGACCGACAGTTCCCGCGCGGATGAATCCGCGGCCCCGTTTGATCCGCTCGGGCATCGCGTCGTCGAGCCCACGGCCATCTCGCAATTGAAGGTCGGCGAGATCTTCCGTCTGCCCAGCCGCACGGTGACGGACGCCAATTTCGCCGCCTTCCAGGTGGTGTCCGGCGACAATCATCCGATCCACTACGATGTCGAATATTGCCGCCGCCAAGGCCATCCCGGCCTGCTCGCACACGGGTTGCAGGTGCTGTGCTTCACCGCGGCCGGCGCGGGGCTGTTTCCGCATGTGATCGGCGACGCGCTGCTCGGCTTCATCGCGCAGTCGTCGAAGTTCCTGAAGCCGGTGTATGCGGGTGACACGCTCTATCCGACGCTGACCATCAGCGCGGTCACGCCCCAGCGCAGCACGGCCGTCGTCAAGGTGGCGTCGTCGGTGCACAATCAGCGCGGCGAGCAGGTGCTCAGCGGTGAACAGACCTACCTGGTGCGCTGGCACGGCGGACAGCAGGGCGCATCGGCGTAAGGCGACCGAGGGTGGACGTTCAACGGGGCCGCCACCCGGGCGCGGTTTGGTTGAATCGATGCGACCACCGCCGGGTTCACCTCTCCCATCGGGAGAGATCGGATTGCGAAGCAATCCGGGTGAGGGGTTGCTGTTCTTTCGATAGGCCGAAACCCCTCACCCGATTTGCTTGCGCAAATCGACCTCTCCCGATGGGAGAGGTGGGCCTCGGATGCCGCGCCAATCGAACCTAATGCCATCACGCTTTAGCATTTGTTTTGACGCGTTTTCTCCGCAAACGCTTTGCGTTTGTCGCGAGCGAACCGGTGTCCACTTCGCTGGAAAACGCTCTAATGCGCCGTCAGCCCCAATGCGCTGAGGATCGCGGGATCAAGGGGGCGAACACCGGTTTTGTCGGGATGAATGTCGAAGCCGAAGCCGTCGTCATAACCCCAAATAGCCCACCCCATATGGGTTTCGCCGCAGGCTTCCCGCACCGTCCGGATCCATGCCAGCCGCGTCGCCGCCGAACGCGTATTGTGAATACCCATTTCCGTATTGATGACAGGAACATGATTGGCCTGTCCCCACGCGGCGGCACGGCGAATGAGCCCCTTGACCTTGTCCACGGTCCAGCCCGACTTGGTGCAGTAGTACGTGATCTGGCCTCGCGTATCGCTGCTGTGCGCCAGATTTGCGGCGGCGAGGCACGCTGTCTGGTTGGTGATAGGAAACGGCATCGCCGCTACGGCAGGAATATCTTCGGGAGCAATGCTGCTGTATTCCGCCACCAGAAAACGCGGCTCGTAGAAATGGAAGCTGTAAGCGACATTCCCGTCCGACAGAATGCGCGCGTTCACCAGCCCGTCGCCGCTGCTCCAGCGATTGCCGGTTACGATAACCGTTGAACCGGGCAGATGTCTGCGCACGACGGCAAGCGCCTTGGCTTGCAGATCATCCCAATCGCTGTCTTTCGGGAAATTGGGCTCGTTGACCAGTTCAGGAAATGTCAGGTTCTTGTCCAGCGGAGCCAGCATTGGCGCCATTTGATCCCAAAAGGCGAGGAACAGCTCGCGATCATGCGGATTGTCTTGCAGGTTCCATTGCTGGCGCTGCGGCTGCACCATCACGTCAAGCCCCGCTTGCTCGGCCAACGCAAGCTGCGCCACGAGAATTTTGGCCATATCCTTGTTCAGGCTGCCATCCTTCGCCTGAAAAACGCTTGGCGCCAACGGCACGCGAATATAGGTAAAGCCCGCGGCCCTGAGCTGGTGGAAAACATCGGCGGAAATGTAATGCTGATAAAAATCCGGCGCATGCGGATTGGTGAACCAGCGCGTCATGTTGATGCCGCGCGCCAAAGTCGCCATCCGGTTCGCGGGCATCTGATCGGCGGCCTGTGCGGCCGCCGGCACGAAAAGGAAAATCGCCGCGAATAAGATTTTGGGAAGAAGAAGCGATTCCATGTTGTTCTTCTAGTTATTCGGGAAATTGGCGATCAGTTTGCCGGCACCGGAGATCGACGGGGTTTTGGTGCAGCCGCTGAAGGTGGTGTAATCGGTTGGTTCATAGGATGTGTGATCCCTCACCATCTTGCCATACTCGGAATCGATGGCCCAGCCGATCAAGCCGATACGCGCTGATTGAATGTACCGCACCAGGGCCATAGCGATCCGCGGCGTGACATCGCCGACGCAGCCATTCGTGGTGGTTGCGTTCCATTCCGTCGCGATGAGGGGATATTGAGCCGCGGTCGCGCCAAAACGGCCCGCGAAGTAGCGATCGAGATTGTTGAGATCAACGCCCTTCAGCGAATTCACATAGGGATGCGTGGCCATGGCAAGCCTGTTGGGGAGGCGGTCATGCAGGAGCGGGAATAGGCCGTTCACCGACTGGGCGAATTCGAGGCCATCCAACAGAAGAATATTGCTCGCCCCCAGTCCCCTTATCGCATCGACCACGGATTGCATGCCGCGCGCCCATTCGGCTTGCGCGTCCTTCCAGCTGGCCCGGCAGGGTTCATTGAAAGGTTCAAACATGACGCCATGATCGGATATCAGCTTGGGTGTCAGGGTCGTCCAGGCCCTCACGGTGCTGTCGTCTGGCATGCAGGCAATATTCGGTAAGCCGTTCTCCGCCTGGGCATCCATCGAGACGATCACGACAAATCCGGCATCGCGTGCCTGTTTGAATACGGTGAGAAGTTCGGCAAGATAGTTGGGATCGTAAATCGGCGACTGCGGATCGAGTGCTGGCTGACTGATCTGAAAGCGCACCGTATCCGCGCCAAAGACCTTTTTGATGGCGTTGATCTCCGCCGCCCCCCAATAGCTTCGCGCCTTCGCCGCGGCTTGGTTCATGCCACTGGCCGCCGACGGAATAGTCGCAGGCCGGTTGAAAGCTTCAACTTGAATTCCTTTGGGCAACCAGGGATTGCCATCCTTGTAGAAAGTCTTGCCCTGAATGGTGATGTTGGAAGCAGGCGCCGTTTCTGCCAGGGCAACGTGGCCGATGAACAAGAACGCTGCGCCCATCAGAGCAGAAAAGCTGCGCGCAAGATCAGTTTTGCGACTGGCACGGCTCCGGGGTGCCGTTGCTTTTGCGGATCGATCTTCTTCATTTGATCGATTCATGGCTTGGGCGGTGCAGCGCTTGAGTGGTGCAAGCCGCTGAGAATCATAGCCGAGCGACGGCTGTCGCCGCCCATGTCGCGGGCATTGAAATCCGTCTGCGGTAGGCCACAACGCGACCAGTTGGCATCGAGACGGTCGCCGCCGAAGCCGTTCGTGATTTCGTACGCCCATTGCCCATCAGGGATTCTGATCTTGGCTTTCGCGAGCTCTTCCATCTTGTGAGAACCGCAAAGCGTCTCGCCGATGGCCAGGGCAAGCTTCTTGACGCGTTGTCTCTCCTCGGAGGATTCGCTGTAACCGAGGGTGTTCCGCGCGGCTTCCAGCACGAGCGTGGCCGATAGCGAATAGATATGATAAACGAGTGCCTGCTGTCCGCGCTCGAGTTCCGCCGCAATGAAGCCGTCATTGTCGATCGCGGCAAGCGCCTCATGCCAGACGTGATCCTGAAAGGCGAGCGCCACCGGGTCGCGTTCCAGGACATTGTTCAATGCGGCGCCGGTCGCCGCCCATACCCGTTGATTGGCGCGATTGGTGCCTTTTGTATAGAACTCGACGTTGTCCTGGTCCATCTTGCGAAGCCATGCGAGCATCCTGCCGTTCAACGTGTATCCGGCGGCGCGGAATTTGAGGCCGATCATCTGGAAACCCGGATTGAGCAGGCCGCGTTTGACCTTGCCTTGGCCTTCATAGACTTGCGGTTCGAATGTCAGGGCGCTGGCTTCCGCCCATCGGCCGAAAAGCTGAAAAGCGCAGTCTGAGTCGGGGTTGCCGGGATGGGCATTGGCTCCATCCAGTGCGCGTTCCATCGTGCGAAAGAACGTGAAGATCGGGTCCATGGTTTTGGAGTTGGCGTCTTCATTCGCGCCATTGATGACCGAACCCTTGGCATCCGAATACATGGAGTTCAATTCGAGGGTCCGCATCGGGGGAATGGACGGGCAACCCGGCTCGGCACGTGCGATGCCGGTCGTTGCGGCCAGCACGACGCAACCGGCGACCGCGATTAAGCCGTGAATACCGACAATTCCCATGCGAACCTCGCTTGCAGCCGTGGGACTTTCTGGCGCGCAATCGACGTTGAGCTACGATGAATAGCTCCGGTCTTGCACCACACAAATATTTTACGCGGCATAGCGTGGCGTGGAATTGGGTCTTGTTTTCGACCGACCGCACGACCCCTGTAAGATATCCCGTACCCGCGCCGAGCGGAGGTGCGGCCCCGCTGGCCGGCCGTTCAGGTGCGGCTCCGAGACCGGGCCACCATCGTCAACGTGGGGTCGTCGGCTTGAGGTTGAGCGAGGTCGAAACAATCCGCCTATCCGGCCGTATCTGATGCGGAGGCTGCCGGCAGGATATGGGGTCGGCGGTCTTCGGGCGGCCTCAACCGTACCCCGACTACCTCCAAGAGGTTGAGGCCGCTTTCTTCTCCGGGGACCGGGTAGACCCCACCGCTGTTGCAGGAAGCCGGATGTCAGGCAGCGTGAACCGGCTGTGGCGCAGCGTCCAGTTCCGCAGCTTCCTCGTCGGTGAAGACGCGGCTGCGGGTCAGGAAGCGCACGCCTTCCGGTGCCTCCAGCGAAAAGCCCGAGCCGCGGCCCGGCACCACATCGATGATCAACTGGGTGTGCCGCCAGTATTCGAACTGTGCCGCTCCGATATAGAATTCGCATCCGGCGATCTCGCCGAGCAGCACATCCTGCGGGCCGACCCGGAAGTCGCCGCGCGGATAACACATCGGTGCCGAGCCGTCGCAACAGCCACCGGACTGGTGGAACATCAGCGCACCATGCTGCGCCCTGAGGCGTGCCACGATCTCCGTCGCGGCGGCGGTGATTTCGACGCGATCCACCATTGCAGTGCATCCTTTTTGTTTATCTTTGTTTATCGCGACACGATTTCCTTCCTTTGTCGTTGCCGGGCTTGTCCCGGCAACCCCGCTTAGGGACGCAGTGCCTTCTTAATACTTAGGGACGCACTGCCCTCCTAAGCGGGATCACCGGGACAAGCCCGGTGATGACACCGGTGGGTGGGGCGCCTTCCGAGTGATTTAACCTCGGAAGAAGCCCAGGCCTCAGAAGAAGCCAAGGGCCTTGGTGCCGTAGCTCACCAGCACGTTCTTGGTCTGCTGGTAGTGGTCCAGCATCATCTTGTGGTTCTCTCGCCCGATGCCGGAGGCCTTGTAGCCGCCGAACGCCGCGTGTGCGGGATAGGCGTGGTAGCAGTTGGTCCAGACCCGGCCGGCCTGGATGTTGCGCCCGAAGCGGTAGGCGCGGTTGCCGTTGCGGGTCCAGACGCCGGCGCCCAGCCCATAGAGCGTGTCGTTGGCGATGGCGAGTGCGTCGGCTTCATCCCTGAACTTGGTCACCGACACCACCGGCCCGAAGATCTCCTCCTGGAACACCCGCATCTTGTTGTGTCCTTCGAAGATCGTCGGCTCCACGTAATAGCCCTCGGCGATTTCACCGCCAAGTTGCGCGCGCTGGCCGCCGGTCAGCACCTTGGCGCCTTCCTGCTTGCCGATGTCGAAGTAGGACAGGATCTTCTCGAGCTGATCGTTCGACGCCTGGGCGCCGATCATGGTCGAGGCGTCGAGCGGATGGCCCTGCTTGATCTTCTTGGTGCGTGCAACGGCGCGTTCCATGAAGCGGTCATAGATCGATTCCTGCACCAGCGCACGGCTCGGGCAGGTGCAGACCTCGCCCTGGTTCAGCGCGAACATGGCGAAGCCTTCCAGGGCCTTGTCGAAGTATTCGTCGTCCGCTTCCATCACGTCGGCGAAGAAGATGTTCGGCGACTTGCCGCCGAGTTCGAGCGTGACCGGGATGATGTTGTCGGAGGCGTACTGCATGATCAGCCGCCCCGTGGTGGTCTCGCCGGTGAAGGCGATCTTGGCGATGCGCTTGCTCTGTGCCAGCGGCTTGCCGGCTTCGACGCCGAAGCCGTTGACCACATTGACCACGCCTGGCGGCAGGATGTCGGCGATCAGTTCCATCACCGTGAGAATGCCGAGCGGGGTCTGCTCGGCGGGCTTCAGCACCACGCAGTTGCCGGCGGCGAGTGCGGGGGCGAGCTTCCATGTGGCCATCAGGATCGGGAAGTTCCAGGGAATGATCTGGCCGACCACGCCGAGCGGCTCATGATAGTGATAGGCGACGGTGTCGTGATCGATTTCCGAAATGCCGCCTTCCTGGGCGCGCACGGCGCTGGCGAAATAACGAAAGTGGTCGACCACCAGCGGCATGTCGGCGTGGGTCGTCTCGCGGATCGGCTTGCCGTTGTCGAGGGTCTCGACCAGCGCCAGCAGATCGAGGTTGGCTTCGAGCTTGTCGGCGATCTTGTTGAGCAGGCGGGAGCGTTCCGCCACCGCGGTCTTGCCCCAGGCGTCCTTGGCCTTGTGGGCAGCGTCGAGCGCCAGCTCAATGTCGGCCGCGGAGGAGCGCGGAACCTGGCACAGCCGCTTGCCGGTCACCGGGCTCGGATTGTCGAAGTAGCGGCCTTCGACCGGCGCGACCCACTTGCCGCCGATGAAATTGTCATACCGCTCGCGAATGAGGAGCTGCTTGGAGACTTTATCGATGGCCTCTTGATACATGGCGTTCTCCCGGGTGTCTTGATGACGTCGCCGAATATGTCGATATCGCGCTTCGCACGGATTCGGCGTTCCCTGTGCAAGCGTCCTGCGTTGGTCGTCGGCGGCGCGCGGCGTGAAACGGTCGCGTCGCCATATCGCGCGCGAGAAGCGATATATTTTTAGAACTATAACGTCGGGCGATGACCCTCGTTATAGGACCAAAGCGGTAGACCACAGCGGCGTGGCGCCAGATGCCGCGATCGCGAATTCCCTCGTTACGCCCGCAGCTTGTGCCGGCGAATTTACTTCAGCACTTCGCACACGCTGGTGTGTGCAGGACCGACGTAACCGGTCAGGCGCGACACTGCGTGCCACCAGGCATCGAGTGAATGCCGGTCGCAATGCAGTTTCACGCTCATGCCGTCGGAAAACCGGATCCAGTCAGCAAAACGTTTCGCGGGAACCGCGATCAGCACCGGAATGTCCGCCGACAGTGCACGGTCGATGACGTCGGTGAGGCCCTTGCCTTCGCACTCCTGCTGGCCGAACCGGTTGACGATCACGAGATCGGCGCCACGGTCGATGGCGCCGGCAATCTTGGCTCCCGCTTCGAGCAGGCGGCCGACATCGAGGCGGCAGCCCTGCGCGCACGAACCGAGATCCTGGAACAGGCCGAGTTCCTCGCCGGAATGGATCAGCCGCGCCGACAACTGGCGCTGGTCGGTGCAATGCTGGCCGAGCTGCACCAGGCCGGCAACCCGCGCGCCGTCCCTGATCAGGTCGGCGCTGAACGCGCTCAGCAGCGCGTCGGGATTTTCATGACGCTCATAGACGAGGGCGGCAAGGTCGCACTGGGCGTCGAATGTCATGGTCGCAGACGTCATGAGCGCAGAACTTTCGGAATCAGACCTTCGAAATCAGACTTTCGGGATCAGGCCTTTTGGCATCAGACGGATCAATCCCGCGACCTGCGGGTCCTTGATCCGGTAGTACAGCGTCTGTGCCTCGCGACGGAACGTCACCAGTCCGCCGTGGCGCAGCTTGGTCAGATGTTGCGACAGCGCCGACTGGCTCAGGCCGACCGCGCGCACCAGGTCGCCGGCTTTCATCTCCCGCCGCCGCGCCAGATGGGCGAGGATCAGCAGGCGGCTGCCGTTGCCCATCAGGCTCAGCACCCGCGCGGCTTCGTTGGCCTGGGCGATCAGGGCCGGTGAGGTGCCTGCCAGCTGCGGCGTCTGGCCGCGGCGTCCTGTGCGGCGCACCGGTGCGAGGGGATCACGCGCGGCCGGTTCGGGGGTCGCGCGCAGCAAGCGAGGCGAGGACCGTGCGAGCGCACGGTCCTCCTTGTACAGAGGTTGAGGTTTAGCGAGCGGCATTGATGATCTGGAGTTGGGTGAATTCGGCGAGCCCTTCCTCGGCGAATTCGGTGCCGATACCGGACTGCTTGGCGCCGCCGAACGGAATGTGCGGTGCCATGTCGAGATGCTTGTTGATCCACACGGTGCCGGCCTCCATGCGGCTCGCCACCTTGTGCGCCCGCTCGGTGTCCGACGACCAGACCGACCCGCCGAGACCGTAATTGGTGGCGTTGGCGCGGCGGATCACGTCCTCGGAGTCCGAATACTTGATCACCGGCAGCACCGGACCGAATTGCTCCTCGTCGACCAGCTTCGAGCCTTCCTTGATGTCGCGCACGATGGTCGGCTGGATGAAATAGCCCGGCCGGTCCATCGCGGCGCCGCCGGCGATGATGTTGCCGTTCTTGCGGGCATCCTCGAGGAAGCCTTTCACCTTCTCGTACTGCATTTTGTTCTGCAGCGGGCCGAGCTTGGTGCCTTGCTTGAGGCCATCGTCGACCACGGCATTGTTGGCGAGCGTCGCCAGCTCCGCACACACTTCATCGTAGATCGACTCGTGCACATAGAGGCGCTTGATGGCGAGGCAGACCTGGCCCGAGTTCTGGAACGCGCCTTCGAAGATGCCGGGGGCGACCTTCTTCGGGTCGGCGTCGTCGAGCACGATGCTGGCGTCGTTGCCGCCGAGCTCCAGCGTGATCCGCTTCAGGGTTTCCGCCGCGCTCGCCATCACCTTCTGGCCGGTCGCGGTCGAGCCGGTGAACGAGATCTTGCGGATGTCGGGGTGCTTGGTCATGGCCTCGCCGAGATCGTTGGCGTCGGTGATGATGTTGAGCACGCCCTTGGGCAGCAGGTCCGCGACCAGTTCGGCGAACTTGAGGGTCGACAGTGGTGTGGTCGGCGCCGGCTTGACCACCAGGGTGTTGCCGGCGAGCAGTGCCAGCGGCAGCTTGAAGCTGAGAATCAGCAGCGGATAATTCCAGGGGATGATCGCGCCGACCACGCCGAGCGGGCGGCGATGCGCCTCGACGCGGCGGTCGTTGGAATCCTCGATCACCTTCATCGGCAGATCCAGCGAGGCGAGATAGCGGAAGAAGCCGGCCATGCCCATGACTTCAAAAGTCGCATCCGCCAGCGGCTTGCCCTGTTCGGACGTCAGCAGGCGGGCGAGGTCACTGGAATTGGCCTCGATCACGTCGGCCATTTTCAGCACCAGCTTGCGGCGGTCTTCGATCGGCATCGCCGACCAGGCCGGGAAAGCCGCCTTCGCCGCGGCAACGGCCTTGTCGAGCTGGGCCTTGGAGGCGCGCGGGCACTGCGCCAGCACCTCTTCGGTGGCCGGATTGAGCACAGCCATGGTCTGGTCGCCGTCGACCATCTTGCCGTCGATGAGAAGCCTGTAATCGCTCATTGGATCGTCTTTCCCTGGGTTGTGGACCTTGGACCGGTCTCGTTATATCTGGGTATATATCACGAATGACGGAGCTGTCATAGCGAGGGGCAGAGCCGTCGTTCCCTCCTGTCGATCCGGATCACCATAGGTGGTGGGTGGCGGCGTTATCATGACAGCCGGTCGGGGGAACCGGCTGGACGGGTTTGGGGACTTCGATATATTCTATGGAATATAACGAAAGAGTCACGTAACGAAAGTATGAGCGCGGCGGAGTTGGTTGATGGAAATTGAAAGCCAGGCCCTGACCACATGCGAGGTCATCGCGGATGGGACGGCGATCTCGCTGGGCTTCGTCGATGCCGCCGGCAAGCCGGCTGCGATCAATTTCCCGGTCGAGCAGGTCGGCGCGCTGGCGATGACCCTGCCGGCCCTGATCGAGAAGGCGCTGCGGGCCCGGTTTCGCGACGACAGCCTGCGCTACACCTATCCGCTGGGGTCGTGGGCCTTCGAGCGCTCCTCGGACCCTGCGACCTCGATCGTGACCCTGCGCACGGTCGATGGCTTCAGCGTCTGCTTTTCGATGCCGCGCGACCAGCAGAACGAACTCGGCGAGGCGCTGGTGGCGGAGCCGGAGGCGACCGCGGAGCTGGTGGCGAATTAGGGGGCGCCTATTTGTACGCTAGGCGCTGCATCATTCTCGGCGTCATCGCCCGGCTTGACCGGGCGATCCAGTATCCGGAAGCGGCGCTATGGGAAAGATGTGCTAGCAACGCCCTGTGGCCACCGTGTCGGACTCTCGAGTTTGAGCCATGACCTTCACCGCCTACTGGATCGCCCGGTCAAGCCGGGCGACGACACTGAGTGTGTCGAGGCGCGTCATACAACACAGCCTCCCGCACCCTTGACCCACTCCCTCATCTTCCGGACACTGCCCCATGCGCAACTTCCTCCGCCCCGCACTGGCAGCTCTCCTCATGGTCTTCGCCGCCTCGTCCGTTTCCGCCTCTGACATCCGCATGATGGCGGCCGGCAGCCTGAAGGACGCCTTGACTGCAGCATTTGCCGATTACGGCAAGCAGCATGGCGCGACCTTCGCACCGGTGTGGGGGCCGTCCGGGGTGCTGCGCGAACGGTTGCAGAAGGGCGAGGCCTTCGATGTGTTCGCCTCGGCCGCGCTGCCGCATGCGCAGGCCCTGACCGATGCGGGGATCTCGGGCGCCAGTGTGATGTTCGCGCGCAATGCCCTGTGCATCGTCACGTCAGCCGGCCGTCCGCTCGACGGCAACAATCTGGTCGAGACGCTGCTCAAGCCTGGGGTCCGGATTGGCACCTCGACGCCCGGGGCCGACCCCGGCGGTGACTACACCTGGGAGCTGTTTCATCGCATCGAGGCCGGTGGCGCGGCGGGGGCTTTCGAGATCCTGTCGAAGAAGGCACAACAATTGTTCGGCGGTGCGACCACCGCCGCGCCGGTCGACGGCCGTCACCGGCTGCTGGCGGCGCTGGATGACGGCAAGATCGACCTGTTCGTGTACTATTGCTCCAGCGCGCAGTTCATGGTCGGCGCCGCGCCGAAAAAGTACAGGATGATCGGGTTGCCGCCGGAGCTGTCGGTCGGTCCCGAATACGGCCTGACGGTGTCGAAATCGGCAAGCCCCGCGGCGGCCGATTTCGCCATGTACCTGCTGTCGCCGCAGGGCCAGCGCACCTTGAAGGCCTACGGCTTCATTCCGGTGGCGCTGCCGGCCGAGTGATTGTCGAGGGGTGATCGTCCACAATCGATCGTGAAAGAAGCCCGGGACCAGCCGCGCCTGTGAGGGGCAGGGCGGCGGTCACCGGGTCTCCGCTCCGTTGGGGGCGGAGGGAGAAGCCGGACGGCCGGACCGTGATCCGGCGTCCCGCGATCCGGATCGGAGCCTCCGATCCGGATCAGGCCGACGCGCAGACGCGCCGGGATCATGCGATCCGCTGCGGCGGGTTTTCGGTCGTCAATGGATCGGCGTGCCGGTGCACCATCTTCCAGTTGCCGCCTTCGCGCCGGAACACTTCGGTGACGCGCAAATTCATCTCGACGGGTTCGGAACTGCCCTGCATTTGCACCTTGGCTCGCTGAAATCCGGTCCAGTAGGCGACGCTGTCGCCGGCCGCGTGGGCGAGGATGTCGAAATGAGTTTCACCCTCCGGTCGAAACTGGGCGGCGTCCCCTGCGTAAGTGGCAGCAACGTCGCTGGTGCCCTCGCGGTGGCCGCCCCGTGGCGGAAAGAACGTTGCGGGGTGAACCCGTGCGGCGAGCCGCCCGAGCGGTGCCGCGTCACCGCAGACGTAGGCGCGGGCAGCGTCTTCGCGTTGGGTCAGAAACGGTTCGAAATCGTACAGGCGGGTCGTGTCGATCATGGTCGGGATTTCCTGTATCGGAAGCGGCTGCTCCGGTTGATATCTGTGCCGCGCTACGGTGTCAGTTTCCGGTATCGCAACACGTCACACCGCTTCTTGTGCATGATGACGCGGAAGGCGAGCGATCTTGGCCGATCCGGCGTCGTTGTTGACGACGTCTTGCGGACGGTGATCGCGGGCCAGCAGCACGTAGAACGTCGGCAGCACGAACAGCGTGAACAGGGTGCCGATCAGCATGCCCATCACCACCACGATGCCGATGGCGAAGCGGCTGGCGGCGCCGGCGCCGTCGGCGAACAGCAGCGGCACGATGCCGGCGACCATGGCGGCGGTGGTCATCAGCACCGGCCGCATCCGCACCATGGCGGCCTTGCGGATCGCGGCGACGCGGTCGAGGCCTTCATTGTGCTGGATCTCGTTGGCGAACGACACCATCAGGATGCCGTGCTTGGAGATCAGGCCGATCAGGGTGACGAGGCCGATCTGGGTGTAGATGTTCAGCGTGGTGAAGCCGAGGTAGAGCGGCAGCAGCGCGCCGCAGACCGCAAGCGGCACCGTGACCATGATCACCAGCGGATCGCGGAAGCTCTCGTATTGCGCCGCCAGCACCAGGAAGATCACCACCAGCGCCATGCCGAAGCTGACGGTGAGGCGATTGCCTTCCTTGACGAACTGGCGGCTGTCCGACAGCCAGTCGACGGTGACGCCGGGCGACAGCGGCTGCGCCTGCATGAAGGCGACCGCCTGTCCCATGGTGACGCCGGGTTTGAGCACCGCCGACAGCGTCGCCGAATTCATCTGGTTGAATTGCGGCAGGCGGTTGGGTTGCGGCGAGACATCGACCTTGATCACCGTCGAGAGCGGAATCATCTGGCCGGAGCGGGAGCGAACCTCGTAGCGGCCGAGACTGTCCGGGGTCAGGCGGTCGGCCTGCCGCACCTGCGGGATCACGTCATAGGACCGCTCGAAGAAGTTGAAGCGGTTGACGTAGTTTTCCCCGACCAGCACCGCCAGCGTGTCGGCGATCGACTGCATGGTGAGGCCGACTTCGCCGGCCTTGGCCTGATCGATGCTGATCCGCGCCGAGGGGCTGTCGAAGGCGAGATCGTTGTCGACAAAGACGAACAGTCCGCTCTTCCATGCCGCCCATTTCAGCTTGTCGAGATCCTGGTAGATGGTGTGGAAATCGGCAGGCGACCGCAGCACCATCTGGAACGGCAGGCCGCCGGTTGCCGCCGGCAGCGGCGCCGGCTCGAACGGCGACACCGTCACGCCGAGCACGCCCGCGCCGGCCCCATAGAGCTGCTTGAGCACGTCGGTGGACGAGCGCTTGCGCTGCGACCAGTCGGTCATCATGATGCCGCCGAAGGCGTTGTTCTGCCCGTCGGATCCGTTGATGACGAAGCTGCCTTCGTATTCCGGCATGGAGCGGTAGATCTGCTCGACGGCGTCGGTGTAGCGCGCCGTGTAGTTGACGTTGGCGTACTGCGGCGCGCGCGAGGCCGTGAACACGTAGCCCTGGTCTTCCGGCGGCGCGAGCTCCTTCTGGCTGCCGAGGAACAGCACCGGGATGGCAATCAGCACGAAGACGGCGACAGTCAGCACCGCCGGTCGCAGGTGCAGGGTGCGCCCCAGCAGCCGGCCGTAGTTGCTCGCGACCTTCGCCAGCGTGTGTTCGACCACGCGCTCCAGCCGCCCCTGCCTCGCGCCTGCGGGAAGCAGTTGCGCGCTCATCATCGGCGACAGCGTCAGCGCGATCACGCCGGAGACGATCACGGCGCCTGCGAGGGTGAAAGCGAACTCGCGGAACAGGCTGCCGGTCAGGCCGCCCATCAGGCCGATCGGCGCATAGACCGCGGCCAGTGTGATGGTCATCGCGATCACCGGCCCGACGATTTCGCGGGCTCCGGCGATCGCCGCGTCGGTCGGGCTCAGGCCCTCCTCGATATGGCGGTGGATGTTCTCCACCACCACGATGGCGTCGTCGACCACGAGGCCGATCGCTAGCACCATCGCGAGCAGGGTCAGGAGGTTGATGGAGAAGCCGAAGGCCAGCATCAGCGCGGCGGTGCCGATCATCGACAGCGGGATGGTCACAACCGGGATCAGCACGGCGCGGAACGATCCCAGGAATAGCAGGATCACGATCACCACGATCACGATCGCCTCGATCAGGGTGTGCTGCACCACGGTGATGGAGGCGTTGACGAACTTCACCACATCGAAGCCGGATCGCACCTCGAGCCCGGGAGGGGCCTGCTTGTTCAACTGCTTGATCATCTCGGACGAGGCCTTGACGATCTCGATCGGATTGCCGTCGGGGGTCGGCTGCAGGCCGATGAACAGCGTCGGACGGCCGTTGTCGCGGGCGCCGGAATCGTAGTTCTGGCCGCCGATCTCCACGGTGGCGACGTCGGCCAGCCGCACCAGGCCTTCGTTGCCGGTCTTGATCACCATCCGGCGAAAACCCTCGATGTCGTTGAGGTCGGTTGCCGCGGTGATGTTGATCACCGTGGAGTCGCCCTTGAGCTGGCCGGGGGCGGCCTGGACGTTGTTGCTGCGCAGCGCAGCGGCGACGTCGCCGGCGGTCAGGCCGCGCGCTGCGAGCTTGACCGGATCGATCCACACTCGCATCGCCAGTTGCTGCGCGCCGTAGAGGTCGGCGGAAGCGACGCCGGGAATCGAGGTCAGCAGCGGCTGCGCCACCCGGGTGGCGAAATCAGTAATCTGTGGAATACCCAGAGTGTCGCTGGTGAAGGCGATATACTGGACCGCCGATGCGCCGTCGGTGATCTTGCTGATCACCGGATCGAATGCGCCCGGCGGCAGGCGGTACTTTACCTGCTGCACCTTGGCCAGGATTTCGGTCATGGCGCGGTCGGCATTGGCGTTGAGCACCAGCTTGGCCTTGATCTGGCTCTTGCCCATGGTCGAGGTGGAGGTCAGGTATTCGATGCCGTTGGCGGTGGCGATCGACTGCGCGATCGGCGTGGTGACGAAGCCCTGCATCACGTCCTGGGTGGCGCCGGGGAAACTCGTCTCCACGGTGATGGTGGCGCTTTCCAGGTTCGGGTACTGGCGCACCGGCAACGACACCAGCGCGCTGGCGCCGACCAGCAGGATCAGCAGGCTGACGACGGTTGCGAGAACGGGACGGCGGATGAAACGGTCGGTGAAGGACATGATGGAAGGCCGCCGTTACTGGGATACGGTCGAATTGGCGACGGCGACGGGCGACCCCGGCTGCACGCGCAACTGTCCGACGGTGATGACTTGATCGCCGGCTGCAACGCCGCGGTCCACCACCACGCGGTCGCCGATGCGCTGGCTGGTGACGACTGGTGCGGCAACGGCCTTGCCGTCGCGCACCAGCATCACGCTGTCGCCGGACGCCGTGGTCTGGATCGCGGTGGTGGGGAGAACGATGGCGTCCGGCCGCGGCGGCAGCTCGATATTCGCCGTCACGTAGAGGCCGGGCCGCAACAGCAGATCCGGATTGCTGAATTCCGCCTGCACCGTCACATTGCGAGTGTCCTGCGCGACGATCGGCTCGATGGCATTGATGGTCGCCTGGAAGGTGCGGTCCGGAAAGGCGTCGGTCTTGAAGGTGACCGCGCCGCCGACATGCAGCCTGAACAGCTGCTGCTGCGGCACCGTGAAGTTGACATAGAGCGCGTCGAGCGCAGTCAGCGTCGCCAGCGCATCGCCGGCGTTGACATATTGCCCGAGATTGACCCGGCGGATGCCGATCTGGCCGGCGAACGGGGCGCGGATCGCGCGCTGCGTGATCTGGGCCTCCAACTGATCGATCGCGGCCTTGGCCTGGATCAGCTCTTCTTCACGCTGCTGGATCACTTCCTGGCTGACGAAGCCTGACGGCGCCAGCCCCTGCGAGCGCTTGTTCTGCAATTGCGCGAAGCGGCCGCGGGACAGCAGCCCGTCGCGTTCCGCCCGCTGCGGCGCATCGTAGAGCTGCACCAGCGGCGCGCCCTCGGCGACGTTCATGCCGGCTTCGAAGTTGATCGCGACCACCCGGCCGGCCACCTCCGGCGACAGCGTCACCTGGCGCACCGCCTGCAGCGATCCGATGGCCTCGATCCACTGCGGCAGGATTTCCGGGCGCACCACCATCGCCGACACCGGCGTCGGCGGATGCGGATAGGCGACGTTCGCCGACGCCAGCCGCGCTGCCCGCCACGCATAGACGGCGGCAAACAGGCACAGCAGGGCGACGACGGCGATCGCCATCGGTCCAAAACGGCGAAGGGAAGGGCGGTGATGCAGGGGAATGGCGGACGGCATGTCGGCTCCGAAACAAGGCTCCGCGGACGCGGAAAGCTTGCACCAGCAAGCCGACAGGCTGTATAGAACCTCAAGCATAGTTGAGGTCAAGAGGCGTGCGGATGAAGATCCTCCAGGATCTTTCGGTCGGCGAGGTGGCACAGCGCAGCGGCGTCGCCGTCTCCACGCTGCATTTCTACGAAACCAAGGGATTGATCGCGAGCCGGCGCACCAGCGGCAATCAACGCCGTTACCCCCGCGGCATCCTGCGGCGAATCGCCATCATCAAGATCGCGCAGCGTGCCGGCATTCCGCTGGCGGAGATCCGGCAGGCCTTCGCCGCCATCCCGCCGGACCAGACCCCCAATGCGCGGGACTGGGCGCGGGCCATGAAGAGCTGGACCGCGACACTGCAGGCCCGCATCGAGGACCTGACGGCGTTGCGCGACAAGTTGTACGGCTGCATCGGCTGCGGCTGCCTGTCGCTGAAGGATTGTCCGCTACGCAATGCGGACGACCGCCTGGCCGCGGAAGGGGCCGGCCCCCGCATTCTCATCGATGCAGCCAAAAAGACAAACGGGACAACAACCAAGGCCCGAAGGCCGCGTGCATCGGCATCCGGCGCGCGATGACCCGCCGAGGTGCTTATCCGCGCGAGACCTTGCGGCCGCCGCCGATGTCGGAACGCAGCGCGACCAGGTCCTTGTGGGCGGCGCTGGTGGCGGCGCGTTCGATCCGCCGGTAACGCTCGATCAGCGACAGCCCGAACGGCGTCAGCGTTGCGCCGCCGCCATGCTTGCCGCCGGTCTGCCGTTCCACCACTGCATGGCCGCAGATCCGGTTGATCTCGTCGACCAGGTCCCAGGCGCGCTTGTAGGACATGTCCATGGCGCGGCCCGCCGCCGAGATCGAGCCGCAGGCCTTGATCTGCTCCAGCAGTTCGATCTTGCCCGGGCCGATCCGCCCTTCGGAGTCGAGGTCGATCCGCACGCTGAGGGAGGGGAGGGCGGCGGATTTCGACATCGCGGGTCTCGCTGTTCGGCTGGCTTGATTGTCGTGCAGGGCACGCGGCTTGCCGGTGCATCATAGCCCGGAAGCGGGCTGCGAGGTAAGACGGCAATCCCCCGCCGCACAATAAAATCGCCGGGAGCGCGGGCGGCCCGAAGGGCGCCGTTTCACGCGGCTGCTCCGGGGACCGTTCAGCAGGTGTTGATCGATATATTCAGATGTATATAACGATGCCTCGTCGGGACTCACATCATTCACGGGAAGCATCGGATATGCGTCGTCTGCAACGGTCTGCCGTCGCGCTCCGCCATGTGGCGTTCGAAGACCTGGGGCTGCTCGCACCGCTGCTCGATCGTACCGGCTGGGCGGTGTCGTTCTGCGAGGCCGCGGTCGAGGACCTGTCTCACGCCGCGATCGCCGATGCGGATCTCCTGATCGTGCTGGGTGGGCCGATCAGCGCCTACGAGATCGACAAGTATCCGTTCCTCACGGAGGAGATCGCACTGCTGGAACGGCGGCTGCGCAAGAAGCGGCCGACCCTCGGCATCTGCCTCGGCAGCCAGTTGATGGCGAAGGCGCTCGGCAGCCGGGTGTTCGCCGGTGGCGTGAAGGAGATCGGCTGGGGCACGGTCGAGCTCACCGAGGCGGGCGCGGCGTCCTGCCTCGGTGGCCTCGCCGGCGATGACGCGCGGGTGCTGCACTGGCACGGCGACAGTTTCGATCTGCCCGAAGGGGCGGTGCGGCTTGCCTCCAACGCGCATTACGCCAACCAGGCTTTTGCCTATGGCCGCCACGCGCTGGCGCTGCAATTCCATTTCGAGGCCGAACCGCGCCAGCTCGAGGAATGGTATGTCGGCCACGCGGTGGAGCTCGCCGTATCAGGCATTTCCGTGCCCGAGCTGCGCAGCGCGACCACGGCGCTGGCGGACCGGCTGTCCACCCAGGCCGAGAGCGTGTTCGGGGCGTGGCTGCAGCAGATCGGCCCGTCATGACGCGCAAGAGCGAGCGCCGGTCCGCTGCCGTGGCGCTCGGTCGGCCGCAGCGGACAGCCGTGCGCATGCCCGCAAAACCGCCGCGCGCGCATCTCGGGGCCCAGGTTCTGCCGCGCCAGCGTCTCGATCCGGCCGACCGCGCCAAGACCATAGCCACCGCCGCGGCGCGCCTGTTCGCCGACAAGGGTTTTGAAGGGCAGACCCGCGAACTCGCGGCGCGCCTCGGCGTCACCCAGCCGCTGCTCTATCGTTATTTTCCGAGCAAGGACGCGCTGATCGAGCGGGTGTGCCGCGACATCTTCCTCGATCGCTGGAATCCGGACTGGGAAAAGCTGGTGGTGGACCGCGGCCGTCCGCTGCGCGAGCGCCTGATCGCGTTCTACAGGGCTTATGCTGCGGCGATCCTCACCTACGAATGGGTGCGGCTCTTCATGTTCGCCGGCCTGCGGCAGCTCGATCTCAATGCGCGCTATCTGGATTTCCTCAAGCAGCGGCTGTTCAGCCGTGTGATCGGCGAGCTGCGCCATGACTTTGGCCGGCCTTCGCTGCGCGACGTGCCGATGACATCGATGGAAATCGAAATGGTCTGGGGCCTGCATGCCCAGATCTTCTATCTCGGCGTGCGCCGCTTCATCTACAACATGCCGCTTGACGACGCCATCGACAGCATCATCGAAGCCCAGGTGATGAATTTCCTGGGCGGCATCGCGGCCAATTTGCCGCAGGCGGCAACCGCGCCCGTCAAGCGGCGGAGGTCGCGCGCCATTCGCCGCAATTGAGGCCGCAACCTCGACGCTTTCAACCCAGCCCGGCGTTTTTCCGCCTTCGTCTTTGCCGCCCGGTCTGGTAATGAAACTCACCTCAAAAATGGCTTGGTTAGAACGAACTCGGAGAGGAAAAATCATGGTCAATCGGATGCAGTTCTACATCGACGGCGCCTGGGTCGATCCCGTCGTCAAGAAGTCCACGCCGGTGGTCAATCCGGCCACCGAAGAGCCGATGTACGACATTGCGCTGGGATCCAAGGCCGACGTCGACAAGGCGGTCGCCGCCGCTCAGAAGGCGTTCGAGACGTTCTCCCAGACCAGCCGGGAAGAGCGCGTCGCGCTACTCACCAAGGTCGTCGAAATCTACAAGACCCGCATGAAGGACATCGGCGCCGCGGTCTCCGACGAGATGGGTGCGCCGCTGCCGTTCGCCGAGAAATTCCAGGCCGGCGCCGGCCTCGGCCACATCATGTCCACTCTCGAGGTGCTGAAGAACTACCAGTTCGAGGAGCCGCTGGGCTCCGCCGTGGTGGTGCGCGAGCCGGTCGGCGTCATCGGCATGATCACGCCGTGGAACTGGCCGCTGAACCAGATCGCCTGCAAGGTGGCGCCTGCGATTGCGGCCGGCTGCACCATGATCCTCAAGCCGTCGGAATTCACGCCGACCTCGGCGTTGATCTTCGCCGAAATTCTCCATGAAGCCGGCGTGCCGAAGGGCGTGTTCAACCTGGTCAACGGCCTCGGCCCTGAGGTCGGCGCCGCGATGAGCGAACATCCGGGCATCGACATGATCTCGTTCACCGGTTCGACCCGCGCCGGCATCGACGTCGCCAAGCGCGCGGCGCCGACCGTGAAGCGCGTCAGCCAGGAGCTCGGCGGCAAGTCGCCGAACGTCATCCTCGAAGGTGCCGACCTGCAGAAGGCGGTGACCGGCGGCGTGATGCACATGTTCAACAACTCCGGCCAGTCCTGCAACGCGCCCTCGCGCATGATCGTGCCGCAGGCGAAGATCAAGGAGATCGCGGCGATCGCCAAGGACGTCGCCGACAAAACCAAGGCGGGCGATCCGCGCGCCGAGGGCACCACGATCGGTCCGGTGGTCAACCGCACGCAGTTGGACAAGATACAGGGGCTGATCCAGAAGGGCATCGACGAGGGTGCGACCTTGGTTGCCGGCGGTGTCGGCTTGCCTGAGGGCGTCAACAAAGGCTTTTACGTTCGCCCGACGGTGTTCTCCGACGTCACTGACGAAATGACCATCGCCCGCGAGGAAATTTTCGGGCCGGTGTTGGTTATCATGGGCGCGAAGGACGAAGCGGATGCGGTAAAGATCGCCAACGATACGCCCTACGGTCTTGCGGGCTACGTCTCGGCCGGCACCGTCGAGCGCGCGCGCAAAGTCGGCCGGCAGATCCGCGCCGGCAACGTCAACCTCAATGGCGTGCCGAACGATCGCAGCGCACCGTTTGGCGGCTACAAGCAGTCCGGCAACGGCCGCGAGTGGGGCAAGTTCGGCCTGGAAGAGTACCTGGAAGTGAAGGCCATCGCCGGCTTCAGCGCGGCGTAAGCCTACGTGTTGCGGGCGTGCCGGTGAGGCACGTCCGCAACCACCATCATGATCATCCGCCGTCGTGCAATGGATGCGGGGGCATGTCATGTCGAAACATCTCATGGTGAACATCAAATCCATCGCGGGGGTGTATCTGTTGATGACATCGGCGTGCCTCGCCGACCCCCTCAGCATCGACATTAGCTCCGCTTGGGTGGCTCATGAGCCCTCGGGGCAGGCGGTTCTCGCAATCGAGCTGACGGGGGCATCCCGGCAAGCTTTTCAAAAATTCACCGAGGACCACATCGGGCGTGCGACGCTGCTTCGCGTCGACGGTCAGGTGTTGCTGAGGTCCGTGGTTCGCGAGCCCATCACGACAGGGTCGTTGCGTATCAACGATAGCAACTGGACCGATGAAAAGGTCCGCGTGCTCGCGGATCGGCTGTCGCAACCCGGCGCCAGGCTGGACGTGGACGGCGTGGACTGAATCTGCGGACCCGCCCGGTGTTCTCAGCGCTGCAGCGCGCGGAAAACGCCCAGCAGCACCAGCGCGCACACCATCATGGCGGCGGCGAAAAACACCGGCGCCGATGTGCTGCCCATGCTGTCGCGCAGCCGGCCGGCGAGTGCGGGCAGCACTGCCATGCCGCCGTAGTAGCAGGTGAAATACACGCCCATTCCGGACGCGCGGCTTTCCGCGCGCAGCACCTCGACCGGCAGCGCCATGATCAGGCCGGCGGGAAGACCCGCGGCGAGCGCAATGACGAGAAAACATGCCGCCGGCGCACTGACAAACGGCAGCGCTGCTGCCGTGATTGCCGAGACGATGAAGCCTGCGACCATCAGCAGGTTGGAGCGGCCGAGCCGCGCGCCGAGATAGCCGCCGAGCACGATCATCGGAACCAGGAACCAGCCGAGCAGGCTCACGATCCAGCTGCCCTGCGCCAGCGTGTAGCCACGGCTGACGAAGAACTCCGGCGCGAAACTGATCAGAGCGATGAAGCCCACATTGTAGACCGCCCAGATCGCCCCGGCGATCACCGCCATCCGCCATTCATAACCGCTGAGTTGCAGCGTGAACGCCGCCGCCTGCGCCGGCGGAGCGTCCGGCGGCGGACGATAAACCACGGCGACCAGCAGCAGGCAGGCGAGCGAGATCGCAGCGCCGGCATACATCAGCGCCGGCCAGCCGAATTCAGCCGCGATGCTGTGCCCTCCGGCGAGTCCGAGGCCGACTCCCAGCGGCCAGCTGGTCACAAGGATCGCCAGTGCGGTGGAGACAGTGCGGTCGGTGAACCAGTCGGCGACCATCTTGGTCAGCAGCACATTGAGCAGCACCGCACCGGTTCCACTGATCAGCCGTCCCAGTGTCATGACGCCGAATGAGGCGCTGTTGGCCATGATCACGCCGCCGATCGCCATCACGGCGAGCCCGCCAAGCACCACATTGGCGCCGAAGCGCTGCCCCAGCACGCCGCCGGGAAAGGCGATGATGACGCCGGGCAGCAGATAAAGGCCGATCAGGGTGCCGATGTCGGAATAGCTGAAGCCGAGCTGATCGACCAGCAGCGGTCCGCTCGATCCGACGGTCTGGAATTGCAGGGCCATGGACATGCGAGCCGCAAACAGCACGGCGAGGATGATCCAGCGCGTTCGAAGCATGATGTTCCGGCGGATTGGCGAAGGAGCGGGGAAGGCGGAGTCGCAACAAGCACAACTCATCGCAGTTTTTCAAGTGGTTCCGCACTTGTGGGTTGTAAATGCAAACGTGTGTGCGGATTCCGCGGAGCGGATATGCGGCAGGCGAAACCCGTGATGCCGCGACCACGGCACGCGCGATCAGAAGAAATTTCCCCGCGATCCGGCAATGCGACCAGAATGAGGGCGGGATTGCATGGTGCGAAGCCAGTTTTGCTGACCATGATGAACGTCAGCGCTGTCGCCCGCGCTTCGCGTTCGCCAAAAAAATGTTTCCAAAAATGTCTGGCGGCGACGCGATCAGTGTTTGAGCGAGGAATCGCCGGACGGATCGAACAAGGCTTCCGTGAAGGGGAATTCCAGCACGACCTGGCCCTTGGCGTCGGTCACCTCGAGATGGGCCGTCAGCAGGTGCCGCGGCTGCCCCTCGCTGTCGAGCAACTCGCGAATCGTGGTGCGGGCCACGTCCCAGGCCTGATCGGGGTCGCGCAGATCGATTCCGTCGGTGTCCCGGACGAGATCGTCACCGATACGGGTGTTGAAGAAGTACTTCGGCATTGACCCTCGCCTCAGACTACGGTCCTGATTGATCCGGAGAGGTGAGGCGTGTCATCGCGCGCGGTGCTGCGGTGCCGTCCGTGACGCTTTCTGCCGACGCTTTGAACTCTCTTCTCGTTCCGGCGACCTTCTTCGCGCCCGCACACGTGTCTCGCAAGCAACAAGTCCGTGAGCGGCCTTAGCTAAAAGTCGCAGACACCTTGATGCCCGTGTGCTGTTAAGAAGATCACGATCAGAAAAACAAGAGGAAGCGGACATGAAAGATCCGAACCCCCCTCAGGCGGCCCATCACGGTTCCGATGACGACCGCACCGGCCAAAAGGCCGCGGATCCCGCGTCGGACGTCGATCACGTCTGGTTCGAAAAGCACCCCGATCGCAGTCACAGGTTGCGGAACCTGATTCCCTTCGAATCCAAGGATCCCCTGGGCTTGCCGCCACTCGGCATGACCTGGCGCATTCTGGTGACCCGGACGATTAGCGGCGGACGATTGCGGTTGCCGGTGCCGCTGCCCGCCGATGTCGCCAATGAAACGGTCGACGACGACCAGCAGCTGGCCGCGATCTTCGATCGGATCGCACCGCCGGACGCGGTGACGATGTGCAAGACGCCCATGAACAAGTCCGCGATGAGCAGAAAGAGCCAGAAGGTCCTGCGCGGTCCCAGCCTGGGCGATGCCAAGGATGACACCGCGGACTGACGCGTTTGGAGACGCGCGACAAACGCCGCATCATCGACGGCAATGGTGGGCGTGACACGCGGGCGTGTTGGCAGCCTTGTTCCGCTTCGCAGCCTCAGCTTCCGCGTCTTGCGCGCGTCTTGCTCACCGGGGCCGCGTTGTGCCGGGCTGTCATCACCGTCCGCACATACCCCGGCGCCGCCAGCCGCACGCTGCCGTCCGGCACCCGCAGGATGCGATCGAGCGCAATTTCGTAAAGCTTGATGCGCTGCTCCAGCGCGCGGATCGCCTGCTTGGTGGCGGCGATGCCGCGGTCCGCATCCGCCCGCACCATGTCGGCGATGATGCTGCGGGTCGAGCCGCCGAGCTGCAGGATCATGTCGGCAACACCTTCGGGGTCGAAGGTGTCGAACGTGCCTTCCTTCACACCCTGGGCGATGATCGCGGTCAGCAGCGGGTGGAACAGTGCGCCGGCGGCGACATTGATGCGGTGGAACAGCACCTGGTTTTCGGGGCGGAACAGCGTTTCGAACAGGGCCCACTCGGCGGCGGCGTTCTCGATCTTGTTCTGCCGCAGCCGCGCCATCAGCGCGTTCAGCCGCGTCAGCGCGTCAAGACCGGGCTGATCCAGCACGTCCTGCACGGTGGCGAGGGCCGCGCGCGCCAGCCGGTCGGCGAGCGCTTCGAGCAGGTCCTCCTTGGAGGCGAAGTAGTGATAGAACGCGCCCTTCGAGAGCCCGGCCTCCGCGATCACATCATTGAGGCTGGCCTGGTCATAGCCCCGCGCCAGGAACAAGGCCTGCGCGCAGTCCAGGATTTCGGCGCGGCGCACCTCGGGATGTTTGACGATGCGGGGCATGACCCTCCGTGCGGTGCGCGGGACGTGTCGGCAGGCCCTAGCGCGGCGAATCTTGAATAACAGACCGATGGTCGGTATAATAGACCAGTGGTCGGTACGGGACAAGTTTCACGGACAGGTTCCAAGGATCGGTTCCAAGGATCAGTTCCAAGGATCGGTTCCACCAGACCGGCCGTCGTGTTGCATGAGGTTCGCCATGATCATGAAAATGTTCGTTCAGACCGTGCTCTCGTTCGGCGCCATGGGAGCGCTGCTGTTCCTGGGCGCGGGGACGCTGCACTGGGCCGCCGCCTGGGTCTTCACCATCGGCATGATCGTCGTCGGCCTGGTCGGCGGGCTGGCGATGGCGCATTACGATCCCGCGCTGCTGAAGGAGCGGATGGCGCCGCCGATCCAGAAGGATCAGCCGCTCGCGGACAAGATGTTCGTCTGGGCGCTCGGCACCACCATGCTGGTTTGGCTGGTGCTGATGGGGCTCGATACGGTGCGTTTCGGCTGGTCGCAGATGCCGCCCTGGCTGCAATGGGTCGGGGGCTTCGTACTCGGCTTCGGTGTCTGGTTCACTTTTCGCGTCATGCGCGAAAACAGCTTTGCCGCGCCGGTGGTGAAGATCCAGAAGGAGCGGGCGCAGACCGTGATTTCCACCGGACCGTATGCGTTCGTGCGCCATCCGATGTATTTCGGCATGCTGTTCCTGTTTCCGGGCATGGCGCTGCTGCTGGGGTCGTGGTGGGGCGTTGTCGTCGCGTTCGTTCTCGTTCTGCTGCTCTGCGCGCGCATTCCGCTGGAGGAGAAAGTGCTGCGTGCCGGGCTCGACGGCTATGATGCCTACACGCGGCGGGTGCGCTACCGGCTGCTTCCCGGCCTTTGGTAGGAAACGGGTCTGGTCGGATCGCGGCTCAAAGGGATGTTCGTCATGGAAAGCCAGCCGGCCGGACCGGCGATCGCCATCCGCCGCCTCGATGGCGCCGACGCCGAGGACTACCGCACCATCCGCCTCGCGGCGCTGGCGCGGGAGCCGGAGGCATTCGGCTCCGTTTATGATGCCGAGGTGGCGCGGCCGATCGAGGCGTTCGCGGAGCGGCTGGCCACGTCGCAGGTCTTCGGTGCCTACGCGGGCGACCGGATTGTCGGTTTGGCCGGTTTCAAGCCGGAGAGCGGCCCGAAGGACAATCACAAGGCCTTCGTCTGGGGGCTCTATGTGCGGCCATCGGCCCGCGGACGCGGCGTCGCGCGGGCACTGATGGCTGCGATCATCGCATCAGCCCGCGAACAGGTGGAGCAGCTCACCCTGGCGGTGGTCGAGGGCAACGACGCGGCCCGGACGCTGTATGAAAACCTCGGCTTCGAGGTTTACGGACTTGAACCTCGGGCACTGAAAAGTGCCGCCGGGTATCGCAATGAAGTGCTGATGGTGCTGTTTTTGTAGCGATATTCCGTGCCGGCGGAAGGCGGCTGCGGCGGCCGAAAAAAATCAAAAAAATCTTTGAACCGTTTGGTTGATTAGCCGACAGATGGATTGCTGGGGGATTGCATTACTCAGCTTTCAGCACGGCGCCGCCGGTCGAGCATACTCCGTCGGTCGCGCCGTGCACCCTCATGGGCAGTTGGCTTGAAGCGCGGGCCGCGCCTCGCCGCGCAGGTCTGACGCGAGCCACGCGGGTCCGGTTCCAGCGCTCTGCACGGTAGCCTCGGCGATCCAGCGCGACACCTGCCGCAACGGCGCCTCCACCACCGGCGCGCGGCCGGCTTCCTCGAACACCTCGAGCTGGGTATCGGCGGACGTGCCGTCGCGCACGATGGCGCGGCAATGCGCGATCTCGTCGGCGCAATCCAGCGCGGCTGCGTCGGTTGCGACCATCTCCAGCACCTCGTCGAGCACCTCGGCCACCGATATCGCGCCATGGCGGCTGACAAACGAGCCCTGCACGCCGAACCGCTGCGCCCGCCATTTGTTCTCCACCGCCAGGGCACGGTCGAGCGCCCCGATGCCGGCATTGATCGCGGGATCGAGAAACAGCCGCCGCGCCAGTGTGCGGTACAGCGCCGCCAGCGCCACCGCATCCTGCAGCCGGGTGCAGCAGTCCGCGGCGCGCAGTTCGAGTGTCGGGTGGCCGGACGAGGGCCGGATCATCCACCAGATGTAACTGGCGTCGGCGATCGCACCGCTGCGCATCATGGCGTCGACGTAGTCGGTGTACTCCTGCTCGCGGCTGAACAGCTCGGGAATGCCGCTGCGCGGCAACTCGTCATAGGCGGCGAGGCGATAGCCCTTCAAGCCGGTGTTGCGTCCGTGCCAGAACGGCGACGAACTCGACAACGCCAGGAACAGCGGCAGATACGGGATCATGCGCCGCATCACGTCGATGCGCCGCGCCGGATCCGGCAGCTCGACATGCACGTGCATGCCGCAGACCAGGTCGCGCCGGCCGATCATCTGCAGGTCGTCCATCATGTCGACATAGCGGTCTTTCGCCGTCGGGTTCATCTGGCTCCACATCGCGGTGGGGTGGGTGCCGGCCGCCATGATCACGAGGCCGTACTGCGCGGCAACGCGCCCGACCTCCTGGCGCAGGAACTGCAACTCCTGCAACGCGTCGCGCATGTTGGCGTGGACGTTGGTCGCAACCTCGACCTGGGACTGGATGAACTCCTGCGTGCTCTGGCCGCCGGTGGCGAAGCCCGCCGCTTCGAACAGGCCGGCCGGCGTGAACGCGGGCGCCTCGAAGGTCTCCGCGTCGGCGAGGAAATACTCTTCCTCGATGCCGAAGGTGAATTCGGCGTCGGGGCCGCGCCACGGCGCGTCGGTGCGCAGCACGATGTGCTTGCGGTCGGCGCTGGCGCCGAGAACGAGTGCCTTGAGATCACCGACCGGCATGCCCAAACCCCTGCAAAACCTGCTTTCAATGCGTGTGCATCAACGCGGGGCGCCCCTGCCGGTTCCTTCGATCGAATTAAGTGTATGAAAATAAAAGATATTTTTATTATTGTGCCGACGCGTCGGGCAAATGAGGGCGATGGCAGGGTGCGAGACCGGGGTGCGCGCCGCGGACGGTGGTCGAGAAAACCGGATGCGTGATCGACAGCTTGTGCCCGCGGCCGCGCGGGGTGTCTTGCGCCCATCCTTGTCGGGATATCCCTCAACGATTGCCTTGACTTATAAGCATTCTAAACGGCGGCGATCACAAGCCGCGGCAGGGCGCTTGACCGGGGAGGGCACGGCTGCGACGTACGGCCCATGACTTCTGACATGACTCCTGATCAGCAAGCTTCCGGCCACATCCGGCTCGGCGATGCGGCACGCGGCTTTGCCGGCGTGGTCACGGCGCTGGAGACCGCGGCCTCCACCTCGGCGCTCGACGCGGTCGAGCTGGAGCAGCGGCTGATCGAGTTCGGTTTTGTCGAGGGTGCGGCGATCGAGATCCTGCACGAGGGCGCGATCGGCCGCGATCCGATCGCGGTGCGGATCAATCATGTTACCGTTGCGCTGCGCCGGCGCGAGGCGATGGCCGTGATGGTTGCGGCGGTGGACTGACGTCATGCGGATCGATGGTGCCGGCTCCCTGCATCTTGCCTTGGTGGGGACGCCGAACAGCGGCAAGACCTCGCTCTTCAACGCGCTGACCGGCAGCCGCCAGAAGGTCGCGAACTATCCCGGTGTGACCGTCGAGCGCAAATCCGGCGGCTTCATTACCCCGGCGGGCCGCCATGTGACCCTGGTCGATCTGCCCGGCACCTATTCGCTGCGCGGCCGCAGCCCGGACGAAGAGATCACGCGGGATGTCGTCCTCGGCCGCTTCGCCGGCGAAGCCCAGCCCGATGTGGTGGTGTGCGTCGCCGATTCCACCAACATGCGGCTCGCCATCCGCCTGCTGCTCGAGCTCAAGCGCGCCGGCCGGCCGCTGGTGCTGGTGCTCAACATGATCGATATCGCGCGGCGGCGCGGCGTGCTGATCGATATCGACAAGCTGTCGGCGCGGCTCGGGGTCCCCGTGACCACCGCGATCGCGGTGCGCAAGGGCGGCACCGAGGACCTGCTCAAGCTTGTCGACGCCACGGCGGCGCGGGCCGAGGCGCCCACCGAAAACGTGTGGGCGGCGCCCAGCATCGCCGACATGCGCGCGGCGCAGCGCGAAGCCGACCGCATCATCGCCGACTGCATCGGCGCGCCGCCAAAGCCCGATACCCTGACCACGCGCGTCGACGCGGTGGCGCTGCATCCGATCGGCGGGCTCCTGGTGCTGATCGTGGTGCTGTTCCTGATGTTCCAGGCAGTGTTCACCTGGGCGCAGCCGCTGATGGACCTGCTGTCGTCGGGCTTCGATGCACTCGGCGTGCTGGTGCATGACAATCTGCCCGACGGCTTGCTGCAGAGTTTCCTGCAGAACGGCGTGATCTCCGGCGTCGGCAGCGTCATCGTTTTCCTGCCGCAGATCATCTTCATCTTCCTGTTCATCCTGCTGCTGGAAGACTTCGGCTACATGGCGCGCGCCGCGTTCCTGATGGACCGCATCATGGGCGGCGCCGGCCTGCATGGCCGCGCCTTCATTCCGCTGCTGTCGAGTTTCGCCTGCGCTATTCCCGGCATCATGGCGACGCGGGTGATCGACAACCGCAGGGATCGTCTCACCACCATCCTGATCGCGCCGCTGATGACCTGCTCGGCGCGCATTCCCGTCTACACCCTGATCATCTCGGCGTTCATTCCCGCGAAATCGGTCTGGGGCTTCGTCAACCTGCAGGGACTGGTGATGTTCGGGCTCTATGTCGCCGGGATTTCCAGCGCGCTCGGCATGTCGTTCCTGGTGAAGTTCTTCATGCTGCGCGACTATGCGCCGGCGCCGTTCATGCTTGAGCTGCCCGACTACAAGCTGCCGCGGCCGAAGAGCATCGCGATCGGCATCTACACCCGGGTGAAGGCGTTCCTGTATCGCGCGGGCACCACCATCTTCTCCATGATGGTGCTGATCTGGTTCCTGGCGTCGTTCCCGCAGCCGCCCGCGGGCGCCACCGATCCGGCGATCGACTATAGCCTTGCGGCGATCCTCGGCCACGCGATTCAGCCGCTGCTCGCGCCGCTCGGCTTCAACTGGCAGATCGCAGTGGCGCTGATCCCCGGCATGGCGGCGCGTGAGGTCGCGGTCGCCTCGCTCGGCACCGTCTATGCCATCGAGGGGGGCAAGGAAGCAGCCGAGCAGATCGGGCAGGTGCTCGCCGGCCAATGGAGCCTCGCCACCGCGCTGTCGCTGCTCGTCTGGTACATCTTCGCGCCGCAGTGCGCCTCGACGCTCGCCGTCATCAAGCGCGAGACCGGCGGCTGGCGCTGGGTGGCCGTCACCTTCAGCTACATGCTGGCGCTGGCGTATCTGGCGAGCCTGCTGACGTATAATGTCGCTGTGGCGCTGGGTGCGGGCTAGCTAGGCCTGCGAGTCCAGATCGACGCCGAGCCTGGTGAAGAACGCACGCCCCGACTCGGTCAGCCGCAGCGCGCGATGGGCCTCGCGGCGGACCAGATAACGCTTCGCCATCAGGTGCGCGAACACCGCCGTCGGGAACGGCCCGCCGAGATGCGGCAGTCGCTCGGTCCAGTCCAGGCATAGCCGGACCGCTGGCGTCTTGCTCAGGGGCGCCTTGCTGTTCGGGGATGTCTTGCGTGCGGGTGCGAGCGCGATGCCTTCGCTGCGGCACCAGTCCTCACCGCGTTTGGTCAATTCGCCGGAGGACGCGTGGATGCGCACCAGGCCGCGCTGCGCCAGCGTTCGTCCCAGCGACACTCCGAGCCGTCCGGCGAGATGGTGGTAACAACTGCGTGCGGCACACAGCTCCGGCGCGATCGGGCGGCGCTTGCGTGTGGAACCGCCGCTGCGCCTGGCGAAATTGGCGAGGCTTTCCAGCAACGCCGCCACCTCGTCGTCGGCGATCCGGTAGTAACGGAAGCGGCCCTGCGCCCAGACCGAGAGCATGCCGGCGTCGAGCAGCTTCTGCAGATGCGCGCTGGCGCTCTGTGCGGAAATGCCGGCGGCCGCGGCAAGCTCACCGGCGGGCAGGGCTTGTCCGCCCACCAGCGCCGCCAGCATCGCCTCGCGTGCCGGATCGGCGAGCGCGTCGGCGATGCGTGAAAAGCCGGCCTGGATTGGGGCGACGCGAAGAGCGGACATCGGCGGTCTTTTGGTTGGAGACGTTTGCTGCTTGCTCTCTGTCTCGATGTGGTCTGGTCTTAACGTGGCAGGGGTGTGCAACGTTTCACGATTGCATGAAACAACGCCTTGGCGCGTCCGTCCAGACTGTGCGTCGACATCACGCTCCAGCACGAAGGACACCGCCATGACATCGACTGTGCATTCGACCGAGGTTCCGCCATCGCGCGCCGCGGAACACATCTATCATCTCTGGGATGAAGCCCTCGGGCGGAAGGATCTGGAGGCAGCGCTGGCGCTCTACGCCGACGATGCCTTGATCGAAAGTCCGCTGGTGCGGCATCTGATGAAAACCGAGCGAGGCATCGTGCAGGGACGCGACAATCTGCGCCGCTTCATTGCGCGGGTGTTCGAAACCACCCCGGCGGCGCGGCGGCGTCATCGCAACCGACTGTTCACCGATGGCCGCTTTGTGTTGTGGGAATATCCCCGCGAGGCGCCCGATGGCGAGCAGATGGACCTGTTCGAGGTGATGGAGATCGAAGGCGGCCTGATTGCGCGGCATCGCGTGTACTGGGGCTGGTTCGGACTCGACATCCTGACGCGCGACGAGCATCGGTGAGGCCAAGGTCGGCTCCCGCAGATGAAGATGCGCCGAAGTGGAATTGTGAGCCGGTGCGTTTCATCCTCTCTGAGACTCGGCTCCACCGAGTCGCAG
>JBGMOD010000139.1:0-1224 GCA_041424235.1 Hyphomicrobiales bacterium
AACCCCCGACCTACGCCTTGTAAGGGCGCCGCTCTACCAACTGAGCTAAGCACCCCACCGGGAATACTTTCCGAGTCTAACGCCTTAGTTCAGCGCGTCTTTCAGCGCCTTGCCGGGACGGAACTTCGGGATCTTGGCTGCCTTGATTTTAATCGCGTCGCCGGTGCGCGGATTCCGGCCGGTGCGGGCGGCACGTTTACCTACGGCGAAGGTACCGAAACCGACGAGCGAAACAGAGCCGCCCTTTTTGAGCGTGGTGCGAATGGCGCCAATGGTGGATTCGAGCGCGCGGGTCGCTGCAGCTTTGGAAATATCGGCGTTTTTTGCGATGTGCTCAATCAGTTCGGTCTTGTTCACAAGGGCCCCTTGTAGAAAAAAAGTTGGTCGGCTTCCGTCAGCTGCGACCTGGCCGCGGTGTGTGCGACTCAAGAACCTGGCAGGCCTGACGCCTCGGCAGCGCACTGCCAGCGAGGATTACAACCACTGGTCTGCAGGGTGTCAATAAGACACGGCGCCTTGCCGATCAGCGGAGCGCGCGATTTTAGGGGCCTTTCGTGAACTCCTTTTTCAAAGCGGCTCAAAGGGCATCGGCAATGGCTTTGCCGAGGTCGCTGGTGCCTGCCGTCCCACCGATATCGGGGGTGCGCGGTGCGCCGCTTTGGGGCGCGAGCACCTTCTCGATGGTCGACAGGATGGCATCGTGCGCCTGCTTGTGGCCCAGGAACTCCAGCATCATCGCGCCGCACCAGATCTGCCCGATCGGGTTGGCGATGCCCTTTCCGGCGATGTCGGGCGCCGAGCCGTGCACCGGCTCGAACAGCGACGGCGTGGTGCGCTCGGGGTTGAGGTTGGCGCTCGGCGCGATGCCGATGGTGCCGGTGCAGGCCGGCCCGAGGTCGGACAGGATGTCGCCGAACAGGTTGCTCGCGACCACCACGTCAAAGAAGTCGGGCCGCTGCACGAAGTGCGCGGTGAGGATGTCGATGTGGAACTTGTCGAGCTTCACGCCCGGGTAGCTCTTGCCCATCTCGGCCACGCGCTCGTCCCAGTAGGGCATGGTGATCGAGATGCCGTTCGACTTGGTGGCGCTGGTCAGGTGCTTCTTGGGGCGCGACTGCGCAAGCTCGAAGGCGAACTTCAGCACGCGGTCGACACCCACGCGCGACATCACGGTTTCCTGCACCACGATCTCGCGCGGGGTGCCCTGGTACATGCGACCGCCGA